>JAIOPV010000039.1 GCA_021413735.1 Planctomycetota bacterium
GCTGCACCCAAAGCGACACCATGCCGAGCACGCACGAGGTGCCGGGCACGGTCGCAGTCGCGGCGGGGTCGAAGCGCTTGTAGGCGTCGAGCGGGATGCAGCGCATCGCGGTCGCGGGCACGAGGTAGTCGCGCGGCGTCAGGAACCAACGCTGTACCAGGTAGGCGGCGATCTCCTTGCGCGGGTTGTTGTTCCAGTTGTCGATGTCGGCGCCGTCCACGGGCTTCCACTTCACCTCCAGCGTCTTGAACCGCATGACGCGGCGTGGGTCTTCGTGTGGATACACCATCCAGATGTTGTCGCCAGCCGCGTCGGTTGAAATCGCACAGAGGTCGCCGAATCGCGTCGGATCGTAGATGCCCGGCTTCTGTGGTCCGGTCTTGCCGATGTCATGAAGGTACTTGCCGCTCGCATCGTAAACGCGGACCACTCGGCGATCGGGGCTGTGGTCGTACACGTATAGTCGACCCTTGGCATCGAGCGCGAGCAGTCGCGGCTCCTTGAGGTCTATCACGAACTTCGTCAACTCCGCGGTTGTTGGATTACCCTTCACCACGGCACCATCCTGAATGCCGAACAACTCGCCGGTTGGACCGAACGCAATCGCACCCGTGATCGACGACGGCAACTCCTTCTCGAACTTGCCCGTGTCGCCGTCGTGGACACACAGCCGTTGAACCATGATCTTGTTGACCGGCGGTTCGCCACCGATGTAGCTCACGGGCGTCACGCCATACACCCGGCAACGTTTGGGGTCTACGGTGTAGCCGCCGCGATCGGCTCGCACGCCTTCCGGTCGGCCGGGTTGCTCGCCCCACTGACTCACAATGCGAAGCCGAACTGCTCGCGTTTCCCAATCGCGGTTGAAGTCCACGACGCCATCGAGATAACGTGCGAGGCCGTTGGTTGTGCTGTCCGGGTGATAGAAGTTGCGGCGCGGCTGGTGATAGGTCGCCACTTTCTGCCAGCCTTCACTTGCGTTAATGTCGATGGCACCAGTCGCCGGCCCGACATACACGTCGATCTCGGTTTTCGCGCCGTCGATCTCCTTGATGGCCAGCCCGCGAACCTTGTGCGGCTTCTCCCATTCCATCGCGTAAATCGCCGGCTTGCGTTCGCTCAGCATCTCAGTGCGTTCGGCATCCCACTCGCCGGTGGCTTTCTTCACGGTCCCCGAGTTCACGCGAATCGTCGCATCGGACGTCATGCCCTTCAGACCCATGCGAAGGATACGCATGCCTTCAATGCGACCGTACCATTCGTCGCGCTTTAATCCGGTCTTGGGCAGATCGTCGCCGCCAGGTTTGGTGGGATCGACATCAAGGGCATCGGTGATTGAATCGCCGGGCTTGAAGAACGTGAGCCGCAGTGCGCGAGTCGAGGTGCCCGCCGGCAACGGGATGCAGTTCCAGGCTTCGAGCTTTTCGATCTTCACTTCGGTCCAGTGTGCCTCGGTGTTCGGTTGCGGTGGGTATGGTGCGTCTGGCTTCAGCGTGCTGATGCGGAACTTCACGTCGGGGTGGTCTTGCTCCGGTCGCGGGAACACAAGGCTGCCGATCGCGACGCTCGTCTTGAGCGATAGCACGATGTGCTGCTGTCGATGCGTGCCCCTCGTGCTGTTGAGCGTGATTCCGCCTTCGCGGTTGTCGCCGTTGATGTGCCCGCCGAGCCGGAACAGGCTCATGAAGTCTCGCTGCGGACTGAGCGGGATGCCGTAGTTGTCGCTGCGCTTGATCGACGCCGCGAGTTTCGGCACGCACTGCTCAATGTCCACCATCGACGTGTCGCCCGCGTTGTCCAGATACGGCACCGGCGAACTGAACGCGACGTACACCTTGTTGTTCAACGCCGCCAACCCGACGACGTTTCCCTTCCGATCCGATGTGGGGTTCAGCTTGAACAGCGACTTACGTTCGTGAGTCGCGGGGTCGTAGCGAATCACCGACTTGTCCTGGCGAATGAACAGAGTCTCGCCGTCACTGAACAGTTGCTCTGCCGGGTCGCCGGTGCCCCATTTCTTGGCACCGTTAAAGTCTGTCTCGATGAACGCATGACCGCCTTCGGTGCCGCCCGATCCCTGATAGACGGTGTCGCCGACCACGCACACGGAACTCTGGTTGGCGTGGTTCGAGAGCCAGCCGCTTTTCGGTGCGCCGTTCCACCAAGGCGAACTCTCCGGCGAGTGCTGCTCAACGTTCGGATACGGCGTCATCTGGTAGTGCAGTTCGAGCGGCGGCGCAGTGATCGTCTTCCAGCGATACTCGCCCGCAGGAACCGGCAAGCCGTACTCGTCCTTCAAATCCCAGGGTTCGACGTTGTCGCCGGCTTTGCGGGGCACCTGTGCGAAGAGATTGCGAACTCGCCGCCCCTTCGAATCTTCGATCACCATTGCTGCCTCGCCATCGCCTGGCAGCGTGTACGGAATCGTGACGGGTGGCGGTGTATCGCGTGTGCTCGGCGGCGTGGGAATCGGTCGGTTGCCGAGGTCCGTCAGTGCCGAGAACTCGCGGATCATAGCAGCCCGGCGCTCGCGTGGGTGCGTCTCCAGAATCACGAGCTTGAGGGCTCGCGTCGTGACTGTTGGGAACGTGACCGAGCATTGCGTTTCGTTCTGAGTCTTCTCTTTGGAGGCTTCTTCAAACCTCACTCGCTGCCAGTCCTTATCGGGCGCGAGCGCTGGGTTGGCGCGATCGTTGCCTGCGAATGCGAACAGGAGAAATTGATCGACGTTGGAGTGCAATCGTACGGCGGAGAGCGCTTGCGGCGTATCCCAGACCAGCGTGAACCACGACGGATTCACGCTGCTGATCGGCTGCGTGACGTACTTGCCTTCCCTGTCTGGTCCCGTGTTGTGCCAGGTGCCGCCTTGAATCACGACGCTCGGCTCCGTGCCGTGCGGCCCGATGTCGCCTTGTGCGATGGCGTATGGGGTGAGGTTGAACAGCCGACTTCGGAAGAGATTCCAGCGGCGAATCGTGGGAGGTTCGGCCGAACCGGTCTGCGTGCATAGCACCGCCCGCGAAGTGAAACTGGTCGCACATGCGACGTCATAGTGGTGGCCGGTTTTCGTTGCCGAGAGCGTTTCCCAGTCAGTCTCTTTGTCGGGATCACCCGGATACTTGGCGTCGGCTTTCAGTGCGCGAAACACGACCACGCCGCCGGAACCGGTCTCGACCTCAGCCCAGAGAGAACCGAGCGAAACCGCTTCCTTGAAGGCGAGACGGTGGTGAAACGCTCCAACCTTCGTGGTCCCCACCGGAACAGTTGCATTCCATTTGCTGTGTGGGCTCTTCAGATCGAACAGTCCCGCCACCGCTGTTGGCGGGATCGCTTGGGCACCGTTCGCACTGATGGATTGCGTCGTGGCGAGATCGAGTCCGCCCACGCTGACCGCAGGGTCGAAAACGCTGGCCGCTTCAACGCGGAGGCTTACCAACGCCACACAGAGCAAAGTCGTGATGATCGCTGGCAGGCAGTAGCGTCTCATTGCGATTCCCTTGGGTGAATCTCTTGATCTTGGCACGCGGCAATGGATGTATGTAGTTTTGACAGTCAAAACCATTCACTTATCAATATCGACGAAGTCGAAGAGCCGGTCTTCGTGGTCGAACGCCTTCAGGCTGAGCTTCTTGCCTTGGATCGCGACGTAGCAATAGTGGAAGTCCGTCCGAACCATTGCCTTGAACCACGTCGGGTGCGGTGAGAATCCTTCCAACTTCCCGCCGCCGCCGCCAGACGTGATGTACACCGTTCCCTTCCCGCGATCGACCTTCCCGGCCCGGATCGGCCATGTGCGCTCGTAAGCGTGAACGTGGCCGTTGAACACCACATCGACCCCGTGCTTGTCGTATAGCGGCATCAACGCGATCGGGTTCGCGTCCCCCAACTTGGACGGCTTCCCCTTCCAAGTGTCGCCGTAGTCGTCCTCATCCGACGAACGCGAGGGATGGTGGTGGTAGCAGAACTTCCAGGTCGCAATTGAACGGCCGAGTTCGGAGTCGAGCCATTTGTACTGATCGGACTCTGGCGTGATCTTCTTGTTCGTGTCGACGACGAAGAACTCTGCATTCCCATAGGTGAACTTGTAGTGGTACTCCGGGGCTGGCAGCGAGAAGTACTTGTAGTAGTTCGGGTGGTTCCGTTCGTGGTTCCCAATGCACGGAAACACAGCGACGTGCCCAAACAACTCGCGGCACGGGCCGAACAGATCCTCGATCCATTGCTTGTCGGTCGGTCCGCTATCGACAACATCTCCGAGGTGAATGGCGAAGCTCGGGCGGCGAAGAAACATCTTCTGGGCGACCTTCCCAGTGATGATCGGATTCCGTTGTGTGTCGCCGACCAGCACGAAGGAGTAGGCATCGTCTGGCCCGACAGCCGTCTGAAATGTCAGGAGCGGACCAACGATCGGATCGCCATCAGGCGGCGTGGTTGTCACGCGGTATGCGTAGTTGGTCGCAGGAAGGAGTTTCTCCAGCTTGATCTCGTGGATAGTCGCGGCTGGGCCAGTCGCCTTCTCGGTCAGTTTCCCCTCGGTGCCGTACTCGACAACCGATGGCCCGGCGACACTTGTCTCCCACATCACGGTCATGCCGGTCTGGGTCGCGTGCTGGAGATACGGCGCAACGATGAACCGCGAAGCAGGCAGTTGTGGTGGCTGCTCGGCGAGCTTCGCATCCGGTTTGAATGGATCCGTCTGGAGGAGCAGGGCGGCGAACAGCGCGATGGCTGTGATGCCAGCGGCCGCGACGATTCGAACGAGATGCAACATGGGCGGGAACCCTCACGGAGCCCGGTTGGCGTTGTTGGCGTGGCGTACGGTTCTTCGTATTCGCTGCTTGCGGTGTAGCAATGCCGTTTGCTGCGCCGCAAGCGGCGAATACCAGGAGGGGCTGTTACCAGTGAAGTGACCTAATCCAGTTGCAACCAAACTCGGCTCATAGTAATTCGGTGATCGGCTCGGGGTCGTCGAGGACATTGACCGGGCGACCGCTCGGGTCGAGCAGTTGCAACTTCGGGTCGATGCCGAGGACGTGGTAGATCGTGGCGTGAATGTTCGATGGCGTCACGGCTCGCGTGTGCGGGCGTTCTCCGAGGCGATCCGTGGAACCGACGATCTGCCCACACTTCACGCCACCGCCACCCATGAGGCAGAACATCGAGTTGCCCCAGTGATCGCGACCGGGCGTGCCCTGGCTCATCGGTGCGCCGCCGTTGCCGCCGTCGTTCATCTTCGGCGTCCGGCTGAACTCACCGCACAGCACCACAAGTGTGGTGTCGAGCAAGCCACGGTCGTCGAGATCCTCGAACAGCGTGGCAACCGCCGCATCAACTTTCGGCAAGTAGTTCTCGTATCCCTTCTTCAAATCCCAGTGGTGATCCCAACCGCCGAAGTGAACCGTCACGAAGGTCGAACCTGCCTCGGCCAACCGTCGCGCGAGCAGCGTGGATTGACCCCAACTGTTGCGGCCGTAGCGGTCGCGGAGCTTGACGTTCTCCTTGCCGATGTTGAACGCCTCTCGCGCGACCGGTCCGGTGACAAACTCGAACGCCTCGCGGCCGAAGCGGTCGAGCGCCTGCGACGTGCGATGCATTTCGAGATGCGTCTGCGTCTTGTCGAAGTGCGTGAGCAGCGAGCGGCGGTCTTCCAGTTTCTCGATGGTCAAGCCGCTTGCGAGGTTCAGATTTCGCACCTGGAAGTTTGGCGTGTTCGGGTCGCCGGTGATGAACGGGTCGTGCTGTGCACCGAGCATGTGTGCGCCGAAGTAACCGGGAGCCAGGCCGATGCTGGCCGCGTGTGGCGCTCCAACGTAGCCGGGCATTCCCGTAACCCGCGGCCCGATTTCGCGGTTCACGATTGCCCCGATGCCCGGAAACCTCTGAGTGTTGTTCGCCCCGCTGACGCCCATGTCTTTCGTGGTGAGCATCCGGTGCCCGCCAGCGAAGTGGTCCCCCGTGTCGTGATGCAGCGACCGCACCATCGAGAACTTGTCGGTCACTTGCGCTTGCCTGGGGTACAGCTCCGTGATGTCGAAGCCCGGCACCTTCGTGCGGATTGGTTTCCACAAACCGCGATACTCCGCCGGTGCGTCCGGCTTCATGTCGTACATATCCATGTGGCCTGGTCCGCCGTCGAGCCAGATCAGAATCACGGATGTGCTCTTGCTGCTTGCCGTGGACTGCGCCGAGGTCGCCTTCGCACGCAGCACTTCCGGCAGTCCGAGGCTTGCCATACCTGCAACGCCAAGCTGAACGAAACTTCGGCGGTCGATGCCATCGCACGAACGGCGAGCTGAACCGAGGTCGAGGCGGAACATGGTGATCTCCGGCAAGGGAAGTTCCGGCGGGCAGTACGTAGCGGTCAGAACAGTTCGGTGAGCGGTCGGCCGTCTTCCATCAGGTGGAACGGTCGGCTTTCGCGGTCGGTGGCATGGAGGTCGTCGATGCCCATCGCGTGAAACACGGTGTGTGCGATGTGCTCCGGCGCGACGGGGTTCTGGTCGGGGTACTCGGCTCGTTTGTCGCTCGTGCCGAAGACCTGTCCGCCGCGGATTCCGCCACCGGCAAGCAGCACCGACTGGCACGCCGTCCAGTGGTCGCTGCCCGCTCCGCCAACTCCACCGGAACGCGGGTCGCCGACCTTCGGCTTGCGGCCCATCTCACTCGACACAAGTACGACGGTAGATTCCAGAAGCCCGCGCTGATGGAGATCATCAAGCAACGCTGCGAAAGGCTGGTCGAATTCCGGCAGGAGTCGGTCCTTCAGGCAGCCGAAGTTGTTCCCATGCGTGTCCCACCCGCCGCCGCTTTTGCAAAGGGTATCGAGTTCCTTGTTCCCTTTCCAGAAGACGGTGACGAACGGAACGTCGGCCTCCACGAGACGCCGGGCCATTAGCATCGACATCGAGTTGATGCCCTTGCCGTAGCGCTCGCGGACTTTCTCAGGTTCACTCCGGAGATCGAAGGCAGCCTTCGTCTGCCGAGCGGAAAGCAGCGTGAACGCCTTCCGCTGAGAGGTGGTGTAATCCCGACTGGCCGCGGAGTCTTCGGCGAGGCGGTGTGCCCCATCAATTGTCCGCAGCAAGACGCGGCGATCCAACAATCGTTCGGCTGGAACGTCGCCGCTGAGGGTGAACGCCGGCACTGCGAAGTCGAGAGGCTGTTCGCGTGTGCCGTCCACAAACACCGGGTCGTATTCGATTCCGAGTCGCGCCGCGAACTGTCCCGGTCGCGTGTATTCTGGGGCACCTTCCTTGTGCGGCAAAGTGATCGCCGACGGCAAGTGCGGGTGTGGCGGACGCTTCAGTGCGACGACCGAGGCCAACGAGGGCCAATCGGTTGGATACGGAGTGCGGGCGTTCAATAACTGATGGAAGGTGCGGTCCGGAGCGTGGCCCGTCAGGTTGTAGTAGTAGCCGGCATGGTGGTCGCCCGTGCCGCGACGATGATCGCCGAGTGAGCGAACGATGGCGAGGTGGTGAGCCTGCTTCGCCAGATGTGGGAGATGCTCACAGAGTTGGATGCCGGGTGCCGAGGTGGCAATCGGTTTGAAACTGCCGCGGTATTCTGCCGGTGCGTCCGGTTTCATGTCCCAGGTGTCGATGTGCGACGCCCCGCCACTCAGCCAGATCATGATCGTAGACTTTGCGATCTTGCGGCGAATCGCTCTCGGTTGATTTGTGGCCGCACGGCTCGCGAGGTCGAATCCGAAGTAGCTCATCCCGCCAGCGAGGAGAAACGTGCGGCGATCGGTTGGGTGAGGATTGTGCATGTCGGAATCGGATGAACCGAGGATGGCGGATGCCGACAGAGATCGAGGAAGGCTCGTGCGAGGCGAGACACTGACTTTCCCACACTCCCGTGCGATCGTCAAGCTGCAATTCGTGGAGTTGAGCAGCGCACCTGATACCTGAACCCGCTGGTTGTGTCCCAACTCCGAGCAAACTGCAACACGCACAAAGCCCCACGCCGCCAATCGCGACCATCCGGCAACCGAATCGTTGACCAAGCCGCCGACACAGACGATCCGAACCCCCAACGAATTCAAGTTCGACATCACGAGCAAGTGATAGCGGTTTCACCCGAACAGCGGCCGAATGACCGAGCCTTCGCGGACGATCATCACCGGGCGACCGGTCGCGGTGTGGTACTCTTTGCGGTGGTCAATGCCGAGCGTGTGATAGAATGACGCCGCGAGTTGATCGGGCGTGAAGGCTTCCGCTGCGGGGCCCGCTCCCTTCGCGTCGGTTGCGCCAACGACCTGACCGCCTTTCACACCACCACCCGCGAGAAGTGCTGTCATCGCTCGCGGCCAGTGATCGCGTCCCGCCTTCTCGTTCACCTTCGGCGTGCGACCAAACTCGCCCACGACATACACCGTTGTCGTGTCGAGTAAGCCCTGTTCCTTCAACCCTGCGAGCAATGCCGAAAGCCCTGTGTCGAGTTGCGGCAGCAACCCACCTTGCAAGCTCTTGAAGTTGTTCGCGTGCGTGTCCCACCCGCTGAAGCTCACCGTGACGAATCGCACGCCAGCCGCGATGAGTCGCAACGCCAGCAAGCAACTCATGCCGAACCGCCCTTCGCCGAACGGCTTCGCGATCGCTGGCTTCTCGCTGCTCACATCGAACGCGGCACGGGCTTTCGATGAGCGGATCATGTCGAACGCTTGCTGTGCGAACTTGTCCATGCCGTCGATGAGCTTGCTGTCGGCCGCGACGCCCTTGAACGTGGTATCGAGTTCGCTCAGGAGATTGTTTCGCTTCTCGAACTCAGTGACGGTCAGGCCGTTGCCTAACGTGATGCCACGCACCGAGAATGGAATGCCGGGCTTCGGCACGTCACTTGTTTGGAGTGGCGCATAGCGCACGCCGAGGTAGCCCGCCTTCTGTGCGGTACTCGGAATCGCGACGAAGTGCGGCAACTCCTTGTCCCCCGCGAGCTCCTTGCTCACGACTGCGCCGTAGCCCGGGAACACGAGCGACGGAATCGGTCGGTTGCCGGCGCTCAGATATTCGGTGCCGAGTTCGTGGGCTGCGATGCTGTGGCTGACACCGCGAACGATGGCGTATGTGTCCGCGATCTTGGCGAGTTTCGGCAAGTGTTCGCAGATCTGAACGCCGGGCACGTTCGTGTCGATGGGCTTGAACTCGCCGCGAAACTCAGCGGGTGCGTCGGGTTTGGGGTCGAACGTATCGATGTGGCTTGGCCCGCCGCCAAGGTAGACGACCACTGCGGATGTGGCTTTGGCGGGTTTCGCATCCGCAGCGTGAGAGAGTCGGAGGAAGTCGGCGAGTCCGAACCCGGCACCGAGTGCCCCGACGCGGACAAAATCACGTCGCGTGATGCCATCGCAGAAACGTTGAGGAATCATGGGGAACTCGTGGGTGGGAGGATCGTGCCACCGCCCCGCTGGGGCGGTCGCTTAACGTGCGACACTTACCGATTCACGATGAACTCTTTCGTGTTGATGAGCGCCCAGAGCAAATCGCGCAGCCCCGATTGCGTGTCTTTCGCATCACTGATGTACTTCTTCGCAGCGCCTGCCTCGCGTTCATCCGGCAACCGGCTCAGCGTTCGCAGATACGCTTGCTGAATCAGCTTGTCGGCGTCGGTGACCTTGGCCTTCGTCACTTGCTTCAACCATCCCTCGGGCCGGTCGAGCAGCTTGAACACCTCCGGATCGTTCCGCAAGAACACCGTCTGAAGCAACGCCGGTTCATTCGAACGTTCGCAGTCGCAGTTCGTGGTTCGCGGTGGCTTGCCAAGCAGCATCACGGCGTATGCGTCGGTCTGCCGAGTGCCCGCGTACCCACTTGATCGACCCACGGATCGCAACCCAACCGGGTCGGCGTCCAGCTTCTTCCGCTCGTCGTCGGACGCGGTCGCCAACACTACCGCATCGTAAACGACCTCCGCCGGCAATCGCCGCAACACGGAGCGGCTCAGGTTTCGCTCGTCGAGCCGGTTTGTGTCGTTCGGCCGCCAACTGAGCTGATACGTGCGGCTCTTCGTGATCGTGCGGTGAAGCCACTTCATGTCGAACTTGCTCGCCACGAAGCCATCCGCGAGGTAGTCGAGCAGGGCGGGATTCGTCGGCGGATTCGCGAGGTTGAGATCGTCCGGCGGGTCGATCAATCCCGTTCCGAAGTAGTTCGCCCACACGCGATTCACGAATGCTCGCGCGAAGTACGGATTCTCGGCGTCACGCATCCAGTCCACGACCGGTTGCCGGGCATCGGAGTACGTCGCATTTACTACCTCCTCGCCGCCAAGCAGTTTCGGCGTGAGAACGCGCCCGCCGACTTTCACGCCGGGCTTCATACCGGGGCGGGGCTTCTGACTCGCCGGAATGTGCAACTCCTTGAACGGCAACACCGTCCCCGACGCGAGCAGGTTCACGAACTTTCGCTTGTAGTCGCCCGAGTCCTCGTCGAGCTTCTCCAGCGGTGTGCCCTTCTTCATGGCCACCGTTTCGGCTCGCGGTCCGAGGCCATACCTGACGCCGGAGAAGAACGCCGTGAACTGATCGAAGTCTTGTTTCGTCCACTGGTCGTAGGGGTGCTTGTGGCACTGAGCACACTGCAAGTTGACACCCAAGAACGCATGGGCGAACGCGAGTGCCTGTTCTTCTGTCTTGCCCAATGTGCGGCGAGTCCAGAAATACGGCATCGTGTCGCGTGCGGCGAAGTCGGCCGGTTTGTCCTTGCGGAAGTAGGAAATCATCTCGCCGCAGTAGTCCGCGAAACTTTGATCGGTCCGACGACCAATCCCCAGCGCGATTCCAGCGATCAACTTGTCGTATGGCTCGTTGTCACGCACGCGGCGATACACCCAATCGTACCATTGCCCGGCCTTCTCGCGGTTGAGAGCTTGCTCGCCGCCAAGCGGTCCCGTGCGTTCGCTATTGCCCGTGAAGTCGGATAGTTTCGTGGCCCACCACGCGGCGTAGGTCGGCCGTGCGAGCAGTTCCTCGATCTTCTTCGTTCGTTTGTCGGGAGCTTCACTTGCTAGAAATGCCTGCACTTCGTCCGCAGCGGGAAGTGTGCCCGCGAGATCAAGACTGACACGTCGAAGGAACTCAGCGTCGGTGCAGACATCCGACGACACGATGCCGAGCTTACGCAGTTTCGCCACGACGAGTTCGTCGAGTTTCGTTGGCGTTGGCACCGCGGGGTACTTCGCGCCGACTTTGTCGGACACCGGCAACAGTACCGCAATGGGAACGATGCCGTTGTCGTAGAACGCGACCACTGCGGTATCACCTTTCCCAACTGCCGTGACCACACCCGCAGCGTTCACGGTCGAGACCGATTCGTCGTTCGAGCGGAAGCGGCACAGTGGTGTCACGTCTTCGCGTGTGCCGTCGGCCCACTTTGCGATCACGCGGAGTTTCGCGGTGTCGCCGAGTTTGCCGAACACGATCTCCTTTGGCTCCACGTCCAGCGACGCGAACGCCGCATCCTTCTCCTTTGCTCCCACGGCTCCAGACTTGAGCCATGCCATGAGCAGGTTGTATTCCCATCCGTCGGCGGGCAACCGCTTCCCGCCCTTGTGCGGTTCGGCGAGCGTGGGCTTGAGAACGATGAGACTTTCCGCTGGCGACTTGCGGTTCACACGAGGCGTCTCACCGCCTGTGATTGCAGCATGATCCGCAGCGAAGTCGTAACCGAACAGCGAGAGCCGAAAGCCGCCCTGACCCTGGAACGAACCGTGACATGCTCGCCCGTTGCAGCCGAGCCGACCGAACAAAGGGATAACGTGTCGCTGGAAATTTGGCACTTCTTCGATGGCGGCCTTGTATCGCTCGCTCACCGGCGGAGCAACTTTATCTTCGGCGATGGCGGAACCAGGCAGCATGCAAATAGCCATCACCAGGGCGATGAATCTCGAGAAGGTCGTCATGGCGTTGCCCCACAAGATGAGTGAAAGTGAGCGATCATCTCGGCTCACTTGGAGCCAGTGCCGGTAGCGGGTTTACGAAAGCAGATCGGGGACAATCTCGGCACGGGTCACGACCGTGTCGGTGAGAGTATCCGGGCGTCCCTCGTGCGGGAACGACAACTTGTTGTGATCGAGTCCGAGCGCGTGCAGCAGCGTTGCGTGCAACCCAGCGACGCGAACGACCTTCTCGACTGAAGCATACCCGAAGTCGTCGGTCGCGCCGTGAACGTAACCCTTCTTGAAGCCGCCGCCCGCGAGCCATAGCGAGAATGCGTGTCGGTTGTGGTCGCGGCCGTCGGTTCCCTGTGAGATCGGCAACCGACCGAATTCGCCTGTCCACATCACGATCGTCGAATCGAGTAAACCGCGGCGCTTCAGGTCGAGAACCAACCCGGCGCTCGGGCCGTCGGTCATCGCGGTGAGGTTCCGTAGATTCTCGGCGTTCTTGCTGTGCGTGTCCCACGGTTGCCCGCTCAGGAACAGTTGCACGAATCGCACGCCGCGTTCGATGAGCCGACGAGCCAGTAAACACCGCTTGCCGTACTCGGCGGATTTCGGGTTGTCGATGCCGTAGAGCTTACGCGTTTCCTCGGTCTCTTTCGAGATATCCAGCACATCCGGCACGGCAGTTTGCATCTTCGCGGCGAGTTCGTAATGGCCGAGTCGCGCTTCGAGTTCCGCATTGCCCGCATGACTGCGAAGATGCGAAGTGTTCAGTTCCCCCAACAGGTCGAGCTGGTTTCGCCTCGCAGCCGCTGGCACATCGGGCGGCGTCGCGAGATGCGCGACCGGCGTGCCCGTGGCGCGAAACGGCGTGCCCTGATAGACCGCCGGCAGGAACCCCGACGACCAGTTGTTCGGGCCGTCAACCGGAAGGCCACCCGGATCGGACAGCACGACATACGCGGGAAGTTCCTGGCGTTCCGTGCCGAGACCGTAGAGCACCCACGAACCCCACGCGGGCCGTCCGGGGAAGATCTTTCCTGAGTGAATGACCCGTAGCGCCGCTTCGTGATCGACGGAATCCGTGCTCATCGAACGAACGAGCGTGATGTCGTCCACGATGCCGGCAGTGTGCGGAAGCAACTCCGAGAGTTCGACGCCGCCCTTTCCGTGCTTCGCGAACTTGAACGGCGACGCGAGCAGTTTCCCCTGTTGCGTGTGGAAGTGAACTTCAAGTTTGTCCGGGTGCGGTTTGCCGTGTTGCTTGGTGAGCTCGGGTTTGGGGTCGAACAGGTCCATCTGGCTCGGGCCGCCGTGCTGAAACAAGCAGATGACAGCTTTCGCCTTCGCCGGGTGGTGTGGCGTCTTGGGTGCAAGCGGATTGCGTTCCGCAGCACGCGCTTCGTCGGCCGCGAGCTGGGCGAGCGCAAGCGAACCAAGCCCGCCCGCGTATTGGCCGAGAAACGCCCTTCGAGTGAGTGAAGCGTTCATTTCCGTAGCACCCAGTCGCCAGAGTTGGTGATCATCTCGATGAGCAGGCCGAGAATTTCGTCGTACTCGTGGTAGAGTTCTTCCCCAATGTCTTGGGTCATGTATTCACACTGCACGGCGAACTGAACCCACGTTTGCGTTTCCGCAGCGGCTGATTCGGAATCTGCCAATCCCGCGATGAACGCAGCCTCAGAGCGCCGCTGTCTCCAGGCATTCGCCACGTTCGCACACACGGCTCGGGACGCACGCCGAATCTGATCCGTGAGCGAATACGCTTCTTCCTTGGGGAACTTGTTTGTCAGGTCGAATATCCGCATCGCGGCCTCGAATGCTCGACGATAAACGTCGAGGTCAACATGCCGCTTGACCAGTCGCGCAAGAGGATTGCTTGCCGAGTTGTCTGAATCTCTCATTGCGCACGATCCTTGCTCTATTGGTCCGTTGCGACTGAAATGTAGGTCAGGCTTTCGAGCCTGACTCTTCGGCCTTCGGAGTCAGGCTCGAAAGCCTGACCTACATTTGAGCTGCCATAAACCACGCAAACGCTTCGCTATTCCACATACAAGAAGGCGTTGCTCGCCAGGAGCATCTGGCACAGGTCCGCCAACGCCCGAACCTCGGCGTCCTTCTCCTTGGCGAACACTTCTTGCTGCTTCGCCAGGAATTTCTCGCACGCGGCTCGTTCTGCTTTCAACGGCTCGCGACCCGCCACCAGCCGAAACGCCATCGACAGACGTTTCTCCGTGTCGGCGGCATCGCGAAGTAGCCGCGTGGCGAAACTCCTCGCACGCAATCTGGCGAACTCCGAGTTCAGCATTACCAGCGATTGCAACGGTATCGTCGAAGGCGATCGCTTCCCACAGGTGCTGACGATAGCTGGCGCATCGAACAACTGAAGGAACGTGACCACCTGGGTTCGCCGTTGCTGCAAGTAGACCGAACGCCGTTTCGCACCGTCCACGTTCTCGGGAATCTCAACAACGCCATCAGCCGAACGCTTGCTCGCGACATATGGCCCGCCCGCTTTCGGATCGAGTTCACCCGAGATGTGCAGCATCGCATCGCGGACTGCTTCCGCATCAAGGCGACGCAGTGGGAACCGTGCAAGTAAGCGGTTGTCGGGGTCGAGGGCGTCGAGTCCATTGCGTGGCGTGCTGGCTTGGCGATACACGGCCGACGTCAGGATGAGGCGATGGAGAGCCTTCACGCTCCACTGCGAATGCACGAACTCTGACGCGAGATAATCGAGCAGTTCCGGATGCGAAGGCTTCGCACCCGAAGCACCGAGATTGTCGGATGTCGCCACGAGGCCAGTGCCGAAGTGATGCTGCCAGACGCGGTTCACCATCACGCGAGAGAACAGCGGATTCTTGGGTGATGTGACCCAGTTCGCAAACGCCGTGCGCCGTCCCGAACTCACTCGGCCCGCGACCGACGTGGCGATTGTGTAGCTGTTCTTCGGGGTGCTCATCGAAGCCGGCACGCCAGGCTCAACTTCGCCTCCCGGCTGATTGTGCTGGCCGCGTTTCAGCAGATGATGCACCGCCGGCTTCGGGTCGGTTTCCACGAACGCCGCGATCTTCTCCGGCGGCTTCGGTCGATCCTTTTCGCGCTCCGTGATGGTCTGTTTCACGCGATCACGCAATGCCGCATACTCCGGGAACCGCTTCGCCAGTTCGTCGTCGCTGAACTCAGTCGCCTTCGCGTGCGTCTTCAGCAGCGCGACCTGTGCCGGCGTGCGTTTGTCCTTCGCGGTCTTCGTTGCCTCAATCACCGAGGTTCGTGTCTCGGGCGGCAGATCTTTCAGGCGTTCGTTGAGGAGCTGTTCGCGAAGCGGCTCCGTGAACGCGACCAAGCCAGCTTGCGCCGCTTTCACCTGTCGGTCGATCAGTTCGTTCCGACGCTGCACGGCTGCGAGTTCGGCCTTCGTGCCAACGGGAACCACGCGATCGTTTGGCTTGTTCCAACGCTCGGGATTGTAGACCGGGAAAAAGATCGCTTGCAGGCTGTAATACTCTTCCTGCGTCAACGGCTCGAACTTGTGATCGTGGCAGCGGGCACACTGAACCGTGATCCCCAGCAGGGAATTCATGACATTCTGAACGTTGCCTTCCAGCACGGTGAAACGGTCGGTTCGCACTTCGTCGGGGTTGCCATCGCTCTCGCCGGTGCCGTCGGGAGCGTTGCGGATGAAGTGTGTCGCGGTCAGAGCTTCGACCATTGCGGGAGTGACATCCCCACCCGGCGTGAAGCCGACGAGTTCGTCGCCTGCCAACTGTTCGCGCACGAACCGATCATACGGTTTGTCAGAGTTGAACGACTTGACGACGTAATCGCGATATCGCCACGCGAGCGGTCGGTCGCTGTCGGCGTTGAAGTAGCCGTTGGAGTCGGCATAGCCCGCGGCGTCGAGCCAGTGTTTGCCCCACCGTTCGCCATAGCTCGGCGACGCGAGATAGCGATCGACCATCTTCTCGTATGCGTCGGCGGATTTGTCCGTCACGAATGCGTCGATCTCGGCAACCGTTGGCGGCAATCCGGTGAGGCTAAAGCAGACGCGGCGAATAAGAGTTGGTCGATCGGCTTCGAGGTTGAGGCTGAGTTTCTTCGCTTCGAGCGCCGCGACGATGAAACGATCGACATCGGTGCGAACCGTGCTCTTTACTTCGGGGAACTTTGGCCGCGTGACAGGTCGGAATGCGGTGGGCGTTTCGGCCTTTGGTGCGTCATCCGCAACAGCGACGCCGAGCGTGAGCAGACCAACGCACAGGAAGAATCGAGTGGTGACCATGCACCATACTGTAACCGAGACAACGCCAGCGGGGAAAGCAAATGGATTCGTGGCTTCCCGAGGTGCCACGATCCCAACTCACGATGCGGTCGTGATGGGTTCGTCGGCAGACTCGTCAATCAGGACATCAAGTGGCGGAGCCGGCAAAGTGACGCGGAAGATGCTGCCGTTCTCCGGTTCGCTCTCCACGGAAATCGTCGCTTCCAGCCGCGAAACGTATTCCTTCACGATCGCGAGACCAAGACCAGCGTGAACCCCGGTCGCGTGGCGAGAGGCATCGGCCCGGTAGAATCTCTCGAAAATCTTGCCCTTCACTTCATCCGTCATGCCGATGCCGGTGTCTTGAACCTCCAGAACAATCGCGTTCGGAAACCGTCTGGCTCGCAGTTCAATCGTGCCGCCAGGCTTGTTGTACTCGACCGCGTTGTGCAGCAAATTCATCAACACTTCACGGAGCTTGCCCGTGTCGGTGTTGAGTTCGAGTGGTTCGTCGGTTCGGAGTTCCACACTGATCGAATTCGCCTCAGCGAGTGGACGAATCACGGCAACGCAACCCATCGCTATCTCGGCCACGTCGGTGCAGGAATTCATGGGGACTTCGTTGCCAGCATCGAGCGACGCGAGCGTCATGATCCGTTCCACGAGCTGGCCGAGTTGCTTGGAGATCACCCGGCACTCTTCGAGTGTCGCCCGATATTGCTCGGAAGATCGAGGCTTGCGAAGCGCGACGTCGATGGTCGCCATGAGGGCGGCGATCGGCGTCCGCAATTCGTGCGAGATATCCGCCACTGCTTGCTTCTCCCGTGAAAACGCTCGCTGGAGCAGGTCGAGCGTTTGTGTCAGACGAGCATGAATAGGAATAAGTTCGATGGCGAGATCCATGCCATCATGATTGAGTTTGAAATCCTTTTCAGAAACGAGACTGACCGCTTCAGAGAGTTTGCCAACAGGTCGAAGTCCACGGCTCACGAGAACAGGACCGCCGATTGCGACGGCCAGGAATGCCAGAAGACCGATTCCAGTCGCCCAAACGCGAACGCTGTACCGAGCTTCGCTGATCTCAGTCGCGAGTTGTGCGAGTTCCTTATCTCGATCAGCGGCGAATCCAGCGAGAACCGCGTCGATGGTGGCCTGCGGACGAGCACACTGAATGAACAGTCGTGGCAGTGAATCCAGGCTCGGGGTCGGTGGTGGCAGTGGCGGTCCGCCAACACCGGGCTGTGGCCCGATGTAGCCGCCAAGCGCCCACGAGGCGAACGACCCAACGAGCGACCGCGGAGCACCGCCTGAACCCGACCCAGGCGGTCGATCTTCTTTGCGCTCCTCGCGACCGGGACCAACGCCGCGCGACCAGAATCGCCCGAATCCCGGCGTTCCGTTGAAATGCGGCATCTGATACACGACGCGGCGAACACTCTCGTTATCGGGGCCGATCACCGCCGGACCGATCTTCCAATCAGGGACGTTGACCGTTTCGGCCGGTTTCGGCTGATCTGCTGATTTGCTGTCGATCTCATTGGGATCGAACGGAAGTTTCCGGTTGCCGAGCGAGTTGGATCGCCACTCGCGACCGGCCGCTGTGTTGATCTGGAAGTAGACGACACTCCGGTGTTCATCATCGAAGTGTTGGATGTACTCATCCGGGATCGGCAGATTTGCGAAGTGCATCCGGAAGAGGACGCCAGGAGTCGGGTTCGGTTTCGAAAACGATCCGCCCGTGTTTCCGGTCATCGTCCAGGCGGCCTGAGCGAGAGGGTTGACGCCGAAGGGAGTCGGCCCAATCGCGATCGGAACTACGCCCATCGCGGCGCGATGTCGTGCCATTTCGATCTGGAACCGTTCGCGTTCACGCTCTTGCACAATCTTGCCGAGCAGTCGCGCCTGGTCGAGCAACGATTGATCGATTCGTGCGCGTTCTTCACGGGTACGGGACTCATAGCGAGTGCGGATGAGATCGCGGTCGGCCATCTCGCGAATATCCAGAACGCGAGCTGTGGACTGGTCGATGACAGCCCACACCACCCCGAGCGTGACCGCGAGCAGCACGAACAGGTAAAGCGTCAGGGAACGGCGGATGGAACGCATGATTGGGTAACGATGAAGGATGAACGATGAAAGATGAACGACAACCAGAATACACGAAACTCTGCCGCATTTCCTGCCTTCGTTTTACATTCAACATTCATCGCTCATCGTTCAGACTTTCTTGGGAATGGGTGGGTCATCGTCACCACGGAGCATGTATCCTTCGCCCCAACGGGTGAGAATCAGTTGCGGCTCGAAGTTCTTGTCGATCTTGTTCCGAAGGTAGCGGATATACACATCGACGACGTTCGACGTGTTTTCGTCGTACTCGTCGTAAAGGTGTTCCCAGATCATGCTGCGAGTGACGACCTTGCCGCGATGGAAGGCGAGGAATTCGAGCAGAGCGTATTCGCGTGGTGTAAGGTGGATGGCTTGCGCGGCCCGATGAACGGTTCTCGCGGCGGTGTCGATTGTGAGATCGTAGCATCTCAGGATCGGATCTTTTTGGTGGTGCCCACGACGGACCAACGCACGGACACGCGCCAGGAGTTCGGAGAACTCGAAGTTCGCTTTACTGAGATAATCGTCGGCTCCCGCGTCGAGGCCGGTAACCTTGTCGGAGGTTGAGCCTTTTGCCGTGAGCAGGAGAACGTGGGTCTTGATCCCCGACGCTCGCCATTTCTTCAGCAGGAAAAGCCCGTCTTCTTTCTCCGGAAGTTTGGGCAGCATCCGGTCGAGGATAATCACGTCGTAGGACGTGGTGCGAGCTTTGACGTCGCCTTCTTCGCCATCCACAGCAACATCGACGGCGAAACCTTCCTCTTCCAATCCCTGGCGGATGGCCCGCACAATCGGGGCCGAGTCTTCGATAAGGAGCACACGCACGCTCGGCTCCGTGAGGAGACAATTCGCATCCCAATTGAAGTTTAACCCCAGAGGCATGAAGCGAGTATGAGAAAGCTTGGTTCATCCAAGTTGGCTGCGACCGAACTGCCGAGTTAAGTGGTGGGCTCTCGATTGTCGCTGCCACCTGGTTGCAACGACGCAAGCGGCGAACCGAAAGTTCAAAAAGCTGTGTTGACGCCCGGTGAGGGTGCCGGCATATTCCGGCGTTCACGGCGCGTTGTGAGGAAGATCATGCGAACGAATCGGGTCTTGCGTGCGGGTGTGTTGACTGCGTCGATCGCCGGAACTCTCGGCTCGGTCGGTTGCTCGACCATGAACAACACCGAGAAGGGGGCTGCGGTCGGCGGAGGAATTGGCACGGTTGCAGGAGCTGGCCTTGGAGCAATCACACATCACCCGGTCGCCGGGGCGATTGTGGGCGGTGTGACTGGGGCTGCAATCGGCGGCATCACGGGTGCCGACAAGGACGATCGGCAAGAACGAGCACGCGATGTGCAGCAAGCCCAGGCTGTGGCAACGCAGGCTCAACAACGGATGCTGACTGTTCCCGATGTGGTTCATCTCGCCCAGCAAGGTCATGCCGAGCAGGTCATCATCAATCAGATTCGCGCGACTGGCAGTAGCTTCCAGTTGACGGCCGGCGATCTGGATTACCTGAAGAATAACGGCGTCACGGATCGCGTGATCGCGGAAATGCAGACCGCTCGGCCATCTCCGACTGCCGTGGTTGTGCAACCGCAACCTGGGCCGACGGTGATCTACGAACGGCCTTACTACAGTCGCCCATACTATCCGGCTCCGGTCATCATCGCTCCGCGGCCGTACTACGGGTATGGGTACGGCTACCGTCGCTGGTGACCGTTTCAACGAATTGATTTCCGTCCCGCCCGCTGTGGCTTCATCGCGAGTTGATGAAGCCGCAGCGGGCGGTCGCATTTCGGCCGCTTGCAGTCGCGAGCCGGCCAGCTAAACTGAAACTCATCTCCTGCCTTATCGCTGCCCAACCACCAACGACACACCCTCGATTTCGGAGACGCTGCCAGATGTCCATCCGTTACCCGCTCCTCGCGGCCGGCCTTCTGTTCGCTTCAACTGCAATCGCCGAAGACTGGCCACAATGGCGCGGCCCAGATCGCACCGGCATCTCGAAGGAAACCGGTCTGCTGAAATCCTGGCCCAAGGACGGCCCTACGCTTGTGTGGACGGCCAAGAACCTCGGCAACGGTTGGGGCACGCCGTCGGTCGCTGATGGAAAAATCTTCGGCATTGGCACTCGCGAAGGCAAAGACGGCGTTTGGGCCTTGAAAGAAACCGACGGTTCCGAACTCTGGTTCACCCCGTTCGCCGATCCACCCGCCGCGAAATCGGTCGGCGGTCAAACCAACGGACCAGGCAGCACCCCGACCTACAGCAAGGGGAAGGTGTACGCCGTGAGCCATAACGGAACCGTTGTCGCTCTCGACGCCACCAATGGCAAGAAGTCTTGGACGAAGAGCTACATCTCGGACTTTGGCGGTAGTCTCCCCAGGTGGGGTTTCAACGACTCAGTCTTGATTGACGAAGATAAAGTGATCTGCGCTCCCGGTGGACCGAAGGCGGCGTTGGCGGCGCTGAAGGCAGACACCGGAGCCACAATCTGGACGACCGATGCTGGCGACGTGAGTGGGGGGCAGGGGTATTCGTCGCCGATCAAGGCAACCATCGGCAACGTCCCGATGTACATCATCCTGACCGGAGCGAAGGGCGGAATCATGGGCGTCAACGCCAAGACCGGCAAGATGCTCTGGAAGTACAACAACACTCCGGCGGCTGGCGGTGTCGCACAAATCCCGACTCCCCTCGTAATGGGGGATCTGGTGTGGGTGTCGTGCAGTTATGGGGGCGGTTCTGCGTTGATTCAGATCACATCGTCGGGCAAAGACAAGTTCGATGTGAAAGAGATCAAGGCGTACAAGAAGCCGGAACTGAACAACCACCACTGCGGCATGGTGCAAGTTGGCGACTACATTTACTTCGGGCACGACCAGAACAAGGGTTTCCCGGTGTGCGTCGAGTTCAAGACGGGGGCGATCAAGTGGGGTCCGGAGAAGAACCCCGCCGGTGCGGATGGCTCAGCCGCTGTGGTCTTCGCTGATGGTCGGCTCTACTTCCGCTACCAAAACGGTATGCTGGTTCTGATTGAACCGTCTCCGGATGAACTCAAGGTAGTGTCCTCGTTCAAGCTCCCAGCACCATCCGAGAAAGGCTACCCGCAGAGCTGGCCACACCCGGTTGTCGCCAACGGCAAACTCTACATTCGCGATCAGAACGCAATGTACTGCTACAACGTGAAAGCCGACAAGAACTGATCCCACCGTTTTGAAAGTGCCCCCAGGCCGTTGGCCTGGGATCTTAGGCTCGTGGACTTGTCCCACCTCTTTCGGAGCTTCCCACATGAAGCGTTTCGCTCTCTCCTTGTGCTTCGCACTTACACTCGCGCTCACTTTGACTGCTTCCGACTGGCCACAGTGGCGAGGGCCGGACCGCACCGGCATCTCGAAGGAAACCGGCCTCCTCAAGACGTGGCCCAAGGACGGCCCGCCCGTGGTGTGGACCGTGAAGGGTTGCGGCAATGGCTTCTCGTCCATCGCTGTTGCCGACGGCGTGATCTACGGTACCGGTGCGAAAGGCGGCAAGAACATCGCCTGGGCCAAGAAGGAATCCGACGGCAGCGACATCTGGACAACGCCGTACGCCAACGAAGGCGGCGACCCGAACAGCACGGTGGTTGTGAGCGGTGGGAAGGTTTACGCGATGACGGTCGGTGGCACCCTCGCGTGCCTCGATACCAAGGGCAAGGTGGTCTGGTCGAAGAGTTTCAAGAAGGATCTCGAAGGAAAGATGATGTCGGGTTGGGGCTACAGCGAGACGCCTTTGATCGACGGCGACAAGTTGATCTGCACGCCGGGCGGTGACAAGGGTGCAGTCGTGGCGTTGAACAAGGACGACGGCAAGGAACTCTGGAAGTGCGACATCAAGGATGCGGGCGGCGCGGGCTACGCCTCGCCAATCAAGGCCGTGGTCGGCGGCGTTCCGATGTACATCACGCTGCTTGGGAAGACCGGTGGCGTGGTGGCGGTTCACGCGGACACGGGCAAATTGCTCTGGCAGTACGCGAAGATCAATAACGGCACCGCGAACATTCCGACCATCGTGACCCGCGACGATCTTGTGTGGTGTTCGACGGGCTACGGCGACGGCGGCAGCGCTCTGCTCAAGATGAAGGCCGACAGCAAAACAGAAGTGAGCGTTACCGAAGTGGTGAAGTACAAGAGCGGCGAGCTCCAGAACCACCACGGCGGCATGATTCTGGTCGGCGATTACGTCTACTTCGGCAACGCCCACAACGCCGGTCACCCGGCGTGTGTGGAGTTCAAGACGGGTGAGATCAAGTACAAGGAGCCGAAAGCGGTAGCGGGTGGTGGTGGCTCGGCGGCTGTCGTCTACGCCGACGGGAGGCTGTACTACCGTTATCAGAATGGGGTGGTGGCTTTGATCGAAGCGAACCCCAAGGAGATGGTGCTTGCGGGTTCGTTCAAGGAGAAAGAAGCGAGCGGTCGCGAATGCTGGGCACACCCTGTCATCGCCAACGGCAAACTCTACCTCCGCGATCAGGACAAGCTCGTCTGTTATAATGTGAAATCGCCCGACAAGAACTGATGCAACAACGTGAAGCCTGCTCGGTCGCGGGTGGGCTTCACGCAGCACGACACTTCGGCAGGCACATCATGTCGCGTAAAATAGCCTGGGTCGTCCTCGCGGCTGTTGTCGCGGGGCTGTTCGTCTCACTTTTCGCTCTGCAAGAAGAGTTCAAAATGGCTGAGAACTTCCCCGTTCTCGATCCGTCCGAGGTTGGTGCTGATGCCACACCGGCAAGTGGTTCGGAGCTGGCCACGTTCGGCTCGGGTTGCTTCTGGTGTACCGAGGCGGTGTTTCAACAACTGAAGGGCGTGAAGAAAGTCGTGTCGGGGTACAGTGGCGGTGCCGTGAAGAACCCGACCTATGAGCAGGTCTGCACTGCAACGACCGGTCACGCGGAAGTGATTCAGGTCACGTTCGACCCGGCTGTGATCTCGTATCCGGAACTGTTGGAAGTGTTCTGGCGGTCGCACGACCCGACGACACGCAACCGTCAGGGCAACGACGTTGGCCCACAGTATCGCTCGGTGATCTTCACGCACTCCGAGCGGCAACAGCAGTTGGCCGAGCGCTACAAAGCGAAGATCGACGCGGCTCAAGTGTTCTCGAAGCCGCTCGTGACGGAGATCGTGCCGTTCGTCGAGTTCTACCCGGCCGAGATGTATCACCAAGACTATTACGCGACCAACGGACGGCAGCCGTATTGTCAGGCCGTCATTCGCCCGAAGGTCGACAAGTTGAAGGCAGTGTTCGCAGACAAGATCAAGTAGAACGCCAAATGATCGAGGCATCAGTTCTGTCGATCAAGCGATGCCCCCGCGAAGAGCTGGGCCCGCTCGCCGGGATCGGAACCCGGACGACCTTCGCACGTTCTTCGCAGAATCGAGAGAGCGAGCACAACTTCAACCGAACACGCCCACCCGATTGTGTCCGGATCGGCCTGACCCCATCCAGAGCGCGGCGAGCAACCGAGCCAGAAATCGCCCGGCGTCGGGGTCGCGTATTCGTCCGCGATTTCGAGACCGGCCTGCTCCGCGAGGTTTCTCACAAACGACCCGCCAACCGGCCAATCACTCGCACGAAACACCAGTCGCCGAACCGTCAGTTTCACGAGCCGTCGAGGAGTTAGCAGACGGTCTTGCCATTGAATCTGGATCACGGATCTGACTCCTTTAGTATCGCTAAAGCATTACTGGTGTGTTGATTGCGATCCGTTGGGCGACCCGTTCGCGTGCTGTGACATAACTTGCATCGACTATACTGATAGAAATAGTGATAAATACCAACGGTGATGCTTCATTTTCTTCATTCGGGATGCGACTTTGGCACGTGGGAGTGGGGCTGCCGTTTATCTGAACGTTCTTACTTCCGGACGAATCGAATGGTTCCGGACTCAGATTCGATTATTGCATCAGAATAATTGATCGCAACTGATTCAAAATAATAGGGTTACATACATTCTGACGTGGTTTCTTCCGGACGAATGAGATGGTTCCGGGGCTGGACGATGGTTCCGGACGTGGATTCGATTATGGTTTCAGAATAATTCGTCGCAACTGATTCCAAGGTATTGGCTTACATACATTCTGACGCTGTTTCTTCCGGACGAGGACGATGGTTCCGGACCTGAAACGGTTGTTTCCGGACGAGGGGTGGGGAAGTGGGCCGGAACCAATGAGAACCACAGCGACTCACTTCTGGGCGAGCGAGTTTGACTTGCGAGCGTAGAGAGTCCATCGACCGACGTGTTCGACCACCTCGAACGATTCCTGCAAAATCGGCTCGACGCGGCTCGATGCGGATGGGTGGAGTTGGGCCAGGCTCATGAGGGCGTTGTGATCCACAAAGACTCGCTCGGAGTTTCGCAGATCCTCGACGCAGCGCTCCAACAGAATCGGCGAGTGAACCAGGAAGAACGGCTGCCACGAGAGTCGCGGAGCGCGACCCGCTGCAGCGAGGAAGCTCCAGTCGTGGCGCGAAATGACCGTGACCCGTTCCGTTGGGGTCGTGTTATCACGCAGATACGCGACAGCTTCCTCATCGAACGGAGCTGGCCAATCCTTGCGAACGATCTCGCGGCGAGTGGCGTTGATCGGATTCGGGAAGGTGTCGAGGCGGTTCACGATTCGAACGAGCGGCGAAGTCGTGCGGAGCAGGGGATCGGGGTGAGCCGTGCGAGCGTCGAACCGTCCCGCGACGAGAATCAACGCGATGACGACCGCACCCAATGCGAACCGCGAGGGTAGCCCGCGAGAGAGTGTTGCCTCTCGCCACGCGGTCCATGCCCACCACCCCGCGACAGCCAACACCAAACCGCCGTTGAGCGCCCACAGAATGTCGATGGAACGATTCACCCATTTCGTGAGCATCGCAAGCCCGAGCAGCGACGCCACCGCAGCGTAGACCACACCACGCGGAGGAACGCGCCCTCTCCCGTACCCAATCATCGCGCTGACAGAGGCAATCGCCACTCCGGGACCGATCAGGTTGAACCAGTAGCTCCAGCCTGCACGCCAGTTCAAGAGGGTCGTGCCGAACCCCGTTGCGTAGAGCCGCAGCGGTTCAAGCAATCGCTCGGCAAAGGTGACAGTCAACACCCGCGGCCCGAACAGTACGAGGCAAAGTGCGAGGAAGACGCCAAACCCAGTTGCGACAAACACGCCGGGCTTCCACCACGAACCGCCCAGGAAGACCGCGTTCGCGAGATACAACGCCGCACCAGCCGCGAGCGTGAACAGGCCGATATCCGTTTGCCAGAACAGCGACAATCCGCCGACCGCTCCCGCAGCAACGCACCATCGCGAATTATCCGTTCCACGCACAGCACAGAAGAGAAACGCGAACGCGAAAGGATGCCGCACGGGCCAGCACGATGGCATCTGATACGCGAGCCCTTCGGTTGCCATAGCCGCGAGTCCGAGCGTGACGACGAGCGCCGCCCACGGGTTCTGGAGCCAGTCCGTAAGGACGAGTTGTGCCGTGAGGACGTACGCGATGGAGACGATCAGCACGAACAGCACGAAGCGTTCGAGAACGCTCTGGTAGCCGCCGCTTCCCATGACGCACGAGAAAGCGTAGGCGTGCCCGATGCCGTAATGAGACTCGAAATCCAGGCCCGGAACGACTTCTGGTGCCCGGTAGTATTGTGCTGGCCCAACGAGATACGACGCGACGTGCGACTCGACATTGCATTCCCACGCGGTCGCGGCGAGATCAGCCGGCGCGAACACACCATAGAGCAGAGCCGCGAGCGGAAGGCAAAGCGTGATAGCGCTGGGCCACATTCTCGCTGACGGCGACCCGTCCGCAATTCCGGCTCCCCCTTCCTTCTTAGGGAAGGGGGTTGGGGGGTTAGGTTCTTTCGAAGACCCCTCCCCAACCCCTCCCCCAAGGGGAGAGGGGCTTAAAACAAAGCTCGGAGATCTGGGTCTCCTCGTGAGCAGCGGAATCGTGAGTATCCCCACACAAGTCAGCATCTTCCCGAGAACCAGCTTCCCCGCGAACACACTGCGACACATCCCCGTCGCAGCCGGGATGAACACGATCACCGCCATCGCAATTAGGCACGGCGACGGTCGAGCGAATCGCGTCGCGGCCCATCCGCCCAGCGCACCCGCAACGCACACGAACACATACCACGACTGTTCGTAGTGCTCCTGCCAGGGCACGATCTCATACGGCTGAAGGTACTCGCAGCGTAGCAGCGCGGGGTGCGAGCGGTTCTGCGTGTCGCCATTGACAGCGATCATCGCAGCGGTCGCGGTCGTGGCGAGAAGCACGCCCCAGCAGACGCCCCACGCCGCTACAGCGAGTCGGCGAAGTGGCGAATTCAGATGTATCGAGATCATCGTTGTGCCAACTGGCCGGGTTTGCGGAAGTAAACGTGCCACTGACACGGGGTCCATTCCGGCGGTCCGAAGTCTTCATCGAGAACGGTGGAAACCTGTTGGTATGCAGTCGGGTTCACCTTGCACAGCGAGGGTAGCGCATCGCAATGAACGAACACGCGGTCCGAGGTTCGGATGTCATCAACGCAGCGTTCCAGCAAGACCGGCGAATGCACGAGGAAGAGCTGAACCCAGTGCAATTTCGGAGCGCGACCAGCTGCTGCGAGGTATCCCCAATCACGCGGCGCAATGACCGTGACCCGCTCGGCCTTGCGGGTGTTCGCCCGTAGGAAAGTGATCGTGTCCGTGTCGAGTGGAACTGGCGTCGGCTTCGCGACGAGACCCTTCCGGGCCGCGTTGATCGGGTTTGTTGCAACGTCCAGTCGATCACAAACCCGAACCAGCGGTGATGAACTGCCGCCCTGATATTTCGTGGTCGCTTCGAGTCGATCCTCCCGGGCACCGAGCACCGCAAGCCAGAGTAGCCCCGCGAGAACCGCGGCCTTTCGGGCGGAGCCGAGCAGCGGTCGCTTCTCGCTGTCCAGATGTTTCGCCACGACTTGCCAGAGAACGCACGCCCAACAACCAGCCACTGCAAGCACAAGACCGCCATTCAAGGCCCAAACAACATCAATCGACCGGTTCACCCATTTGATGAGCATGGCGAGCCCGAGCAGCGAAGCCGCTGCGGCGTACAACGTCGCTCGCGGGAGTGTTTCCCCGCGACGACATCCGATCCACGCCGCCACTGATGCAACCGCCAGCCCAGGCCCGGCGATGTTGTACCAGTAGCCCCACGACGAATGCCAGTTGAACAACTGATTCCCGAAGCCGGTGCCGTACAGCAGCAACGGTTCCAGCAACCGCTGACAGAACTGCACAGAAAGCACTCGCGGTCCGAACAGCACGAGGCAAATGGCCGCGAATGTTCCGAATCCGCCCGCGAGGAATGTCAGCAGTCGCCAGGCGGACCCGCGAAGGAAAAGTGCGTTCGCGATATACAGAGCGATGCCCGCAGCGAGCGTGTAGATGCCGATGTCGGTTTGCCAGAACAGCGACACGCCGGCGACCGCTCCCGCAGCTGCACACCACCGTTTGCAATCGACGCCACGCACGGCACAGAACAGGAACGCGAACACGAACGGATGACGCACCGGCCAGTTCGAGGGATAGCGATAACTGACGCCTTCAAACACGGCAGCGAGCAGCAGCATCGTGACGACCAACGCAGCCCACGGATTCCGCAGCCAGTCGGTGAGCACCAGAAACCCCGAGAGCAAATACAGCATGGTGACGACCACCACGAACGCGATGTATCGCTCCATCGTGCGCTCGAAGCCGTGGCTCCCCATCACGAGCGAGAACGTGTAAGCGTGTCCGATGCCGTAGTGCGACTCGAAATCCAGGCCCGGCACGGCATTCGGTGCTCGGTAGTACAGCGCCGGCCCAACGAGATACGAGGCAACGTGCGACTCGGTGTAGCATTCGCCTGCGGCAGTTGGTAGATCGTGCGGAGCGAGCAAGCCATACAGCAAAGCCGTGAGCGGCAGACACAGCACGCCGGTGTGAATCCACATTCGTTTCGACGAACTGGATGTGTCAGCGAGAGACTGCAACGTAACCACTTCTTCGTTTACTTTTCGTGTTCGCCCAATGCACGTGAGCAACGGGATCGCAAGCAAGCCAGCACAAAGCAGCACCTGCTCTGCGTCGGGTGTCACGGAGAACGCGGATGCACACGCAGGAACAACCGCCGGCACAAAGATAATTGCCGCGAGCGCAGCCAGCACCGGCGATGGTCGTACAAAACGAACCGCAGCCCAACCTCCGAGTGCCCCGCCGACGCACACCATCGCATACCACATGCGCTCGTAACGTTCTTGCCACGGCACAACGACAAACGCAGCCATCGACTCGGAGTTTAGAATGTCGGGGTGTGCTTGATCCTGCGTATCGCCCGTGATGGCAACGTGAGTCACCACGACGGCTGAGGCGAGCAGGATCCCCCAGCAGACGCCCCACGCGGCTACCGCCAGTCGGGAAAGCAACTCAGTTGGCATTCTGGTGGAATCGGGAGTGGGGTTGTTCATGCTCGGCTCACGCTGCAATCGGTTGTGTGCGAATGACAGTCGGCACTGTCGCGAAGCGAACCTTCTCGCGGAACACCACGAACCGCAGGAATTGCCTGCTCATCGTGGCGATCAGTCGTGCGAGCACGCCGAGCCGCATCACCTTCGAGGAACTGTCTGGTCGCGGGTTCAACTCGACCGGCACTTCCGTGTAGTCCACGCCGCCGCGAAGCAAAGTCGAAAGCGTCTCGATGTGGTAGCCGTAGCCGGTGTTTCGCCGCACCTGCCGCGCCTGGGCCACCGGGAACACGTACAGGCTGTGAGCGTCGCGGATCGGTCGGCCCGTGACAACTCGCATCGCTTGCGTGCAGCACACGGAAAGCAACCGACGCATCGGCGTGCGTGCTCGCGGATTCGCACGGTAGGTCACGACCATTTCCACCTTCCCGACAAGCGAGAAGACAGCATCGAGGCCGCTTTCGTGGAATGCGTTGTCGCCGGGAACGAGGGTCAAGTATGGGAAGCGTGCTCGTGTGAGGCCCGTGTGGAACGCGGCACCAACCCCAAGGTTCGTTGCGTGTTTCACAACGGAGACACACGGAAACTGCATCGACAATCGCCTGGCAACCTCGGCAGTGCGGTCTGTGCTGCCGTCGTCGATGATGATGACTTCAAAGTCGGTGAGGTGACGGTGGGCGGCAGCGACCACACTCGTAACGGTGGTTGCGAGCCGTCGTTCTTCGTTCCACGCCGGCACCAACAGCGTCAACCCCGTTGACATTTGCGCCCTCCCTGGCTGGCGACACCTGATACCCGCAATCGGGGGATGTGGGCAAGATGAACCGGAGAGGCCGATGGGTATGAACGTTTGGGGGGAGTCAAGCAATCTGGAGGTTTCTCATCGGTTCCGAGCGACAGACACACCCCTATTGACGCCCGAGCTACGGCGGACTCGCCCGATACTGGAGGTTTCTCATCGGTTCCGAGCGACAGACACACCCCTCTTCCGGAATCGTTTTGGAGGCCGGAATCGATCCATTCGTCCGGAATGACTTTTATTAGAACGATCTCGACTTGGTCGCATCTCGAAACCGATCAATACCTTGCAACGAGAGATGCCGAAGTAACGCCCTCCGAGGAGTTGCTCAACTTCCGGAATCGTGTGGCACACCCAATGCCAGCATCTCATGAACTCGGCTTGCGGGATTTTGTCAAACTGGGGTACGACATCCCAGCTTTGTCAGGAGAAGCCCGTCATGACCACTGATTTTCTTCCATCCGCACCCGTGGCCATGTCTCTTGTGGCGTGCGTGTTGCTGCCGGTGTTCTTGTTGTCGATGTCGCACGGCGTGTTGAGGGTGACTGCCCCCGGTCGGCGGTTCGTGCTGGCTGCCGGTCTCACCTGGGCAGCGTGGCTCGCCACCCTGCCCGCCACCGCTCCTGATAGTGTTGAGTTGGTGACATCGGTATTGCTGCTGGCAACTGCCACGCTTGCGGGATTCACGCTGTGGACGCTCGTAGCATGGGGTTTCACGCTGTCGATGTTGTTGGCGTTGAACCGTGCTCGTGAACCGCTCACGGTTGAAGAATGGGCGATGGAGTACACACGCGGGAAGCCGATCGACGCGTTCGCACGCGACCGCCTTGGTGTGCTGTTCAAACTCGGATTGGCTGAGACTCGCGGCGATGTTGTCGTGATGACTCTGGTTCGCGGGCGACTCTTCGCGAAGGGTGCCGGTGTGCTTCGCAACCTGTTCGGACTCCGCACATGAACTCGCTTCTCGTTGGGCTTGCTTGCTTCGCAGCGCACGTTGCAGTCACGCTGATCTGGCTGCGGATTCGTCGCGGGCCATCACCGGTGACGCGACACGCGGCATCTGCATTGAGTACGCACATCATTGGTGTGATCGTGGCCGCGAATCTGGTCGAAGGGTTTGCGTACTGGCCTGTCGCTGCGGTGAGTGGCTTCGGTGCGGTGTGCTTCCTGTTCGCGTTCAGTGCCGTGTACAAATCCGTCTCGCTGCGCATTCTCACACAGCTTGATCGCACACCAGGAAACGCGATTCCGTTTGTCGTGATTGCACGAGATTACGTTCAGCCAGAGTTTGAGGCTCGCGTCGCTGTCTTGGTGAAGATGGACTGTGCTGCGGAATTGGATGGCGGCTACGTGGCGACCGAGACCGGAAACACAACGGCCCGCCGAATCGGGGTGATTCAGCGGGCGTGCGGGATCAGAGGCAGTGGGTTGTATTCCGAAAGTGAAGCGACCGCCCCAACGCGGCGGCCCACCGAAATCACCCAATCATTTCCTTGATGACGTTCGCCTTCTCGACGCCCGTGAGCTTCTGATCGAGGCCGAGGTAGCGGTACGCGAATCGTTCGTGATCGATGCCCATGAGGTGCAGTACGGTCGCGTGAAAGTCCCGGATGTGAACGGGATCTTTCACGATGTTGTAACTGTAGTCGTCGGTTTCGCCGTAGATCGTGCCACCCTTGCTGCCGCCGCCAGCCATCCACATCGTGAAGCAACGCGGGTGGTGATCGCGACCGTAGTTCGTCTTCGTCAAGCCGCCCTGGCTGTAGATCGTGCGGCCGAATTCACCGCCCCAGATCACGAGCGTGCTGTCGAACAACCCCTTGCGCTTCAAGTCTTGAATGAGCGCCCAGCACGGCTGATCGACGTCGCGGCACTGGTCGGGCATGCGGCCGGTGAGGTTGCCGTGGTGGTCCCAGTTGTTGTGATACACCTGTACGAACCGCACGCCCCGTTCGACTAACCGACGAGCCGTGAGAGCCGTGTTCGCAAACGAACCGGGCTTCTTCACGTCCGGGCCATACATGTCGAGCACCTTCGCGCTCTCGGAACTGATGTCCGCGAGTTCGGGCACGCTGGCTTGCATCCGGTACGCCATCTCGTACTGTGCCATGCGAGTCTTGGTCTCGGGATCGCCGAATTCCTCGGCCGTGATGCCGTTCAGCTTGTTCAGGCCGTTCAGCGTGGTGCGGCGAACTTCTGGTGTCACCCCTGGCGGGTTGTTGATGAAGAGAATCGGATCACCGGCCGCACGGAACGACACCGCCGCGTGTTCGCCGGGCAGATATCCTGACTGCCACAGCCGCGCCGAGATGGCCTGCACTTGCTCCTGATTGCTGGGCTTCGCAACCATGACCACGAACGTTGGCAGGTTCTGGTTGAGGCTCCCGAGTCCGTAGCTGGTCCAAGCGCCGAGGCACGGCCGACCGGTGACCTGGTTGCCAGTCTGCATGTAAGTGATGGCGGGTTCGTGGTTGATCGCTTCGGTGTTCATCGAGCGAATGAAGACCATGTCGTCGGCCATCTTCGCGGTGTACGGCAGCAGCTCGTCGTTCATCCACATGCCGCACTTGCCGTGCTGTTTGAATCGGTACTTGCTCGGAGCGACGGGGAACTTCGCTTGTCCGCTGGTCATGGTGGTCAGCCGTTGACCTTTGCGAATGCTGTCCGGCAGGTCTTCGCCGTAGTGCTTCACCATTTCCGGCTTGTAGTCGTACAGGTCCATCTGAGCGGGGCCGCCGACCATGTGCAGATAGATGATGTTCTTGCACTTCGCGGGGAAGTGCGTTTCGGGCAACGCGGCGTCGATGCCGGTCTTGGTGCCCTTCGCGACTTCCGCAGCCTGGAGTTGGGCGAGCGCCGTGGCTCCGAGCGAGAAGCCCGTGGACTGGAAGAAGTGGCGGCGGGTGAGGTTCAGAGCGTGGGGGTTATTGAAGAGGTTCATGGTGGTTGTGGTGGCTTGTTTAGGTGAAGGTTTCGTGTAGTGAGGCGGACCCGGTGGGTCCGCCGCTAAACATCACTTGTTCAGCACTTCGTCGAGGTTCAGCAATTCGTTGACGAGCATCGTCCACGCGGCCAGTTCGCCCGCGTCGAGTGTTGCGTCGGGCTTCGACTCGCCGAACGAAATCAGCTTCTTCGAGTCTTCTGGCTTCGTCTTGAACGTTGCCCGCAGCTCACTCAGCGAACTCTTCACGATTGCCAGTTCCTGCGGCTTGAATGGCCGCGACAGGAGCTTCGCCGAGATGAAGCCGATACGGGCATCGTCGTCGGCAGCGCTCTTGATCGCTTTCTCGGCCAGCACGCGAGCCGCTTCCACAAACTGAATGTCGTTGAGTGTCAACAGCGCGGCGATCGGCGTGTTCGTGCGGTCGCGTCGAACAGCACACGTTTCGCGATTCGGAGCGTTCAGCACCTCCATGGCGGCAGGCGGGGCTGCTCGCTTCCAGAACGTGTACATGCTGCGGCGATACAGCCCTTCGCCGTTGTCCTTGCGGTAGTCGCGGGTGTTGCTGCCAATCATCGCAACCGCTTCCCACACTCCTTCCGGTTGATACGGCTTCACGCTCGGGCCGCCGAGTTTGCGAACCAGCAAGCCAGACGTTGCGAGGGCGTTGTCGCGGATCATCTCGGCGTCCATGCGGAACCGCGGGCCACGGCTCAACAGTCGATTCTCGCGGTCCTTCTCCAACTTTTCCTTGGTGGTGATCGCTGCCTGACGGTAGGTTGCCGAGGTCACGAGCAGTTTGAAGAAGCGTTTCATGTCCCACGGCGTGCCGTCTTCACAGCAGAGGCCAGCGGTCGGTTCGCGGAACTCGACGGCCAACCAGTCGAGCAGTTCGGGGTGACTCGGAAGATCGCCCGCGATACCGAAGTCGCCGCTCGTGCGAACGAGGCCGGTGCCGAACAGCTCCTGCCAGAAGCGGTTCACGGTCACGCGAGTCGTCAGTGGGTGATCCTTCGCGAGTAGCCACTTCGCCAACCCGAGACGGTTACGCGGCAGGTCGGCAGCCATCGGTGGCATCGCCTTCGGCGTGTCAGCTTTCACTGGATCGCGTCGCTTATCGTAGTCGCCACGGAACAGCAAGAACGCCCCCGGTTCGCCCGGCTTCTCGTTCATGACGTGAGCAATCGTGCCACGACCACGGAGGCCCACTTCTTCTTCTTGCAACTTGCGGTAAGCGGTCGCGAGTTCGCGGGATTCCGCGTCCTGCGACACGAGCCACCAGTTGAACAATTCCTCGGCTTCTTGCGGCGTGCGCTTGTCGGCCGGTTTCGCCAGGATGTCGAAGGTGCGACGCGAACCCGACAACTGCTGAGCGTCGATCGCGGTGAATGCGCGGTCGTAGATGCGGAGGTCTTCCAGCGACACGCCTGTGACTCGCGAGGTCGTGTTGCGTTGACCGAGCTTCAGCGGAACAGCGGTGCGTGTGGTCGATTTCAGGTTGTCGTTCTCGACGTCCAACGGTTGCGGTTCGCCGTCATAGTAGATCTTGATGCCGCCCGACTTGCCGGTGCCATCGTAAGCCACCGTGACATGCGTCCATTTGTTCGGCTGGAGCAGCGTCTTCGCGACGACCTTCACCGCGTCTTGCGGGTAGCTGTTGATGACGTGCGTTCCGATCTTGTCGCCCTGAATCCACACATCCCAGCCACGGAAAGCGCTGCCTTCATCCATCCGCCCGATGATCGCGCCGTTCGTGTTGCGGCCACCAATCGACACCCACGCCGACACCGCGAACGGCTGCGTGCGGTCGAAGTCGCCGACATCCTTGAACTCGATCGCTTTACCAGCCCGAATCGTGAACGCCGGATGCGCCTTGTCATTCTTAAGTGCTGCCCAGTCGTAGCCGCCGTCGAACTCGACGCTGCGATCCTTGCCGTTCACGACGGTCGCGATTGATTTGCCTTTGCCTTCCTTCAACGGGGCGTGGAAGACCAACCCCTGCGTCGGAATCTTGCCGGCGTAGTCCTCGGCCTTCGCGGTCTTCAGCCAGGTGGCGAAATCGGTCTTCGCTGCGACCTTGCGGGCATCCACTTTGGCCTTCGCGGCTGCCAGTTCCTTCACGATGGCATCGAATCGCGGGCGATCTTCGAGCTTCGGCACATTGATGATCGGTGGCGTGTTCGGGATGTTGCCATCCATCGCGCCTTGCGTCGTGTTGTTGAAGAACGCCGACAGCGAATAGAAGTCTTTCTGTGCGAACGGGTCGTACTTGTGGTCGTGGCAGACAGCACAGCCTGCGGTGAGACCCATCCACACGGCGGCAGTCGTTTCGGTGCGGTCGCGAGCGTACAGCACGAGGTATTCCTCGCTGATCGCGCCGCCTTCGTTGGTCGTGATGTTGCAGCGGTTGAAGCCGGTCGCGACCTTCTGATCGAGCGTTGCGTTTGGAACGAGGTCACCAGCGAGCTGGTCGATGGTGAATTGGTCGAACGGCTGGTTCTTGTTGAATGCGTTGATGACCCATTCGCGATACGACCACACTTCGCGGAAGTTGTCGAAGTGGATGCCGTGCGTGTCGGCGTAGCGAGCGTAATCGAGCCAGTAACGTCCGCGATGCTCGCCCCAGTGCGGCGACGCCATCAGCTTATCGACGTACTTCTCGTACCACATTTCCGTCTTGTCGTTGACGAATGCTTCCACATCGGCTGGTTCCGGCGGCAACCCGGTGAGATCGAACGACAGCCGACGTGCGAGCGTGCGGCGATCAGCCTCAGGGGCAGGCTTCAGGCCAGCGGCTTCGAGCTTCGCCAGCACGAAGTTGTCGATTGGGTTGCGAACCCATGCTTTGTCTTGCACGGCGGGCGGCTTCGGTCGCGTCGGAGACAGGAATGACCAGTGCTGCTGATATTCCGCACCCTCGGCGACCCATCGCTTCAGCGTTTCTTTCTGAACCGCGGTGAGCTTCTTGTGCGACTTCGACGGCGGCATCATCTCCTTGGCATCTGCCGTGAAGATGCGGGTAATCATCTCGCTCTTTTCAGGCTTCCCTGGCTCGATCGCTTTCAGTTCGATGGCCGCCTCTCGTTGGTCGAGCCTCAGGCTGGCCTTGCGAGCGGCGCTGTCCGCACCGTGGCAGGCGAAGCAGTTCTCGGCGAGGATCGGCCGGATGTCGCGGTTGTATTCGAGCTTGCCGGTTGGCGGTGGCACGGGTGCTGCCGCAGGGGCAGCGACGGGTTCTGCAGCCACGACGATTTGCGGCGACTGCCCTGGATACACCAGACCGGCGACGAGCGCCACGGGCAGCAAAAGTGAAAGCGTTCGGATCATCGGTGGGAGCCTCATTGCGGAGAATGCTTGATGGTCTCTTTTTCGCTCGGCAAGTTCTTCAGATTCGTGGTCACCTGAACCCAATACATCTGCCCGGATCGCATGTGGATTGTCATTGCGGCGACCGCGGACCGAGCATCACCAGCGAGCAGGGCATCGGTGATCGCCAGGTGTTCGGTCGCTTCAATCGCGATTCGGTGGTACTCGCGGCGAGCCAATTCGAGATCCCAGGTCACGTCGCGGAAGGTGCGGAATAGCGTTCGCAAACGGTCGAGTTCAGCAGCGAGGAACTCATTGCCTGAAGCCGCATAGATCGCGTCGTGCAGTTGGTTGTCCAGGTTCTGAGCGCGAGCGACGGCTTCCGGGTTCGCGGGCGAAGCGGCGAGTTCACGAATCTCTGTCGCGAGTGTCGCAACGCGCTTCCGGTCGATCTTCCGAACGGCGCCGCGGATCGCTTCGCACTCCAGCACCTTGCGAACCTGGCAAACTTCTCGCACGCTTTGAGCGGTGATCTTTCGCACGACAGCGCCGCGATTCGGAAGCAACTCGACAACGCACAGCCCGCGCAACTCGATGAGTGCTTCGCGAATTGGAGTATGGCTGACGTTAAAACGGTTCGCGAGGGACTCGGTGACGAGCCGTTGCCCGGCTCGCAGGTTGCCATGGAAGATGTCGGTCAGCACAGCCCGCACGACCGTTTGCCGGCGCAGGCCGTGGTCGAATGGGGCTTCAACGGGGGGGCAATCCGGCATTTCGGAGGGTGGGCAAGTTGTGGGCAGGGCAATCAGGATGTGTTGATTCTACAGAACTGCAGTGGCTGGGCAAACCGATTCTGTAGAATTACCGGAAGCATGTCTCACGAAGTCGGAGATTGATTCCGGACCACTTCCCCACCCCACCTCCGGAACCAATCATTCCCGACCCGGAATCATTTCATTCGTCCGGAAGAAACCACGTCAGAATATGTGTAAACCTTTTACTTAGAATCAGTTATGACTGATTATTCTGTTGCAATAATCGAATCCACGGCCGGAACCATTCATTTCCGGCCCGGAACCACAGTTTCAGCTCGGAGCCATCCACACTCGTCCGGAAGAAACTCTATCAGAACATCGGTATGGCTCACGATCTGATCGCAAGATTTTATCAGGTAATCGTTTGCGATATGAATTGATGATTTTGATCTGTTGAGCCGGCGCAAACTCAACCCGGCTTCTTTTCCAGTTTCTCAGCTTGCTTCCGGACGTCGTCGTTCCAGGGATACACAAGCGGCGGACCGACGCCACCCAATTCGTTGCCGGGGGACCGCTGTTGACCGACGATGTACCAGGCACCGTGATGCTTTTCGAGATACAGCAGATACTTCCCCGGGCCGACAAACCCCTTCACGCCAGCGAGATTCAGAATCTCGACATCGCCGACAGGCCCGTCGCCCCACAGCTTCTCGGCCACCGCTCGCCGTGTTTCAAGATCCGTGATCTCGGCAATCACCGCAGCAGTCGCAGCCGACGCCTGAACATGCGAAACAATCGGAGCGTGACTCTTCATCGCAGCGGCATAGCCGAGGTAGGAGATCCACCCCAGGAACGCAACGGCCGACAGGATCAATCGCCAGCGCTGGCTCATCGGTCACTCCGCTTCATGCTTGGACGGTCTTCGATCGTCAACTCGAAGCCGTCGGCGAGCGTCCGAGGCAGGTCGAACAGATCGTGGAAGTCTTCGGGCGTATCACGGTCCGACTTACTCAGTCGCCCGACCCGAATCAGATTGAACACCATCCTGCCAACGTCGTCGGTGGTCCGCACGTTCCACTGCTTGAACACGACCGGTGCCATCATGCCGAAGGTCGAGACGGCGAGATCGCACACCCCCAGCAGCAACTCGGCACCACTCACATGGTGATCGACGGGTTCTTCTTCGTCGTCGGGTTCGGCTCGGCCGAGGCGTTCTTGCGTGAACGTGACCGCATCGCACACGAAGTCGTAGGCTTCGTAGGCGAAGTGCGGGGGTTCGCGACAGAGATCCAGAATCCTTGGGTCCACGGGCACCTCGGGGAAGGATGAGGGATGAAGGAAGAAGGATGAATCAACACGCCAGCAAGGTGAACCCTTCTGGTTTTGAATTCATCCTTCATCCTTCATCCTTCATCCCTGTTTTATAAGCGTGTCAGCACTTCAGCGACAGGCACAGGCAATCGGCGGCCATCCTCGAACTCGATCAGCAGACGGCGAGCCAGAATCTCGTGGTGCAAGACGCGACCTTGCCCCTTGTCGGTCAGGACTCGCGAACCGATTGGCGGCAACTCGCGTTGAAACTCCTCATACACATCCTGCTCGAAGCGTAAACAGCACTTCAGCCGACCGCAGCGACCGGAAATCTTCGTTGGGTCGAGCGTCGATTTCTGAAGCTTCGCCATCCGCATACTTACGGGTGGCATCACGGCCATGTGCGTGTTGCAGCATACGGGTTTGCCGCAGTCGCCGTAATCGGCGAGCAGTTTGGCTTCGTCGCGAACGCCGATTTGTCGCAGCTCGATGCGTGTGTGGAACTCGCGGGCCATGCTCTTCACGAGTTCGCGGAAGTCGACTCGGCTCTCGGACAGGAAATAGAACACGACCCGTTCGTTTCCGAACAGACGTTCCACGTCCACGAGTTGCATCGGGAGCTTGTGATGAGCAATGAGTCGAACGCCGGCCGAGTAATCCATGTCGCGTGATTCGCGGAACTGACGGAGCTTGTCGCGGTCGGTTGCTGAGGCAACGCGAATGATTTCGCCGTGGGTCGGTTCGGGAATGACCGCGATGACTTGGGGAGTCGCGGGGCACAGCACTTCGCCGAGTTCGGTGCCGCGTTCGGTGCGCAGAATGACCGTGTCGCCGCGGGTGGTGGTGACATCCGGCCCAGGAGTGAACTCTCCGAGGAACCGCATGACCCCGTGGCGGACGAGGAAGGATGTCGGTTTTGGTGTGTTGGTGGTCATCGTTCTCACATCATGGCCGGTTCACGTCGCGTATGCAACGCGATCATGTCTGAGTCGCGAGTAATTCCACGGCCCAACTTCGCGTTTCATCTGCCGGGAACTGTCGGCAGTGCTCAAGCAGAGCCGCGTCTGTGCAACCCGCATCCTCCAAAGCATCGGCCAGAACTGGCATGAGGCCGAACTCAAGAGTCTCGCGGATGTGTCGTGCGAGACGCCGAACGGTCTCGTTGTTCCACGTCAGCCAATCCGGATTCGCTGGCAGCGAAACGCGAAGGGGAGGCTGCCTGAACATATCAATTTCGCTGACGACAAACACACAGCTATCACCTGGAACGAGTTGGCGTGCCCGTTCGGGGGCTATGGTGCAGTGAAAAAACAAATCAGCGTCGATAACGGGTGCCCGGCCTGGCGCAACTCGGATCAGATCCAGATACAATTCCAAGCCGGTTTCTCCGATCCTGGTGACTTGGCCAGGACACCGCAGCCCGATCCTTGTTGCAGGCAACGCGGGGATGTGTTCCATCGGTCATCTCGCAATTGCAACGCCGCAAGCGGCGGCGGGTCTCACGTATGCAACTCGACGATGTCCTTGTCGTTCAGAACATGATCGCGGCCCACGGTCTGCCCATCGTGAACGGCGGTGCCCCACACGCGAGCAGACTTCACCGTGTCTTCCAGATCGCGGTGAACACGACCCGCCAGCTCCGCGACCGTGCTGCCGATCAACGGCGTGAACGGACTTGTCATGTCGGCGGGCTTGCCGGGCTGCTTCGTGTAGATCCGCATCACACCCAACACGTCGTACAGCGCTTTTCGCAACTCGGGCAAGCCGTCGCCGCGTTCGGCTGAGATGACGTGCAGCGGAAACTGCGTGCCGAAGGTTTCGCGGGCGATCTCCAGGCGAATGTCGGCCGCTTCGTCGTCAGCCTTGGTCGCAACCAAGATGGTGGGCAGCGTGTAGATTGCGGGATCGTCGGAGGCTGTAGTGCCCGGCGGCACGAGTTCGCGGCGAGCGAGTTTCACGCGGTCGATGACCGCTTGCGTCGCGGCTGCTCCGTCGTCATCGGCGAGATCGAGGAACAGCACGGCAGCGTCGGCGGCTCGCGTGATGTCCGTGATGAAGTGCTCGTAATGCTCCGCTGCGATCGGCGGTAGGTCGATCAACTGCACGCGGGTGTCTTCGTAGTCCATCATGCCCGGAATTGGTTCGCGGGTCGTGAACGGATACGGTGCGACCGCTGGCGTGGCCTTTGTGAGCTTCGCAAGAAGCGACGACTTCCCGGCGTTCGGTGGCCCGACGAACGCGATGGTCCCCGCTCCCTGCCGTGGGATCTTGAAGACGCCGTGGGCCGCTTTCTTGGGGCCGGACTTCGTCTGTTCGATCTGATCGGTCAGTTCCGAGATCTTCGTCTTGAGTTCAGCCTGAACCTTCTCGCTCGCTTTGTGCTTCGGCAGCAGCACCCACATTTCCTTGAGCGCGACGAGCTTATCCTCGGGCGTCTGAGCCTTCTTGTATCGTGCGTCTGCGTCGTGATAATGCGGTGGAAGATTAACTGCCATGATCGAGTCCCTGAGACGGTCACGCTCCGCTTCATGTCGCGGCTACGCTTCGAATTGTACAACATACGAGTCACAACCGGCGTGCTGACGCCACGCCGCTCGCCAGGAGCCAGCCATGCAAACCCTGCCCCCCGTGTTTGAGCAGATTCAAGACGCCGCTGACGCCATTCGTGCGAAGTGGTCAGGAAAGCCCGCCGCTGGCATCATCCTCGGCACGGGCCTTGGCAAACTCACCGAAGACATCCAGGCTGAAGCGGTCATTCCATACGAACAGATTCCGCACTTCCCGCGTTCGACCGCCCCGAGCCACAAGGGTCAGCTCGTGTGCGGCACGCTCGGCGGCAAGCCGGTCGTCGCAATGGAAGGCCGCTTCCACTTCTACGAAGGCTGGACGCTGCAACAGGTGACGTTTCCCGTGCGTGTGATGAAGGCACTTGGGGCGAATGTGCTGATCGTGTCGAATGCGTGCGGCGGCATGAACCCGCAGTGGGACAAGGGCGATTTGATGCTGATCGAGGATCACATCAACCTGCTCGGCGACAACCCCCTCATCGGGCCGAACGACGACCGCCTTGGCGAACGCTTCCCGGATATGTGCAACTGTTACGACCGTGAGTTGCTGTCAATCGGCAAGCGGATCGCGATGGAAGAGAAGATCGTGTGTCATCAGGGTGTGTTCGTGGCGGTGTCGGGGCCGAACCTGGAAACGCGGGCCGAGTATCGCTTCCTACGAGCAATCGGTGCGGATGTCGTTGGCATGTCCACGGTGCCTGAGGTGATCGTCGCGATTCATGCGAAGATGCGTGTGATGGGCGTGTCGGTGATTACGGATCAGTGTTTGCCGGATGCGCTGCAGCCCGCGAGCCTGCCCGAGATCATCAAGACCGCGAACGAAGCCGAGAAGAAGTTGCGAGTGCTGGTTCGCCGCGTTGTGTCAGAACTGTGAAGAAGAATTAGCCGCACGATTGAAACCCGATGAAGGCACGATCAAAACAAAGGCACAGAACCATTGTGTTGAAACCCCGAGCAGTCCGCGTTTTGGGTTTCTGTCTTTCCAACAATGAATTCTCTTTGTCTTTTTGTCTGAATCGTGTCTTGATCGGGTTTCAATCGTGCGGCTAATTCTTCTTCGTGCTTTTCGCTTTCGCACGACAACCCCTGTGAGTTCCCGCGTCCCTCCGCGTCTATTCTGCAAGGGTTGGCGACTCCTCGCGAGGATGAGACATGACTGCGGCACGCTTCTTCCGTCTGTCGGCCACGATAGTCGGGTTCGGCTTTGGAGTCGCTGCGGTCACTGCCGGCCAGCCTGAGAAGCTCGAAACGCAACTCCGTGCTCAGTTGATTCAAGTCAATCCAAGGCAGCCCAAGGTCGATCCCAAACTGCCGGGACCACCCGGAAAGGTGCTGGCGCCCGGAACGGGTGGCACACCCGAAGGTGCGGTCGCACGCCTCGGTGATACTCGACTGCGGCACGCGGCCCGGCCATTGTGTGTCACCTTCTCCCCGGATAGCAAACGTGCGTACTCTGGCGGCGAAGATGGCATGCTCCGCGTGTGGAACGCCGCCAACGGCGAGGCAGTGAATACGCTCCTCTCCCCAGACGGCACGTTGCGACAGGTACGGTTCACGCACGACTCGCGGCTCGCGGTACAGTTCGCCGATAGCCGTGTTCACTTCCTCGACCCCGAATCGCTGAAGGAATCATCACAATTCGCGGCGGAATTCGGAACCGACTTCGCATGTTCCGCAGATGGCCGCATGATCGCCCACTACGCCGCGAACGGGCTGTTGCGCGTCACCGAACTCGACACAAAACTGGAGAAGCTCGAACTCACGGTAGGGTCGCCGTTCCAGTTCCATCCGAACAACAAGACGCTGGCGGTCGCTGATGAAAAGGGCGTCGTCACATTGTTCCTGCTCGCGGGTGGCAAGCCCCTGTTGACCTTCAACAACGGTGGCAAGGTTTCGAGTCTCGCGTTCAGTCCGGACGGGAAGCGAGTTGCGTGTGGTGTCGGTGCTGTCGTGAAGGTGTGGGACATCGCGGACGGGAAAACGGCAAAGCTCATCACGGAAGTCGAAGAGTCAGGGCGAGTCGGGAGTTGGCTCGACAACGACCGCCTCTCAGCTGGAAACGCAGAGAGTGCAGGCGTCTATCACCTCGGCGAGAAGAAATGGACCGGCCGCGCACGCGGCATTGCTGGTGAATGGGCCGTCTCGCCGGATGGAACGAAACTCGCCGCGACCGGTTCCAATGGTTTGCGAATTCGTCTGTGGGATCTGACCACGGGAATGCAACTTCACGCGGAGAACGATGCATTCCCCGAGGCCGCGCTGCTCGCCCCCGCTGCGGATGGAAAGACCGTCTTCGTGCTGGCCGGCGACGCTGCTTTCCGCTGGTCGATCAGCAAAACTACCGCGACCGCAGCGGGCAAGCTCCCTGGCAAGGCGGTACATGCCACGACCGGTAAAGATCGCCTCGCCGTCGCCACAGCCGAAGGCGTGCTCGTGTACGACGACTTCGACCCGACGAAGCCGCTTGCCGCGAAACCATCACGCATCCTCTCGGAAAACGCCACGGGTTGTCGAGCGATTGCGGTGTCGCCGGATGGCAAGAAGATCGCGTATTCCGGCGAGGCGGCTCGGATCGTGATCGCTGACGCTGCAACCGGAAAGACAGTGCGAATTCTGCCGGCGCAAACCATCGGCATCGCGCTTGCGTTCTCGCCAACGGGCGACACGCTTGCGGTCATTGGGCGTGACGGCTTCCTCAGGCTATCCAAGGCCGAAGCGGGCGAGACTGAAGACTTGTGGAAAGTGCGGATTCAACGCGGACAGCGCGGCACGGTCGCGTTCAGCCCGGACGGAAAGCTAATCGCTGCGTCGTCTTCAGGGGTCATCAAGGTCGCAAACGCGAGCGATGGCACGGATACGTTCTCGGTTGGCGGTCTCTTCGATAACGGGTTGATTCAGCAACTCGCGTTCAGCGTGGATGGCCGGCACCTCATCGCAGCATCCGAAGGCATGACGGGCGGCGTGCGAGTTTGGGAAGTGTCCACGCAGGCACTCGTGCGGCGTTTCGACACCGGCTTCGGCACCGTGTATCGTCTCGGGGTGTTTGCGGATAACACGCGAATCGTTTCGGCGGGTTCGGAAGAAGCGATCACCGTATGGGACATGAAGGCGTCAGCCACGGCGGGCAAATAAGCAATGGCACGCGGATCACACGGATGGAACGCGGATCAAGAGGATCAGAGAAAGGCAGAAGAAATGAGCCTCACGATCGAAACCCGATAAAGACACGATCAAAGCAAAAGGCAAATGGCCAGAGTGTTCAAAACCTTGGATTCTTACGTCTTTGAAAATGAACTCTCTTGGTTTTGTTTTTTGATCGTGTCTTTTATCTGACTTTGATCGTGCGGCGATTTCTGCCTTGGTTTTGATCCTCTTGATCCGCGTCTGTATCCGCGTGATCCGCGTGCCATTGCTTCGTGCAAGCTACGAACGCCGCACTGCGTTCGCAACCAACACCTGCTTCTCGATCTCGTTGCGAAGGTCCGCGAGCATATCATCGCGATCGACCCCTTTATAGCGAATCGGGTCGATCGCCTTGCCCACCGACACGCCAACCGCGCTCGACTCTGGTGGCAACAGGAGCGGCGAGAAGTGCGGAATCTTCATGAAGCGATTCCACGCTTCGAACGCACCCGTGATCCCAACCGGCACAATCGGACAGTTCACACGTCTGATGAGCAGCGAAATGCCCGGCTTCAGCGGCTGCACAGCGCCCGAGTGCGTTCGCTCGCCTTCCGGAAACACCAGCACCGCCCGTCCGTGATTCAACCGATCCAGCACGGCCTGAATGCCGTCTTTGCCCATGCCGCGGTCAATGGGAACCGAGCCAAGGCTGCGGATCGCGGGGCCGATCACCGGCACGTCGAAGAGATTCTTTCGAGCGAGGAATGTCGGATAGCGAGGGCACGAGAGGCCCACGAGCATCGGATCGAACATCGACTGATGATTTGAGACGATGAGAACTGGGCCACGTTTCGGGATGTTCCCGCGACCGGTTCCGCGATAGCTGAACCCGAATGTGAACAGGCCCCACATTGTCCAGTAAGCGGCGTCGTACCACATGCGGCCCATCAGGCCCGGTCGGTCTTGCATCTGCGAACAACCCCTTCCATCTCGTCCAACACGGCCTCAACGGTCCGGTGCGATGTGTCGATCACCTTGGCATCGCTCGGCTGCCGCAATGGGCTGTCGGCTCGCTCGCTGTCACGCCGGTCGCGTTCGATCAACTCGGCCAACTCGCGTTCCAGTGTCGTCGCCACGCCCCGCATGTCGAGTTCCTTTTGCCTGCGTTCGGCTCGGACTCGCACGTCGGCAGTCACATAGAACTTGACCGGGGCATCGGGAAACACAACCGTTCCCTGGTCGCGTCCTTCGGTGACCATATCGCGACCAGACCCAATGCGGCGCTGTTGCGGAACGAGGAACGCTCGCACAGCCGCCACCGCCGCGACCTTGCTTGCCCCCTGCGAGACGTGCGGCGCACGGATCGCCTCGGAGATATCATCACCATTCAGCAACACTCGGTCCGGTGGCATCTCGATGTGGATATCGGGCAGCAAGCACGCGATGGCCGCGCCGTCGTCGCAGGCCTTCCCTGCTCGGAGAACGGCGAATGCGACCGCACGATACATCGCGCCAGTGTCGAGGTAAGCGAACCCGAGGCGAAGGGCAAGTCCCTTCGCCACGGTGCCTTTCCCCGATGCCGCCGGTCCATCAATAGTGACGATCATGCTCGGGTATCGTCCCGAAGGAGTTCGGAAGCTCTCCTATTTTTGCCCTCTCCCCTTGCGGGATAGGGTGGCCGCGCTTTGCGGCCGGGTGAGGGGTAAACCTTATCAGTTGTCAAGGCCTTACCCCTCACCCGCTCACTTCGTTCGCTGCCCTCTCCCGCAAGGGGAGAGGGCGAAATCAAACTCGTCACTTCTTGTTGTTGACCTTCAGGTCGACCTTCGTTTTCTTGGCGGCATCTCGCATCACGATCTGCGTGCCCGTGTTCTCCGGCACATCGACCGTGAATGATTCTGACTTCCCTTTCTTGGATGCGATCGCTTTCTTCGGATCGACCTGCATGATGCCGTCCTCGCCCTTCGGAACGTCTGCATCTTTGAACACGAGAACCAGGATATCACCCTCGGAAGAGGTAAAGTTGATGTTGAGCTTCTGCGGCTTCGGCTGAGGATCCAAAATCATGGCCTGGGCTTCGCCCTGGATCAATTCGTAGGGCTTGGAGACTTCAAGAGTGGCGTTCTTCGTACAGCCGACAACAGACAGCAGGGCACAGACGATCGCAGCCGAGAACAGGCGAACGGACATGGAGACGCTCCTTACACACGGATGACAGTGACGCTGACCAACAGTTGTGACGTGACTCACTCAACCTTCTTGAATAGTGATTCCAGCATCTTGCTGGCAGTCTCAATCGCTCCGACAGGCACGAAACCAGTCACGGTCGCGATGTCGTCCTTGATGGTGACCGCGATGCCGATGTACGCAGTCTTGCCGCCTTCCGGTTTCTTCACGATGCCGAGTTGCGGGAAGCCAGGGATCGCCTCGGCCGCCGGTCGGAACGAATTCACCAGCCCGTTGATCGCAGACTCGATCTCCGCAATCAGGAGCACGTTCGCCTCGGCGGGGAGTTGTTCCCGCACCTGCTTGAAACCCGCTACGCCGCCAATTGATGCCTTCCCGCCGAGATACTGGTCGATCAACTTCTTCGCCGCGTCCCAGTCTTTCGCACTCACACGGATGACGACTTTCCCATCCGTGCCGATCCACTGCACGGCCTTCTCGGGAACCATTCGCTTGAACGCCTCCAGGGTGCTCTCTTTGACCTCCGGAGGAAGTTCGGCCACGCTCTTTTCAAAGTCGAAGTTCAGGTTCACCGATGAGAAGGTGAAGCCGGCGTGCTTCTCGGCCTCGTCGCCCACTCGCGGAGCTGTTTTCACGACGATTCCATTCACCTTGCCGCCAGCCGCAATCGCCTTGAACGCCTTGGACAACCCAGCCGCGGCCTTGTTCGCGTCTTTGTAGGCCGTCACACTCAGCGTTGCGCCCGGCGGCAGTGATGCGCTGAACTCCGCACCGGGGCCAGCCGCCGCCACGTCCTTCAGGTGCTTTTCAAGTAAGTCGGCACCCTTGGCGTCGTCTTCCGTCGTGGCGAACTCTTGACCCATGTCACGCAGGATGTCGCTGATGGCTTTGCCGAACTTCATTCCGGTGTAGGTACCCAGCCCCTTCGGGAGTTTGCCAAGGTCCACCATCGTCTCGGCCTTCTCGGCCGCGAGCAACTTTGCGCTCGGCGAGTTCTCCGTGAACCGTGCTTGCAACTTGACGAAGACACCCTCGGGGCGGAACTCGGCTCCGAGAACCACACTGCGGCAGTCCTCGACGCCCTGAATCAAGCCCTTCAGCAACACCTTCAGGGATTCGATTTGTTTCTTGGTCAACGAGCCGAGAGCCCCTTGGCCCGCGGCCTGTTGCAAGCCGAAGTCGATCAACCCCTTGACGGCCTTGATTTGATCGCCGAACTGGTCGTTGATCGAGTCCATGTTCACATAGACCGCGATATCAGCCTTCAGGAATGTCTCGGCGGGTTCGCTGCCCATCTGATCCGAGTTCGCCTTGGTGAATTTGTCCGCGAAGGCGTCGCTTGTCGTCTTGTCGAACGTGATGGCCGTGTAGTCTTTCAGTTCGACGAGGTACGCTGGTTTCTCCTCACCGAACGCGGCTGTCTTGATCGCATCGACGCCGTTCTTGCCGTGGTCGATCGTCCCGAACTCTTCTTTCGTGAGGAACGTCTTCAGGAATTCCTTGTGAGTCGTGACGGGAACCAACACGCACACAGCAGGCGTATCCTGAATCACGGAAGCGAGGTCGTTCAGAACGACGAACGCCCGGGCATCCTTCCGGATGGCGGTGAGCTTTCGGCCCTCGAAGACCTTCTCGATTTCGGCGTCGAGCAGCTTGGTGATTTTCGCTGCGTCCTTCGGCAACGCCGCGGTCAACATCTTGCTCAACCGCTCGCGGGCGGTGTCGTATCCGTTGATCGAAACGACGATCGGAGCTTTTTCTGGAAAGGGGAGGACAGTTCCCTTTCCGGCTTCAGCGGCGGATAGGGTTGGAGCCGCCACAGCAATGGCGAGTGTCGCGAACGCGAGTCTAAGCATGGCGGACCTCCGGAATACGAGATGGTGTCATCGTGAGATGTTCGGATGCGAGAGTCAATGGGTCGGAAATGGGTTTCGCCGCTTGCGGCGTAGCGCTCCATGGAACGCTACGCCGCAAGCGGCGAATACCAAAGACAGAAACACGATCACTTCACACGGTGATAGATTCGCCAGCGGTCGCCGGGCACGTTCCCGGCTGCGAGCAGTTCCCACCCGGGCGCACCGCGACCATCCATGAACCCCTCGGCGTCATCGCATTGCTTCGTCTTCAGCCACGCGAGGGCCTGTTCCTCGATGTACGCGTAGTCCACTTCGTTCCGCTCCATCATTCCTGCGAACGACTCACCAGGCTTGGCCGTGGCGATCATTTCCCCGAAGACGTGGATTGCCTTCCGCTCCATTCGCGTGCTTGCGGGATGGATGTAGAAGCCCACATTTACGCGATCTTGAACGAGCAGCACGGTCCCGGGGTTGCTGATCGCCTCGCGATACGGCAGCAATCGCTCGACCGAGTTCGCAACCCACCGGTTCGTGTGCTGACTTTGGACGAAGTGCCGCGGCACGAAGAGCACGAACCCGACCATCAGAAGCGGCGCGATCGTGCGAAGGTGTTCCGCGAGTCGCCAGCGCGTCGTCGTGATGTGCAGACACATTCCTGTGATCGCAATCACGACCGCAGCGAACGCGAAAAGGTAACTCGGTCGCGGTCGCTGTGTGCAGATCACCAACGGAATCACAGCCACCACCGCGAACATCGCCGCCCATCCCAGGGCGCGAGACGAGAACCAACTCTGCCACCATTCCCGCCGCCCACGCCAGAGAATCACGGCCGCGACGGCCCACAGACTGAGCAGGGCCACAGTCAGAACAGCCCCCGACCGCTTGTTCATTTTGCTCAACATCGACGGATCGTAGTCCGGATTGATCGAGCCAGCGGCACGGTGGAACAGCAGCAACTGAAACCCGTTCGGCGTGAGCGACGTGTTCCACATAAAGTGTTCGAACACGGCCTTGGGATTCGCGGCAATCATCTCGCGGAGAGTCGGCGACGGATTCCCGAAGGTCTCTTCCATGAGCGGATGGCATTCGATCCAGGGCGAACTCGTCCATTCCGGATGTCGTTGCTGATACCCGAAGGCGTACACCTGCGCCATGTTCAGCGTGTGCTTCTCTTTCATGTACGGCGTCAGCATCGGATACTTCACGTACGACTGCTTGTAGGCTGCTCCGCACAGGCCAACCACCACACTCATCGCGATGGCGTAAGCGAGCAGCGTGCCCACGAATCGAGTTCCTTCACCGCGGCGCAGTCGGATGAACTCATACACCGCGAGAACTGCTCCGAGGATCGCGGTGGGAACCGAAAGCTCATTGCGAACCAACACAGCAGACCCCGCGAAGATGGCCAGCGCCGCGGCTCGTCGCCAGGGTCCGGTCGCGGTCAGCATTAACAGCCACGCAGTGAGAACCGGAATCGCGGCGAAGAGATGCACTTCGTACAGCGTGTTGAACACGATCGGCAGCACAGCCCACCACGCGGTGCAGACCCAGGCAATGCTCGCGGGGAGGAGTTGCCGCAACACGGCGAGCACAAGGAACGTCGTCGTCATGATGATCGTGACGCGATGTGCGAACGTGGCCCAAACGGGGTCGGAGTTGATGAACAGGAAGCAGCCGTAGAAGCTCGTGTACAGCGGCGACCATGCGATATCCATGCCGCCAGACTGGTACCAACTCCACGCCTTGATGAAATAGCTGGTCGTGTCGCCCGTGGTGACGTCGCGAAGTGCCCAGAGACCCCAGATCACCTTCAACTGAAGGATCAGGATCAGCGGATACGCGACCCACGGCGACTCGAACGCCGCGACCACCTTGGGCCACGCCGCCCGTAGTTTCGTGAGCGAGGACGAGGCCGAAAGCCGTATGGCGGTGAGCGAGCCGATCATCGGTGCGTCCTCAAGGAAGTGGGACTTGTTTTGCGAGCCACGGGGATAAACCCCGTGGGTGTTTCATGTGAGAAAACCACGGGGATAAACCCCGTGGCTCGCCTCGGAACATCCGGTTACGCTGCCGAGCGGTAAACCCGCGGCTGAATGTCCTGAGCTGGGATTGCCGCCGCTTTCGGTCGTGCGACGAGAATCGTCTGATAGCCGAGCAATCCCGGTATCAGCCAGGTGCACGCGGCCAGCACCCGATTCACCACGATCATCAACGGGTTCTTTGGGTCCAACCCGAACGCCAGTTCCAGCGGCATCACGGTCGCCTTCTGCTCCACGACCTCATACCCGCTGGACTCCAACATTTGCCGAGCTGTCTTGCGAGTGAAGAACCGCAGATGCGTGCGGTCCATGATGCCACGGGGTCGATAGTCGAAGCGACCGAACAAGAGCGCAAGCCGAACGGTCACATTCGCCACGTTCGGAACGGAAACGATCACGCGACCGTGCGGCTTGCAGTATCGCTTGCAGTCTTCGAGCATCTGGTCGGGCGAACGCAGGTGTTCCAGAACGTCCTGAAGCAGAATCAGATCGAAGCTCCGTTCGCCGAGAGCACGCTTCGCACCAACCAAACCGCCATCAAGGTCGGCCGAGACGTACTGTTCCATGGCGTTGGCGTGAGTCGCGGTTTCGAGCAGGTCGATACCGACAACCTTGTTCCCGCTCTGTGCGACGAGTGCCGCGAAGTGTCCTTCGCCACAGCCAACGTCGAGGATTTCGTGACCCGTGCCCGCGATGCGACGGAAGTAATCGTGACTGGAGAATCGCGATTCCTTCAACGGATAGTGCGGTGCAAACTCGGCGTATTCGACTGCGGTGTTGCGACCTGACAGCGTGCCGCGATAGCGACGCACGGCGTAGTACACATCCTTCGCGTACTTGAAACCGTTCACGTAGCAGATTTCGTTGCCGTAGTAGGTCGGGATCGGCACTTCACGAATCCGCAGCCCTTGATGGTGAATCTTGATGATGATCTGCGTGTCGAAGTGGAAGTCGTGCGTCATCTTCGAGAAGTCGATTTTCTGCAGCGCGTGCAGGCTGTATGCCCGATACCCGGAGTGGAACTCGGTCATCTTCATGCCGAGGAAGTAGTTGGCGTACTCCGTCAGAATGCGGTTGCCGGCGAACTTGTAGAGCGGCATTCCGCCAGCACGCGGACCGCCGTAGTCGGGCATCATTCGCGAACCGAACACCGCGTCAGCTTCACCGCTCACGATGGGTGCGTACAGATCAGCGAGAACTTCGGGAGCGTACTGACCGTCGCCGTGCAGCATCACGACCACATCAAAGCCGCGTTCGGCGAAGTATTTGTACCCTCGCATCTGGTTGCCGCCGTATCCGAGGTTCTTCACGTTCCGGATGACGGTGAGCTTTTCCATGCCGAAGATCGTCTTGAAGCCGACGGCCAACTCGTAGGTTTCGTCTTTGCTGGCGTCATCGAAGACTGCGACTTCTTCGATGTTATCCCAGACTTCCTTGGGAATTCGCTTGAGCGTGGCGGATAGCGTCGTGACGGCGTTGTAGGCCACGATGAGGATGCCAACTCGTTTGCCTTTGCAGTCGGCGAGTGATGGCGGACGGACGACCGCGAGCGGTTTGCGAGCGGGTTTCTTGCGACGGAGTCGCCGCATGACCACGAGCATCGCACCGAGGGCGACAACTGCGCCGGCAGCGTAATAAACGACCGGTTCCACACAACACCCCCGTTGAAACGCCGTACCAATTGCACGCGTGACTCGTCGTGCGAGGAACCCATACCCCAACCCCCCAAGGCGCACAAGTCCAACCGAGATTGTGAATGGATGAGGTGATGTTCTGGCGGAGCGTTGGAAAAGTGGGTGGAAGGGGGGGAGTGGCTCTGTTTGTGGGAAGGCCGCTGGCCAATCTCGGGCCGCAGGGTGGCCTCCCACTTCCGCTGTTTGCGGTCTATCAGAACGACCCCCTCACGGGCCGGCTCCATTCAGCGACTGAGCCAAATCCCAGAACCTATGCGTGCGACCGGGTCCGGTGCAGCGCCTGGGGCGGCGCGACACGCTCTTCAGTCGCAGTCCGCATATCCCCCAAGCCGGCCGCACTTTCGGCAACGAAACGCATACGCCCGCGGCGAGCCGTCCATGGTAAGCGTGTCAAGAAACTCTTCCCAGTCTGGGCCGTCGGGTAGTCCGACCGATTCCCGGACGACGGCCAGCCCCTCCGCGTCGAAGCCGTCCAGTTCCGCCCGCCCGCCCCGGCCGACGAACATGGCCGCGTCGCCGCAGTGGGTCCACCACCGCGACTGCTCCCACCCCTGGAAGCCGGGTGTACGGAATGCGATCTCCTCGACCACTGCCGGTGGGACCGCGTCCCACAGCCCGCCGCAACCGATGTCCCCCTCGCAGGTGAATGTCACATCGAGTTTCTCATGGGCTGACCCGTCGGCGATGCACCACGGGCAGATGCAATCATCGTAGCTCTCGACCGCGTAGGCCGGCCCGGTATAGACATACCCCCGCGACCGCCCGCAGCAGGCGCATCGCGTGGCGGACGCCACCACGCTCCCCGTCGCGAGCGGATCAGGGTGGTACTTGAACCTCGGCAGTTTCATCGGCCCTCCGCCACCGAACTTGGGATTCGCCAGCGCCGGCGAACACGAATATGTTGCCACTCCGTGCTGGATAACACGGATACGCTTCTCTTGAGTATCGAATCCCGAGGACTCTTCACTCCCCGACCGGCCCGATTCAAAACGTGCGTGGGGACCATTGTTGTGTTCACGCTCACATCTTTGGAGGCATTCGCAATGAGCGTCCGATTCGTTTCGTCGCTGGTTGTGCTGTTGGTGTTCGTCACCGGAATCGCTCGGGCCGACGACAAAACTTCCGCCAAGGTCCGCGTGCTGCTCCTCGGCGACAGCACTGTGATCGGAACGGTTCCCCGCGAGATGCACCCCAAAGCCGATCACCTCGAAGACGTCGTTCGCAAGTTGCTCGCGGCGGAGTCGGACTTACCACCTGTGGAAGTGCTCAATCGCGGCGTCAACGGCGACATGGTGAGTCTGCTCTTAGCTCGCCCACAGCGATACGAACGCGATGTCGTCAAGCAGGTACCGTTCGACTTCATCTTTCTGCGTTTCGGACTGAATGATGTGCGTCACCTGAAGGACTTCAAGACGGAGTTTCCGGCCGACTGCAAGAAGCTCATCGCGAAGTTGCGGACCGATCACCCCAAGGCCGAGATCGTGATTGAAACCGCGATCCCGTATCTCGGGGAGGAGTTGGATAACACGGTGAACGAGCAGGTGCGTGCTGTTGCAAAAGCCGAGAAATTGCCCATGCTCGATCAGTACACGCCCTATGCCGCCGAGTTGAAGAATGGCCCGAACATGCTCAGCTATCGCCGGCTGCCACTTCAAGCGATCCCCAAGAAGTATCACGCCTTGATTCCACCCGAGGCCATCAAAGGCGACGTGGTTCAAGTCATGGATAACCTGCTCGATGTGCATCTCGCGAAGGTGCCGGACTGGTTCAAGGATCGGCACCCGAACCTCGCGGGCTATCAAGTGATCGGGACGCAGTTGGCCGGTTACCTCGCACCGCGAATCCGCGAGAAAGCCAAATAAGCTGTTCCGCGAAACTGGCCGTGAGATTAGACTGAAGCTCCTGCCGCGAATCCCCAGAATGCTCGGGGCCAATCCGTGAACTTTCTCACCCGTCGTCAACTCCTTGGTCAAGCCGCGACGTCGTTCGGTGCGTTGCTGCTGCCGGGTGTGACCGCACGCGCTGGAAGTCCAGCTCCCAAAGCGAAAGCGGCCATCGTTCTCTTCCTGCAAGGTGGGCTGTCGCACTTCGAGAGCTTCGACCCGAAGCCCGACGCGCCTGCCGAGGTTCGCGGCGAGTTCGGGACAATCGCGACAACGATTCCGGGCGTCCGATTCAGCGAACACATTCCGCTGCTCGCCCAACGGCTGAATCGCTTCAGCATCATCCGCAGTGCGTACCACCCCACACCCGATCACGTTCAGGCCATTCACATCACGCTGTGCGGCTGCGAACTGCCCGGCGCGAACATCGACTCGAAGAACCGCAACGTCAGCCCCGCGATGGGTTCTATTGTTGCGAAGGTTCGCGGTTCGCACGAAGCTGGCCTGCCGGGGTACGTTACGATTCCGCACCGCGACCAACTCGGGCGCCGCTTGCATTACGGCGACGCCGGCAGCCTTGGACCAACGTTCGCCCCGATCGACTCCGGGATGATGCCGACGAAAGCCGACGCACCGTATGCGATTCCAGTGAGCTATCGGATGAACCCGACGCTGACCGTGGAACGGCTCCGCGAGCGTGTCGAATTGGTGGAACGATTTGAGCCGCGAGAGCCGACGAACGCACTCCTTCGTGAAGGGGTGAACATGCTGACGCGGGGAGCGGTTGCGAAAGCATTCGATATCAACGCTGAGTCAGTTGAATTACGCCGTCGCTACGGCGATCACGGCATGGGTCAGGAAGCGATCCTCGCGCGGCGGCTCACGGAAGCGGGGGTGCCGTTCACGCTCGTGAATCTCGCGCTCGACCAGATCAAGGGACAGGACTGGGACACGCATGAAGACAATTTCCGTCTGATGAAAACGGAACTGCTACCACCGATGGATCGCGCCGTGAGTACGCTGCTCGACGACCTGCACGAACGCGGCTTGCTCGACACCACGCTTGTCGCGATTCTGAGCGAGTTTGGCCGCACGCCGAAGATCAACGCGAAGTCTGGCCGCGATCACTGGCCGAATGTGTTCTCTGTGATGCTCGCCGGTGGTGGCATCAAGCCGGGGGTGGTTCTCGGGAGCAGTGCCAGCGGCGGTGATGTGCCGAAGGATCGACCGATTCACATTTACGATGTGCAGGCGACGATCTACCACCAACTGGGTATCCCGTTGAACGAGACGTATCGAGATGGCGGCGGACGACCCGTGCCGTTCCTGCCGGAAGGCAAGCCGATTGCGGAACTGATTTGAGAGGCTGGGCTGCCGCAGAGGGCGGCCCCTACAAATCAAGGCATTTTCTCTTGTATGGGCCGCCCTCCGTGGCGGCCCGTTTGGCTTCTCACATCTCGCTCTGTCTGCTGGTGCTGCCGAACTTGTCTATTTCGATGCCCAGCCGTTGCCGCATTCGCACGAACAGATTCGACTGCGACTTGTTTTACAAACCTGTCGAACATGACGTGGCCCGCGTTTGGAAACGCGTCGCGTCGGGTGGTATCGCTCGGCTCAATCCGAACCCAATCCGCTTCGCGACGAGGAAAATGGATTGACTTGGTGCGGAAGCGACCGGAAACTGATTTCCATTCTCCATTTCTCCACAAGACGCCCTCGTTCGTATCCATACCGCCGACCTATCCCGCGGCGGGTTCATAACCCCAGGTGCCACCGTGCGCCGGTCACGCTGCGGCTTCACGCTCATCGAACTGTTGGTCGTGATCGCGATCATCGCCATCCTCATCGGGCTTCTGTTGCCTGCTGTGCAGAAGGTGCGTGAAGCAGCGGCCCGGGCACGCTGCCAGAACAACCTCAAACAACTCGGCGTGGCGATGCATAACTACCACTTGGTCGTCGGCTCCTTGCCGTTGTACGTCAGTGATGGTGGGTCCGCGTGCTGCTTCGGCACATGGCAAGTGTTGATCCTTCCGTACATCGAGCAGGGAGCCTTGTTCCAACGCTATCAACGGTGGGGCGATCAGAGCGACTGGAGCTACTGGTACGCCGGGACCATCAATCAACCCGCCGTTACCGGCACTCGGCTCGCGACGCTGACATGCTCAAGCGATATGCCGAACTCCGTGTCGGGGGTCACGTCGCACAACTACGCGGTGAACACAGGTAACACGGCCGTTGACGACACTTCCAGCACGAAAACACTCACCACGCTATCCGGGGTCACGTTCGCGGGGGCACCATTCGGACGCGGCTTGAAGGTCCGCCTCGAAGATATCAGCGACGGAACCAGCACCACGATCCTGGCGGCGGAAGTGGTTCAGGGTCAGCGGATGGACCTTCGCGGGTACACATGGTGGGGCCCGGCGTCTGGCTTCCAGACATTCCTTGAACCGAACAGCTCCTCGCCAGATCGACCCTACTTCTCGACGGGTTACTGTGACCCGGCACCACCGAATCCGCCGTGCGTCCTGAACACGACCTTCGTCACGTTTGCGTCGCGGAGTCGGCACCCTGGCGGCGTCAACCTGGCGCTGTGCGACGGGAGCGTGCGGTTCGTGACCAACGGGATTCCGCTCGGTACGTGGCGGTCGCTCTCCACGAGCAAGGGCGGCGAAGTTGTGAGTGATTACTGATATGTGTCGTGGGAACTGTGCTATGCGATGCGTGGGATTCAGTCTGGGGCTACTTCTGCTGTCCGGATGTGCCGAGTCGGACGGCAGGCAACCGCTGACGGGCAGAGTCACCTTCCAGGGGCAACCGCTCGACCTCGCCAGCATCGACTTCACGCGAGCAGACCCGAGCGATCCGACCGTGCATTCCGGCGCGATCATCCAGAACGGGCAGTTCAACATCCCGCGAGGGTCTGGTGTGCCTCCGGGACGTTATCGCGTTGTTATCTCAGCCGGGGCACCTCCAACTGCTCCGGCTGTCCAAGCGGCTCCTGGCGCGGAGGCGAGGAAGCCAGCTCCCGGACCGAATCCGTTCCAGGCACGCGAACGGATTCCCACCCGATACAACGAGGCCAGCGAGTTGTTCATTGAAGTGACTCGTGGTGGCCCGAATCATTTTGAGTTCGCCCTCACCGAGAAGTAATCGCTGAGAGACTACGAACCGTGGCAGAATGATGTGCGATGGGTGTGTGGATTTGTACAGGTGTTTTCCCCCTCACCCGGCTCGCAAAGCCTCGCCGACCTCTCCCCCAAAAATCGGGGGCGAGGTGGGGCGTAGCGTCTTCTCTTCAGCTCAACACATCCAACAGCCTCGAAGACCACCACTCTTGATTTAGGTAGGTGCCGCGAGCCGAGCGGCACAGCGATGGAGATGACAACGCCATTGGTTCAACCGCGAAGCAATCGGAACTCCATCGGTTGTCCGGCTCGGCTCGCTTGACCTACCGACGAAAGCCAGCCACCCCACCTCGCCCCCGATTTTTGGGGGAGAGGTCGCCGCGAGTCTTCGAGCGGCGGGTGAGGGGGGCTTCATCCCTCACAAACCAATTGCGTGTTCGATTCTTTCCCCCACCGTTTCTCACGCCTTGACCACGCCGGGTTTGCCCGCAATTGCCACGAACGCAGCTCGCGTTAGCGAGTCGCCGCCCGGCTTCTCCACTTCGGTCACGACCTGATATTCGCTCTTCCACTCCTTTGGCGTCACCGTGCAGCGAACATAACCTCGCTCATCGTTGTGGAACTTCACGAACGGGTTCTCGCTCTGCAACGCAGCGAGGTGCTTGGGATTGATCACTTTGCCGTTCCCTTTGCTGGAGATGGAAGTGCCGACGAACTCAGTCGCCACGATTGGCGTCTCTTGTTTGCGGTCATCGACTCGCAGTTCGTTCAACCAGTTCGAGTGAACATCCCCGCTCAACACCATCGGGTTCGACACTTTGTTGTCCGCGAGGAACTTCATTAATTTCATGCGTTCGTGAGCGTAGCCGGGCCACGCATCCATCGAGTATTTCTTCTCGTTGCCTGTCTCCCGGTCTACCATGCCCATCATCACCTGTTGAGCAAGCACGTTCCATTTTGCTTTCGATTTGAGCAATGCCTCCTCCAGCCACTCTCGCTGCTTCGTTCCGAGCAACGTGCTCTTCGGATTGAGGGCGGCCTCGTTGATGTCGGCCGAATCATCGCCGTTCGGCTGGTTGGTGCGATACTGGCGAGTGTCGAGCACTTTGAAGGAGGCGAGTCGGCCGAACGTGACCGTGCGGTACAGCTTCAAGTCGGGACCGCTTGGCACCGACCGCGGGCGCAACGGCATCATCTCGTAGTACGCCTGATAAGCATGTGCCCGATGCTTCAAAAGCTCAGCGGGGCTGTTGCCTGGATACTTGGAGATGTCGTTGGCATAATTGCCCTCAACCTCGTGGTCATCCCAGGTCACGATCCACGGGCAGCGTGCGTGCATGTTGTGAAGAAGGGGGTCGTGCCGATACTGGCAGTGGCGGACGCGATAATCCGCGAGGCTCTTGCACTTGTCCCCGGCGTGTTTGCGGACGCCGTCCTTGCGCTGAGCGAATTCGTAGATGTAATCGCCCAGGTGGATGACGAAATCCAGCTCGTCCTTGGCCATGTGCTTGTACGCAGTGAAGAGTCCTTCTTCGTAGTTCTGACACGAGGCGAACGCGAACTGCAATCGCTTGGGCATGTCGGTTGGGTCTGGCATCGTGCGAGTGCGACCAACCGGGCTGTCTTCTTTGCCGCAGTGGAACTGATACCAGTACCAGGTATCCGGCTTCAGCCCGTTTACCACGACGTGAACCGAGTGCCCGAGCTTCTTGGTGGCATCGGCCGTGCCCTTGTGAACCACCTTCTTCATCCCTTCGTCGGCAGCGACGACCCACGTAACTTCAACCTTTTCGTGCGGCATTCCGCCGTCGTCTTCCAGCGGCTTGGGGGCCAGTCGAGTCCAGATCACGACGCTATCGTCGTGCGGATCGCCGGATGCGACTCCAAGGGTGAAGGGGTTGGATTGGAACTTGACTGTCCCTTTCGGTGAGTCGTCGGCCTGAGAGGGGATGGCTGCGAGTGCAGCTCCGTAGGCCAGGAACAATCGCCGGCTGACTCCGCCCTCGCTGCGGATGGCTGAATCGAGTTGAGTTATGTCGAACATCGTCGGTTCACTCGCGTTTTGGGTCGGTTGGGAGAATAGTGTCTGACCCTCGCTCCGGCATCATTGCACACTACAGCATCAGCAGTCGCAATGTGTTTCTCGATCAGTTCACGATCCGCTGGCCAAAACGAGAACGCCGACCACGACGAGGCTACCCCCAAAACCCACTCGCCACGTCAAGGACTCCCCGAGGAACACGACAGCAAGCAGGAGGACAAGCGCCACACTCAGTTTGTCGATCGGAGCGACACGAGAGGCCGGAGCCATCTGAAGGGCGCGATAATAACACAGCCACGATAGCCCGGTCGCGACCCCGGACAGCACGAGCATCGTGACACCAAACCGCGACAACTGACCAAGTGGTTCCCATTCACCGCGTGCCCACACGATGCCAACCGTAACCGCGAGAATCACGACCGTTCGGATCAGCGTGGCGAGATTCGAGTTCACTTCGGACACGCCAACCTTCCCCAACACGGCGGTCAGGGCAGCGAAGAACGCGGACCCGAGAGCGAAGAGTTGCCACCCGGCGCGAGTCTGATTCGGGTCGTCCATTGCGAATCTCCGGGAGGCTGGCACGGGCTTCCGTCAGCCTTGAGGATAGTCGAAACCACCATACAATACGCTGGCTTTGTCGGCTCAGTTTTCCTCGCAACAATCTCCTCCATTAACAATCCACCCTCTCCAAACCTCCCGGCGCTTCCAACGCGATTGGCCGTTGCTGGGAATGGGACTTCCCCCATGAAACGTTGGTTCACAGCATCGCTCATTCTGCTCTCCACGGCCGGAGCTGTTCGAGCTGAATATCCGGGCTGGAAGCACTCAGGCTCGGTTTTCGTGCTCACGACGCCCGAGGGCGCGAGTTTGCCGGCGAGTGCCACCGTCGAAGGGTTCCCGCTGCTCGTGCGACTGCACAAAGATTTCTTCGACTTCAGTCAGGCGAAGGCGAACGGCGAAGACCTACGATTCTCATCTGCCAAAGGCGAACCGCTCGCCTACCAGATCGAAGAATGGGACGCCGTGAAGGGAGTCGCGAGCATCTGGGTGCGGGTGCCGAAGATTCAGGGCAACACGCGGCAAGAGATCAAACTGCACTGGGGAAAACCCGACGCGGAAAGTGAGTCCAACGGGAAAGCCGTGTTCAACGAGTCGAACGGTTACCTCAGCGTCTGGCACATGAACGGACCCGTGAAGGATGAGGTCGGCACGCTGGAGTCGAAGGATGTTGGCACGACGCCGTGTGCCGGGATCATTGGTGTGGGTCGCCACTTCGCGGGGAAGCAAGGCATCTTTTGCGGCGACAAGATTGCGACATATCCATCGGGGGCGGCTTCGCACAGCACCGAAGCCTGGTTCCGTGCCGAGAAGCCGAACGCGACGATCATCGGTTGGGGCAACGAAGGCGGCGGCCGCGGAAGCAAGGTGCGGATGCAGTTCCGCAGTCCGCCGCACATTCACATCGACAGCGATTTCTCCGATGTCCGAGGCGAGGGCCGTTTGCCAATCGGCGAGTGGGTTCACGTTGTTCACACCTACGACCGCGAGGACGGCAAGATCTTCATCAACGGCAAGCTCGATGCGAGTGCGAAGCCGTTGCTGAACATCAAGAACCCGGCGCGAATGTGGATCGGCGGCTGGTACAACAATTTCGACTTCGTCGGCGACATCGACGAAGTGCGGATGTCAAAGGTCGCCCGTTCCGCCGACTGGGTGAGATTGCAGTACGAGAACCAGAAGCCGCTCCAAACGCTTGTGGGTCCAGTGGTGCAACCGGGCAACACATTCTCCGTCTCGGAGGCTCAGGTCACGGTGGACGAGGGCAAGCGATTCACGCTCACTGCGAAGGCTGGCGGTGCGCAGAAACTCTACTGGATCGTGAAACGCGATGGCCGCGAAACGGTCGTGGCGACGGATCGGTTCACGTTCACGTTCGAGGCAGGCCGGGTAGTTGGTGACCAGTCGCGGACGCTGCAATTCAAAGCGGTCTACCCTGACGAGGTGAAGTCCAAAGACATTACGCTCACGATCAAGGAAGCGATCCCGGAGCCGGTCTTCGCGCTGGCGGCACCAGCGACATGGGACGGACGCACACCCATCGAAATCGTGCCACAACTGACCAATTTGAACGAGATGCAGTCCAAGGGTGCGGGCCAGTTGAACTACTCCTGGAGCGTGTCCGACATCGCCACGATTCAGGAAGCCACACCGGGAAAACTGACCCTCAAGCGTGCCCAGAACAGCGGCAAGATGACAGTCACCGTCGCGATCAACAACGGCGGCAAAGCGACCACACAGTCAGCGACGATCACGGTTACGGAACCTGCGAAGGATGCCTGGGTTGTTCGAGTGCCCGCGAAGGATGAGAAGCCAGAAGAGAACCAGTTCTACGCACGCGACGACAACAACGAAGGGACTCTCTTCTACAACGGCACGCTGGCTAATGCCGCCGAGAGCGTGTTCCTGAAGCTGTACGCCGACGACAAACTGGTGAGCACCACGGACCAGAAACCTCAGGCCGACAAGTCGTACGCCTTGTCAGTCAAGCTCAAGCCTGGACTCATCAAGTACAAGGTGGAGTTCGGCTCCAAGACCGGCGACCGCGAGACAGTTTTGCATACCGTCGGCAATCTTGTGTGCGGCGATGTCTACCTCATCAATGGACAGTCCAACGCGGTGGCGACGGACTTCGGCAAGGACGATCCGGCGTTTCGCAGCGAGTGGATTCGCACTTTTGGCAGCATGTCGGGCAGTCCAAAAGGTGTCGCATTGTGGGGCAACGCCGTCCATCGGAGCCGCGACGCGGAGAAACTCCAGATCGGCTACTGGGGCATGGAACTCGGTCGTCGATTGGTGGAGAGTCACAAGATTCCGATCTGCCTCATTAACGGAGCGGTTGGCGGAACGCGAATCGACCAGCACCAACGCAACGCGGCAGACCCTGAAGACATGACGACGATTTACGGGCGTCTGCTGTGGCGGACGAAACAAGCGAAACTCACGCACGGTGTTCGCGGTGTGCTATGGCATCAGGGTGAGAACGATCAGGGTGCCGACGGTCCTACGGGCGGCTTCGGGTGGGAAACCTATCGTCAATACTTCATCGAGCTGGCGGCCGCGTGGAAGCAGGACTATCCGAATATACAGCACTACTACGTGTTCCAGATCTGGCCCAAGTCCTGCTCAATGGGCATCAATGGCTCGGACAATCGCCTGCGAGAAGTGCAACGAAATCTGCCGACGGCGTTCTCCAAGATGAGCATCATGTCCACGCTCGGAATCGACCCACCGGGGGGCTGTCACTTCCCCGCCGCTGGTTATGCCGAGTTCGCCAGACTGATCTGTCCACTGGTGGAGCGAGACAACTATGGGAAAGCTCCCGCAACCTCCATCACGCCGGCGAACCTCAAGCGTGTCGCCTTCACCAGCGACAAACGGGATGAGATCGTGTTGGAGTTCGACCAACCCGTGAAGTGGGACAACGGCTTGACGAGTCAGTTCTACCTTGATGGTGTGAAGGGTAAGGTGGTCTCGGGTGCGTTGACCGGCAACAGCGTGACTCTGAAACTCACGACGACGTCAGCGGCGAAGACGATCACCTATCTGGACAGTAGTTCGTGGAGTCAGTCGAATCTGCTGCGGGGCGAGAATGGCATCGCGGCACTCACGTTCTGCGAGGTGCCGATCATCGCGCACAAGCCATAAATCCAAGCAAGATCGGGGGGTGGTCACTTCTCCATCGTGTGGATGGTGTTGTGAATCACTCCCGAGATCGCTCGACCGTCAGCACCCTTCACGCGATACTTGATCTCCATGCCCCAGGTCGGCGCAAGGTTCGGAAGGTCGAGGCGAACGGTCTTGCCATCCGAGGACACCGTCGCCTTGGACACAGTCAAAGATTTCTCGTCCTGGTGCTTCGACCCATAGTTCTGGCTCCGCTTCAAGCTCCACACTTTGACCTCATAGTTCTTCACGTCGGCTGCATTCACAGCATCGAGAGCGTCCGAAAATGTGACCTCCACGCCGCCCGATTTCGCCTTCAGACCGATGGGTAAGTCCGCGGGTTTGCCGGTATATCGAACGCGATAGAAACCGCCGGGGACTAATTGGTTGCCAGCCCACGCAAACATGCCGCAGGTGTAGAGTGCGCCGTCTGTCGGGCTGAATCGGCCTCGCATGATGCCAGTCGGGAAGGGCGGCAACGGCAATGCGCACATCCCACCTTGAGACTGTCCGTTCACAGTCTCATGCGGCACAACGTAGATCTTCCCATGCCCGTAGGAGATGTTCAGTAGCGCCCCTTTGAGCGGTCCCCACTTCTCGGATGTGACCCAGAGCAACTCCGCTGGCGAACGATCGAAGTCATTCGTGATCCAACACAGCGGTTGCTTCATCGCGGAATCCGAGGTGTCCGTGATATCCGTGTAGCCCCACATATTGCCGTAGAATCCGCCCTTCTCGACAAGATTGATGCGGTTCTTCGGTGTCCAAAACCCTTCCTGATCCGTGACGAAGAACGTGCCATCGGGGTTCAGGCACACGCCATTCGCGGCGCGAAAACCAGTCGCGAGAATCTCCGTCTTCGCGCCGTCTTTGCTGACCTTGAGGAGCGTGCCGTGATGTGGCACGAGGGCAGGCAGAGCGTGCCGACCGCTCTTCGCGTAGTAGAAATTTCCGTCGGCATCGGTCTGCAATCCCATCGCGAACTCATGGAAGTGTTCCGTCACTTGGTGGTCATTGTTGAAGCACTCGTAGAAGTCGGTTTCGCCGTCGCCATTGAGATCGTGCAGTTTCACGATCTGATCGCGACAACTGACGAACACCGCACCATCGCGGAGTTTCAGCCCAAGCGGTTGGAACAACCCCGACGCGATCCGTTGCCAGGTGAGTCCAGTCGTGGGATTGTCGAGACCGCTCACGAGCCACACGTCGCCGTCCCAGGAACAGACCGCCATCCGCTTGCCGTCCGGGTAGAAGTCGAAACCCGTCAAGCGAAGTTGTGCATTCCACGGGTTCCTCACGGGAAGCGTGAATGTATCCACCGCGAATGGGCCGTCGTCCTTTCCAATGGTGACGGGTGCCGTCAGAATCTCGGGCCAGCGTTTCGGTCCACCACGAGTCAGTGACTCCAACGCACGCGGCGCCGGCGACTCCTTCGCGAACGCTTTCAGGGGTTCGATGTCGCCCTTCGCGAAGAGAACCTTCACGCGAGTTGGCGTCGCAGCGGCTGGAATTCGCAGCAACGTGAACCCATCGCGTTCCTCCAGTGACACCCGGTTGTCACCGATCACTGTGGCAGCGACACCAACCGGAGCTATTCGAGCGAGTAGATCGCGAGACGATTTCCCCACTTCGAGCGTGCGGGTGAACACGATATTGGAGGGAGCCTTGGGATCGACTTCCGCGCCGGCCACTTCCAGGATGCCAGCATCGCCAACCGTGTACGAAACGATAGTCTGGTCGCCGAAGTGATAGATGCCGCGAAACTTCGCCCACTCCTTCGGAAGCGGACCATATGGACGTTTGTCGCGACCCAGCGGCCGCGGATCTTTGAAACTACCGGTTGTGGGTTCTGCCCAGCCTGGACCGACTGGATTCGCCAGGTGAACCTCACCGATGAGCTTCGGATGAACCTGATGCTGACCGTTGAAGTGGATGCCTTTCCAGTCGATGAACCCGTCGCCGCTCCACGCTGCCACAAACCGCATCGTGTCGTGGTCGAACATCGCCCACCGCTTCCCGCGGGACACGCCACCACTGCCCGAATCCAACCGCACGGCGATCGCCTTGTACGCGATGTTCGGACCCGGCCCGCCAACCTCGTAGGTGTTCATCAGACTCGGGCCGTAGTCCATCGTCACCCACGGTTCGACGTTCACCGCGATCGGGCCAAACTCGTTCTTCTTCCCCGCTGGTAACTTCCCGAGATACGTGTCATCCACCTTGGCGAACTGGGTGGGGTTGTGGGGCTTCAGGTACGTTTCGCGGAGGTAGTGAATGAGGTCGTACTTTTGCCGAGGGACCATCCACGTTTGCGGAGCCATCATGCCGTAACCGCGGGTGAGTGTCTGATACAGGCTGTAGGGGTCGCTGCCGTTTTTGAAGACGTGCGCCGCGAACTTCGGCGAAGTCGGCAGCGAGCCGGGCTGATCTTTCGTGCCGTGACAATTTGCGCATACTCGGGTGTAGATCGCTTCGCCGCGCCGCAGGGCTTTGTCGTCCCATGTCCGAATGAGCCCAGCGTGATCGATGTCCTTCTCATATTCCGGAATGACGAGCACCGTGACGGCGGGCCGCAGTTCCTTGGCACGCGCTGGGCCGCCCTCGGCGACCTCAATGAGATACTTCGCGAGATCGAGGAACTGCTGTCGATCCGAGAGCAGGTTGGCCAGTCCCTCAGGCATCAGCGACGTGGTGTTCGCTACTCGCTTCTCAATCTCGGTTTTCGGAATCGTGATTCGTTTACCGTTCGCGGAAGGGTCGATCAGCGTGATTGCGTCGGCTGTCTCGCTTGCGATCAGGCCGGTGAGGGTGCGTTCGTCCTTCGTCGTGACGACGACCGTTTCGTAGCCTTTCTTCAACACCTTCGACGGTAAAAGCACGGATTCGATGAGGTATTCCGCGGTCGCCGCCTTATCTGCCTTCGCGATGTCCGGGCCGAGCTGCGTGCCGGTTTCGCCGTCGTGGCACTTGGCACAACTGAGGAACGGCTGGAAGAACAGCACTGCGCCGCGTCCTGCATCGCCCCGTTCACGTGCGGCTTTGGCGAGTTCAGCGATGGACTCCTTTGCGAGTTGTTGCTGTAAACCAGCGGGCGGCTCGACAGCGCAGGCTTCCCCCGAGAGCAAGAACAACAGACTCAGGGTTGGGTAGAACCGAAGCATGGGAGTCACCTTCGATATCGGCCAGTGCGATGGAAAACGGCGTTTCAGTGCGGGGGCATTGTGCGCGGGCAGGCAGAGACGCTTTTCAGGTTATCCGTTGTCTGCAATGATGTCTTGGTAGCGAGCGACTCACTGCTGTCAAATCGCGCATAGCCGTTGGTGGAGGCATTGGCGTCTTGTGCCGCTTCGGTTATGATCGCGGCACGTATTTCCCGTGTGCCTCAATTGAACCGCATATGGCAACCGACAATCCGAACGCCGACAATGCCAGTCCGTATAACCCTGACCCAGTTACGTTGCCCGGCAATCCGTTGGTGACACATGGGGAAACCCAACCCGATCACCGCAAACTTCCACCTGAAGAGACGATCTCTCACGCGAATTTGCCCCACACGCCTCCTTCGGCCTCAGTCCACAACGGAACTATTGCGCAGACACCGCACGAAGCCGTGCGTGCGGCCGAACTTTCACATCACCCGATCCAGCAACGTCCATTCCCAGACATCCTTGGATACGAGATCACAGAAGAACTCGGTCGTGGTGGGATGGGGATTGTTTACAAAGCTCGCCACATTCGGTTGAATCGACCGACCGCCATCAAGATGCTGCTTGGCGGACAGTACCTCGATGCACTCGCTCAGACGCGATTTTTACTGGAAGCGGAAGCAGTTGCGCAGATTCAACACCCACACGTCGTTCAGGTGTTCGAGTTTGGACAGCACGACGGACAGCCTTTCTTCGCGTTGGAGTATGTCAACGGCGTGACACTGGCCAAGAAACTCCAGACCGTTGGTCCCTTCGCCCCGCGAGTGGCGGCCAAGATGGTGGCCAAGCTCGCTGATGCGATTGCAGCAGCTCACGCCAAAGGGATCGTTCATCGTGATTTGAAGCCTGCAAACGTGCTGCTCGATGAAAATGACGAACCCAAGATTGTCGACTTCGGACTCGCAAAAGTTGGCAAGTCCGACATGACCATCTCCGGCGCGATCATGGGGACGCCGAGTTACATGAGTCCGGAGCAAGCGGCAGGACGCACCAAGGAGGTTGGCACTCCCACAGATGTCTATGGCCTTGGGGTGATCCTGTACGAACTCCTGAGTGGTCGCGCCCCGTTCAAGGGCGACTCAGCCATGGACACGATCCAAAAAGTCCTGACGTCGGAATTACCGCGGTTAACGGGTGTGGCACCGAACACTCCACGCGACCTGGAGACAATCTGTGTAAAGTGTCTGGAAAAAGATCCGAGCCAACGCTACCGCACGGCCTCTGAACTGTTGTTGGACTTGCAGCTCTATATCCAGGGTCGCCCGATCATGGCGCGTCCCATTGGACCATTGGAGCGATCGTGGAAGTGGGTGAAACGACGTCCAGGGCGGGCGGGGGTGGTTGCGGCTGCCGTTCTGGTGCTGCTCGGGGCAGTGGTTGCCGCGAATGAGGTTCAGAAGCAGCAGGAGAGCGAACGATACGCGGCTGAGAAGCAGCGAGCCGATGATCGGATTACCGCGGAGCAGAAACGTGCAACAGACCTCCGAGCAAGTCGTGCCACGTCATTGATTCAGGCTTTGACTACTGCGGACACAGAAGAGTTGCCGCGAATTATCGACGACCTCGCGGAGTTTCGTGATCTGACACGAACCCAGTTGGATGGACTCGCAAGCCAACCAATAACGACGAAGCCCGGACTTCACGGCAGGCTCGCACTCTTGCGAGAGGAGCCGCGGCAGGCGGTGGAGTTGGCTCAGTACATCCCGCTTTGCCAACCCAACGAACTGCTCACGATCCGTGAATTGCTGACACCGCGTTATGAGTCCGTTTCCCTTGGCCTGTGGACATTGCTATACGACGAGACGGCTGGATCTGCGAAGCGAGTTCGGGCGGCGTGTGCGCTGGCTGGATGGTGTGCCGAGGATCAACGCTGGGCGAAAGTGGCTCCTCGACTGTCTGCGGCTGTTGTTCACGCGGCTCCGAATGAGTTCGTCGTCTGGGCGGAGGCACTGAACCCGGTTCGCAAGCATCTCGTGCCTGCGTTGATGATCCGCTATCTCGAATCACGTTCAAAATGCAGCGGCGGGAAGTTGACGGTGTCGGAGTTGGTCGCTGAGGCGTCAGCGTTTGATTTGGCAGCCAATCTCTTAGCCAGATATACGGTGGACCGCCCGGTGGACCTCGCGGAACTGGCGATAGTGTTGGATGCCCGACACTACGGGATGATTGCAGAGACTGTCCAGAAGCAAAACCGGGATGCGGTCATTCCCGTGCTGAAGGCAGAACTGGCCAAACGGCCACCATCGACTTGGGTTCAAGAAGGAGAACCCTGTCCTGCGGTGGCATCAATCCTCGGTGCCTTCCCGATGGTGGATATCCTGTTTCGCTCGGACGCGGTGTACGACACACTTGCGAGGCGTCAGGCGAATGCAGCGGCCGTGCTGCTGACCTTGGGAGAAGGAAAGATCGTGTGGCCCCTGTTGGCGTTCCCGAAGAATGGGGATCCATCCGTGCGAAGTCACTTGATCGAACGAATCGCGGCGATCGGCGTCGATCCACGAACTCTGATGAGCCGGTTTGAGGTCGAGACCGACGTTTCGGCCAAGCGTGCGATCTTGATCGCCCTCGGCGATTATTCACCTGGGCTAATTCCACCTCCGGAGCGTGGACAGTTTGTGTCGCGGTTGTTGAACCTGTACAGGGAGCATCCTGATTCTGGGCTCCACTCTGCCATCGAGTGGCTGCTTCGGCAGAAGTGGGACACGGCTCAGGAGGTTGGTGACATTGATGTGGGACTGTCCAAGTTCGCAAAAGGGCGGATCCCAACGAACAAGGACTGGTTCGTGAACGGGGAGGGTCAAACATATGCTGTTGTCCGTGGTCCCGTGGAGTTCACGATGGGGTCGCCGGTGACTGAAGTTGGCCAATTTGTTGATGAGACCACCAACAAGAAACGGATTAGCCGTTCATTCGCCATCGCCACCAAGGAGGTGACAATTGAGCAGTTCCTGCGGTTCCGCTCGGATCACGCCTGGGAAAAACGCTACAGTCCAGCTCCGGACACACCAGTCGTGAAAATGTCTTGGTATCAGGCAGCGGAATACTGCAATTGGCTGAGCGCAAAGGAAGGCATTCCTGAGGCTCAATGGCCTTACGAGCCGAACAAGGATGGGCAGTATGCGGAGGGAATGCGGATGAAACCCGAACACCTGAAGTTGACTGGCTACCGTTTGCCGACAGAGGCAGAGTGGGAGTATTCGTGCAGGTCGGGAAGCTCAACAGCCCGTCACTACGGTCGCGGGGAAGCGTTGATGTCGCGATATGGTTGGTTCTCGCGAACATCGGACGACCGCACCTGGCCCGTGGGTCAACTCCGCCCCAATGACCATGGACTGTTTGACACGTTGGGGAATGTAATTGAGTGGGTCGAGGATCCAGGGTTCGCTCCTTCGGGCCAGCTCGAGGACATGGAGAATCCAAGGTATTTGGTGATTAACGAGCAGTCCAATCGACTCCTTCGGGGTGGTTCCTTCATCTACCTCCCGGCCTATCTTAGATCCGGATTCCGGAAGTATTATCAGCCTGGCAATCGCATTTATGACCTCGGGTTCCGTCCTGCGAGAACCGTAAACGAGTAGGTCTGGGCGAGTGAGCCTGATAGTTTTGGAGATGCCATGCCGGGCCACGTCTTTATCGTCCGCGGGGATTTGAGGAAACTCGCCTGTGATGCGTGGCTCATTCCGTGCAGTCGCAAGGCGCGACCCGGCAGCGAGTGGTTTCCATCCGGCTACGATGGTCCACGTCAAGGCACCACATTCGCTGACGCTGGACCGCGAGTCCAACCCCTCCTAGCACCATCTCTAGGATGTCCACGACCCTGGCTGGGACTCATTGGCAAATGGGGTCAACCCGTGTCGTGGTACGTTGATGGAGCGTTGGAGTTCCTCGACGCTGCAGCGAGAGACATTTCAGCGTCGGGAGAATCACCACTGTTCCGTCGGGCGAGGTCTTTGCTTGCGGTGCCCATCGTTGGGACTGGTCGCGGAGGTGCTGCGGAACGGGCAGGAGAGGTTGTCCAGGAACTTCTCCCGCGACTTCGTGATTTCGCCACCCGGAAGTTCCCCGGTGGACGCGAGTTCGACGTTGTCTTGGTATGCTTCGATGCTGCCAGTCACGCCGCAGCCCAGGCTGAGAGGGTCCGCCATGCAGACTGGCCCACCGACCTCACGGACGCTCTGAAGGCCGAAGCTCAGCGACTCGCAGATCATGCTCTTCGCGGAGAGCTTGCGTTGTTCCTGGGTGCTGGCGTGAGCATGGCGGCGGGGTTGCCGAGTTGGGGTGGGCTACTCGATGAACTGGCCGCCTGTGCGAAGATGACCAGCGATGAGAGGTTGGCACTGGCTGAGTTGCGGAATGCTCTGGATCAAGCGACACTCGTTGAGAGGCGACTCAAGCAACAAGGCGAATCAATTGGACAGGCTGTCGCCAAGATCCTCGGTACACGTCGGCACTATGCTCTGGCTCACGCGTTGTTGGCGGCACTCCCAACGCGAGAAGCGATCACCACGAACTACGACCAGTTGTTCGAGGATGCCTGGAACCTCTCAGATCCAGATGGACTCTCCATTCTGCCGGGTGCGATCAAGCCGGATGCTCGGCGATGGCTACTCAAGATGCACGGATGCTTGTCCGACGCAGATCGAGTTGTGTTGACAAGATCTAGCTACACCCGCTACGACGAACGCCTTCCCGCCCTGAGCGGGATGGTTCAGGCGTTCCTCGTGACGCGCCATGTGCTGTTCGTTGGGTTCTCGTTGAGTGATGACAACTTCCACCGGATCGTTGATGCGGTTCGGCGAATCCGTGCGGATGGACGACCCACGGGACACTTTGGTACAGCCATGTCACTTGGAGCAGGCGGGCTGTCCGAAGTATTGTGGGAAGGGGATGTGAAGCGAATCCGGATTGACGATCAACCAGAGTCGGTGCCTGGGTTCCCTGTTGCAGAGGCCGCACGCCGATTGGAAATCTTCCTGGATTATCTGGTGTCGCGGACGCGGGATGCCGGTCACTTACTGGTCGGTGACCGGTTCAACTCACTTCTGACCGCTGGTGAGCGAAGACTGCGGGATGCCCTGGTCACGTTTCTTGCCGACATCACAGGAGATCATGCTGCTGCGATTCGCGGGACGGTTGCCTGGCCCCAAGTCGAACGGCTCCTGCGAGGATTGGGATTCGAGCCGTCCGACCTGCCGGACATTGATGCGGACTGAAAAGACTTATGGCTTCGGCCCAGGCTGAAGGTTCTCGTTCAGATAGCGCGTGAGTAAGCCATGGAGGTGTCGCGTGGTGTTTTTCCCCTCGTTGATGGAGTGACTGCGGTTCGAGTAAGCCATGAGCGTGAACGGCTTGTTCAATTCAATCAGCTTGTCCGCGAGTCTCTCGACACCCTGGTAATGGCAGTTGTCGTCTCCGGTCCCGTGGACCAAGAGGAGGTTCCCTTTGAGCCCCGCCGCGTGGGTGAGGGGTGACCCGTGTTTGTAGTCCTCGGCATTGTCCTGAGGGAGTCCCATGTACCGCTCTTGATAGATCGTGTCGTAGAGCCGCATGTCGGGCACTGGGGCGATGGACATGCCAGTGCGATACAGGTCTGGGTAGCGGAACATCAAGTTCAACGTGAGCGATCCACCCCCGCTCCAACCCCACACGCCCACCCGCGACGCATCCAGGTAAGGTCGCTGTTTCAGCAACTCGCGTGCTGCCGCAGACTGATCCTCGGAAGCAAGAGTGCCGACCTTTCGGTACGCCAACCGACGCCAGTCCCGACCGCGAGGGCAAGGTGTCCCACGATTGTCCACGCACGCCACGGCATACCCCTGTTGGGCGAGCATCATGTGCCAGAGGTATTTGCTGCCACCCCAGCGATCAGTGACCTCCTGCGCCGCGGGTTCACCATAGACATGGAAGACAATTGGGTACTTCTTTGTGGGGTCGAAGTTCGCGGGCTTCATGAACCAGCCGTCCAGCTTGACACCGTTGCCGATGTCAACGCGAATGAACTCGGTGGGTGTTGGAGTCAGCTTGCTCAACGTCGTACGAAGTTTGTCGTTCGTGGCGAGGGTGCGGATGACCTTGTGATCTGGCAGCGTCACAAGCTCGACTCTGGGTGGGTTCCCGAATGACGAGTACGTGTGAACTGCGACCTTGCTATCAGGCGAGATGTTATAGTCGTGCCAGCCCGGTTCATCTGCGGGAGTCAGCCGTTCGGGGAGACCACTGCCATCCAGGAGGGTGCGGTAGAGGTAGTGTTGTGTGGGGTTGTCTGGCGACGCGTAGAAGTAGACCTGCCCAGCCTTCTCGTCGATGTGGACGACACGCATCACATCGAATTTACCCTGTGTCACGCGCTTCACGCTGCTGCCATCGCGTGAGGCCAGATAGAGATGCCGCCAACCGTCGCGCTCACTAATCCAGGTGAAGGCGTTGCCCTTCTCGACCCACTCCATTGCGTCATCGTGGATGTCCACCCAGGCTCCATCGCGGTCGGTGAGGACTGTTCGGACCTTTCCAGTCGCTGCATCCGCGAGCAGGACATCCACGGCATTCTGCAGCCGATTGATCCGCTGGATCACCAACTCGTGGGAGTTATTGGCCCACTCCATTCGAGGGATGTAGAAGTCCGTGCGAGTGTCGCCAGGAACATCGATCCACTGTGTTGTGCCGCCTGTTATCGCGATCACTCCGACACGACATGCCGAGTTCCGTTCCCCCGTTTTGGGATACGCGAACGTCTTGAGGATCGGGTAGTTCTCTGTGGTGTTGTCAACGAGTGTGAACGTCTTCACGTCACTCGTATCGAGTTGCCAGTAGGCGATGTGCTTGCCGTCAGGACTCCAACGCCAACCGTCGCGACAGAAGAACTCTTCTTCGTACACCCAGTCGAAGGTGCCATTGACGATCTGGTTGTTTCCATCCTTGGTCAGCCTCTTCATGGACCCTGATTCACTGGGTTCGACGTACAGATTGTTCTCGCGAACATAGCCCACTTGTGTGCCGTCAGGAGAGAGCTTCGCGAACAGTAATGTGGAGGGCTTGGCGTTGCCACCGAGCTTCGCGAGCTTGCCCGTTGAGCGGCGGAAGGTCCAGTAATCGCCCCGATTGTTCTGTCGCCAGACGCGCGCCGAGTTGGTGAAGATCAGCACGACGTCGTGATCCTTCGAGAATTCGTAGCTGTGAATCGCGATCGGTTCTTTCGCATTTGCTGGAATGAGTTTCTCGGCGGGAACCAGCACTTCACTTTTCCCGGCTGCATCGACGCGAACGATGTCGCTCGCGCTTTTGTGCGCCTTCGACGGTTGGAGAGTTGTATAACCGCCGCCATCGAGCCATTTCACGGATGCAGTGCGCTCGGTTCGGAAGTCATCGGATGCAAAGATTCTGTCGAGGGTGAGCTTGGCGGGGTCTGGTGTTTGCTGCTGAGCAGCGATCGGCGAAGTCAGCAGTACCAGCATCAGAAGCGAGCGGCGACACATGGCGAACTCCTCAGTGGCTGAAGTTCAGCGTCACAAGCGGATTGGACTTCGACAAGCACGATCGGGCGAGATGGCGCGATTTTGTCGGCTGTACCGACGGCACAATCACACCCGGAGGATTTGGGGCTGGTGTGGCCTCTTGGCAGTGAGCGGGTACAATCGACACCACAGTTCACCCTCGCACACAGGTTCTCACATGACCCGCCACTCGGTCGCCCTGTTGGGCCTCCTCGTCATGTCGTCGCACGCACTCGCTCAGAACGATGTGAGTTCCAACGACACGCCGGTTGCAGTGTGGAGGTTTAACGCCGGTGATGAGCCGGGGGTGCCGAAAGAGTTAGCCAAGCTGCTTGTACCCGGGCCACGACCACCCATCTATCCCTCATTCGCGGCGGCGAACACTGCGATGGATTTCACCGCAGTAACTGCGGGCATCACAATTCGCGAGACCGATCTTCCAAAAGCGAATCTGCGCTTCGGGCTGAACGATTCCATCACGATTGAAGCGTGGGTGAAGGTGGCCGAACTGAAAGATGGCAACTACGCCTACCTGGTTGGGAAAGGTCGGAACCGGAAGCCCGGAACGCCCGAGAAGAATCAGAATTACGCCCTGCGTTTGAAGGGCGAAAAGGGCGAGGCTCGAGTGTCGTTCCTGTTCGCGAGTGAGCCTGCTGCGGGCAAGGTTGCTGAGTGGCATCGCTGGACCACCGACAAAGGTTTCACTGCCGGTGGCTGGCATCACGTCGCGGTCGTGTACACATTCGGGAAGCCGGGAAGCATTCGCGGGTACATCGACGGCGTCGCTCAGAAAGGCATCTGGGACGAAGGCGGCGCGACCACTCGCGCACCGGTGACCGATGCCGATGATGTCACCATCGGGACCGGGAACGGTGGAGGAGCCGGTAACACGTTTCGCGGCGCGCTCGACGATGTCGCCATCTGGCACGCGGCGCTGGCCGATGATGTGCTGACGCACCGTTACCAGTTCCTTCCGCCGCCTCCTGTTGTGAAGCGTTCCGATCTCCCGAAGGGTCAGGTGCTGGTGCAACTCTGCGAAGAGGGGTTGCCGAATCGAAACGCGTGGCCCGAGATTCCGCCGCAACCTACCGAGAGCTACCGCGAAGACTGCTTCGGGTTCTTCGAGGTGCCGCACAAGTACGTCGATACCGGCGTGCGTGGTGATCGCGGCAACCCATACATGCTGCGTGCTGCCGCTGTGGTCACGCTGCCTCCTGGGAAGCATCGCGTCTTGCTGCGGGGTCGCGGCTCGGCACGCCTCTACTTCGACACGCAACTCCTGCTCTCGACGCCGTTCTTTAATCGCGACGCCAGCGGGCACGGCAGCATCGCGAAGCCCGAAAGCTATCTGAACCTGGGGCCGGATTTTCGCTTCGCACCGCCCGGCAATCGCGAAACGTGGATCACCTTCGACTCGCAGGGTGGCGAGCATGTCGTCGTGCTCGAAACGATCATCGGCAACTACCTTGGCAACGCCAAGCGGCGGCCCGAGCTTGGCGAAACGGTCGTGGCGGTCTCGCTCGCGGGCACGGACACGTGGCAATTGCTGACGCCAGGAACACGAGTGGTGCCCTACACAGATGCGGGTTGGACGCTGTACGAAGCGGAGCGATCGGCGCATCTCGACAAGGTGAACGCGGCTGCTCGCGAAGCCAAACGCACGGAACACGAGGCGTACTGGAAGACGCGACGTGAAGCCGCGACGAAGTGGCTCAGTTCCACACCGCCTGAGAAGGTGCCGGAGTTGCCGAGGGGCTATCCCGCACAGAACGCCATCGACCACTTCCTCGGGGCGAAGCTCGCGAAGGTGAAACAGCAAGCGGCGGCACCGGCGGGAGCGGTCGATTACTTCAAACAAGTGCAGCCGATCCTCGAAGCGAAGTGTTACGACTGCCACACCGGCGGTAAGGCGAAAGGCGGGTTGCGGCTTGATGATCGTGCGGCGGCTCTCGATGGCGGCAAGGCTGATGGACCTGCCATCACGCCGGGCAAGGTTGCCGAGAGTTCACTGCTGGCTCGCATCAAGCACGATGCAGATGGCGTCATGCCGCCGAAAGGCGAGAAGCTCACGGCGGAGCAGATTCGCATCCTCGAAACCTGGGTGAAGGAAGGCGCACGCTGGCCCGACCTGAACGCCGAACACACAACCCTCACGCCGCTTACCGACGACCTCACGTTCCTCCGGCGCGTTGCGCTCGACACGGTTGGCGTTGTGCCGACGCCCGAAGAAGTGCGCACGTTCCTCGATGACAAGTCGACTGAGAAGCGAGCGAAGGCGATCGACCGATACCTCGCCGACCCGCGATGGGCCGATCACTGGATGGGCTACTGGCTCGATGTTCTCGCCGAGAATCCGAACATCATCAACCCCACGCTGAACAACACTGGCCCGTTCCGCTGGTGGCTGTACGAGTCGTTCCGCGACAACAAGCCGATGGATCTGTTCGTCACGGAATTGCTGCGGATGAAAGGCAGCGTTCGCTTCGGTGGCCCGGCGGGGTTCGGCGTCGCGTCGCAGAACGACGTGCCGATGGCCATGAAGGGCACGGTCGTCGCGGCGGCGTTCCTGGGCGTTGAGATGAAGTGCGCTCGCTGTCACGATGCGCCGTCTCATGTCTCACTGCAACGCGACCTGTTCGGCTTGGCGGCGATGCTCGACGCCAAGCCCGTGAAGGTGCCGACGACCAGCAGCGTGATCCTCGACGAGATTCACAAGGGCGGGCGTAAGCCGCTCATCAATGTGACGCTGAAGCCCGGCACGGCAGTCGAAGCGAAATGGCCGTTCGCACGCTACGCCCCAGAGGAATTGGGCAAGCAACTCGCGGAATATCCGGACGATGTCCGCGATCGGCTTGCGGCACTGATGACCGCCCCGCAGAACGAACGGTTCGCGCAGGTCATGGCGAATCGCGTCTGGAAGCGGCTCATGGGTCGCGGCATCGTGGAGCCGGCCGAGGACTGGGAGCGCGGCAAGCCGTCGCACCCCGAGTTGCTGCGATGGCTTGGGCGGGAGTTCGTTCAGGGAGGCTACGACGTGAAGCAGCTCTCGCGGCTGATCCTGAACTCGCACGCTTACCAACGAGCCGCCGACCCGGCACTGAAGGACACGAACGTGTTGTTCGCGGCACCGGCTCGGCGTCGGCTCACGGCGGAGCAGATCGTCGATTCGATGTTCAGTGCGACCGGGGCACCGTTCCGCGTTGAGGAAGCGAGCCTGGATGTGGACGGCGTTCGCGAACTGAGCAGTTCGATAACACTTGGCCAACCGCGGAAATCGTGGATGCTCACGAGCACCTCGAACGAGCGCGACCGGCCGAGTCTGTCGCTGCCGCGCATCCAGATGGTCGGCGATGTGCTGCAAGCGTTCGGCTGGCGTCCGTCGCGGCAAGACCCAATCACCACTCGCGAAACGACGACGAACGTGCTTCAGCCCGCGATCCTTCAGAACAGTCCCGTGGGTGTGTGGCTCACCAGACTGAGCGATGACCACGGTGTGACACAACTTGCACTCTCGGCGAACTCGGCCGATGAGTTGGTTGACGATCTCTTCATGAGGGTGCTGACACGCAAGCCCACGGAGAAGGAACGCAAGGCTTACGGCGATTACCTACGCGTGGGCTTCGATGCTCGCGTGAAGACGCCAGCCTCGAAGCCGCGCGTCAAGCGTCAGCCAGAACCGTATGTGTCGTGGTCGAATCACCTGCACCCCGACGCGACCACGATCAAGCTGCGTCAGGAAGAGGTCGCACGCAAGGGCGACCCGCCCACGGAACGGCTCGACTCCGAATGGCGTTCGCGTCTGGAAGATGTGCTGTGGGCCGTGCTGAACTCAACCGAATTCGTGTTCACACCGTAGTCTTCAGTCCGTGGACTGCGGGCGGCTCGCCCGCTTCACGCGAGCAGATTCCAGGCATTACGAGAAGTGCGTCGCAACCCGAACACGTGTCGCTTTTGCGGGCGAGCCGCCCGCGGTCCACAGAGTACAGACGTATGAACCGTCGCGATTTTCTGGCTACTTCTGCTGCGCTTGCGGCCACATCGGGCTTCGCGGATGACGCCAAGCCGGTGCCCATCAAAGGCAAGGCCGAGGCGTGCATCTTCATCTGGCTCGGCGGCGGCATGGGGCAGGTCGATACGTTCGACCCCAAGGCCAAAGGCGTCAACAAAGGCTCGCCGAAGAAAGCCGGGTCGCTGTACGACTCCATTCCAACGGCGGTCGCTGGCGTGCGAGTCTGCGAACACCTGAAGAAAACCGCCGACGTGATGGATCGCGTCACGGCTGTTCGCACCGTGAATCACAAGGTCATCGACGAACACGCGTTCGCCACGAATCTCGTTCACACCGGTCGTATGACGAGCGGCAACGTGGTGTATCCATCCATCGGCTCCATCGTCGCACACCAACGGGGAGCTGCGGCGCAGGACGTCCCGCCGTACATCCTCATCGGGTATCCGAACGTCAGTCGCGGGCCAGGGTTCCTCGGCTCGAAAGCCGGTTACGTCTACCTCACCGACACGAACTCGGGCCCAGTGGGGTTCACACGTCCGGGTGATGTGGACGACAAGCGAGCCGCTGAACGTCGCAAGTTGCTTGAAGCTCTCGGTGGCGCAGCACAGGCCGGATCGAGCATGGCGGACTACGAGGCCGCACAGCTCGAATCGCTGCGGCTCGCGGGGCCAACGTTCCTCAAGCATTTCGATCTGAAGACCGAGCCGGCGAAGATTCGCGAGAGCTACGGCGGCGAGTTCGGTCAACGCTGTCTACTGTCGCGGCGACTGGTCGAAGCGGGCGTGCGGTTCGTCGAGGTGTCGCACAATCTGAACTTCCTGAACGGCACCGGATGGGATGTCCATAACGACGGGATCGACAAGCAACACCTGCTCATTCAAGAAATGGACATGGCCCTTTCTGGGTTGATCCTCGATCTCGAAGCGAAGAAGCGGCTCGACAGCACGCTCATCGTGATTGGCACGGAGTTCGGTCGTCCGCCGGAGTTCGATGGCGGTGGCGGTCGTGGTCATCAGGGCACGGCGTTTTCGCTTGTGCTCGCGGGCGGCGGGTTGAAGCACTGTGGGGCTTACGGCGTGACCGACGCGGCAGGCAAGTTGGTGGTCGAGAATGGCGTGTCGATCCCGGACTTCCACGCGACAATTCACGCGGCGCTCGGCATCGACCCGAGCAAGGAATTGCAGGATGGTCCGCGACCGGTTCCGATCACGGACGGTGGAAAGCCGATTCGGTCGCTGTTTGGTTGAAAGACCGCATGAATGTCACGAACTTCATCGGTTTGTCAGGGCACTGTTGGGGTCACGGAGTTGTGCCTGGGACAGTTATCTGAATGGGGAAGGACATTCCGGCAGTCAGCGGAATGTTCGCCAAGGCGGTTCGCACCTGTTCCACGAAGTTCATCACTTCGGCGGGAGTTGCTGATGCGGCGTAAGGAACTCGAATAACAAGCTCAGGGGGCTCGGGAGTTGCTGCCTCAAGCAACTCGCCTCCGTCAACGCGAGATCGAAGATGGGACACTGGCCAAGTCTTCTGTTCTTCGGAAAGTGCCAAATCACAATCGGCTTCGACGATCTCGAATGAGTCGATCCGAATTCGTTCACGGATATTCTCAGGTTGTTCTGTCATGTGCTTCCTCCAATCTTACGGTTGCGCAGGCTAATTTCGTCGCCCCTTCTGACAGCCGAAATTCGTAGAATCCAGGCCGAATGAAAGCCACCTTTTTCAGTTTCACGGCGAAATTCCGAACTCCAAGACGGTCTGGACCGAATTCGACCCGGAAACGGTGGAGGATAAGCACCTCCGCATCAAGATCCCACGACTGCTCAATCACCAACTCATGAGATCCGGTCGCATCTGCTAATTGGCAGAATAACCAGAATTCTGCGACACGAAACGGATATCCGCGTTCAGGTGGCACAATGACGGAGAACGGATCCTCAATTATGTACCGATTCGGAAAGACCGTGGTGTCGCAACCAACGGAGGAGCAGGGGATAAACTGCCGGACCACGGGTTGTGGGACGCTTGACATTGTTTCATCCTAACCGACCCGATGAGCGACTCGCAACTTCGCAACTTCGCAACTGATACCATAATGTCCCCTCTTGACTTCACTTTGCAACGTAAAGTATACTGCCTGGGCAACTGCACTCCCGGGATAAGTGATGCACGTTCACGACGCGCTCGACCGGCTCGACCTGATCCACAATCAGTTGACCCGCTCCGAAGTGTACCGTGGGTTCCGTGAACCCGCAGTCGCTGCGGTCGGGCTTCTCGCTTTCGCCGCTGCAACTGTCCAACCACTCATTCCGGGTGCCACCGAAGGAATCGGCTTCGTCTGGTTCTGGGTCGCCATCGCAGGCGTCGGCGGGCTTCTCGGTACATCGGCCGCCATTCATGCATACGCCACTCGCGAAGACGATTTCGCTCGACGGCGCACTCGCCGCGTCATGACACAGTTCGCACCGTGCTTGCTCGTCGGCGGCACAATCACGATTGGATTCGCTCGCGTCCCAGAGTTGGCGGCGTTCCTTCCAGGCGTCTGGGCGGCTGTCTTGGGGCTTGGACTCGTGGCGGCTTCGCCGCATCTGCCCACGGGGATCGGACTCGTTGCACTCGGGTATGTCGCCGCTGGTGCGTTCCAACTTCTCCGATGCACACCAGGCGATAATCCTGACGGCTGGGCGGTCGGAAGCATCTTTGGTGTTGGGCATCTCCTGAGTGCGTGGGTGCTGTGGCGGGGTTCGGAAGAAGCCGAGGAGTACGACGATGAGTGACGAAACCGATGGCCGCTTCGCCTACGACGGACTCGATCGCGTGCTGCACGAGAAGGCCAGACTCGGCATCCTCACGGCACTCGTCACGCACCGAGAAGGGCTATCGTTCGGCGATCTTTCGAGACTGTGTGCCCTCACCGATGGCAACCTGAGCCGACATCTCGACGTCCTTGCTGAAGAGGGTTTGGTGCAAATCGCGAAGGCGTTCGTGGGGCGGCGACCGCAGACGAGTTGCAAACTCACAGTGGTGGGGCGGAAGCGATTCCGCGAATACCTCGGGCAACTGGAACAGGTGCTCCGCGACGCTGCCGACGAAGAAACAGCGAAGACCAAAACGAAGCCGCGGCCTGGATTGGCTGGGGCGTAGAGAACAGGGCGGGAGAACCCCGCCTTCTTTTTCGCCCTTTAACTTTGTAATGCAAAGTATTTTCTATCACCAATGGAGTAGCGACATGGAACTCGCGATTGAAGGCCGAGCGGCGGTGTGGAGCTCGGAAGAATGGGTCGCGTATTTTGGGGCCAATGCGAAGCGGTTGCTCAATATCCCGTGGGAACTCGAGGCAGGGCTGACGCCTGAAGAACTGGCCATGGTGGCTGCGTCATTGCCCGCGTGGCAACTCGGCGAGACGTCCGACGGTGCTCACTTGTTCGCGGCAGCGCGCAAGTACGCGGAGGCAAACAACGATCCCGCTTTCGTTGAGGCGGTCAGGCTATTCATTCATGAGGAGCACCGACACGGTTCGCAACTCGGCCGGTTCCTCGATCTCGCGGGGATTCCGCGTCGGACGTGGTATTGGGGCGACACTCTCTTTCGGCAGTTTCGACGGCTGTTCACGCGAATCGAGATGTCGGCCAGCATTGTGGTGATGGTCGAGATTCACGCGCTGCTGTACTACGGAGCGATTCGCCGGGGAACGGGTTCGCTGGTGTTGCGGCGTGTGTGTCAGCAGATTCTCAGGGACGAGATACCCCACATTCGCTTTCAGTGCGAACGGCTTGCGATGTTACATCGGCGTCGGCCCCGTATCTTGCGAATGCTGACGCTGCTTTCGCATCGAATGATGTTCGCAGGGATTACGCTTGCGATCTGGGTTGGGCACCGGCGAGCGCTGCACGCGGGTGGATTCACATTTGGGAGATTTTGGCGAACGGCGTGGTCGAAGATGGGTCACACTTGGCGAACGATGGACCCGCGAGCTTACCGTTGGCCAGAAGCCGAACTCCGCCCAGTGGCGGAGTGATGGACTGCTTGCTGTTCAACGAAAACTCACTGAAGAGGGGCTGAGAGCGGAGTGGATACTGTGGCAGCAGGGGTGGGTGGGATGACTTTCTTTGACCCGCGAGGTGGCGGATCGCCTGCTGTCCCGCGAGCCAGCTTCTCGGCTTCTTGCTCGGTTTTCAGCCCTGAATGAAGGAGAACATGGTAGCCGGGACGTGCCAGTTCGAGTGCATCCCACTCGGATTGTTCGCAAACAACATTACCGCCGATGGCCTGTTTGGGGAGAGTCATCCGATACACCACCCACGACATGCAGGTTTCGGTACGCCTCATCTATTCCCCTTGGTCGGTGTGATCGAACTAATTCATAGTATACCCGCGAGCGCTCCAGACCAAAAGAAGCAACCGCTTGATCGTGACGGATTACGACGAATCCTCTCGGAATAACCCGCTTCTGATTCAATCCGAATCGTTCGCGATGGTTCCGGGGCAGGGGAACTATCGCTGGGAGTGTGTCGCGTTTGGAGCCGAAGACGTAAGCTGTTCGCCTTCACTGTGATGTGGTGCGAAAGCGTATCGTGGCTGATGCTCTGATGGTATTTCTTCCGGACAGGTGACACGGTTCCGGGGGTGGGTGTGCGTGTCGTCCGGAATCAATGAGAAACGGCAAATCGCTCCTGCTTTCCTTCCAAATGCAGTCTTTGTTGGTCGCTTGAGAGCAACGAAAGTCACCTCGACACCTTTCGTGAGCGCGGGTATGCGCGTGGTTGTTCCACGCTGAAGGAGTCCGATCATGCTCCGCCCCGCACTCGGCATCGCGGCCGTCGTTTCTGCGTGCCTGGCCTGCACGGGTTGCGCACTCCTTGAGGGGTCGTCGCTATTCAAGAACGGCATCGGTGGCGATCCGGTCGGTCAAAACTGGAAAAAGGTAAAGACGCCGGGCGATCCAAAGATTCCGGCCGATCATCTGGAAACCAGCCAGCAAGTCGAGATGCTTGGTCGGCGGATCAATACGCAAAACGTGTTCACGGGCATCGAACCCCACTTCTACATGATGGATATCCCGGAAGTGGCGCTGTACCACCGAGGAACGGAGGAGTTGTTCATTAGCAAAGGGCTTGTGAAGAAGTGCAAGACGGAGGCCGAACTCGCGGCTGTGCTGTGTACGGAACTCGGGCAAATGATCGCCGAGAAACGCGGTGTTAAGCGAGCCGGCGGCGACCGCGATACGATTCCCGATGCCGCACTTCCGGGCGGGGCGGTGGTGGGTGGCGGCACTCCGACTGATCTCGGGCGTGAGGCCGAGATCGCGTATCACGAGCGACGGCATCCACGAGGAGCGAAACCTGCCTCCTCAGATAATCCTGCGAAATTATCGCGAGAGTTGCTGAAGGGAGCTGGCTTCGACGAGGCCGAACTCGACCGCGTGGAACCGCTGTTAAGGCAATCCAAACGCGGTGTGGATCTGCAAAAACAGATGAGCGACTCCGCTACGCCGCCGAAATGGGATCACTGATCGGGCGTCATTGTCTTCGGGAGCAAAAGCCCACCCGAGGGAATGATGACGCAATTCAACGCTGCGATTGACCTCGCGAAGTGGGCATCGACCGGGGCGGTGGGTGCTGGTGGTGCGTGGGCACTCGGGATTCTTCTGGGTCGAACATTTCTTGGGTATGACATTTCTGATGGTCCCGGCTTCCCCATCCTCTACTCGCTTTATGGCGGGGCGTGGGGTCTGTTTGTGGGCGTTATCGCAGGGTGGTTGTTGCTGAAGCCAGCCCATCTCGCGGTCGCCTACTGGGGTTTCGTGCTGGGATTCACAACAACTCTCGGAACGGTCTTGAGCGAAATCGCAATCATCAACTTCGCGGGTGTGCTACCGAGTCAGGTGAGTTCTTCGTTGGGCTTCGCAGTCGGGGGCGTGTTCGCTGGCTTGTGTGGGTATGTTTGGTTTCGGTGGATCGGCGAACCCCGCACAGTGGAACCACAGATCGAAGAGGAAGAGGTTGGCCCCCTGCCCAGCGAAGGCAAGGCGTCTGTGCCAACGGCACCGAATCCGCTGCGTTTCGCGTCGTTCGTGCGATCGCTTCCGATCTTCGTCGCAGCGTTGAGTTCGCCGGTTGTCGCGGTGTGGGTTTCAACTTCGGATGCCACCCTCGGATTGTTCGTTGGACTATTTGGCCTGTCGGTAACCATCTCGCTCTGGGATCAAGAGCAACGGCTTCGCACTCTCGAACGGCTCGACCGCAGCGATCGCGAACCGTGAGGGCAGGGCAGGCGGGCGATGCCACAAGCGGCGAAAACTCCAAACGAACATCGGTTTTCGTCGGGTTGTGGCTTGCCAGTTCGCAGCAGCCGGGTATTTTGTAAACAACCTTTACGAATTACCCGACCCTTCTCCCATTATCGCGGGTGATGCCGTGTTTCGATTGCTTCGTCTGTTCGTGGTCGTTGCCTTAACTGCGGTGTTGGCTTCGTTGCCTGCATGCAGCAACAAGTCGGGCAAGATCAAAATCGCTGTTGTCACGAACTGCACAGCGGAGTTCTGGAGCATCGCCGAGGCAGGTGCCACCAAGGCCGCCAAGGAAGCCGACGTCGATCTGCAATTCCGGCAACTGGAGAAGGACTTCGACGCAGCCGCTCAAATGCAGATTGTCGACTCGTGGGTGAAACAAGGCGTCAACGGTATCGCAGTCAGCGTGATCGACCCGAAGAATCAGACCGAGGACCTCACCCGCATCGCGAAGAAAGTTCCCCTCATCACGATGGACAACGACGCCGACCAAACGGGACGTCTGTGCTACATCGGAATCAACAATTATGAAGCGGGCAAAGCGGTTGGTCGCCTTGTGAAGAAGGCATTGCCGAAGGGGGGCACGGTCGCGATCTTCATTGGCGACACGAAGTCGGCCAACGGCACAGCACGAACGCAAGGCGTGCTCGACGAACTGGCTGGTCAGAAAGATGCGACAGGCACGCCAGCAAATCACCCCGTGAATCCCAAACTTGCTGGCAAGCAATTCGGTCAGTATTTCCTGGTCGATGGCGAGGCGAAACAAGACGGGAGCCCGACGAACGCTTCGCCCGTGGCAGGGGCCGTGTTGGGTCGCGTCCAAGGATTGCCCGACCTCTGTATGATCGGTCTTTATGCCTACAACCCGCCGGCGATCATGAGCGAGGCTCGGTCCCGAGGAATGCTGAAAGACATCAAAGTCGTTGGCTTTGACGAAAACTGGTTGACGCTCAAAGGAATTGCCGATGGCGAAGTGATCGGCACGGTCGTTCAGGATCCGTTCATGTATGGCTACAAGTCTGTCGAGGCGCTTGCCGCGAAGGCTCGCGGCGACGACTCGAAGCTGGTGAAAGACCCGATCCCGTACCGCGTCGTGACGAAGGATGGTGGCCCGGATGAAACCATCAACGGACTGCTCGTGAAGTTCCCCAAGGTCGCCGATTTCGAGGCGAAACTGCGGGATGATCTGAAATCGGTGGGAAAGTAAACCGCTGGGTCAGCCGTGAAGCGGAGTGCGGAAGGTTTCGCGTTCCTCTTCACGGCTGAACAGTTCAACTCTTGCGTTTCTCGCCCACTCATGACCACCCCTCGATTGCAAGTTACCGATGCTCGCAAGGAGTTCCCTGGGGTCGTTGCCCTGGATGGAGTCTCGCTCACGCTCGCGCCGGGCGAAGTTCTCGCGATCGTCGGTGAGAACGGAGCGGGCAAATCCACGTTGATGAAGATTGTCGCGGGGGTCTACCAAGCCGACGCGGGCGAAGTGGTTCTCGATGGGCAGCCTGCTCACTTCGCGTCCCCAGGCGCTGCTGCTGCTGCTGGCGTCATCCTCATTCACCAGGAACTCAATCTCGCCGAGAACCTGACGGTCATCGACAACCTGTTCCTGGGTCGTGAGGTCACCGTCGGCGGTGGGTTGCGGGTACTGAATCGCCGGGCGATGGCTGAACGCGGCAAGGAATTGCTCACGCGAGTGGGTTTGCCCGTTGATCGCGCTTTCGCCAAAGTCGAATCACTTCCTCCCGGCGAAAAGCAGCTTGTCGAGATCGCGCGAGCACTCGGGACCGACGTTCGCATCCTCATCATGGATGAGCCGACATCGAGCCTCACGCAGCGAGAAACCGAGACGCTCTACGAAGTGATCGCCGGGCTGAAGGCTGCGAATGTGTCCGTGTTGTACATCTCGCATCGGCTCGCGGAAGTGAAGCAATGTGCTGATCGTGTCATCGTTCTGCGAGATGGTCGCAACGCGGGGGAATTGGCGAAGGCTGACATCACGCACGACAATATGGTCAGGCTGATGGTCGGTCGCGATCTCAAGCAGTTCTACCCCAAGACTCACAAGACCGCTGCCGATGCTCCTGCCGTGCTCACCGTTCGGAACCTCCTGTATCGTGGTGGTCCAGACATACCCGCGTCGTTTGAAGTGCGAGCGGGCGAAATCCTCGGAATGGCCGGACTTGTCGGTGCAGGGCGAACGGAACTCTCCGAAGCCGTCTTCGGTGTGCGACACGTCGTTGAAGGCGAAATCCTGCTGAATGGCCAGCCGTTACAGGTGCGTTCACCGGCTGACGCGATCGCGGCTGGTGTGCTGCTCGTCCCGGAAGATCGCCGATTGCATGGGTTGGTGCTGCCTCAGAGCGTGGGATTCAATCTCAGCCTGCCGAACCTGGCGCAAATCAGCACGCCATTCGGTGTTGCTCGTGCGCAAGAAGCTGAGTTGCACCGAACGTGGATTGATCGGCTTCGCGTGAAGACACCATCGGCAGCGCAGCCGGTCGGTTTGCTCTCGGGTGGGAATCAGCAGAAGGTCGTGTACGGGAAGTGGCTCGCTCGCGGTCCGAAGGTGCTGATCCTCGATGAACCGACGCGAGGCGTTGATGTCGGGGCAAAAGCAGAAATCTACGCACTGATCGACGACCTGGTGGGCAAGGGCGTCGCGGTGTGGATGATTACCAGCGATATGGAAGAACTTCTCGGCATGTCCGACCGCGTGGTTGTGATGCACGAGGGCAAGGTGGCCGGTGAACTGCACGGTGTGCTGACCGAAGAAGCCGTCATGCGGCTGGCGACCGGAGGGACCGCGACGTGACACGGATTTTGGGCGTGCTGGGGTTGCTCGTGGTTCTGTACACAGCCCTCATCGCGTCGGACCCGAACGCCGGGAAGCCCGACAACCTCATCAGCGTCGCCAACCTCCAGGGTCGCTACGGCGTCGTCACGCTTGGCGCGGCTCTCGTCATCATCGTTGGCGGCATCGACCTTTCGCTTGGGGCTGTGGTCGGCTGTGCGGCGGTCCTGTTCGGGATTCTGATGAACGACGGCGTTCATCCTTACGCAGCCGTTCCGCTTGTGATTTTGTTCGGGGCGTTGGTGGGTTTCACGAACGGGTTGCTCATCACGCGGCTGAAAGTGCAACCGTTTCTCGTGACCCTTTGCGGCATGTTCATCTTTCGCGGCGTCGCGCAACTCCTCGCGCAACCGATGCGAGGCACAGTCGGCATGACCAGCGTGATTGAAGCTCACCGCGAGTTCAACGACCCGCTGCGAACGCTGCGCTATCTGCTCATCGGGAAGGCTCCCACAGATGGCGAACTGCTGTTCCCCGCACAGTTCATCCTGCTCATCATCCTTGCGGGAGTGGTGGGTTTCTTCCTTCACCGCACGGCTTACGGCAGATATTGGTACGCGATTGGGCACAGCGAGTTGGCGGCAAAATACGCGGGTGTGAACGTGAATCGGCAACGGGTTTCTGTCTATGTCGTGTGTTCTGCGCTCGGCAGCCTCGGGGGGATTCTGTTGTTCCTTGACGCACCATCGTTGCAGTCGAACAACGCGGGGTACACCTGGGAACTGTATGCGATTCTCGGTGCGGTGCTCGGCGGGTGCAGTTTGCGGGGCGGGGAAGGCACAGCTGTTGGTATGGTACTCGGGGCGATGGTGCTGCCTGTGCTTGAAAACCTCGTGAATTTCCGCGGCGACAAGAGCGACGTGATCCCCGTTGTGATCGGCCTGACGCTTCTCTTCGGGGCAATCGTGGATGAACTCATTCGGCAGCGTTCGCGTGTCCATCGGTAGGGGCAAGATGTTCTTATGGTGTCAATCCGATTGACAGGCAACCAGATACTCACGGTATTCCCAGTGAAATGTGGGGGTTCGACGGCTTCGTTATGAGGTTGTGAGTGACAACGCGTTGTCACTCATCCTTGGAACCGACCGACCGAATCTGAACGTTCTCTGATTTCCCGGCAAACAGCAACTTGCTTTCCCCGCAACTCGTCCCTACGATCATGCCCAACGGAAGGCGGCGGACACGATGTCTGGACGCGGATGCCGTTCCAGCGGCGAACAAGGATGTGCGGTCGCTCCACCTGCTGGGCGGGAGTCGACATGGGGAGGAAGAAGGTGGAGGCCACCTCGGTCACTCTCACCAATCTGCGCGCTGCTCGGTTGTATCGTCTGCTCACCCTTCTGGGCGACGGACCACAGACACGACAGCAGTTGCTCCGACGACTCAAACTCGATGTGCGCGGTTACTACCGCGACCTCGAAGCACTACGCGATCTCGGCGTCGAAGTCGCCACAGGCGAAGACAACCGCTACTCGCTCGTCGGCGATCTCGACGAAGCTCTCGCCAGACTCCCGTTTCCCGACCCAGGGCTGAACTTCCGCGACGTTCAGCAACTCGCCAAGGGTGACACGACCGCACACCGAAAACTCAAACAGCGAATCAACTCGTTCCTCGGTGGCAACGGGCGAGCCACAAGCCCGAACAAGCCACGGTGATCGATTTCGCGGCGGGCTTGCCCGCCGTTTTCTTTGACCCTGCGATTCACGACGGCGGGCAATCGCTGATTTGCGTGCGGATTTTCGGCTTGTGCTAACCCTCCGAATGCCGATCTAATCCGGAGAGCGAATCCCTCAGCATTCCCGGACATGGAGGTTCGGCCCATGCGCGTTGCAATCGTCATTCCCGCCCGATACGCTTCAACCCGCCTTCCCGCCAAGCCGCTCCTTCGCGAAACCGGCAAATATCTCATCCAGCACACCTACGAACGCGCCATGCAAGCAAAGTGTGGGGCACAAGTGATCGTCGCTACCGACGATGAACGCATCTACGACGCGGTTCGCGGGTTTGGGGGCCGCGTCGTGATGACTCGCGCCGACCACGTCTCAGGCACCGATCGCATCGCTGAAGTCGCGGCGCATCTACCTGCCGATGTCGTGCTGAACGTTCAGGGCGACGAACCGCAGATGGAACCCGCCGCTCTCGATTTGCTCGCGGGGTTGATGGCCGATCCAGCTTCCGACATGGCGACGCTTGCGGTTCCAATCAGGTCGAAAGAGAGCTATCTCGATCCGAACGTGGTGAAGGTGGTGTGCGATGCCGGCGGGCGTGCGCTCTATTTTTCGCGCCGACCGATCCCGATGGTTCGCGATGGTGAACCGGACTTCTCGGCACGACCAGCACAGTTCCTTCAGCATCTCGGGGTCTACGCATATCGTCAGAGCTTTTTGCTCAAGATTGCGACAACCCCCCCGCACCCGCTGGAACAGGCCGAGAAGCTGGAACAACTTCGCGTCCTCGGCACCGGCGGAACCATCCGCGTTGGGTTGGTCGAACACGCTCATCGCGGCATCGACACACCGGCCGATTACGCCGAATTTGTCCGGACGTATCGGGATGGTGGAACGCGACGGGCCGCGTGAAGGCTGCTTCACACGACTTGGCAAAGTGCGATAATTGGTGGGGCGGGCTGCGGGCGATATATTGATTGCGTGGCGAGCTGCGCAACACTCGGGGGACGTGAGTCCCCCGCTCGCCGTTAGTCCACCCGCCGAGGATCGCACTTTATGGCAACAAAGCACATTTTCGTTACCGGCGGCGTCGTCAGTTCGCTCGGCAAAGGGCTTACGTCCGCTTCGATTGCAATGCTTCTCGAACGACGCGGGCTGAATGTGCGAATGCAGAAGATGGACCCGTACATCAACGTCGATCCGGGCACGATGTCGCCTTACCAGCACGGCGAAGTCTACGTCCTCGACGACGGAGCCGAAACCGACCTCGACCTTGGGCACTACGAACGCTTCACCCACGCCCCGCTGAATCGCGACTGCAACTACACCACTGGCAAAATCTATCTTTCGGTCATCGAGAAAGAGCGACGCGGCGACTACAAGGGCAAGACGGTTCAAGTCATTCCTCACATCACCGACGAAATCAAGAACTGCATCCGAAAGCTCGCGACGCCTGGCGTCGATGTTGTGCTGACCGAGATCGGCGGCACCGTCGGCGATATCGAAGGGATGCCGTACTACGAAGCGATTCGTCAGTTCGCACTCGATGCCGGTCGGCAGAACTGCCTGTTCGTGCATCTCACACTCGTGCCGTATCTCAAGGCAGCGGGCGAACTCAAAACGAAGCCGACGCAACACAGCGTCATGGAACTTCGCAAGATCGGTATTCAGCCCGATGTGCTGATCTGCCGAACGGAACGCGAGATCCCCGAGGGCGAGTGCGAGAAGATCGCTCAGTTCTGTAATGTCGAACGTCGAGCGGTGATCGAGGAAAAAGACAAGGAACTGAGCATCTACGAGGTGCCGCTGGGCTTTGCCGACAAGAAGGTTGAAGAACTGATCGCCGACAAGCTCGGACTGGTATTACCGAAGCCACTTCAGATGGACGACTGGCGACGGATGCTCGACCGGATCAAGAACCCGGCACATGAGGTCAGCATTGGCTTCGTCGGGAAGTATGTGAAGCATCGCGACGCCTACAAGAGTGTCTACGAGGCGCTCGACCACGCAGGCATTGCACACCACGCAAAAGTGAAGGTCGTTCGCATCGACTCGGAGAAGCTCTCGGTGGAAGGGGCTGCGAAAGCATTGGCGTCAGTGGATGGGTTGCTAGTGCCGGGGGGCTTCGACAAGCGTGGCATCGAAGGCAAGATCGACGCAATTCGCTTCGCTCGTGAGACGGGCTTGCCGTTCTTCGGCATCTGTCTGGGCCTTCAGTGTGCGACGATCGAGTTCGCCCGAAACGTGGCGGGCTTGGCCGAGGCGAACAGCACAGAGTTCAACAAGGCGACGCCGAGCCCTGTGGTTTGCCTGCTCGAAGAGCAACAAGAGGTCACAAAGCTCGGCGGCACGCAACGGCTCGGAGCGTATGCGTGTCACCTGTTGCCAGGAAGCAAGGCACATGCGGCTTATGCAGCCGATGTGGTGAGTGAACGTCATCGTCACCGTTACGAGGTGAACAACAACTTCCGCGAACTGCTGGCTGCGAAAGGCTTGGTCATTTCAGGCACAAGTCCGGATGGGAGTTTGGTAGAAGCGATCGAATTGCCATCGCATCCGTGGTTCGTGGCTGTGCAGTGCCACCCGGAGTTCAAGTCGAAGCCGACGCAACCGCATCCGTTGTTCCGGGATTTGATCGGGGCCAGTCTGAAACATCGCAAAGAACGGAAGGAAGAAGTGCGGAGCCGCATCGCGGCGAATGTGGGGTGAATGTGAGCGTCGTGGCGTCAGCCCGACGGTGTGTTTGAGAACGCAAACAGCGATTCTGAAGCACCGTCGGGCTGACGCCACGACGCTCACCTTGATCTCGATCTCGTCACCGAAGCGACCTGGCGCGCCGCCGCGGAATCCGTTCTCGTGCCAGTACACGATGCGGAACTTCCCGACCGGTGCGTTCTTGATCTCGAATTTGCCGTCGGCATCCGTTACCGCGTAGTAGGGGTGATCGAAGACGCGAACGTAACCCGTCATCCAACCGTGGATCGTGCACTTGTACTGAATCGGCGGACCTTCTGCCTTGATGGCTTCCGGCATTGTCCACTTCTCCATCTTCGGCACAGTCACGTTGTACTCGCCGTTGCTGCCGCTGCTCCAGAAGAAATTGTGTGCCACCGGGGCCGAGTTCTTCACGACGAGTTTGTCGCCTGGGCGTGCCGTGGTGATGCGATCAACGAACATGCAGCACGGCTGGTCGATTGTGACATCGACCGGTTTTCGCTTCGCATCGTCCGGGTTGATTTGTTCCGCGGTGAACTTCGCCTTTGGGTCCTTGTCGTCGGGCCGGAGCCACACGACCACGTTCTTGATGCCGTTGTTCTTCGGGTTCACGATCACGGATTGGTCGAGAATATCGCCGTCCTTCAGGCAGTGATCCTTGTCCTGCGTGACGGTCAGCGCGTCCCGTTTGGGGATGGGCTTATCTTTGGGAAACAAAATCTGGCCCTTGACGGTCGCCCATTCAGCGGCGGTTGCTGAGGCGGCCGAGATGGCGGCAATCGCAGCCACCAAAGCCAGAAACCGGAAACGAATCATCGTCGTCGACTCCGAAGGGCGGGGAAAGGATTCAGGTGGGACCGGAGAAGTCCGGTCCTGCTATTGTTCGAGAGGAGTGTCCGGTCGGCAACCGATTTACGCATTCTTGAGGATCGAGAGTGTCTCGGCGTGAACTTTCCCGTTGGTGGCCAGCACGTCGGGGCGGAAGATCGTCGGGTTGTCGTCCCAATCTGTGAATCGTCCGCCCGCTTCTTCGACGATGGCCTTTGTCGCGGCCACGTCCCACGCATTCACGCCATGTTCGAGCATCACATCGGCCGCCCCCTCCGCGACCAACACGAAGCCGTAGAAGTCGCCGTAGCCTCGCTGTCGTGATGTGCGGTTCGCCAACTCCAGGAACGCCTTCTCGCGTTTGGCGCGTGTGAACCAGCCAATGCTGGAATAACACAGCAACGAGTCGGCGAGCGTGGACACATTGGAAACGCGAATCTGGCGTTCATTCATGAACGCGCCGTCGCCGCGAAGTGCCCGGTAAGTCATGCCGAAAACGGGAATGTACGCGATGCCGCCGATCTGTTCGCCCTGGTATTCCAGGCCGATGAGTGTGGCCCAGATCGGAACGTGGCGAATGAACGACTTTGTGCCGTCGATGGGGTCGATGATCCAGCGGAAGCCACTGGAGCCTGGCTGGTCGCCGAACTCCTCACCCAAGAAACCGTCGTTGGGGAATGCTTTCGTCACCATGAAGCGGATGAGCTCTTCGGCCTGCTTATCTGCGATGGTGACGGGGCTTTTGTCGGCTTTGTGTTCGACAGCGAACGTGCTTTCGTAATAGGTTCGAGCGAGGTCGCCAGCCTTGTGAGCGGCTTCGATGGCAAGGTCGTAGCGAGTGCGCCAGTCGGGGTTCATCGGCGGATATCGGGTATCGGGTATCGGGTATCGGGAAGAACGGGAGCCGTTGGCTTTCGCCGAATACCCGATACCCGGTATACCCGACAGACCCGAACATTTAGGCCACGCCAACCGCCATAAGTGCGGCCGGGCGAGATTTCGCGTAGGCAGCGCATCCGATGATGCCCGAGTCGTCGCCGAGCGAAGCCGAAACGCAGCGAACGCCAGTCGCCGCTCCCGGAAGAGTATACCGCTGGGCGATCTCCCAGATTCGCTCGATGAACGTGTCGCCGAGTGCCCCGGTGACGCCGCCACCAATCACGATCACTTCGGGGCTGAGGAAGTTCACCACGCTGCCGAGAGCCGCCCCGAGGGCACGCGCCGCGTCATCGACGAGTTGCACCGCGATCGGGTCGTCTTTCTGGTAGTACTCGGCCAGTTGCGAACTGCGCACGCCCGCGAGGTCGATGCCCTTCCATTCCTTGCGAACACGCTTCGGCGAATCGTCGAGAATCTCCTTGGCACGCTTCATCATGTGCTTCCGACCGGCGATACCTTCCAGTTCGGTGCCTTGCCGCCAGTGCAGAATGATGTGACCGATTTCGCCCGCGTTGCCGTTGAACCCCGAGAACAGTTCGCCGTTGAGAATCAACCCGCCACCGACGCCGGTGCCAACAAACACGCCAAGAACATTTTTCGCTCCGCGTGCGGCTCCGTGCGCAAACTCGCCGTAAGTGCCCATTCGCACGTCATTCTCGACCACCAACGGCCAGCGCCAGGATGCGGGCATGAGTGGCTTCAGATCGACATCGTGCCAGTCGAGATTCGGGGCGAACTTCACCTTGGTTGTGCCGAGTTCGATCTGGCCGGGAATGCCGATGCCCATGCCGCGAATCTGTTCGGGTTCGACGTTGGCCTCTTTGAGAACGGCTTCGACGCCCTGCACAATTCGGCCGAAAACGCCCGCCGCCCCACCCTCGGCCGACGTGGGTTGTTTGGAGCGCGCGAGCAGCTTCAGGTCGTCGTCGAACAACCCGGACAGGATCTTTGTCCCGCCGAGATCGACGCCCAGCCAGTAACCTGCGCTCATACCGAGTTCCCGTGGTGTGTGGTGCCGGAGTCCAATGCTGTATCCGGGTTACGTCGGCTATTGTAAGGACGAAATGCGCCGGCTCAACGAGATTCGTGAAGTGAAACCGCTTGACGGGCAAACTTCACAAATCGCGCAACCTTGTCGGGGTCTTTCTTTCCGGGAGCCGATTCGACGCCGCTCGCCACGTCGATGCCCCACGGACGCACGACGGCAATCGCCTCGGCGACGTTCTCGGGAGTGAGTCCGCCGGCAAGAATGACGGGCACGCCGGGGTCGAAACCGCGAAGCAATTCCCACGGCGCGACGTGTCCGGTGCCACCCATTTCGCCAGCGACGAACGAGTCGATGAGAACCGCCGCTGGGCGGCGGTTCTCGGCTGTGGCGGCCTCGACGAATTTCCGAATCTGTTCCAATCCGGCAGCATCTTTCACGCGAAAAGCCGGAACGTGTGCGAACGGGAACGTGTCTTCTTCCGGCGGGCGTTCGTCATAGGTCTGAACGCCCCGCAACCCGAGTTGGAACGCAACTGTACACACCTGACGCAGCGGCATTCCGACGAACACCCCGACCGGCGCAGTGAACGCTGGCAGCACTCGCACGAGCGTGGCGGCTTGCGTCGGCGTGACGAACCGTGGCGATTTGGGGTAGAAGTTCAGGCCAATCGCGTCGGCCCCAGCGTCGGCCGCGAACCGAGCGTCTTCGGGCGTGGTGACGCCGCAAATCTTGATGCGAATGCTGTTCATGTCGCTGCTGGTGGTGCGAGGCGGTCGCCGGGGAGCCGGAAGAAGTCAGCGACCTTGCACGAGAAGCCGGGCAACTCGTCGCCGCCGAGGAGTTGCCCGGCAGTCTTCAGGACAACGTGGTGATGGTTCGGGCGGTAGACGGCAACAGTTTTCGTCTCGGGATCAGCGAGCCACACCACTTTTACTCCGGCCCGGATATACTCGGCAATCTTGTCATTCACTTCAGTCGTTTTGTCGCTTGGAGACAGCACTTCAACCGTCAGAACCGGTGGAGTTTCGGCCCATTTCGGCTCGACATCGTCGTAGTTGTTCGCGCTGACGCAATAAGCAACATCCGGCCCCACCACAGTGCCAGGCTTTTCAGAGAGAACTACGCCGGTATCGTTCGATAACACGAATCCGATATTAACGCGATCAGCGTAGTTCTGGAGTTGAGTGCTGATCCGTGCGCAGACGATTCCATGGGGCATCTTTGGGTGTGACATCTCGATCACCTCCCCACGACGGAGTTCGAAGAGTCGGTCCATGTTTTCGGGCCGGTTGACGAAGTCCCAATACTCGTCGATCGTCATGAGCTTCTTCGCGGCACCGATGGCGGGCGTGGTCATTCTGATATCCTCCTTCGTGCTTGCAGTTTACCCGCCGGACTTCTTGCGAGCCAACGCCAGCGCCCCGTGAATCACAACCTCTTCGCCAAGCGCCGCTGGCACGATGTCAGTCAATCCTGCGAACGCTCCCATGCCGTGTTCCACCTGGAAGCGACGGATCGGCTCAAAGAAGAGGTCTTCGCCAATCAGTGACACTCCCCCGCCGATGACGACTCGCCGCGGGCACAGAAGCGTTATCATTTGGCGAACCCCCAACGCCAGCCGCTCCACAGCGAGACCCAGCAGCGCACGGGATTCCGCATGGCCTGCGTGAGCAGCGTTGGCGAGCCGCTTCACGGTTAGCGGGCCATCGCCGAGGCCCGCACCCCAGTCGCGTTCCTTGCGAAGCCGCGCCGCTGTCGCTTCGATGCCCCAGCCAGCCGACGTTTCCTCTAGAATCACGAGCCGTTCGCCGGAAAGGTCGTTCACCAGAAGATGTCCGATTTCGGTCGCACCCTTGCCGACTCCGCGGTAAATCTCGCCGTCGATGATGAGACCGCCGCCGATTCCTGTGCCCACCGTGATGTAGAAGATCGGCGACAGTCCCTTGCCCGCACCAAACAACGCTTCGCCGAGACCAGCCGTGTCGGCGTCGTTGCACACCACGGCTGGCACGTCTACGAGATCGCTCACCCAGCTTGCGAGCGGGAAGTTATCCCATCCCGCGACATGGTGTGACTTGATAACCGTCTGCGATTTGTCGTCTGTCGGGCCGCCGAAGCCAATGCCGATGCCACGAAGCTGTCCTCGATCTATCTGAGCCTTCGCGAGCAACTCCGGCACGGCCGCGACGATCTGCTTGCGAATCCCTTCGCCGCCCTCGTCGCGGTTCACGGTGCCTCGCCACAGCGCCGTGATAACGCCGTCGCCGAGGCCAAGCCCGAGTTGGAGCTTCGTGCCGCCGATCTCGATTCCCAGGAACATGGTCACTCCAATGGCCTCACGCGCTCCCCTTCGGGTTGCGGCTAAACGAATCAATCATCGTCATCGTCGTCGTGCTTCTCGGCCTTCACCGGCACGAAGAACGCGGCCCGCACCGGTGGTGGCGTGCGGCTCTGCGCACCCTTCACGGCCTTCCAGATGATCTCGTTGAAAAGCAGATCGTCGAGTGTGTCTTCTTTCGCGAGGTTCTGCTTTTCCATCCACTGCGCACCGAAGCCGCCGAGCAGGTTGATCTCCTTGAGATTCACCTTCGCGGGTTCATGTTTGAACGGCGTGAAGTCCGGCTTCGCGCTGAACGAGTTGTACATCGGCTTCGCGGCTGCGTCGAACTGACTCATTGGCTGAAGACCAAGGATCAGTTCCATCGTCCGCAACATGCTCGTGGTCGAGTACAGCGTGGAATCGACGAACTTGCGTTTCGTGTGCGGCGAAATGACGAGCGCCACTACGCGGTGAGCGTCCACATGATCGGGACCGTTCTGGGCGTCGTCCTCGATCACGAAAATGGCCGTGTCCTTCCAGAACTTGCTGTTGCTGACCGCTTCCACCACCATTCCGAGCGCGAGGTCGTTGTCTGCCACCATTGCCGTGACTGTTGGGCTGCCGACCTTCGTGCCGGCTGTGTGGTCGTTCGGTAACCGCAACACTTGCATTTGTGGCATGTCGCCGGCGGCCTCGAATCGCTTCAATTCCGAGATGAACCGGTCGGCTCGCTTCACGTCCGGATAATCGAGATCGTACCCACGGAACTGCGGGTCGAACTTGCCTTCGAGTGCCTTCACGGTCGGCTTGCTGTCGGCGAAGGTGCCGTCGGCGTTCTTCTTGCCGTTCGTAATCCACTCGCCGTAAGTGCGGTAACTCACCTTCGCCTCGGCACACTTATCCCACAAATAGCCGCCGCTGCCGCGTGCGATGAGATCCTTGTGACCCTCGCTCGGGTAGCCGTAAATCTTCCCGCCGCGATAACTCAACGGCCAAATCTTCTCCACGAAGTCGGTCGCGTAAGCCCCCATTGTCCACTCGTGACCATCGGCCGACACTTCACCATCGACGTAGATGTTGTCGAGCAGCACGAACTCGCGAACGAGTTTATGATGGTTTGGCGTGACCGACTCCGGGAACAGGCAGAGCTCAGGCTCGCCGTTGCCTTCTTTGATGTCGCCGAACACCTGATCGTAAGTGCGGTTTTCTTTCACGATGTAGATGACGTGCTTGATCGGGCTCGCATCGCCGAGTTTCTTCGGGATGGGATTGCCAGCTTCCACATCGTCGGAACGAACTGCGTTTCCAGCACGTAGCGGACTACACGCATACGCTTCCTTGCTGAACTTCGCCATCGTCTCGGGCGTCGGCACCTTGAGGATGCCGAGCGTGCCCGTGAGCAGTTCGCCGATGTATTCGCGAAGATTCCGCGAGGCCGGGTTCAGCGGGTTCGGCCCGTTGCGGTTCGACTTGGAACTCAGCCCTTTCCCATTCGTGAAGTAGAGGTTCTTGTCCTTCGCGTTGTACCGCACCGACGTCGGATACCAGCCAGTCGGAATGAACCCGAGCGGCTTCGCGTTCTTGGGGTCAGTGACGTTCAGAACGGTGAGGTTGTTCGCGTCCGCGTTGGCGACGAACAGCATTTCGCCGTCGGGTGTAATCGCCAAACTATTCGGCGTGTTGCCATTCGGTGCCCCCGGATAAAGCGCACAGTGAATCGTCTGAAGCGGCTTGCCCGTGGCAGTGTCGAACACGCTGACCTTCGTGGAGTTCGCACACGCGACGTACAGCGTATCGCCTTTCGGACTCAGCACCATTTCGGTGGGATGCTCGGCCGTTGGCCACGTTTCCACAACGACATTCTTTTCCAGGTCGATGATGCCAACTGCTCCGCGTGCCCACAGCGAAACGAACGCACGCTTGCCGTTCGGGTCAGCGAGGCAGGTATACGGGTAGAACTCTGGCTCATATGGAGCAGCGGGGTCGATCTGAGTGTCTTTCTTGTCTTCCTTGCGGCCGTCGGGTGGGCTGGGTGGTTCGCCCTTACCCGGCTCCTTTTTCGGAGCAACCGCGACCATCGGAATGATCTTCTTGTTGTCGGGATTCACGAGTGGCACACGCACGACGGCATCGGCCCACGGCACCGCCACGAGCAAGTCTCGGCCGGTCGTGTCGAACACGATTCCAGCCACAACCGCCTTCACGTTTGGCTTTCCGACGCTCACATCAATCGGACGCGACTTCACGAGATAACCACGGTCGAAGTCGAAGACCTCGACTCGTTCGTACTCGCCGCCGCTCGCGAGGAGCTGCCTGCCATCCGGCGAGAAAGTCAGCCCGTAGAAGCCTTGCACGATCGGCGCTCGCGAAATGATGCGGGTGCGGGTGGCGTTCAGGTCAACAATGATGACTTCGTGTTCACGGTAACCCGCACACAGCACTGCGGCGAACTCGCCAGTGGGGTGGAGTGCGATGTTCACGGGGAAGTCGCCGAGTTCGAGTTGCCGACCTGCTGGCCGCAGCGACCATTGATTCGGAAGCTGAACCGATCCATCTTTGCGAAGCCCTGGAAGCACGCGCTCCATCGGCTTCGCCTCGACCATCGGCTTCGGCTCGATCTTTTCTGGCGGTTGCGGCGACCGTGTTACCGCGAACAATGCGACAGCTCCGAGCAACACCAACCCGATGGCCGCGAACGACTGGCGATGCATGTGTGCCTCCCGGTGGGGGTGAACACCCGCTATTGTGGGAAGAGACACCGTTCCAGGCGAACCCGGAGGTTAATCAAATGTCCGATCCGAACGACATCATCTTTCAGGCCGCATCGTTCGCGGCTCGCGCCCACAAGAGCCAACTTCGCAAGGATAACCAGACGCCGTACATCGCGCACCCGTTTCGCGTGTGTCTCGTCGTCAGGCACATCTTCGGCTTCGAAGATCCCAAAATGCTCGCTGCCGCGATCCTGCACGACACCATCGAGGACACCACCACCGACTTCGACGACATCATCGAACGCTTCGGGCCTGTGGTCGCGAAGTGGGTCGCAGCGCTCACCAAAGATATGCGGTTGGAACATGACATTCGCGAGGAAGAATACGCCAAGGGGTTGGCCGCTGCCGACTGGCAAGCGAAGGTGTTAAAACTCGCGGACGTCTACGACAATGCGGGCGATTGCAAGAGCTTCACCGTGAACGGTCGCCGCAACACAGTGAAGAAATCGCGGTTCTATCTCGACGCGATGCGAGCAGGCATTCCCGCTGAAGCACAGCACGTCGTGAAGCTCGTGGAAGGCCGCCTCGCGGAGCTGGAAGCCGGTCTAACGTCGTAATATACTTCGCCGTTCGTGAGTTGCGGGTTGCCGTGGATGACTGCTCACGGGAATAATGTGAGTGACCCTGTCACGCTGCGAGGCTCACCACATGAATTTACGCTTCATTGTCCCGGCGATCGTCGCTGGGCTTCTCTTGAATGCTGCCCCTGCATCCGCCTGCCCATTCTGCTCACCGACCGGAACCACGCTCACAGGGGAAGTCGCACAAGCCGACTTCATCCTGTTCGGGACTCTCTCGAACGCGACACGCGACAAGAGTGATCCCGGCTCGCAAAAAGGTACCACGGAACTCAGCATCGAGCTTGTTATCAAGCCGCACGATCTTATTAAGGGCAAGAAAAGCATCACTATTCCGCGATACGTTCCACCAGACGGCAAAAGCGCCAAGCACCTGATCTTCTTCAACATCTTCAACGGGCAACTCGACGCCTACCGTGGTGAAGCTGTGCCCGCCGATAGCAAGTTGCCCGAATACCTGAAGGGGGCGATGGAGGTCAAGCAGAAGGACATCATCACGCGGTTGCGGTACTTCTTTGACTACCTCGAAGACCCAGATATCGTCGTGAGTTCGGATGCGTACTCCGAGTTCGGTTACGCCGAGTACAAGGAAGTTCGCGAAATCGGCTCGAAGCTGCCCCCCGCAGTCCTTCTGCGCTGGCTGAAAGACGCGAACACTCGCGGGAGCCGCTTCGGGCTGTACGGCTTGCTGCTCGGTCACTGCGGCAAGCCCGAGGATGCGAAGGCCATTCGCGCTTTGCTAGACGACAAGGATAAGGCTTACACGAGTGGCCTTGATGGAGTCGTCGCTGGGTACATTCTGCTCGATCCGAAAGCGGGTTGGGAGTACCTCATTGGGCTGCTGAAGGACAAGACCAAGGACTTCCCGGTGAAGTACGCGGCGCTGAAGACGATCCGGTTCTTCCGTGAGTTCCGCCCCGATGTCATTCCGCCTGCCGACACGCTCGCGGCGATCAAGATGCTCATCGAGGATGCGGACATCGCCGACATGCCCATTGAGGACATGCGAAAGTGGAAGCTCTGGGAAGAAACGCCAACGGTGCTGGCCCTCGCCGCGAAGGAATCGCACGGCGGCACGCCAATCATCGCACGGGCGATCTTGAAGTTCGCCATCGCTGCATCGTGGGCCGACCCGAAGAACACGGCAGCCGCGGAATACGTTGTCGCCGCGAAGAAGAAAGACCCGAAGCGAGTGCAGTTCCTCGAAGAAGTGTTGAAGGATGAGCAGAAGCCGCCGACGCCACCGGCTGGCACCGTGAAGAAGGACCCACCGAAGGCTGGGGGCTGATCTTCCCTCGTGAGCGGCAAATCGGGTATCACACGGCGGTCGCTCGGGTTGGTCCGATCGACCGCCGGATTCGTTTGAGAGCCACCCATGTTCCGCTTCGTCGCCGTAGTGGTTGCCCTTTGCGCTCTAATCGCGCCCGCACCGGCCATTGCCTGCACATTCTGCGCTGGCGAACTCCGCTCGAAGCAAACTCTGCGAATGCACTTCGCCGCAGCGAAAGCCGTGCTGCACGGTCAGTTGAAGAACCCACGCTTCGATCCCAAAACCGATGACGGTTTCACCGATCTCCACATCACGACCGCCCTGAAAGATGACGCTGCTCGGGCAGGGCAGGGCGTCATCACGCTGCGGAGTTACCTCCCCGTGGTTGGTAACACGCCAACGGAATACCTCGTGTTCTGCGGCATCTCGAACGGCAAACTCGATCCGACATTCGGCGTACCCGCAACCGCAGCGATTGTCGAATACCTCAAGGTTGCATCGAAGCTCGACGACGCCGACGCACCTACGAAACTCGGCTACTTCTTCAAACAACTCGAATCTCCGGATGCCACCGTTGCCACGGATGCGTTCTTCGAGTTGGCCCACGCCTCCGATGCCGACATCATCAAAGCGTCGAAGCAGTTCGACTCAGTGAAGCTCCGCAAGTTACTCGCCAGTCCAGAAACGCCAGCCGAACGCCTCGGCGTATTCGCGTTTCTGCTCGGCGTTTCCGGTGGCCCCGACGATGCTACGTTCCTGGCTGCTCTGCTGAAAGACAGCCCCGCGTCTGAACGCAACTCCGGTGCGTTCGGCGGACTGCTCGCAGGTTACATTCTGCTCGCGCCGAAAGACGGTTGGGCGCTTGCTGCTGGCGTTCTCGGTGACGCGAAACAATCGTACTCTGTGCGGCTTTCGACGATCGTGACGGTGCGGTTCTTCCAGGCGACTCGTGGTAACGACTGTAAGGCCGAAGTGCTGAAATGCTGTGCGGCCCTGCTTCCGCACGGCGACCTCGCGGATCAGGCCATAGAGGACTTGCGGCGCTGGGGCTACTGGGAGCTCACAACTGAAGTACTGGCTCAGTATGCGAAGCCGACGCACGCCGCGCCAATCGTCCGGCGCTGCATCGTTCGCTATGCTCTCTGTTGTCCCGATGACACCGCGAAGGGGTTCATCGCCGCGTTGCGGCAATCCGACCCGAAGCTCGTGAAGCACGTCGAGGATGTGCTCGATCTCTTCGCACCCGCGAACCCGCTCAAGAAGAACCCGTGATTACCACACCGAATACCGCCTTCGACATTTCTTCCGCGACCCCTGCGACCGTGGCAGCCGATTGGCTCGTGGTCGGCGTCTGGGCGAACGAATCTCTGTCTGGCGCCGCAGCGACCATCGACACAGCGACCGGCGGATTGCTCACGAAACTCCGCGAATCGGGCGATCTCACCGGAAAGCATCTCGAACTGATCCCCGTGCTGAACCCGACCGGAATCGCCGCGAAGCGATTGCTGATCGTTGGGCTTGGCAAACCGGATGCAGCCACTCGCGCAACGGCGCACGATGCAGCGGCAGCGTCGGCTCGCCACATCACGGGGAAGAAAGTCGGCACGATTGCGTTCGCGGTTCCGTCGCCGGAATTCACGCTGGCAGTAGGTGTCGGGCTTGCTCAGGGTTGCCAGGGGCCGGGCGTTCGCAAAACGACTCCGACTCGCTTCGCCCCCGAAAAATTGCTGCTCGTTGGTGGCGATGCGGCGGCCCTTCCACGTGTGCTGGCGGAATCGCAGGCGTTGTGGTTGGCTCGCGAATTGGTGAATGCGCCGCCGTGCGATCTCTACCCCGAGACGTTCGCGGTGGCTGCTGCGGAGAGCGGCCGCACACACGGATTCGATGTTGAAATCTGGGATGAATCGCGACTCGCGGCTGAGCGAATGGGTTCGCTTCTCGGTGTCGCTCAGGGTTCCACACGTCCGGCACGCCTCGCTATCCTGCGATACACCGGCAACCCAGGCGGACCAACCCTCGGCTTGGTGGGGAAGGGCGTGACCTTTGACAGCGGCGGCCTTTCGCTGAAGCCGACCGATGGCATGGTTGACATGAAGTGCGACATGGCCGGAGCCGCCGCTGTGCTTGCCGGTACGCAAGCCATCGCCGCTCAGAAACTGAAGGTGAACGTGCTTGGCGTGCTGGCACTGGTCGAGAACATGCCATCCGGCACCGCAGTGAAACTTGGCGACGTGCTGACCGCTCGCAACGGCAAGACGATCGAGGTGCTGAACACCGACGCGGAAGGTCGCCTCATCCTCGCCGATGCCCTCTGCTACGCCTCGGAACAGACGGGTTTCCTCGTGGACTTCGCCACGCTGACGGGTGCGTGTCTGGTTGCACTCGGCACAGAGACATCCGGGTTGATGACGAACAACGACGCCTGGGGGGAGCAGATTCAGACGGCGATTCGTACTGCTGGCGAGCGTGCGTGGAAACTGCCCATGGATGCGAGCTACGACGGCCTCATCAAGAGCAAGGTCGCGGACATGCGGAACACGGGCGGCGGTCGCTGGGGCGGTGCCATCGCGGGCGGCAAGTTCCTCGAACAGTTCGTTGGTAATGCGAAGTGGGTTCACATGGATATCGCTGGCCCCGCGTGGGCTGACGGCGACACCGCTGCCCTCGACGCCGGCGGCACGGGTTGCATGGTGCGAAGCATCGTCGAGATGGCTCGCGCTTTCTCGTGAGGCTACTTACCAGTCCCGCTCGTCGATCCAGTCTTCGCCGTCGATGCCGCACAGGTCGATCATGCGGCCGATCTGCTCGAAGATGTTCTCAGTGACTTCCGCACGACCGAGCCTACGGGTACGATAACCACATCCCTCCTCGGTCGTCGGAGATGATGGTTTGTCGTCAACTCGATTGCTCTTCGTGCTGTCGCTCTGCACTCAGACTGGCAGCTTTGCATTTGCCGCGGACCCCATGGATCACTTCGAGTCGAAGGTGCGCCCGGTACTCGTGAAGAGTTGCCAGAAGTGCCACGGCCCGGAGAAACAACGCGGCGGTCTGCGTCTCGACACCAAGGCCGCGTGGCAAGCCGGCGGCGACACTGGCCCCGCACTCGTGCCCGGAAAGCCAGACGAAAGCCTCATCATCAAGGCGATTCGCAACCCCGATCCGAAGTTGCGGATGCCACCCAATGAGAAGCTCGCCGATCACGAAATCGCGGCGCTCGTGGAATGGGTGAAGGATGGTGCAGTTGATCCTCGCGTCGGCGTGGCGCAGATTGGCGGCATGTCCCTGGACGCCGCGAAACAGTGGTGGTCGTTCCAACCCGTGAAGCGGCCAGTCGTGCCGGAAGTTCGCAATTCACAGACGCAGCCCCGCAATCCCATCGACAACTTCGTGCTGGCGAAACTGAGTGACAAGGGGTTGTCACTCACGCCCCCAGCCGACAAGCGAACGCTTCTGCGACGTGTCACCTACGACCTGACGGGCTTGCCGCCGTCGCCTGCGGATCTCGACGCTTTCCTCAACGACACATCCCCGGAAGCGTTCGCGAAAGTTGTCGATCGGTTGCTGGCGAGTCCGCAGTATGGCGAACGCTGGGGACGTCACTGGCTCGACCTCGTGCGCTACGCCGACACCGCCGGCGAGAACAGCGACCACCCGTTGCCGCACGCATGGCGATATCGAAACTGGGTAATCGAAGCGTTCAATCGCGATCTGCCTTACGACCAGTTCCTTCGCGATCAGATTGCGGGCGACATTCTCTGGGCCAGGGCGGAAGGAGAACGGCGGAAGGATGAGAAGCCGCGAACCACGATTCTCGGCTTCGATGCTTCATTCATGCAGCCGCCTTCCAGCTTCGATCAGCGAGTTGCGACGGGTTATCTCGCCATCGCCCGGCGCTTCGGGCACGACACCGACAAGGACATGCACCTCACATTCGAGGACACGATCGACACCGTCGGCAAGACGCTCCTCGGGCTGTCGATTGGCTGTGCTCGGTGTCACGACCACAAGTACGACGCGATCACGGCGAAGGACTATTACGCTCTGTACGGCATCTTCGAGAGTACGAGGTTCGCGTTCCCAGGGTGCGAGGCGAAGCAGCAGCCACGCGACCTCGTGAAACTCCAACCGCTCCGCCCCGAACTGGCCTATGCGGTTGTTGAAGGCACGGCGAAGAACGCGAAGTTGCAGCTTCGCGGCGACCCCGAGAAGCCTGGGGCCGAGGTTCCGCGTCGCTGGCTTGAAGTGCTTGGCGGTCAAACGGTGCCCGCGAACAGTGGCAGTGGTCGGCTCGAACTCGCGGGCTGGCTCACGAGCAACGCGAACCCTCTCACCCCTCGCGTCATGGTCAACCGAATCTGGCAGCACCATTTCGGCAAGGGGCTCGTGCAGTCGCCGAACGACTTCGGCGCTCGCGGAATGGCTCCGACGCACCCTGAACTTCTCGATTGGCTCTCAGCGGAGTTCGTCGCCTCCGGGTGGCGGATCAGGCACTTTCACAAGCTGATCGTGCTGTCGGCTGCGTATCAGCAAGGCAGCGAATCGCGTGCAGAGGCTGTGAAGGTGGACGTGAACAACAACCTGTACTGGCGGTTCGATCGACGCCGACTAAGCGGCGAAGAAATCCGAGACAGCCTGCTCGCGGTGAGTGGACAACTCGACCGCACGCCGGGTCATGAGCATCCGTTCCCACCTGAAAAGAGCTGGGGTTTCACGCAGCACGCTCCGTTCAACACCGTGTACGAAACCGATCGCCGTAGCGTTTATGTGATCTCGATCCGCAATCGTCGGCACCCGTTCCTTGGGCTATTTGACGGGGCAGACCCGAACGCCACGACGCCGCAACGTCAGGTCACGACGGTTCCGACGCAGGCGCTCTACTTCCTGAACGATCCGTTCTTCCACAAGCAAGCCGAGAAGTTGTCGGCGAGCGTTTTTGCGAAGCCCGAAGCGACGCGGCTCGATGAGTTGTTCCGCATCACGTTGTTGCGGCCACCAACCGCGAAGGACCGCACGACCGCCGACGCTTTCCTCACAAGCTATGCGGCACAGTTGAGCGAACCCGTCGCCGACCGACCAAAGATTGCGTGGGCAGCGCTAACCCGCGTGCTGCTCGCGAGCAACGAATTCCTCTACTTGGATTGATCCCGATGCGCAATCCGTTGAATCTCTCGCGTCGCGGCTTCGTGCAGTCTGCCGTCGCCGGGTCGATGCTCATGCCAGGAATTCTCTCCGAACTCCTCGCCGCTGATAGCGCCGATCCACTTGCGCCGCGTGCCTCGCACTTCCCAGGCAAGGCGAAGGCCGTCATCTTTCTGTTCATGAGCGGTGGCGTGTCGCACGTCGATTCGTTCGACCCGAAACCGAAACTCACCACCGACCACGGCAAGCAAGTCACGTTCGACCACCCCGAAACGAAGAACCGACCCGGCTACGAGAAGTTGTTCCTGAAGAAGCCCAACTGGAAGTTCGCTCCACGCGGCAAGAGCGGCACCGAGATCAGCGATCTGTTCCCGAAACTCGCTGAACAAGCCGACGAGATAGCACTTATTCGCTCGATGCACACGAGCCACTCAAACCACTACAACGCCACGCTCGGGATGCACACGGGATCGTTCACGGTTGCGCGGCCGAGCATCGGTTCGTGGATGAGCTACGGCCTCGGTACCGAGAACAGGAACCTGCCATCGTTCCTGGTGCTGTCGCCGCAGATGCCATACGCAGGCACGCAAGTCTGGGCGTCCGACTTCTTGCCAGGGGCGCATCAGGGAACGCGAGTCGTGCCCGGTGCCGAGCCTGTCGCCAATCTGAAACGCCGCGTGCCCACCGAGAAACGGCAGGAACTTGAGCTTAACGCACTGAAGGCTTTTAATGAGGGCCACCTCGCCACGCGAACCGATGAGTCGCAACTCGCGGCACGAATCAAGTCGTTCGAGACGGCTGCCGGGATGCAATCCGAGATGCCGGCAGCGCTCGATCTGTCGAAGGAATCCGACGACACGCTTGGGCTGTACGGCTTGAAGCGTGGGCAGGCAGACGGTTTTGGCTGGCAGTGTCTTGTTGCACGGCGACTTGTCGAGCGCGGCGTTCGCTTCGTGGAGTTGATTCACACGGGGTCGAGCAACAACTGGGATTCGCACGGCAACATGGCCGATCACGGGCGGCTCGCGAAGGAAGTGGATCAACCAATCGCGGGGCTGCTTCAAGACCTCAAACGGCAGAAGTTGTTCGACGATGTGCTGGTCGTGTGGACGACGGAATTCGGTCGCACGCCGTTCAACAACACCGCCGACAATCCGGGGCGTGAGCATCACAACTGGGCGTTCAGTTCGTGGCTCGCGGGGGCTGGCGTGAAGCGCGGCATCGTTCACGGTTCCACCGACGAACACGGCATGAAGCCTGTTGAGAAGCCAGTGCATGTCCACGATTTCCACGCGACGATCCTGCATCTCATGGGCTTGAATCACGAGAAGTTGACGTATCGCCACGCCGGCCGCGACTATCGCCTGACGGATGTTGAGGGCGTGTTGGTGAAGGAAGTGCTGTCGTGAAGCCGTGCAATGGGTTTGCCCTCTCCCCTTGCGGGAGAGGGTGGCCGCGCTTCGCGGCCGGGTGAGGGGTAAAAGTGACACAGATGTTAAGGCCGTACCCCTCACCCGCTCGCAAAGCCTCGCTGCCCTCTCCCGCAAGGGGAGATGGCGAAGAAACAGTTCTCATTTCCTTCTCCCGTGACTTCCGACACGACATCGGGTTTAATGAGCGCAGTGATTCTCTCGCCACCTTCCCTTTCCTGCGGAGCCATTCCGATGACGCCTGCCGACAAGTCCACATCGTGCCCCGATTGCATCAACCCACCCACGCTCGCTCGCCGCGACTTCATCCGCGTCGTCGGCACTTCAGCCACGGTTCTCGCAGTCGGCGGGTTGACCCCACTGCAAAAAGCTCGGGCTGCTCGCGCCGAGAAGAAGGCTGAAGCCGAAGCTCTCGTATTTGAGCTGTTCAAGACGATGGACGGCGAACAGAAGAAGAAGCTCGTTCTTCCGTGGGATGCAGGCGCGAAAGGTGGCGTTCCCGCTCGTCTCATGACGCACAACGGCCCTGCGAACAAGGACTCGGTCATCGGCCTCGGCTACGACAAGAAGCAGGTCGAACTCCTCGACAAAATTTTCCACTCGATCTGTAACGGCGAAGAAGGCTACAAGCGACTGAGCCGCAACAACAAGTTCGACAATAGCGGTTCGTTCGAGAGCTCTGGGGCGCTGCTCTACGGCGAACCGGTCGAAGGCAAGAAGTTCTCGCTCGTGTTCTCGTCGCACCACCTGACGGTTCGCTGCGATGGCAACTCGGAAGAAGGCACGGCGTTCGGCGGTCCGTTGTACTACGGCCACAGCCCGAAGGGGTTCGCCACCACGAACGTCTTCAACTATCAGGCGAAGGCTGTCGGTGCGGTGTTCGAGTCACTGACCGAAGACCAGAAGAAGACAACGTTGCTCGATAACCGCAAGTGGGCCGATGGCGTCGCGTCGGTGAAACTGCCGCCGAAGGACGTGAAGGCTGCCGGGCTGAAGTTCGCCGACATGACGAAGGAGCAGAAGGAACTGACCGAGAAGGCGATGAAGGAACTCGTGTCGCCGTACCGTAAGGAAGACGGCGACGAAGTGATGGAGATCATCAAGGCGAACGGCGGCATGGAGAAGATCAGCCTCGCGTTCTACAAGGACGAACACACGGATAAGGAAGGCTGGAGCTTCTGGCGACTGGAAGGACCGGGCTTCGTGTGGAGTTTCCGAGCCCTGGAACATATCCACACGTTCGTGAACATCAGCTCGAAGCTGGCGTGATTGTTTGCAGCAAGGCGAGCCACGGGGTTTATCCCCGTGGTTGTTTGGTTTCGCGATGCAAGACAAGACCACGGGGATCAACCCCGTGGCTCACAGAAGCATAATTTCAATAATCCCCGTTAATCACTTCACCACCGGCTCGCGTGCCAAGCGCTTCCCATATCGTCGGTTTAATCGTGTTCTGAATTGCTCGCACCGACCCATCGCATAACAGGAAGTTCACCCCCTGCGAGTGGTTACTGTTCGTGTCCTCGACGTGATCCATCGGGTTGTTCGGGACACGCCCGTCCGCAGCCTTGCCGGTGTTCGTGAGGCACAGCGTCGGCGGGCCTTCAATGTCGTAACTCGGATTCGTGGGCGGATTCACGGAGTTCGTCACGGCTCCCACCCACGTCGTTTGCGGCGACTTCTTGAAGGTTCGCTCGCCCACCATCAGCGTGTTGCTCGTGCCGTCGGTGATGGCTCCGATGCGAACGCGACTGTTGCGATACAGCACGCCGTTGCCGCTATCAGGGAAGCCTGTCACCTCAAACGTTCCACCAACCCCGACATAATTCGCGAAGCCAACTTCGCAGAGTGCGGTTCCGGCGCTGTTGGCGACCGTGAATTTCAAGGTAGTCGGGCTGTCTGAAGGGCAGAGGAACACCGGCAGTGATCGAACGCGAGCCGCGGCATTTGCCGAGTTCGTGATGTCGAGGCTGAACGTGATCGTGTTCGCGACGTTGGCCTGTTCAAGTTCGGGCAGAAGTTGAGAAGCCCATCCCCAACCAGGGCCGGTGCCTTTTGCGTTGACCGACGGCGCACCCGAAGTGAAACCATCTGGAAAGGTTTCCTGGCGGCCGTGGAAATTGTGCATCGCCAACCCGATTTGCTTCAGATTGTTCTGGCACTTCAAGCGAGATGCGGTTTCACGCACCTTCTGCACGGCGGGGAGCAGCAAGCCGATCAAGACAGCGATGATCGCGATGACCACCAGCAATTCGATGAGCGTGAATGCGCGACGGCGGGGAGTAAACATGGTGATCCTCATGCGGGGTTGATTTGCCGCGTGAGAATCAGCATATACCTGGTATTACGATGTGCAACTGGAATCTACAAAGTTTTCTCTATCACTTCTTGGGTGGTCCGAGGAGCGTGTCTGCTTGCTTTGGCATCTTCTGCACGTAGTTCGCGATGCCGCCGAAGAAATCCAGCAGTTGCTCGGCTGCATCCTCGGCGATTTTCGGAGCGGCAGGCCCGATTGCTCGCAGTGCCACGTTCGCGGCTCGGCTATCGCTCCGCAGATACGCCTGTGCCATTGGGGTGAACAAGGCAACGCCGTCTTTTTCCACCTTCTGCGGATGCGAGACGACAATCACGCCCTGCACCGGAATGGAAGGCGCAGCTTTGCCCGCCTTCACTTTGCCAGTCGCGTACCACACCCGGCCATCGGGGAACGTGCCGACGGTCTGCCACACGATCTCGCTGCCGTGTTCATCGACCCAGGCGAACCTGCCGTTGCCGAGATCGTTAATCGTGATGCTCGGCACCTTCAACCGTTGCCAGGCAAGAGCAACGCGATCCGGGTGATCGAACAACCACTGGTACACCGCAACGGTGCAAACGACTTCCTCGCCCATCGCTTTCGTGGTGATGGTGGGTTGCCGCACGACTTTCATCACCGCGTCCAGAAATTCTGGGCGCACGATCTCTTCGAGAGCCACCTTGGTTGTGGCGGCTGATGTGGTCTGTGTTGCAGTGGGCATGGGCGCAGTTGCGGGAGAGTCGGGTGGAGCTGCGGTAGCAGTCGTCACGCCGATCGCACTGGCCAATAACGCGCTCAACACCCGGTTTACCGGCTGCATGGGTCACCTCGTCCGGGAGGAGGACAATCCCCACAAGATGAATCGAACCGTGACGGCAGCTTGCATGAATAATTCCGGTTACCACGACGGGTTGACCTTGCCCCGTTCACGCCGCCTGGGTTAGCTTCCCGCAGCCACCGTAGATTGCCAGGAGGGCCGGGACGTGACGCGCAAACGGAAATGGATGCTCGGAATCGGCCTCGTGGCAGGGGTCGCTCTCGCTGGCGTGGGAACCTGGGTGGTTTTGAACTTTGCCGATCTCAAGGCGAGTTACGCAGTCAGCCAACTCCGCAAAGCACCCACCGACGAAGAACGTGCGAAAGCCGCTGACTCGCTGATCGCGATGGGCGAACCGGGTCTGAAGCGACTCGTGGAGTTAGTGCGCTGTCCCGATCAGCACTGTCGAACGGCTGCCGCCACTGCGCTCGACCGATACCTCGACACGCTGCCCGATGGCGATTCGCGAGCCGTCGCGCTGGTTGGGCAAGTTCTTGAAGGCTTCCCGACAGCCGAGGCCAGCGGGCAAGCAGCCGTTCTAGAAATGCTGCCCGTCATGCTGAAGAAGACGGGCAACATTCACGCGACGAAATGCAAGGCTGTGGTTGCGGCAGGGTTGAAGATGCCGGAACCCGCGAGGCGAGTGTTCACGACGCGGTTGGCGATGCACCCTGAAGTGCAAATGGGCAACGAACTCGTTCCATTGCTGACGGCTCCGGAAGCTGAAGTTCGGCAGGCAGCGTTGTTCGCGGTCGCTGCGGTCGAAGGCGAACCGCTCCTCGGTGACGAAGAACTGTTTCACTTCCTGCACGATTCGGACGAAGGCGTTCGCAAGGTGTGTCGCGATGCTCTCGTGGGTCGGGATCGTTCGGAAATCGAGATCGCACTCGGTCGGCGGCTCACAGACCCCGATCCCGTGGAACGGCTGAAACTGCTACTCGATCTGCGGTACGACGACGACGTGGCCGACCCTGAACCGTGGCTTGAGCGCCTCAGCAGGGATGTCGAGCCTGCAGTTCGAGTCGGTGCGGCACGAGTGGCGATTGAAGTTTCCGTTGTGCGGCAACTGAATTGTCCGGGGTGGATTGGCAGAGTCACAGACGCGGACCCCGACCCCACGGTGCGCCGCATTGCTGGTTACTTCCGTCGGCAGGTCGCGAGCCGAGTTGATATGAATGTGCGGCCGGTCGGAGCACCCTAAAACATGGTCCCGGTGGGACCACCGCTTCACCTATTTTCCGTGTACAATCCGGGGCATCCTATTTCCCCGGAGTTTTCCCGTGAAACGCTGCATTCTCGCCATCGCATTTCTGCTCGCGATGCCACACCTCGCAACCGCTGCTGATGCTGAAGTTCGTATCGAGTCAGATTTCATAGAAGTCGAAACTGACGCACTCTTGGTCAAAATTAAGACGAAGGGTTACGTCAGCGGCACTACTGCTGGCGGTCTGCTCGACAAGAAAACCAAGGCTCGCGATCTCGGCTTCGGTCTGCATGTCATGGACTTTCTGCTCGCTCCGGGCTGGCGTGAAGACGAGTACATGCGCGACGCGAAACTACACGGCGACCTGCCGAAGCACTTCGTCGAGGGGCCGCAGGTCTGCACGAAGGCGAAGGAGTTGAAGCCGGAGATCATTCGCGGGAAGGGCTTCGTTGCGATCAAGTTTCACTTCACATTCACCGACCCGGGCAAGGGCTACAAAGCTGGTTCGACGTGGGAGCAAACGCTCGTGTTCCAACCTGGCCTGCGATACTTCCTCTCAGCGGAGAAGATCACGAGTGTGAACAGCGTCGATGGGCTATTTTATCGCATCGACATGCCAGGGCACATCAAACACAAGAACGGCGACACGTTCGAGCAGGTGTATTTGAGCTATCTCGAAAAGCCGTATATCTCCGCGTCGGAGTTCAAGGACGACTTCGGCCCAGATGCCAAGTTCCTCTATCAACGTAAGGACAGCAAGATTCCCGATCGCATGATTCGTGCGTATCAGGTGAAGCTCGATGGCAAGCCAGGCCCGTGGCTCGCGGGTATGACACTTGATCCTTCCATCGTGTGCGAAGCGTGGTGCCATCAACGCAGCTACATCTGCTTCATTGAGGAGTTGAACCGGCGTGCGGTGAAGGCCGGCGACAGCTTCGGAGCAGCGTATGTGGTGGGGTGGTTCGACGATGTGAAGGAGATGGAGAAGGTGTACGACAGCTTGAAGGGCAAGACGAAGATCATCGTCGGCAAGGACAGTTTCAAGTTGGAGTGAGGCCACGCCGTAAAATGCAACAGTCCAATTACACACTACACCAGCGGTGCATCATGCGATCTCGAAGCCTTGCGTTCGCGGTGGTCGTGCTCGGAGGATTCACAATGACGGCAAGTTCTGACGAAGGCATGTGGTTGCTCGATGCGCCGCCGCGAGACTACCTCAGGAAGCAATACGGTTTCGAGTTGACCGACGCTTGGCTCAAGAACGCCATGCTTGCGTCGGTGCGGCTCAACAGCGGCGGTTCAGGTGGCTTCGTGTCGCCGGATGGCTTGCTCGTCACGAACCACCACGTCGCGGCTGACTCCGCTCAGAAGCTCAGCAAGCCCGGTTTCGACCTCTACAACGACGGTTTCTACGCCGAGACTCGGGACAAAGAACTGAAGTGTCCCGACCTCGAAATCAACGTGTTGCAGAAGATCACAGACGTCACGAAAGAAGTGAACGCGGCCGTGAAGCCCGAGATGAAACCCGCCGAGGCGTTCGCGGCTCGCCGGACCATCATGGGCAAGATCGAGCAGGATTCGCTGAAAGAAACTGGCCTGCGGTCTGATGTGGTGACGCTTTACAACGGCGGTGCATACCACCTTTACCAGTACAAGAAGTACACCGACGTTCGGCTCGTGTTCTCTCCCGAAAAAGCGATTGCGAGCTTCGGCGGCGACGTCGATAACTTCGAGTTCCCGCGAATGAATCTCGACGTGGCGTTCTTTCGCGCTTACGAGAACGACAAGCCGATCAAGACGCCGAACTACTTCAAATGGAGCGAAACCGGTCCGAAGGAAAACGACCTGGTGTTTGTCACCGGACACCCAGGCACAACGCAACGCCTCGAAACGCTGGCGAAGTTGAAGCATCGCCGCGATTATACGTTGCCATACACGCTGTACCGATTGCGAACGCTTGAAGCGGCGTTGTCGCAGTTCGGAATGCAAAGCCCCGAGAAGGCCCGACAGGCGGGGACCGACCAACACAGCGTCGCCAATGCTCGCAAGGCGTTCAGCGGTCAGTTGCAGGGCTTGCTCGATCCCGCCATCATCGAGCAGAAAGCAAAATCCGAGGCATCGCTCGGCGACGCCGCCGGTAATGACGCTGCGTTCAAAAACGCCATCGCACAAATCGCGGACATCCAGGCGAAGTATCGTGAATTTGAGAAGCCCTTCGGGCTTCTCGAAACGGGGCAGGCGTTCTTCTCGCCGCTGTTCGGCATCGCCCGCCACTGCGTCCGCATGGCCGACGAGCTGCCGAAGGATCCCAAAGACCGCCTCCGCGAATACCGTCCGTCGAACCTCGATTCGCTGAAGTTCGCGTTGTTCAGCCCAGCCCCGATTTACCCCGAACTCGAACGTGCGAAGCTCACGGCATCGCTCACGTTCCTCGCAGAGAACCTCGGTGGCGACTCTGAAATCGTGAAGCTCGTGCTCGCAGGCAAGAACCCCGCGTCGCGTGCGGATGAGCTGGTCAACGGCACAAAGTTGTTCGACCCAGCCGAACGCAAGAAGCTCGTTGACGGCGGCAAGGCAGCGATCGACGCAAGTAAAGATCCGATGATTCTGCTCGCCAAGGCGATTGACGCCGAGGCTCGCAAACTTCGCACGAGGTACGAGAACGAAGTCGAGGAACCCGAACGGCAGGCATATGCGGCGCTCGCAGATATCCGCTTCAAGGCACTCGGGAGTTCGGTTGCTCCGGATGCGACGTTCACGCTGCGGCTCGCGTTCGGAACAGTGAAGGGCTACGAGGTTGGGGGCGAGAAGTTGCCGTTCCACACGACGTTCGGCGGGGCGTTCGATAAGTCCACGCAGCTCGGCGGCAAGGAACCGTTCGATCTGCCGAAGCGCTGGCTCGACGGGAAGGCGAAACTCGATCTGGAGACGCCGTTCAATTTCATCTCGACGGCAGACACGATCGGCGGCAACTCAGGCAGCCCCGTGCTGAATCGCGACGGCGAACTCGTTGGCATCAACTTCGACCGCAATCGCCATGGGTTGGTGCGAAACTTCGTCTACACGGACCTTCAAGCCCGGCACATCGCCGTACACTCGAAGTCGGTTCTGGAGGCGCTTCGCAAGTTGTATCCAGCAGCTCCGCTGGTCAAGGAACTGACCGGCAAGTGAAAGAACCTAACCTCACGCACGGAGCCACCATGGCCACTTCCACCGCCAAGAAATCGAAGTTCCACACGTTCGCGGACGTTCAGGAACGGCTCGGGAACATCCCCGAAGCCCGCATCCTGTCGTTCCCCGCTCCGGGAACTGCGACCGTGCAAGACTTGCTCGATTCGTCGATTACTGGAGATCGCGGCTGTGAACTCGTGGAAGGCATTCTTGTGCAGAAAGCGATGGGATTCCACGATGACTATATCGGGTCGTGGCTCATCCACCTTTTCCTGACGTATCTTGATACGAACAATCTCGGCGCTGTGTCGGGAGCACAAGGATTGATTCGTTTCAAACTCGACCTCGTGCGAGTTCCCGATGTTGCTTTCATTCGCTGGGATAGCGTCGAGGACCCCGACGAAATCGAGAACCCCGCTGGAGCGTTTCTCGAATACCCGCCAGACCTCGCGGTTGAAGTGCTGAGTCCGGGCAACACCCGCAAGGAAATGGAAATCAAGCTCGGCGAATACGCGAAGGCCGGTGTCAAACTTGTGTGGTATGTCGATCCGGAACGCAAGGAAGTTGACGTATTCCCGAAGGCAAACGCGAAGCGCAAGCAGACGTTCGACATCAACGGCACGCTCGACGGAGGGGACGTGTTGCCGGGGTTCACGCTACCGGTCGCGAAGATCTTCGAGAAACGAGCGCCCGCGAAGAAGCCCGGCAAGAAGGGCAAGCCCAATGGCAAGCGATGACTTCGGAGTGGTCGCCTCGCGAGGTTTCGGTAACCTCACTCGAACCCCCGGAGAACCGACATGAAACTGCAAGGCATTATCCCACCAGTCATCACGCCGATGACTCCCGATCAAGAAGTCGACCTGCCTGGCCTGCGACGCCACATCGACTGGATGATCTCGCATCGCGTTCACGGCATCTTCGTCCTCGGCACAACCGGCGAGTTCTACGGCCTCGATGAGTCCGAGAAGCAAGCCGTCGTCGCGGACGCGGTCGCACACGTCGCCGGGCGAATGCCGGTGTACGCGGGCACTGGAGCTGAGACGACTCGCGAAGTGATTCGCCTCACTCGCATGGCCGAGAAGGAAGGCGCGAATGGCGTGTCAGTCATTACGCCGTACTTCATCAAGCCGTCGCAGCCAGAACTCATCGACCACTTCAAGCGAGTCGCCGAAAGCACGAAGCTGCCGGTCGTGCTGTACAACAACCCGGCCACCTGTGGTGGCGTCAGCATCGAACCCGATACCGTGTCGAAACTCGCGCAGGTGTCGAACATAATCGGCATCAAGGATTCGTCTGGCGATCTGCAAAACACCATCGAGATCATCCGCAACACGCCTCGCGAAACGTTCTCTGTGCTGAACGGTCGTGATACGCTCATCCTCGCGGCATTGCAGTTCGGAGCACAGGGCGCGATTCCCGCGTCGTGCAACATCGCTCCGGAACTGTGCGTGGGGCTCTACGAGTCATTCGCGAAAGATGATATTCCCGCTGCGAAGGAATATCAGTCGCGGCTTCACCCCGTTCGGATGGCGATGAGTCTCGGCACAGGGAACGGCGCGATCAAGGAAGCACTGACTCTGCTCGGTCGGTCGTGCGGGCCGAACCGTTCGCCGATCTCGCCGTTGTCCGATGACAAGAAGGCGAAACTGCGAAGCATTCTGGAGAAGGCTGGGTTGCTGTAAGCGTTACGGCCGTTGAAGAATCCCACGACCCGGATCGCGAGGTTTGGGGTCGATGCTTCGCGGCTCGTAAATCAAGTTGGTGCCGCCACGGACAAGCGGAGTCTCCCCAGGCTCCATTCCAGGCGGCGTGATTCGCCACTTCTTGCCGGTGCACATCTCTCGCACGCCTTCGTTGAACAGTGCTGTCATCGCTTTCGGGTCGAAGTCCACAGCCGAGCCGGGAATCTCAAACTCCGCCGGGATTGCCGTCATGGAGAAGTTTTGACCGCGGATCGTGCAATACGTCCAGAGGCGAAACAAGTCGCCACGAGTCTGGGCATACAGGACTGTTTCCACGTTACTCGCGGCAATCGACAGCGCTCGCGGCTTAATCACCTTGGGGTCGGAAAACAGCTTGCCGGCCACGATCACGTACACGTCGCTGCCATACAGCGAACGTGCTTCGGGTGTGTCCGGCACATCGGGCGGGAAGTACGGCGGGGCCGAGAACAATCCCTGCGAAACGCCACCATCGGAATGCCTCTCAACGAGTAACCGGCCACCCACTTCGATCTCGATTTCCGACGGTGGAAAGACGCCGGGGATTGCCGACGAGCCAAGCAGAACTCGCTTGATCGTGTCGCGATCACACGGCCGACCACGGGAAGCAATGGCCCCGATATCCCACACCACGAACCGCCGACTTTCGACTTCCGTGGTGCCGACATACAGCCGCCGTCCCTTCGAATGTTCAATCGCAATCTCGCGAACGATCTCGTCAGTGAGGACTCTGTCGATCTGGTCGGCGAGGGGTTTGTTATCCGCGAACGCCTCGGAAAATAAGCCGCGAATCGGCTTCGCCCGGAACACGTCCTTGCGGCTCAGCGTCGTGTAGAACTCCTTCATCAGTGGATCGTATTGCGTGCCGAGGAACGCAAACGGGGCGATCAATGCCCCGGTGCTGATGCCTGTCACCACATCGAATTGAGGGCGACCGCCGCACTGCGTCCAGCCGCACAGAACGCCAGCGGAGTAGGCACCGTATGAGCCACCCCCCGACAGGCAGAGGATCGTTCGCTTTGGTGGTATCACTGCGGGCTTGTTCTCGTCGCGAACCCGCATCACGAGGTTGTAGAAGTTCGGGATGCCAGTCCCGCGAGCAACTTGCATCTCCAGTTCGGGATCGACCAGGTTGTTCGAGTGGATACCCACTTCGGCAGGACTCGGTGCCCCACGAAATCCCTTCCGATTCGCGCAGCCGGGCAGCAAAGCGATTGCGAGAATCGCCCCACAAAGCCAGAGTTGGCGAAACGCTGCCATCATGCCCTGTGTGAAGGTCCAGCGTCCTGCCGTGATGTTGCAACTCTATAACTCACACGATTTGCGTTGCTGAAACAAGATCAGCGTGAGATGTGAACGACACGGAGCGGTTCGCTGGGTCGCCCCGTTTCTCAAACAGCATCCAGACGGTGAAACACGTCAGGTCCGCGAGTCCGGCAGAACCATCACGATGCGGAAACCCAGAGCGTCGTAGCGAACGGCAGGATCGAACCAACTGCGATAAGTCGAACGACAGAACTTCGCGGAGTCGCCCCAACCACCGCCACGGAACACACGATCGGAACCCGTCTCCGGGCCACCGGGATCGGTTTGGTCTTCAGCGGAGTATTCCGCGTACCAGTCGAGGCACCATTCCCAGATGTTCCCGTGCATGTCGTGGATGCCCCAGGCGTTCGGAGCGAGCTGCCCCACGGGGTGCGTCTCTTTGCCGCTGTTCCCCTCGTACCAACCCGCTTTCTGGAGCGATTCCTCGCCGTCGCCGATGTTGTAATCGCTGGTCGACCCCGCCTTGCACGCATACTCCCACTGGGCCTGTGTCGGCAAACGCACTTCAGCACGTCCCTTCAACTGCCGCGTCATCTGGCGACAAAACTTTCGGCTCTCTTCCCACAGTACTTGCTCAACGGGTCTGTCCGGGCCAGGAAAGTTACTCGGCTCGCTGCCCATCAATGCGGCCTTCCACTGAGCCTGCGTGACGGGATAGATGCCGATGAAGAAGCCTTTCGTGAGTGTGACCGTGTGAGCGGGTTTCTCGTCCGAGTTGGCATCGTCGCGATTGCTGCCCATTGTGAATGTGCCCGGAGGACACCACGCGAACGTCAACGGCAAGTCGCCCGGCAGCTTGATCGTGAACCTTTCGCCAGCCGTGCGACTCCGCCCAGGATGCAGCGGGTCTTTGCTGACGACCTCGGGCGGACGTGGCTCGGATGCGGGCTTCGATTCTTCCAGTGGGGGTTGCGCAATCTTGGGTGCTTCGACGGGCTGTACAACAGCGGGCGGTTCGGGTTGTTGAGCGACCTCGGGCGGTTCCGGCTGCTGTGCGATCTCTTCCGGAACGCTCTCGACGTGAGAAACATCAGGGGTTTCGGCAGGCTCCAACTCCTGAACCTCTTCGACAGTCTCGGAGAGTTCTGGGGTCTCGACCGCGTCCAACTCGTGGATTTCTTCGTCAGGTGGCGGTTCAGGGTCGTGGAGCGTCTCAGAAGGTTCCAGCTCCTCGACGGGTTCCAGTTCGTGAATTGCTGAGACTGGTCCAAGCACCTCAACTGGGTCCATATTCGCGAAGATATCTGCCGCTTCCGCAACTGCGGGCACTTCGATTGCCTCTGCCAGTGGAGCCGCGCTCGGAAAGAACGCATTCAGCGCATCGAGAACCTGATCGAAGTTCGAGAATCGTGCGTCGAGCGTCTCCGCGGTCGTTCTTTCGATGAGAGTCTGAAGGAGTGCTCGCTCGTCCACGGGAATGCTCGCCCAGTGATTCGGCAGCGGGAGCGTGGTCTGGAAGAGGAGGAACAGGCACGTCTTTCCGAAAGCATAAACGTCTGAGTGCGGCCCAACTGCGACACCCGGAAGCTTGCCTCGCTGTTCCGGCGAAGAAAACTCAAGCGATCGCGTCAGGCTGCGGTCGCGTGCCGTGGAACGTTTCGCCGCGATGTTCAAGCTCGCGTGATAAACCGCCTCGTGCGGCGCAGCCAACCCGAAGTCGATCACCCGCACGTCCCAGTCGGTTTCGATCATCCGCGACATGATGTTCGACGGTGCCAGATCACGATGCCAAACATTCTTCGCGTGTGCATCCCGGATCGCTTCCGCGATCTGAATTGCCACCGGCAGGAAAACTTGCACTGGCATCGGGCCGTAGCGACGGATCACCGCGTCGAGCGTTTCCCCCGCGAAGTGTTCCATCACGAGGTACGGACGTTCCTTCCGGTTGCCCTTGTCGGTATCCGTGTTGGCGTAACCCCAACCGAGTACCCGAATGATGTGGCTGCCGGGGCGGTGTAGATCACGCAGAGTTCGCGCTTCGGAGAACACCGCACGGGGGTCGCGATCGAGGTTATCGTATCGCAGTGCCTTGATGACCACCGGCATCGGCTGCCCGTTGTCGTCGAGGTCTTCGGTATCGAAACAGCGGAACACCGTGCCAAATGCGCTGACACCCAGAACGGCGTCAATGTGGTAGCGTGCGGTGTCGAACGGGCGAAAGCGTGCGGCATCGAGTTTGGTGGCGCGGGCCAGTGCTTCCTTTGCTTCGGGCCATTTGTTTCCTTCGCATGCGTCCTTGTAGATTCGGTAGAAGTTATCGGCTTCCGCATTGGGATTGGCGTCGGTGCGTGCTTGTGCCGCTGCTGCGGTGTGGGCCGCACGCGCTTCCTTGAACAGACCGCAAGCGTCGAGATTGTCGCCGAGATTCTGCCAGTCGATCCACTCGACCAACTCGCCAGGAAGATGCCTCAGTCGCGCGTGAAAGTTCAGCATTCGGTCGCGTTCGTTGAACGCCTGAATCGTGAGCGGAGCATCGACAGCCGCAGCCACGACATGGTTCACGTCGCGCCATTCGCGCAACTCCTTGCGGAGTGTGCCGAGTTCATGAACCGCCCGACCGAACCAATCACTCAGCGGATCGAACAGCATATCGAAGTGTTCGAGAACGCCGACCGTGGGAACTTCGAGAAATGCGATTCCGCGTTCGCTGACTGCGGTCACCATCCGAATGGAATCGAATGACAACCCGCGAGCGAGGTCGGGGTTGACCTCTACTTCGCGCCGGAAGAAGTACAGGAACGCCGCGGCGAGCAGTGGGATACCGTCTGGCGGTGCCAGCCGAATAGCCCGTGTGAGGTTGGGGGCTTCCATCGCGAGCGCGTCTGAGATCTTCGCGATTGCCTCCGGTGCGCCGGTGAGAAGTCTCGCGGCGTCGCCGCAGCGCCAGAGATCGACGATCATCACATTTCGATCGACGATCAGCGCGAGCCGACCTGCCTTTCGCAATCGAGCGAGTTCGGCACACGCCTGGAGGCGCAGCCCCGCGGGAGCCTGGTTCAATCCGGTTGGGGTGATGGTCAGGAAGCCTCGGATCAACTCGCGGAGAGCAGTGAGATCGTGACCGGGGAGCCAGGGCTTCACACGCTCGAATAACTCATCGCCCGCGAGCGCGAACCCCACAGCTTTCCAGGCTTTGTCGTTGGCACGCATCAGCGCGTGCTGCAACGGTTGGCTGGGGTTGGAGAACCGTGCGCCGATCCACCCAAGCAACTGGTCGACGGACGTGTTGAACGCCGCCTTCAGGGTGAACGCGGCAAGCGGACCCATAACCGACATGCAGACACTCCACGCGGGGCAAGCGGGATCAATCGATGAATACGAAAACTGTTCCGTGAATCTGCGACTTCCGAAGCTCTTTCATTTTGCCGTAGTCACAGAAATTTCGGAAGGAGGTAAGTCGAGAACACCTGGAGGATAGTTTGGTGATTTCTGGTATTTGGTAGGGATGATAGCGAATTGGGGAATGATTCCGTCGGGTTGGATCATGCTTTTTCAGAATCAAGCCCATCGACAGGAAATTTCGCTACTTTCTCGGCTGCTGCGAGTTGCACTTGCACTGAGCTTTTCCTGCGGGCTACACTCCCCTCCGACATGACTCACCGGGGTAAGGAAACCCCCTTGAGGTCCACGGAGGGACCGACGCTTATGCCAGTTACCCGCATCAAGGATCCCAGCCCGAAAACCTCCACCGCCACCCCACCACCGGGTCGGCCGCTGATCGGAGTGAACACTGATTACGTCACCCCGAAGAACGGCCCGGCGTACACGAAGCTGAACGTGGGGTACATCGACGCGATCATCGGAGCGGGCGGTTTGCCAATTCTGCTGCCGCCACCACGACGCGATAACCTCGCGGACTTCGACGTCCTTCTCGACCAACTCGCGGGCATCGTGCTGACTGGTGGGGCCGACATGGACCCACGCCGCAACGGTCAGGCTCTCACGGCTGTCGTGAATCCGATGCCTGCTCGCCGCGAAGATGCCGACCGCACGCTGCTCGCGCGAATCTTCGAGCGCAAGATACCCGTGCTTGGCATTGGTGTCGGCATGCAACAACTCAACGTGTTCGCGGGCGGAACGCTGCATCTTCACCTGCCGGTCGATAATCCGAAGGCGATGCCGCACTTTGACCAGACCGGCGCACCGCATCGTCACATGGTGCTGATCGAGGGCAACACCCGGCTCGACGACATCTACGGTGCTCAGGAACTTCGCGTGAACAGCACGCACCATCAGGCTGTGAATCAGATCGGGAAGCGAATGCGGATTGCGGCCAAGGCTCCAGATGGCGTGATCGAAGCGATCGACGCGACCGATCCAAACTGGTTCTGTGTCGGCATTCAATGGCACCCCGAAGCCGACACCGCATCGGCGCTGGATGTGCAAATCTTCGAGTGCTTCGTGCAGGCTGCGGTTCGGGCCTCGGATAATGTGTTCGCGGTGGCGTGAGGGACTGTTTAGCGTCAGCCCCAACGGGGCTGCGCTCCAGGCGCAGCCCCGTTGGGGCTGACGCTCCATGCGAGTCGTCCACTCCAGATCATGAATCATGTCCCGACTCCTTATTGGCCTCTCGGTTAGCTCTGGACTCGAAGGCGTGGACGTCACTGCCATTCGCGCAGCGGGTGTCGGCCTCGACCTTTCGCCTTCAGTTGCCGCGACCATTCGCGTCGCGTTCCCACTTTCGGTTCGCGATCATTTCCGCACTGCAACACCTGGCGCACTGCTGACGGTGAACGCCGACGTGACTCGGAACGTCGCGGATACGGCGATTCACGCGATCCGGCATGTTCACACGAAACTCGGAGTGTCCGCCCGCGATGCGTTCGTTGCGGCGTTGCTCGAGCCGGCGCATCCGAGCGCGGATTTGCCGTTACCGTGGCCTGAAGTCGCGGATCGCATCGCGGAACAAACTGGGATTACGGTGGTTCACGGCTTCCGGCATCGCGACCGTGCGGCTGGCGGTTCTGGTCATCCGATCACGGCTGCAGCCGATTATCTTCTGTATCGCAGCCTGAACTCGGCACGTTTGCTCGTGCATCTTGGTGCAGTGACGGCGGTGTTGTTCGTGCCAGCCGCCGCACAGATTTCAAACGTGGTTGGCTTTGAAGCGGGACCGGGCAATCAACTCCTCGATTCGCTTGTATTCCACGGCACACGCGGGAAAGAATCGTCTGATCCTGGCGGCAAGAAAGCAGTGCAGGGGAAGTGCCTCGAACCGCTCCTGGAACGCTGGCAGGAACACCCGCACCTTACCCGACGGCCGCCGAAGGCTGTGCATCCCGAAGCGTTCGGTCGGAGTTTTCTTCTCGCTGCGTTCGAGGCGGCGAGGCAACTCGGGGCAGGGCTTCCGGATTTGCTTTGTACCGCAACGCATCTCGCGGCACAGACTGTGGGGCACGCGGCGCGAACGTGGCTTCCGACTACTTTCACATCGCGTCAGATTTTGGCCACCGGTGGCGGTGTGCGAAATGGCTTCCTCTGGCAACTGATCTCGCAGCAGTTCGGCACTGACGGGGTTGTGCGTTCGGATGAGGTTGGAGTGCCGGCGCAATCTCGGAACGCGGCCTGTGCGGCTGTTCTTGGTGCGTTGACGTGCGATGGTGTGGCTGGGAATTTGTCGATGCTGACAGGCGCGACCGGCGGGCGACTACTCGGCCATCTCGCGCCCGGCGACGGTCGGAACTGGGCGAAGGTTGCGTCGTGGATCGCGGACCAAACCGGCGAATATCCGCGCACCAACCGAGTGGCGTGATCTTGTGGGGCCGACCAAATCGACTTCTTGAGGGCCGGCTCTGCCTGCTGTGACCAATTCCTTGGCTGCGCGTGGTGTTGAAAGTGTTGGCCGGCCGAGCCGACCCTACGAAAGCAGTTTCCTTGCGAGTGTCACGGCTCCGATCGCGGGATCTTCGACCAAGCCAACCGGTCCAGGCGTTATGCCGTAGCCCCGCAGGTGTTCGAGGAACTGCGTGCGAAACGGTTCACTTCGCAACAGCAAGCCACCCGTCAACGCGATGGGAATGCCCTCTGGCGGAAGCCGACCAGCCGTGACAGCCCCTGCCGCGGTCTTCGCCAATTCCAATGCTTGTTGCTCCATGATCGATGCGGCCGTCTGATCGTCTGTTGCGAGTTCCAACACAAGCGGAGCCAACCCCGCGATGGCCGCCTTGTCCCACTTTCCGCCATAGACGACTGGAATCATGTCGCGCGGATCGGTGATGCCGAACTTCTCGAGCAATGCGGGAAGTAACTTCGTCGGCGGTGTGATGCCGTCGGCTGATCGACACGCCGCCCGGATTCCGAGCAATCCCATGCGGTAGGCGCTGCCTTCGTCGCCGAGAAGATACCCCCAACCGCCGGTTCGGGCGGTCTTGCCATCTTTGCCCAGCGTGAACGCAATCGAACCCGTGCCCGCGACCATCGCGAGCCCCCAGCCGTCCGGGGTGCCCGCCGCGAACAACAGAGTCGCGTCGTTCGCAATGGAGACTTTCTCAGCGAGTTGCACATGATCTGCCCAGGCACGAATCACACCGACGCCATCGAGATCGACGCCAGCAAGACCGAGCGTCGCGGCAGCAACCGTTGTCGGCGTTTGATTTGCGGCCCTGAACGCAGCCGCGACCGCAGCCTCGAGTGCGTGCACTGCGGCTTCGATGCCGACCGCGTGAATGTTCGACGGCCCGCCCGTTCCACGGCCGAGTGCGCCCCCAGTTGCTGCGTCGGCCAGCAATGCGACTGTGCTGGTTGCGCCGCCGTCGATGCCGAGAACGAGCGAGAGGTTCGGAGTTGGCATAGAGGCCTTCGTGGCGTTCGCGGGAGTTAGCGAGGCTTCACGTTCTTCGCGTTCTTGACATATTTATCGAACCACGCGAACTGTTCGGACAGCACGTGCTCGACCGATTCTCGCGCTTCGTAGCCGTGCGACTCGTGTGGCAACAGCACCAACCGCACTGTGCCACCGTTCGCTCGCACGGCTGCGTAGAGCCTTTCACTTTGCACAGTAAACGTGCCGGGGTTGTTATCAGCAGCGCCGTGAATAAGCAGCAGCGGCTCGTTTATTTTGTTCGCATGGTTGAACGGCGACATCTGAGCGTAGACCGCCGGCGCTTCCCAGAAGGTGCGGCGTTCATTCTGGAAGCCGAACGGCGTCAGCGTGCGATTGTATGCGCCACTGCGAGCAATGCCCGCTTTGAAGAGGTCAGAGTGCGCCAGCAAGTTCGCCGTCATGAACGCGCCGTAACTGTGCCCCATAACTCCTACGCGGCTGGTGTCGATGCCGAACTCGCCAGCCTTGTCGATTGCCGCTTTCGCGTTCGACACGAGTTGATCCACGAAGGTATCGTTCGCCGTCGCGGGCGGCCCCACAATCGGCATCGACACTTCCATCACGGCGTAACCTTGCGCCAGGAAGAACAGATGCGAATAGCCACCGATTGCGGTAAATCGCAGTGGCGAACCCGTGACCTGGCCCGCGGTATCGGCCGAGGCGAACTCGACGGGATACGCATAGAACACAGCCGGAATCTTCTCGCTGTCCTTGGTGTGGCCGGGTGGCAGGTGGAGCGTGAAGCTGATCGTCGTGCCGTCGGCACGCTTCGTGGTGACGAGTTGCTTCGTGGCCTTGCGCAGTTCTGGGGCCGGGTCCGTGTTCTTGGTCAACTGCACTTCGTGGTTCGCGTCGCGGAAGAAGTAGTTCGGCGGCTCTGTCGGCGATTCGCGGCGAATCAGGAACCGCGTACCCTTCGCATCGAGCACGGCAACCGCTTCTTCGTACAGGTTATCGGCACAGTGGAACACGCGAGTCGCCTTGCCGGTCTTCACGTCGAACCGATCAAGGAACGGCCGATCTCCCTTGGGCGATGCACCCGGACCAGCAAGCCAGATGGTGTCGCCAGCGGGATCGCCGCCCGTTCGCAGCACCCGATGACCGCTTGGCAGCGTGCGACCGATCGTGCTGCCCGGATCGCCGTAGCGGTCTTGCGTTGAACGCTCGAACAACACCTTCGGCTCGGTTGCCGCGAAGAGAGAAGTTGTCGGTGCGAGGAACGTGCGGCTCCACTTGCGTTCGCGGTCGTAGTCGCGGATCAGCATTCGGTTCCCGGTCGGGAAGAAGTCCATGCCGGCGAAACGCTGTTCGAGTTTCATCAACTCGGTGGTGCGGCCTTCGACCGCCGAGGTGAACACCGCTTCGCGGTGTTCGACTTTCTTTCGCGGGTCGCCGTCGTCTTGCGCTTCGACCCAGATCAGCGTGTGGGGTTGTGTCGGCATCCATCGCACGGAACGCGGACCGGTCGGCACACCCTCGATGGGCACCTTATCTTGCAGCGGCAACTCGGCGATAGTTCGCACGGGCTTGCCGTCCTTGCCCCACACTTCGACGACGCGCGGGAACGCCGAGTATGGCTGGAGGTACGAGAACGGTTTCTGCACGCGGGTGACGAGGAAGTATTCGCCGTCTGGGGAAGGATCAGCATCGAGGTAGATGCCAGGCTCGCCGAGGCGAACAACTTCCTTTTCCTTACCGCCGGGGGTCACGATCGCAAGCTGCGACGTCGTGTAATACGAGAACAGTGCTTCGTCGTGCGGGTTCTGCAATAAGTCTTGGTACGTTCGCACGGGAGCGGCTTTGCCGTCGCTTTCTTGCACGACGGGACCGGTTGGTGCGATCGGCTTCGCGGGTGCTTCGCCGCGTTTCTCGGGGATGGTCTGCACGATGAGCGATTCACTGCCTGGCATCCACTGGAACGCATCGCCGATCGTCGCGTTCAGCAAAACGTCGGGCACACGCACGAGAATGCCGCCGGTTCGCAGTTCCGCGACCCACAACTCGATTCCCTTTGGCGTCGTGATCGTGAGCGCGAATCGTTTCCCGTCCGGCGACCAGTACGGAAAGCCTGCCTTGCCGTGCGCCGGCACCACGATCGGAGTCGGCTTGCCATCAGGCAACGCCAGAAGCGTCAACCCGTTGATGACGAAAGGACGGGCAGGGCCATTTGTCTTGGGATCAAGACGAAGACCCGCGAGCCGCAACTGAGGAGCTGCGACTTCTTCGATGGATGGGTAGCGTGAACTTTGCACGAACAAGAGCGTGTCGCCGACCGGACTGAGCGACAAGCTCGGCGGTGGCGGCACATCGAGGATGTCTGTGATTGCTTTAGGCGGGCGCTGGTAGCTTTGAGCGTTTGCGTCGATCGGCAAGATCACTGCGAGTACCCCGCAGAACAATGCGCGGAACATGGCTCGTTTCTCCGTGCGTGATTCAGGCAGTGTACCGTCTCGGGTGTCCGGCGTATACTGACGCGCATTCCCACCTAACCTCTCACCCCTGAAACTGCCATGAAACTGTCGCGTCTGTTCGCCGTCCTCGCCTTGTTCGCGCTGTCGCCGTTCGCCCCCGCCGCTGACGAATCCAAGCCGGTCGTCCTCGAAGGCAAGGACGGCGCGGGGAAGGGTAAGCACGTCGTTCTCATCAGTGGCGACCAGGAATACCGCTCCGAGGAAGCCATCGCACAGCTTGCGAAGATCCTCGCGAATCGCCACGGATTCAAGTGTACCGTGCTGTTCACCACCGATCCGAAAACCGGCACCGTGAACCCGACCATCAACAACATCCAAGGGCTTGAAGCTCTGAAAACCGCCGACCTCATGGTGATCTTCACGCGGTTCCTCGACCTGCCCGATGACCAGATGAAGCACATTGCGGAATATCTGGAAGCGGGCAAGCCGGTAGTCGGGCTTCGCACTTCGACGCACGCCTTCAACATCCCCGGTGGCAAAACGTACTCGCGTTTCAGTTGGGGCAGCAAGGATAAGGGCTGGGAAGGCGGCTTCGGAAAGCAGGTTCTCGGCGAAACGTGGGTCGCTCACCACGGCAACCACGGCAAGGAAGGCACTCGCGGGAAGTTCACCGAGGCTGCTGCGAAGAGCCCCATTTTCAAAGGCATCAAGGACGGCGAAGTTTTCGGCACGACGGACGTGTACACCGCGAAGCCGCCATCCGATAGTACGATTCTGCTGATGGGCGAAGTGACCGAGACTCTGAAGCCAGACTCGGCAGCGGTGGCAGGCAAGAAGAACGACCCGATGATGCCAGTGGCGTGGACGAAGCCGTACAAGCTCGGCGAAGGCAAGGAAGGGCGTGCGTTCTGCACAACGATGGGGGCGTCGCAGGATTTGGAATTCGAGGCGACACGCCGCATGATCGTGAACGCTTGCTACTGGGCGGCGGGCTTGGAAGACAAAATTCCGGCGAGTTCGGATGTGATGCTCGTGGGCGACTACAAGCCGACCCCATTCCGTTTCAAGGCCGGCAAAGACTGGCAACCGGGCATGACCCCTGCCGAGTTCTTGAAGTAATGTCGCATCTCGGCGAGCGAACCTCAACACATGTGTTGGGGTCTGTCCATCGGGGTTCCGGCGTCGTGAAATGCCGGAACCCCGATCGTTCGCGAGGTGTTGACTGTGCCCATTCCCGTGCCCGAATTTGGTCTCGTTCTCCTCATCGGCCCCAGCGGGTGCGGCAAATCGTCCTTTGCTCACAAACACTTCAAACCCACCGAAATCCTGTCGTCGGACTTCTTTCGCGGCATGTTGTCCGACGACGAAATGAATCAGCACGCATCTGCCGATGCCTTCGAGGTGTTGCATCTCGTGTGCAGTAAGCGGCTCGCGGCCGGTCGGTTCACGGTCATCGACGCGACCAACGTTCGCCCCGAGAGCCGCAAGACGTTCATCGAAATGGCTCGCAAGTTTCACGTGCAGTCGGTCGCGGTCGTGTTCGACTTCTCGGCCGAGTTCTGTCACGCGCGCAACCAGCAGCGACTCACCGAACGGCCGTTTGGGCCGCACGTCACGCGGCACCACGCGGCCGATCTGGCGCGTTCGATGGGTCATCTCGAAGAGGAAGGCTTTCGCCGCGTAACCGTGTTCCGCACGGAAGAGGAAGTGAACGCGGCCGAGTTCGTGCGGTACACGCTGCCCGTGAACAAGCGAAGCGAACACGGTCCGTTCGACATCATCGGCGACGTTCACGGTTGTCTTCCGGAACTGCTGGCGCTGTTGGAGAAGCTCGGCTACACCGTGCAAAAGACCGAGACCGGCTACGACGTTGGCCATGTCGCGGGACGTAAGCTGGTGTTCGTTGGCGACCTCTGCGACCGTGGCCCCGATACGCCGGGTGTCTTTCGGCTCGTCATGGATATGACGCGGCGAGGGGCTGCGTATTGCGTGCTGGGGAATCACGACGACAAACTGCTGCGGTGGCTCAAGGGCACTACCGTCAAGCTGACACACGGACTCGCACAGTCGGCGGAGCAATTCGAGAAAGAGACGCCAGAGTTCCGCGAGAGCGTGATTGAATTCGTCACCAAGCTGCCAAGTCACTTAGTTCTCGATGACGGAAAGCTCGTCGTCGCGCACGCAGGTTTGCCAGCGGAGATGCACGGTCGCGTGTCGGGGAAGGTGCGAGCGTTCGCACTCTATGGCGACACGACCGGCGAGAGCGACGAGTTCGGTTTGCCCGTGCGTCGCAACTGGGCCGAGCACTATCGCGGCCGTGCGACTGTGGTGTATGGCCACACGCCGACGCTGACGCCGACGTGGGAGAACCGCTGCATCTGCATCGACACCGGTTGCGTTTTCGGTGGCGCACTGACCGCATTGCGTTACCCCGATCCGGAGTTGGTTTCGGTGCCCGCCGAGCGTGCGTATGCGGAGTCGAAACGGCCTCTGGTGGCCCCAAGTGTAGCCGCGACCCGAAGAGGTGCGAGCGAGACATGCGAGGACGCAAACGCTCCCCTTCGGGTCGCGGCTACGCAAATCGCACCCGATTTACTCGATCTCGCCGATGTGAGCGGGCGCCGCACGATCGAAACATCCTTCGCGGGGAAGATCACGATTCGCGAAGAGAACGCTGCGGCAGCGCTCGAAGTGATGTCGCGATTCGCGGCCGATCCACGCTGGCTCATCTACCTGCCGCCGACGATGTCGCCAGTGGAAGCATCGCCATTGCCTGAGTTCCTCGAACACCCCACTGAGGCGTTCGACTACTTCCGCCGCGAGGGTGTTCAGTCGGTCGTGTGCGAACAGAAGCACATGGGCTCGCGAGCCGTCGTGATCGTGTGCAAGGACGAAGACAGTGCGAAGCGCCGGTTCGGCGTCAGCGGCGAGAGTGGCATCGTTTACACCCGCACGGGCCGCCGCTTCTTCGACGACACCGCGACTGAAGCGAAGTTCCTCGAACTGATTCGCTCGGCGATCACTGAGCGTGATTGGTGGTCGAAGTTCAACACCGACTGGTTCGCATTCGACGGCGAACTGATGCCGTGGTCGGCGAAGGCACAGGAGTTGTTGCGTCGGCAGTACGCCGCGACCGGCAGCGCCGCACGAGCCGCACTCGCTGAGGTGGACGCGGTATTCCACCTGACGAACGAGCCAACGAAAGACTTGGCGCGTTTGTTGAATCGCTTCACGGCGAAGCTCGAAAACGCAGATCGGTTCGTGTCAGCATATCGTGGTTATTGTTGGCCGGTGGAATCTGTCGCTGACCTGAAGTTTGCGCCGTTCTTCTTGCTCGCTACGGAGGGGAAACTGTACTTCGACCACTCACACGCCTTGCACATGAAGATGCTCGGGGAACTCGCTGGTGGTTCGTTGCTGCTTGCAACGCCGTTTCGCATCGTCGAACTGGCCGACGCTGTACAAGTCGAAGCTGCGACGCAATGGTGGCTCGACCTCACGAACATCGGCGGCGAGGGAATGGTCGTCAAGCCGCTCGATGTGCTGTCACGCGGCAAACGGTTCTTCGCACAGCCTGCGCTGAAGGTGCGGGGTCGCGAATACCTCCGCATCATTTACGGGCCCGATTATCTGATGCCCGAGAACCTGACGCGGTTGAAACATCGTGCGGTCGGCTCGAAGCGCGGACTCGCAGCCCGCGAGTTCGGTCTGGGAATGGAAGGGCTCGAACGCTTCGTGAAGGGCTTGCCATTGCGACACGTTCACGAGTGCGCTTTCGCAGTGCTGGCACTGGAAAGCGAACCCATCGACCCACGACTCTAAACGCGATCAGTCGAACATCTGGATCAACTCGGTCACGCTCTTCAGCGACTCGAAATCCCAGCAGCGAGCGAGGATTCGGGTCGCTTTCTCTTTGCCGTACTTCGGCTCCACGGCCCGCCGGAACTTCGCTTCCACTTCCGCGTCCGTCATCGGGTTGCCAGCGTGTCCACGCGGGAACTCGACTTCTTTCGCGATGGTGCGGCCGTCCGTTAGCGTCACTGTGATGCGATTCGGGATGCCGTTCGGATAGCGTGAATCGAGGCTCGCATCATGATTCACTTTCACCTTGCCGGTGAACGCGACCAACGCTGGGTTCGTGAAGTGCTTCTCGTCGAATGTCTCAAGGTAGACATCGCCATCGTAGAGAGCCGCAGCGGTGCAGTACGGCAAGCTGTGGTCGGCCGTTTCGCGGGTCTTCGGTGTCCACGCTTCCGGGTACTTCCCGATGATGTTGTAACTCGCCTCGAAGGTGTCGATCGTGATGCTGGCTACCTTCGACACGTCCCCCTTGAGTTCCGCACGAATCTGCAACGCCGCGTCGATGGCGCTCTGCGAGTGATACTCGGCTGGCCAGAACTTGATGTAGGTCTTGTTAATCATGTAGCCGTCGGTGTTGTCAGCGTCGCCACCAAACGGGGCAGGGTCGAATGCTTCTCGCGACACCAGCTTGAAGAAGCCGAGATCGCCCTCGAAAATCGGGGCTGGGCCGGTCAGTCCTTCAGCAGCAAGAGTCGCGGCGAACACGCCGTTCCGAGCAGCGTTTGCGAACGCGCAACCCTTCCACTCACTGAGTTCGCCGCTACGCGTTTGGCGGAGGGCCACGTTGCAGACCCCCGCCAACCCGACGGTGTGCGTCAGCTTCGTGGTGTCGAGGTTCATCAACTTCCCGGCCGCGACAGCCGAGGAAATCGCACCGTAAGTGACGTGATCGACCCCCACGCGGCGAAGGCTCGCGGCATCGCAGAACCGACATTGGATTTCGTAGGCGAGCACCGCTGCGGTGATGAGCTCTTTGCCGCCTGCGTTCACCGATTCGCCGACCGATAGCACGGCTGCGAGGTTGTCGCTCGGGTGGGCGGGTTCTTTGCTCAGATAGGTGTCGTTGAAATCGAGATAGCGGATGAGCAGGCCATTCACAAACGTGGCCCATTCCACGCTCGACTTACCGCCACCGAGAATCGACGCCCCCGGATTGCCGCTGACACGCAGAGCGCACTTGCGGGCGATGTGGTACGCCTCGGCAGGCATCGCACCCACAGCGGTCGCGAATGAGTCTATGACTCGTCGCTTTGTTTCGTGGATGGCGGGTTTCGTGAGCTTGTCGAATGTGAGACCCGCGGCGTATGTCGCGAGTCGGCTTGCGAGCGTTGGTGCAGCCATGTGTTCCCCCAATGGCGAAGATGAGAACGCGACAGGTCGCGTTCTCATCTGATTGCGTGGATGAAAACTCGACAGGTCGTGTTCTCATCCGAACGAATAGATGGGGGATGTTGTAGCGACTGCGGCGAATCGAGAGATCACGCAACCTTCCGCAACGCCGTTGTCCGCAGGCCTCCCGATCGTTTCTGCTCGGCTTCGCGATACCACACGATCGTCTCCGCGATGGCTGAGTTAAGTGAAATCGATGGCTGCCAGCCCAGCGGGTTGTTTGTCTTTTCGGCTTCGGTTTCCGCCGGAGTGTTGCCCGCGAAAATGTCTGCCGTTAGCGCCGCCATTTGCTGATCGTTGCGTTCCCAGCCCGACCGGAATGTGAAATCACGTGATTCGCATTGAGCGCCGACTTCCTGTGCCAGCAGCAGACACGCACGAGCCGCATCGCGAACAAACACAAAGTCGCGGCTTCGGCTGTCCGTGAGGGTTATCGATTCATCCTTCAGCAATTCCCTCACCGTTCGCGGGACGACACGCGAGAGCATGCGCTCTCCGCCGCCGAACAGTTCGCCGAACCGTGCGATGCCAACCGGCTGTGATGTCTGCGGTTCCTCCGCTGTAATCAACCGCAATTGTCCCTCCGGTCGCGCCACGACCACTGGCACACGCGGGTGATACAAGCCCGCTGCGTGAAACAGCGATTCCGTTCCGCGATCGTTTCCGAATGCGTGAGCGCTCGCCATGTGAAAGACCGCCGACACTTCATGTACTGCCATTGCGCTGTGCAGCCGAATTCGATCTTCGACCCGCCCATAGACGGTCCAGAACTGCCCGGTAGCTCGCTCCCGAATGAAGTCACAACACGCATCTGGATCGCGAACCAACCCCGCGACGATGGCCCCGCGATCAAGCAGTTCGCGTGTGACTGCACGGCCGAGGAAGCCAGTGCAACCCGTGACGAGAACCCGACGACCTTGCCAGGGGGAAGTGCGAGCATCCATGCGCGTCTCCGCTTCGATCAGGAATCAGGAGGGGCACGGTAAACTCGAACGCGGTCGGCGGTCAAGGGGAAGCCAAACATTCCTGACTGGTCGCATCGAATGGCGGGCACACAATGAAGCCAACTCCATTCACAAGGAATGCCAATGATATCTCCCGTTCTCACCCCTGCCGAGTTGCGTGCTGCTGTCGATAAGTTGCCGCGTGCCCGGCTCGCTCACTTGCCAACTCCACTCGAAGAAGTCCCGCGGTTCTCGGCAAAGATCGGCGGCGGCGTTCGCGTGTTCGTGAAGCGCGACGATTGCACGGGCTTGCTCCTCGGCGGCAATAAGGCCAGGCACAACGAATTCTTGCTCGGCGATGCGGTCGATCAGGGCTGCGATATGTTCGTGTGGGGAGCTGGCGTTCAATCGAACAACTGCCGACAAACCGCTGCGGGATGTGCGAAACTCGGCCTCGAATGTCGCCTCTATCTCAGCCGGGCACATCACAAGACGGAACCGCAAGGGAACCTCTTGCTCGATTACCTCGTCGGAGCGCACGTCGAGTTCACGGATGCGGCGATTGGTCCGGAGTTGAACACTCTGCTCGCGTCGAAGGCCGACGAATATCGGCGTGCGGGTCGGAAGCCGTATTTCTGGAACCCGCCGCGAGTCGTGCCGCTTTCAGCCGTGAGTTATGCGTTGTGCGTGGCCGAGATTGCGGAACAACTCACGGGCATGGGGCTGAAGCCAGATGCGCTTTATGTTTCGTCGGCGGGGGCGACGGGTGCTGGCGTTGCGCTGGGGAAGACTGTCCTTGGGTTGAACTGTCCGGCGCGACTGATTTGCCCGATGCACTGGCCGTGGGACATTCCCACTCGCATGGCCGACGATGCGAACGCCGCTGCCGAGCGACTGGGATTGCCGCACCGCCTTACCGCGAAGGACATCGACGCCGACGAGGGGTATGTTGCTCCCGGCTACGGCTTGGCTTCGCCCGCTGGTCGCGAGGCGTTGCAACTTCTCGCGACAAACGAGGCGATCCTGCTGGATCACGTTTACACCGCGAAGGCGATGGCCGCTCTGATCGCGGATGTGCGAGCCGGGAAGTATCCAGCGGGGAGTGTGCTGGTGTTCATTCACACGGGCGGGATTCCGGTGATATTTGCGGAACCGCAATCTGTTCTGGGCGTCTAACCTGAAAGGCGACTGGACGCCAGCCGTCAGTTGAGATTGGAGTTCCATCGACCAAAGCCCGCTCGTTGGAGTCCCCTCATGGCTCGCATGCTGCTGGCGATCAGTCTGGGTTTGCTCATCGGATGTTCGCGAGGTACTCCAACCGACGCAACAACTCCCGAATCGGAACCTGCTGTTGTGATCCGGCCGGAGGTGCCAGCCCCGCCGGACACATCGAATGAGGACGATTTAGCTGGAGCACAAACGACGGAGTTTGTGGAAGTGTGGGGCGGCAGAGTCGGCCGGGATGACACGCGGCCCAACAAACCCGTCACGTCGATCTATCTCGACGACTGCGAACTCGTGGTGGTGGAGCGTTGGCGAACCCTCGCACGATTTCGCACGCTCACCACGCTCGATGTCGGCAAGAACAAGCTGACGAACGAGAAGGTGCGAGAACTCGCCAAGCTGAAGACGCTCACGACGCTGAGCGTCGCCAACTCGGACCTGACCGACGCGGAGGTGAACGAACTCGCTTCGCTGACGAATCTCACAACACTCGATCTGAGCAAAAACAACATCAGCGATGTGGGGCTGCAATCACTGCAACCGCTGGTCAATCTCACGACGCTCGATCTGAGCAACAATCACATCACCGACGCGGGTCTGAAATCGCTTCAATCGCTCGTGAATCTCACGACGCTTGCCCTGGATGGCACCCACATCACCGACGAGGGGTTGAAGTCGCTGGCTCCCCTCAAGAAGCTGACGTCGCTGAGGATTAACACGGAAGTTTCGGATCAGACGCTGGCTGTGTTGCGGGAAGTCGGCCTGCTTCGCGCTCTCGCTCTGGCGACCACTGCGGATGGAAGACGCCCCACCAAGCCGGAAGAGATCACGTCGTTGAACTTAACGTTCACACCGGTGACGGGCAAAGGACTGAAGGAACTTGCGTCGCTCAAGAATCTCACGCATCTCGACCTGACATTCTCGGGTGTCTCGGATGCGGGGCTGAAGGAGTTGGCTCCCCTCAAGAGCCTGAATTCGCTCCATCTCACCGAAATGAACATTACAAATCGGACGCTCGCGGTGTTGCGGGAGATCAACCAACTTCACGCGCTGAAGGGTGCCGGCGGCGCGAAAGGTCAGCGGGCGACGAGTGCCGAGGGGGTAGTCAGTTTCGACTTGCGTGGCACCAAGGCGACCGATGCCGGGGTGAATGAACTGACGATCTTCAAGAATCTCGCGACACTGAACCTCGCGTTCACCGAGATGACCGACGCGGGGTTGAAGGAACTCACACAATTCAAGAACCTGACCACACTCTATCTGGGCCGGAGTCAAGTGACAGACGCGGGGTTGAAGGGGCTGGCCGCCCTAAAGAATCTGACGATGCTCACGTTGAACGACACGTCTGTGACCGACGATGGCTTGAAGGAACTGGCCGCACTGACCAAGCTGACCTCGCTCACGTTGAACCGTAGTAAGGTGACGGCCGCCGGAGTCGAGCGACTTCAGAAGGACCTGCCCAACTGCAAGATCGAATGGTGAAGATCAATCGCAAACTGCTGACCAGTCCGCATCTCCGCGGCATGGCTCGTTGTGTCGGCTCTCGAACGCGGGTACACTCGGGTTGTTGATCCCGCCCCGCGATTCACCACCCGCCACAAACCCGGAACTTGCGATGCTCCGCGGACTCGTCACCGCAGTCGTTTTGTTCGCTGGGATTACGCCAGTCACTGCTGCCGAGCCTGACTATCTTCGCGACGTCAAGCCGCTGCTTCGTGCGAAGTGCTACGCATGTCACGGTGCGATTCGCCAGAAGGGCGGACTTCGCCTCGATGCCGGGCAGTTCGTCATCAAGGGCAGCAAACGCGGCGGAGTTGTCGTACCCGGGGAGCCGGATGAATCTGCACTGATTGAAGCGATCACAGCGCACGGCAAAGACCATCCGCGAATGCCGCCTGAAGGGGAGGGCGAAGCGCTCAACGAGAAGGAAGTCGCGCTGTTTCGCGACTGGGTGAAGGCAGGGGCGAAGGCACCCACCGAACCCGTCCCCGACGATCCGAAATTGCACTGGGCGTATCAGCCGCCGCAGCGTGCCAAGGTGTCCGGCCCAGACAACCCCATTGACGCATTCCTCGCGGTCGAACGAGCCAAGCACACACTCACCACGAACCCAGAAGCCGACAAGCCGACACTGCTTCGCCGCGTCTATCTCGACCTCATCGGCATCCCGCCAACGCCCGACGAACTCGCTGCGTTCGTAAAAGACACCACGCCGAACGCCTACGAAAAGGTGGTCGATAAGCTGCTTGCGTCGCCGATGTACGGTGAACGGTGGGGTCGGCACTGGATGGACATCTGGCGATACTCCGATCCGTTCGGCAGCGGCGAAGAGTTCCGCTACAGTCAACGGCACATCTGGCGCTGGCGCGATTGGATCGTGGAATCGTTGAACGCGGACAAGGGCTACGATCGGATGCTCAGGGAGATGTTGGCAGGCGACGAGATCGCACCCGGCGACCGCGACACGCTCCGTGCTACCGGATACCTCGCACGCAACTGGTACAAGTTCAACCGAAACATCTGGGTGCAGGATACGGTCGAGTACACCGCCGCTGGCTTCCTCGGGATCACGCTGCGATGCTGTCGATGCCACGACCACAAGTACGACCCCATTTCGCAAGCCGACCACTACCGCTTCAGGGCGTTTTTCGAGCCGCATGACGTTCGCATTGATGCGATGCCCGGCCAACCGGACGTCAACAAAGACGGCGTGGCTCGTGTCTTCGACAAACCCGGCGACAGCCCGACATATCTGTTCCTTCGCGGCGACGAGCGCACGCCGGATAAGTCGCGCACGATCACGCCAGGAGTGCCAAGCGTGTTCGGCAACGATCTCTCAGTGAACGCGATCACGTTCAAGCCGAAAGACTTCGCCGCCTCGTTGCCCGCTGCTGTGGCGGAGGCTCGGCGACTTGCAAAAGTAGAACTCGAGACTTCCGAAGTCGTGGCGAAACGAGCCACGGCAGCGATCACGTCCGCGAAGCAGCGTCTCGATGAAATCGCGTCGGGAGTGAAGCCGAAAGAACCGGAGTTGAAGCCATTCTTCCGCGACACGTTCGCCAAGAAGGACGACGAGCTATGGAAAGTGCTGACGGGGCAGTGGGTGTGGGAGAACGGCAAACTCGTTTGCAAGACCGCGTCCACGTTTGCGACGGTGAGCGCCAAGAAGGAACATCCCGCGTCGTTCATGGGCCGCATCAAGTACAAGACGACAGGTGGCGGCATCGGCAGCGTCGGTTTTAGCTACGACGTTTCTGGCGGCAGCTTCCAGGCGGTGTACGTCAACGCGAACAAGGATTCGGCCGTGCGGCCGTTCCATCGCGTGAACGGCGCGGACTCCTATCCGACCGAAGGAGTGGTTCCGTTTCCTGTGAAGTTCAACGACGACGTGACGCTCGATTTCGCCGTGCGCGGCCAACTGCTAAACGTCTGGATGAACGGGAAACTGACGAGCGTTTACAAGTTGCCCGTCGCACGTAAGGCGGGCGGCTTCACAATCTGGACGCACGACGCGACCGCCGAGTTCGCCGAAGTGACGCTTGTGGAACTGCCCGACTCGGTGCCGCTCGCGGACAAGAAAGGCGAAGATCGAGCGTCGCCGCTTGGCGGTCCGGTGGTACTGACGATGGCCGACGCTGAGCGGCTTGTGCAAACAGCGGTGAACGCGGAGGCACGGGCATTCGCGTGTGTCGAAACGGCTCGTACGGGGGTCGCGGCGGTCGAAGCACGGTTCGCGGCGGATTCGGCTCGATTCGCGGAACCGGTGGATGAAGTGAAGGCGAAAGCGTTGGCCATCGCAGCAGGGAAGGCCGAGCGCCGCGTAGCGGTGTTGCGTGCTGTGGAACTGTTCAGTGCGGCACGAATCGCCGAGACGTGGGCGAGCGAGACGGACAACACGACTTACACGCCTCTCGTGAAAATGGACGCGGTCGGTAGCACGGGGCGACGCTTGGCCTTGGCGAAGTGGATCACTGATGCACAGAATCCGCTGACGGCTCGCGTCGCGGTGAATCACATCTGGATGCGGCACTTCGGCACGCCACTGGTTTCGAGTGTCGCCAACTTCGGGCTGAACGGCAAGAAGCCGACGCACCCCGAACTACTCGACTGGCTCGCGACAGAGTTGGTGCAATCGAAGTGGTCGATGAAGAGTCTTCATCGGCTCATGGTCACGTCGCAGGTGTATCGGCTCAGCTCGCGAAACGCTGACGGCGCGAATAAGACCGCCGACCCCGAGAACCGCTATTACTGGCGAACGAACGCCCGTCGCATGGATGCCGAGGTTGTGCGGGATAGTCTGCTCACGGTCGCCGGGCAACTCGACACAACAATGGGCGGTCCGATCATCGACGAGAATCTCGGGCTGACCTCGAAACGCCGCAGCATCTACTTCCGCTTCAACGCGGAATACAAGATGTCGTTCCTCGATCAGTTCGACGCCGCGAGTCCGACGGAGTGTTACGAACGCCGTGAAAGCGTCGTGCCGCAGCAGGCGCTCGCGTTGCACAACAGCGCCTTGGCCCTGAACGTGTCGCGAGAAGTAGCGAAGCAACTTGCGAAGGTCACGGATTCGGGTGCGTTCGTGAATGCTGCGTTCGAGCGTGTCTTGGGTCGTGTGCCAACTGATGAGGAGCGGAAGCGTTGCGAGCATTTCCTGCGCGATCAGGCAACGCTGTACGCGAAGCCTGAGAAACTGACTCCGTTTCCCGCTGGGCCTGCCGTGACGCCACCTTCGACCGATCCGGGGCAGCGTGCCCGCGAGGACTTGGTGCAGGTGCTCGTGAATCACAATGACTTCGTGACGGTGAGATAACTAGCCCCAAACGGTCCGAACCGTTGGAGATGTCATGAAACGCCGCGAATTCCTCGCTGATGTTGGCCTCGGATTCACCGGTCTTGCGCTCGGTGCGATGCTCCATCGCGATGGGATTGGGGCTGTCCCAGACGGCAAGCCGCACTTCGCCCCCAAGGTGAAGCGTGTCATCTGGCTATTCTTCATGGGTGGCGTCAGTCACCTGGAATCGTTCGACCCGAAACCCGCACTCGACAAATACGCCGGGAAGACCATCGACGAGTCGCCGTTCAAGAAGGCGGTGGTCGAGTCGCCGTTCTACCGCAAGAACGTGATGGACTTCGCCGGTACTCCGCGAGCCTTACTGAACAAGATTTACCCGACGCAGGTGGGCTTCAAGAAGCACGGCAAGGCGGGCATCGAGGTCAGCGATTGGTGGCCGAACCTCGCGGGCTGCGTTGATGACATCGCATTCGTGCGCTCGATGTGGACCACCGACAACGACCACGCGGCGCAGCTTCAGTTCCACACGGGACGGCACGTTTTTGAGGGCTTCCACCCGACGCTCGGCTCGTGGATTCACTACGGTCTGGGAGCACTGAGCGACAACTTGCCGCAGTTCGTTGTGCTGGGCACGCCACCCGGCGACTGTTGCGGCGGTGTCGGCGCGCACGGGGCAAGTTACCTCGGGCCAGAACATGCCGGCGTGCGGCTCGCTGTTGATCCGGCGAATCCGCTCGCATTCGGCACGCCAGGGAACACGGTCACGAAAGAGGGCCGCGAGAAGCAACTCGATCTGCTGCGTGATCTGAACGGAATTGCGGGCGTGCAGTATCCCGACGACCCGGCCATGCGGGCACGCGTGAAGGCTTACGAACTTGCCGCGAAGATGCAGCTTGCTGTGCCGGAGGTGATGGACTTGGCGAAGGAAACCGCCGAGACGCAGAAGCTCTACGGCCTCGATAACCCGACAACGGCACCATACGGGCGAATGTGCCTTGTTGCTCGGCGAATGGCTGAACGCGGCGTGCGCTTTGTTCAAGTTTACGATGGTGGTGGCGGTGGCGGCGGTTGGGATGCGCACGGCAAGCTCAAGGACAACCACAGCAAGAACAGTGCTCGCGTCGATAAGTCAGTCGCGGGGTTACTCACGGATCTGAAACGTTCGGGAATGTTGAAGGATACGCTGGTCGTGTGGGCGACTGAGTTCGGTCGCACGCCGGGAGCCGAGAACTCCGATGGCCGCGACCACCATCCTTACGGCTTCTCCGTGTGGATGGCCGGCGGCGGGTTGAAGGGTGGCATCGTTCACGGCGCGACGGACGAGATCGGATTCCACGCCGTCGAGGATCGGCACTACGTCACCGACATTCACGCGACCGTGTTGAATCAGCTTGGGCTCGATGCACGGAAACTGGAAGTGCCGGGGCACAAGCGATTGGAGATCGACTTTGGCAAGCCGATCGAGAAGATCATCGCTTGAACCACGCCATCGCCCAATGTGGCGGCATTGTTTGTAGGGCCGGCTCCGCCGGCCGTGCTGTCGAGGGCCGGCTCCGCCGGCCGTGCTGTCGAAGGCCGGCGGAGCCGGCCCTACAAGAGTAAATGCCTTGGTTTGTTGGGCCGCACTCCGTGGCGGCCCAAACCTTATTCGGTGCGGCGCTCAGCAGCGGGAATATGGATCACAGATAGCGTCACCACATCCCACGCCTTCACGCCTGGGCGAGTCGAGTTCCACGTCACGTACAAATCAGCACCGTCGGGCGAGAGGGCATAACTGTAGGTGCCAACGGGCGCGACGCCTTGCGTATCCTTGTAGTACGGGTTCAGGAACGCGATCACCTTCTTTGTCTTGGTCTTCGTGTCGTACTGCACCACGGGCGACCCGTCCTTGTCGGCTCCGCCGTGCGCGCCGGGGATGTAGTATAGGTACCTCCCCGTTGGGTCGATCTTCAGTGCCGTGATATACCCCACAGCACCGACTGCCGCGAGGCCGAGCGGGGTCACCTTCTCGGTCTTCGTGTCGAACGCGAACAACTCGGGGATGCCCTTCTGGCCCGACGAGACAGTGTAGACGATGCCATCCTTCGTCTCGTCCGATGCGGCCCGCAAGCCGATTTCGCCGGGGATCTTCACGGGGTCGCCGCCCTTCGCCGGATCGTACCGCATCAAGGACGTCCCGCTTGCCTGCATGTAGTAAATACGACCCGTGGACTTCACGAAGATCATGGCACGCGCCGGCCCGTCGGTCACATCGCAGAGCAGCTTCTTCTTCTCGATGTCGTAAGCGAAGAAGTGGATGCTGTCGCCGTCGTCCTTGCCTTCGCCGGGCGCCGTGCCGCCGTAGAAGATGAGTCGTTCGGGGTCGAGGATTCCCGTCGGAATGCAGTGCTTCGACACCGGCCCCTGTGCGATCGCCTCGGACTTCCCAGACTTCGGATCGACGCGGATGATCCAGTCGCCCTTGTAGTGGTACTGGTCGGTCGTCACTCGCGTGGACCCGCGATGCGTGCCGAAGTAAATCATGCCGTCTTTGCCCATCGTCAGCGTCGTGTGAATCTTGCCGGGTGCGTAATGACCATCCGGCAACGCGAGGAGCTTCTGCACGTCGATGATCTGTCGAAACTCCTTCTTCGCGGGGTCGTATTCGTAAATGAACGCGGTGCCGGCTGGCGCACGGTGATCGCCAACGGATGCGTAATACTTGCCATTGGCGAAAGTGCTCTCGCCCCACGTTGACCAGGGATTTCCAGCGTATGTCTGTCCTGGGAAGTACGCGAAGTCGATACTCGGCGCGACCTTCGCAACCGTGACGCCTTCTTGCAACTTGACGCCCCCGGGCACCTTGATGAACGTGTCCGATGTGTCCGTGACGAGTGCTTTGCCACCAGGAAGTTCGGGAGCTTTCCACTCCGCTTTCTTCTTCTGGGCGGCGGATGTGGAGGTCAGCGGCAGCGTGGCGAACGCACACGCCGCGACACTGAAGGCGACGAGGGGAAGTAAGCGGGACATGAGAATACTCCGGGTGGACATAGCTTGAATTTATTCTGTCACCGTCAACATTTGATTCGCTTTCACGCCGAGCTTGTCGATCGTTGTCTTGCCGCCTGGCAACGTCACTCGCACATCAACCGTCGTGGCATCACCAAGCCCGAAGTGCGCCACCGGCATCTGACCACTCGCGTATCCGTAGCCGATGCCGATTTCGTGATGACCCAATAACGCTTCCGGTTTGCCGATCTTCCCCGCCTCGTACACCGACAGCTTCGCGCCAATACCCATCCGGTTTGTCGTCTTGCCGATCACCCGCACATCAAGCCATGCCTTCGCGGCGGACGTGTTCCGCAAGAGCCGGCTATGGTTGCCCGCGAACCAGTTGATGAGGAACAGGTCGATTCGGCCGTCGCCGTCGTAATCGCACGACGGACCAGCGGGGAAGTATGCGTTCGCCTTCGCGACCGGCCACATCGGTTCGAACCTCGGCAGCCCATCGCGAATCCCGACGTGCCGGTAAATCAACGGCGTCACCTGTCCATCCACAAGATGCGCTGCGGACACAGCGATGTCGGGCCAGCCGTCATTGTCGAAGTCCTGCACCTCGACGTGTGGGCAACGCACCGGCACGATCTCGCTGAGGCCAACTTCCTTCGTGACGTCGCGGAACTGAGGCACGCCGTCCTTCAATCCCTCGTTGATGTAGACACGATTGCGGGCCTTCATGCCGTGAATTGAAAGCACAAGATCGAGGCGACCATCGCGGTTCAAGTCGGCGAAGCAGGCACCGCACGGCCAGTCTTCGCCGTCGAGTTGCTTCCACGCGAACACAGACGCCAGTTCGGTCGCCTCGCGATACTTGCCGTCTTTCGTGGAGAGGAACAGCTTGTTCGAGTGCGGCACAAAGAAATCCGGGCGGCCGTCCTCGTTCAGATCCGCGACCGCGACGCCCAACCCGAATATGTTCTCCGGCAAGCCGACTTCCTTCGTCACGTCGCGGAACTTCAGAGTCCCTTCATTGCGGAATAACGTCGTGCGGGGCTTTGCGGTGAACTTGTCCTCGATCACGAGGAGATCGAGCAGACCGTCGTTGTCGTAATCGAGAACACCGACATTACGAGCCGACAACAATGACTCAGGACACGCGCCGCAATCTTCGCCGATGTCCACGAACTTCCCGCTGTGATTCTTCAGCAGCACACTGTGTTTGCCGATTGCTGATGCTTGCGGTTCCTCACCTTTCTTGCCTCTCCGGCGGGCGTTATTCGCGATGTACAACTCGGGAAGGCCGTCGTTGTTGAGGTCAGCGAACACCGCTCCGCTCGTGCGGCCGAACAACTTCGCAGGTGTATCGGTTACCACCTCGAAGGTTCCATCGCCGCGGTTGCGGAAGAGCCCCGACGCCACCGGTCCGGTCGCCGGCTTGTACTCCGCATTCGGCCGATCACAGAACCCGCCGACGAACAGATCGGGCTTTCCGTCGCCGTCGAAGTCGCCCCACGCGCCGCCGTGACCCATCAACCCAGCAAGCGGCGTCTTCAACCCGGCTTTCTCGGTCATGTCGTCAAACGTGATTGCGGGTGCTGCCGCTGGTGCGGCAACGCTGCGAGAAGTCTGCTCGGGGATTGCTGCCAGAGCGACACACACGAACAAGACGCAAGCGGCAGTTCTGCGGAACATTCGTCACCTCAGTCGCCGATGATACCATCCCGACGCCTGTCAGTCGTCGAGTTGCTTCTTGCTGGTGTCCGGTGCGAAGAGGATCGCAACGATGCCGAACAGGAAAAACAAGCTCGTGATTTGCCCGATGCGAGCGTAATCGCCGCCGAAGTAACCCATCAGCGCACCGCTGGCGAACAGCGTCATCGCGGTGGCAATGCGGCCGAAGTTGAAGCTCACGCCCGCACCGGTCGAACGAACCCGCGTCGGGAACAGTTCGGGCAAGCACAGCGGCAACCACCCGAAGTAGATGCCACTGACGAAGCCCAACACGCCCACCCAGAACAGGAACAACTCGTCAGTCGGCACAAGGAATCGGAACATGTACTGTGCGATGAGCAGCGATACCACGCTCACGAGGAAGTAGGTGAGCCGACGCCCAACGACGCTGGCAATCCACCCGCCGAGCAAGCTGCCAACGATGCCCGTCAGTGCCCGCGTCTGAAGCACATCCGCACGCAGAGCAGGGCTGCCCGCCTTTTCCGCCCATGGTGTCATCCAGTTCGCAGTGCCCCATCCGCCGATCACGGGTGTTGTCGCCAGCACAATGCCGACGAGCGTGACCCACAACAGCGGCGGCCGGAAGATGTGACCGCTTGACGCGGAAGTGTTCGCGTGCTGCTTCCCTTGTGTCGCGAGCCAGCGCGGAGACTCGGGCACGATCACGAGCGAGAACAATCCCAACATCAGTGGCGCGGCCCCGACGAGCATCACCCACCGCCAGTCGTCGGGCGTGATCGGCACTTGTTTCGCCAACGTTGCAAGCAAGAAGATACCGATGTTCGCGGCCGTGCCAATGATGCCTGCGGTGACCGGACGCGACAAGTGCGACCATGCTTCAGCAACGAGTGCGACCCCGTTTGGCCACATTCCGCCGACCCCGAGGCACGCGAGGAACCACAACCCGACGAACTGCTCAGGTGCTTCCGCAAAGTAGACCGTCGCGGAGAACGTTGAGTATGTGAGGATGCTCAGCGACATTCCCTTGACGCGGCCGATGCGGTCGCCGAGCCAGCCGAACAGCAGTCCGCCCGCAGCCGCACCGAACAGAAACGCACACTGATTCCAGGCGAACCAGCGACCGACCGACACTTCCCATTCCTTCAGTTGCGCGGCGTCGGTCAGCGACAGATTCGGTTGCTTGCTCAACGCGGCGAACTGCGGCGCATCGATTTCACCAGTTCGACCGAGTAAGTCGATTGAGGCGGCTCGCCCCGTTTGCTGGGTGATCGCCATGTGAACGCCGGCACCGAGCCAGCCGAGGAATGCGACCGTCAGGATGAGGACGCGATCCCGCAGTGACAGCAGTGTCGGAGTACCAAGCACGGGCGAAGGGCTGGACATGGCATCTCGCGATGGCTCAGGAGCCGAGTTGGTTGCGAAGGTGGTCGATCTCCGTCTTCAGAGTGCGGCTGAACGCGGCGAGGTCAGAGGCGTGCATCACGAGGTTCCCGCCGGCCTTTGCCCAGGTGATCTCCTGTTCCATGTCGGTCCAGAAGTGGATGCCAGCACCGATCCCGTGGCTCCGGGCGATGCTGAAGATTTTTCGCACGGCTGCGTCGAATCGTGGATGCCCGTATTGCTCAGGAATTCCCAGGCTGCACGACAAATCGTGCGGGCCAATGAGGACCGCATCGAGTCCTGGCACGGAGCAAATCTCAGCGAGGTTCTCGATCGCGGGCACGCTCTCGATGTTTGCGATGAGGATCTTGTCACCGTTGCGTTTCTCCAGGTAGTCGGCCAGCTCGGGTTCGAGGGTCTTCCGATCACGCAACGCTTCGGCTAACCGCTGTCCCTTCAGCGGACGCAGTTTCACGGCACCGACCAACGCCCGCGCCTGCTCGGCGGTTTCGAGGTACGGCCCGATGATACCGCCAGCGCCGGCATCGAGTGCCTTGCACGCCTCGAACGGATCGTTGCACGGGATGCGAACAACCGGCGGCAAGCCAAGCGCCTGATACGTCTGACAGATCCATCCGAGCGTTGTTCGATCGAGGGGAACGTGCTCTGTATCGACGAACACGAAGTCGATACCTGTCTTCTTCGCGAGTTCCGGCCACTGCGGCGACATGCCGACAATTGCCGAAGAAAACACGCGACGGCCTTCGTGCAATGCCTGAATGATTTCGCGGCCGGTCATGGTTGCTCTCGCTGAGTTGCGACGCCGCAAGCGGCGGGCGTGTTATTTCACTTCGACCACTTCACCCGTGCGGCACGATTCCAACGCCGCCTCGACGGTCGCGAAGATTCCCAGGCTGGCACGGGCATCCATCACCGGCTCGCGGCCAGTGTCGATGGCCTGCGCGAAGTCGTCGGCGAGCAGGAAATCGTTCTCGCTGGCGACGCGGCGTTGGCGAGCTTCTTTCGCTGGCTGATTGCGATAGTAGATGCCGACCTCAGGCCGAGCTTCGCTCACGACCAACGCACCTGCGCTGCCGAGGACGTGCAGTTTCATCTCGCCGCCGCTCGGATGACTTGCCAAGCCGATGCGGCCAATTGCAACCGAACCCGTCAAGCCGCCATCCATTTCGAGCGTGAGGCTTGCGAGGTCTTCGACGCCATTATCCGCGTGGGCTTGATGGAAGAACGCGGTCGAGCGTGCGAACACACGCCTGACGCCGACGCCCGTCAGGAACCGGATGTAGCCCAGCGGATAGATTCCCTCGACACCGAGTTCGCCCATCGGCTCGCGACCGAGTCCACCGTCGGCACCATCGACGTGCGCTGCGATCTGATGTGCTTGCCAGTCGATTGGCGGATACCCCAGTTGGCGTTCACCGCGTCGCGGGCCGGCATCCTTCGCGAAGTAGAAATCCGCATGAATCGCTTGCGGTTGTCCAATTCGCCCTGCTGCGATCTGGTCTCGTGCGTGCAGGACGGCAGGCAGGAAGTTCCGGTTCCACATCAGGAACCGCACGCCAGCGCGTTCCACTTCCGCAACAAGGCGAAGCGCATCGGCGCGTGAGGTTGCGAGGGGTTTGTCCTGAATGATGTGCTTACCTTCACTGGCGGCACGGATACTCAGATCGCAGTGCCGTTCGGCTTCGGGGCTGACGATCGCAACCTGCACATCGAACTCGCGCAATGCCCGCTCCACGTCGCGAACATATGGGATGTGGTGAGCGTCCGCGAACTGCTGATTCCGTTCGTGTGCCCAGTCTGGAACGTGCGGATCGTCAGCCACCACGACCAACTCGAACCGCGGATGTGATGCCACGCCGCGAGCAACGTAGTCGTGCTTCACCGCGCTGAGAACCGCACACCGAAACTTGCGAAGGCTCGCCATGTCAGCGATCCTCCTGAGCGATTGCTACACTTTGACCAACTGCGAGGGATCGCTTCACAGCACCCGCCACCGCGAATACGTCACGCCAGTTCGCTGCGTTCGTCGTCATCAGATTGTGGCTGCTCCGAAGTGCGTCCACGAATTCCTGGGCGATCGCAGCGAGTTGACCGCTGCGTTCTTCGGTACGCACGGCATCGGGAGAGCCGCCACGGAAGGCGAGTTGCCTGTTCTGGTGGTCGTCGGCATAGGCCGCGCCACTGGCAGCAATCACCGACAGCGACTGGTAGCCGTCACCCGCAGGGAGTCGATTGTTGAAGTCAAGCAGAGCCATACCACCGTTCGGAAACCCCAGATGAACCTGCACACAATGCCCTGTTGAGCCAGCGTGCTTCTGTTCGAGCGAGTACACCCGATTAGGCCGTCGACCCATCAACCACAGGGTCAAATCGAGATCACGAAGGATCGCCTCCGGGATGTCGGTTGGCTGTGGCGGGGTTGGTTCCCAGCGATGCAAACGCAGCAAGCCAGGTTCACCGAGCGGGCCGGAGAGTTGCTTGCGAACGAGTTGCCGCGAAGGAAGATAACGATCCGGATTGGCGAAGCAAAACTGCACGCCAGCTTCGCGAGCGGAGGCGAAGTGGCCTTCGATCACTTCTCTCGTTGGGCACACTTCCGCGACGAGTAAGGCGTGCTTTCGAGCCGCAAGATGTTGCTCGATGACTTCGCTTCCGGGCGACCCGACGTGCATCACCGCGTTGCAGGTGTTTGGCGATTCTTCAACGGCGCATCCATGAACGCGCGCGGCGATGGCATCGCGTTCGCGCTTATCTGAGTGACATACAGCCAATCGAATTGCGTGCATCTTCGCAGGTTGGAGAGGGCAGGGGGGAGGCACGGCATCCTACCGGCGCTTGCAGCGAGTAGCAAGCAGCAACGCAACTATTCGCCGCATCGCATCGTTCCGAATCCGCGATCGGAACTTCGCGCGTCGGCGTGGTTACTCCCCCGCACGTCGGTCGCGTTCTGCTTGCTCCTCTTCGCGTTCCTCGCGTTCTCGCCGCTCAACCTCACGGCGACTCAGCGCGTTGTCTGCGACTACGTTTACACCAACCCGGCGAAGCATGTTTAGCGCCGCGTAGGTGATGCTGTTCCGCGAAAGATCGAGCCGACGCAGATTCCGCGTGGGTGCGTATTCCGCGAACGCCTTCGCACCGAAATCGCTGATGGTGCCGTTCCGGAGATCGAGCCAGCCGAGCCGTTTCAGGATGCCCGACTCAATGAACGCGCTAACGCCGTCGTCGCCGATGTCGGAGAGGCGCAGTTGCAGGTGTTCGAGGCTCGCGAGGTGCGGTGAGTTCACCAAAGCGTGGACCTGCGACAGCGGCAGCAAGGAAGCATCCGGCGTGTAGCGCGGGTGAACAATCAGGTGTGTGAGCGAGCTGAGAGCTGGGTTGCGGGCCAACGCATCGAGCGGTACCTCATTACGATCTTGATCCTCGATGTTACCCCATCCGTACACACGCAGCGTCTGAAGATGTGTCAGGTTTGGCAGGCTGAAGAGGGCCCGAGCATCGTAGCCATTGCAGAGCAAGTAGAGTTCCTGAACACGCGGCAAACTCGCGACGAGATGTTCCAGACCTTCAGAGTTCAGGTAGCAATCGGTCCAGCCGTCGGAGGAAGGCTCGACGTCCTTGCCCAGCTGGAAACCCCGCAGGTTCCGCAGGCACGGTGAACCGATCAGATCAAAGATCGCGTCGTGTCGCCTCACGCCTTGGGGGGTGGGGATCAGCATCGAGAGAGGATCGTGCAGCGGTTGATTTTCACCAGAACCAGCCTGAGTTTCGGCCAAGAAATCCAGCAGTGTCCGCGAGGAAGTAGACTGGGCGCGAGCCTCCGTGGTAGCGGAAACTTCGATGTGGAGTTTCTGAAGGAACCGGAGGGCGGGAGCGACGGCGAGCGTTTGGGCCAACTGAATCGTGAGATGCTGCACTCTCATCTCGGCGATGAAGCCGCGCCCCCACCAGTAACGGACGTTCGGAAGCGTGTCGTGTGTGTCGAGATCGAGCAGGAGCGGAGCAAGTTCGCCGAGCCATTCGCGTTCGTGTTCGTCCAACAGCTCACGCTCACGAGCCTGGAGTTGCTTGCGCTGCTCCTTCGGCAACGAGCCAGCTTCGAGCGCGAGCTGCACCTGCATGAACTCACCGCGTGGGTCGTCCTGTTCCTGCAACCAATCGGCATACGCCGCGTAAGATGTGGATTCATCCGGGTTGTCCAGAATCGCCTTCTCGAACGCGTCTCGCATGTGGATTTCCCCACGTTCCAGACCATGCGTTGTCGTAACCAATTCTCGGCATGGTACACGAGCAGATCGAGGTAGGAGAAGGTGGGTAGGTTTGGAAACGACTCGTCTGCCCTCTGCTCGTCGGGCACGGATGCCGTCGAGGAAAGCACGATGAGTGGGATACGCCGCGGCGCCCAGTTGGATCAGTTCCGCAGCTCGTTCGGGCGACTCCGTTCGCTCTGTCCTGGACCCAGCGACTCGCCACGAACCCCTTTCCGCACCCAGCAATGCCGTAGACGGCGACCAACATGCTTCGGCTCGGCGGAAGTTCGCTGCGTTAGTGCAAGATGGCCTGTGCAACCCGTTGGACCTCGCCCATAATCTCCCACCGCAGTGCAACTGCCCAAGGATGCGAGCCTATTGGTATTTCAGTGGGCAATCTCCCCGGCAGTGGGCGTGGTGTTTGTGATGATTCCCAGTCATGTTGGGATGAGGAGCGGTAACGATGCCCGAGCAGGCTGCATTCTGGGTAACGCTATTCTGGTTCACGCTGACGTACTTGGGTTTGGCCCTCGGGCGGCTGCCGGGTCTGCGGACCGATCGGGCAGGGGTCGCACTTGTCGGTGCTGCAGGCATGATGGCCTGCGGGCTGATCTCGTTCGACGACGCGGTGAAGGCAATCGACTTCGCCACTATCGCGCTCCTGCTCGGCATGATGATCGTTGTCGCGTTCCTGCGGCGGGCTGGTTTCTTTGCACGCCTCGCGGGGCTTGCACTGGGCCGCGTGCAGTCGCCGAAGGCACTGCTCGCCGTGACCATGTTGCTCTCGGGCACGCTCTCCGCGATCCTCGTGAACGATGTTGTTTGCGTGGCACTCACGCCGCTCGTGCTTCATCTCACGCGCCGACTTGGACTCGATCCCCGACCGCATCTCGTTGGGCTGGCCATCGCGAGCAACCTGGGTTCCGCCGCGACGCTCACAGGCAACCCGCAGAACATGATTATCGGCGGGCTATCTGGCATCTCGTATCTCCGCTTCGCGGCGAAACTCGCACCGCCGGCGCTTCTCGGCCTCGTGATCGGCTATGTCGTCACGCTGCTGGCATACCGCTCCGTGTTGAACACCCCACCGCACTCGGAAGCAACGCCCAATGCCAGCAATGACCGCGTGCCTGATGGTCACCGACACACCGCGCTGTTGGTGAAAAGTCTGCTCGTGACCCTGGTTGCGGTTGCCTTGTTTTTCGCTGGGTTACCAATGTCTGTGGTCGCGCTCTGAGCTGCTGCCGTTCTGCTCCTCGACCGCGTGAAACCAGAAAAAGTGTACCTGCACATTGACTGGAGCCTGCTGCTCATGTTCGCCGGATTGTTCGTCGTGGTTCGGGGGTTCGAGGTTCACATTTTGGCGGTCAGTGGTGTGGATGGGTGGGCGGCGCGGGCCGATCCTGTGTGGATGCTCTCGGCGCTCTCGGCGGTGTTGTCGAACTTGGTGTCGAATGTGCCGGCGGTGCTGCTGTTCAAACCGGTCGTTGGTGCGATGCCCGGCGCGGCTCACGAAACCGCGTGGCTGGCGTTGGCGTTATCCAGCACGTTTGCTGGGAATTTCACGGTGCTCGGCTCGGTGGCGAATCTGATCGTGGTCGAGCAAGCACGCAAGGAAGGCGTGACCATCGGGTTCTGGGACTATTGTCGGGTCGGCATCCCGGTCACTCTCGCGACGCTCGCAATGGGCGCGGGGTGGCTGGCATTTGCTGCATACTGACAGCGCGTTCCGGTTGGCGACATGCATCGCGGTAACTCCGAGGGTGTCACCCGGAAATCTCCCCACGAGATTCGCGTTCCAGGCACGCGGGGCAAATCCCATGTGTGATCTTGCAGTCGGTGACCTCGACCATGTATTCCTCAACCGACTGCCAGTAGTCCTGATCGTTCCGGATTCGCTTGCACCACGCGCACACGGGCAACAGCCCTTGCAGGACACGCACTCGGGCAAGCGATTCCTCCAACTCACGGACTCGATCGGCCAGACCCATCTGAAGCCCCACAACTCGCTCTCCGACCCGGATGCGAGACTGCAATTCCGCACGATTGAACGGCTTGGTCACATAGTCGTCGGCACCGCTCTCCAGACCGGCGACGATGTCGTCGGGGTTGTCTTTTGCCGTCAGGAGGATCGTGTACGTTGGAACCGTTCGCCTGAGATCGCGTGCCAGGCGGCATACTGCCGGCCCTTCCAGTCCGGGCATCATCCAGTCGAGAATGGCCAGCTTCGGCGCGTCGTCTCGCTGAAGAACCTCCCACGCAAGAAGCCCATCCGCCGCGCTGACGGCCTCATGACCCCACGATTTGATGGTTCGCTCCAGGATCGTCCGGGAGACTGTCTCGTCGTCGGCGATGAGAATTCGCATGTCGAGTCCAATCCATTTTCAATTTGCTGTGACACTGATGACCGACTGGAGCGCGATCGAGAGTTGATCGAGTTCCATCTCGACTGCTCGGAGCACATCCGGAGCGGAGCTAAGATTCCCGGCCGCTCCCAGCAGTTCCATTGCGTGTGCAGTCTTCGCGAGACTGACCCCGCCCAGATAGCTTGCTGAGCCCTTCAATCCGTGAGCATGACAGCGTACTCCAGCCGCATCTTCGGCAATCAACGATTTGCGGAGTTCAGCGAGCATTCGCGGCCCTTCAGTTTGAAACAATCCGATCAGCTCCAGGAACAATGCCTCATCCCCACCCAATCGGTCCAGGGCCGCGACCTTGTCGAACACCGCGGATGAAACCTCTGTTCTGACGGGCTGCGAAACCGCGGGGGCCAACTGCTCGGTTCCCACGATCTCAGAAAGGACACGAATAAGATTGTCGCGGTGAACGGGCTTCGACAGATACTCGTCCATCCCGGCGGTCAGGCAGCGATCCCGATCTCCCGCCATGGCATGAGCCGTCATCGCCACGATCGGCGTTCGTCGTCCCGTGCCCACTTCCTTTGCACGGATTTGCCGGGTGGCCTCGAAGCCGTCCATCTCGGGCATCTGCACGTCCATCAAGATCACATCGAACCGCTCACGCGAGATGGCTGCGACTGCTTCGCCACCGTGGTTCGCGACCGTGATCGTGTGACCGAACGGCTCCAACATCCGGATCGCGACACGCTGATTCACCGCGTTGTCCTCGGCCAGCAGTATTCGCAACGGTCGGACTACCGAGGATGGTTTCGTGGAACCGAAGGTGGAAGTGTTCCCTCCGTTCACCTCCATTCCCATCACGCGGCTAATCGCCCGCCGGAGTTCGTCCGCTTTCACGGGCTTCACGAGGTATGCAGCGATCCCCAGTTCGCGGCAACGTGTCGCGTCGTCCTGTCGGTCGGCCGATGTCAACATCATGACCACCGGCCCGGCAAGGTTGGGTTCACACGCCATCAATTCGACCACTTCGAACCCGTCCATGTCCGGCATCATCGCGTCGAGCAGCACAAGCGGATACGGTTCTCCTGATTGTGCCGCACGCCGCAATTCAGTCAGCGCTGCCTGACCGGACTCAACGCACGTGGGCTGGGCACCCCACAGGTGAAGCGTCTCGCTCAATACGCGGCGGTTGGTCGCATTGTCATCGACGACCAGCACTGGCGCGTCACGAAGGTTCGCAAGTGAGATGATGTTCGATCCAATCTTGGAACTCTTGACACCCTCGAACAGCACCTCGAAGTGAAATCGACTTCCCTTACCAAGCTCACTCTCAACCCAAATCCGACCGTTCATCAGTTCGACCAGACGCGCCGAGATGGTCAATCCCAACCCTGTCCCTCCGAACCGCCGGGTTGTACTCCCATCTGCCTGCGAGAAGGCGTCGAAGATCGACGCGAGTTTATCCTGTGGAATCCCGACGCCCGAATCCGTGACGGTGAAGTGAATGCGGATTCCTTCGCCGGGTTCGGAGACACGCGTGGCGAGCACGCTGACTTCGCCGTGCTGAGTGAACTTGATGGCGTTGCCGATGAGGTTGGTGAGCACCTGTCGCAATCGGCCTGCGTCTCCATCGACCATGTCCGGAATCTCCGGACGGATGTCGTAGGTGAGTTCCAATCCTTTCGCGTGAGCCCGCAGCGCCAGGGATTTCAGCGTGTCGCCCACTGCGTCGTGGATGTCGAATGGGAATGGGTCCAGATCGAGTTTACCGGCCTCGATCTTGGAGAAATCCAGCACATCGTTGATGATCGTGAGCAGCGACTCGGCCGACGACTCAACGAGCTTTAACGACTCTCGCTGATCTGGAGTTAGGTTGCTTTCGAGAACAAGCCCCGTGAGTCCGAGGATGCCATTCATGGGCGTGCGGATCTCATGGCTCATGTTCGCGAGGAACTCACCTTTGGCGCGGCTCGCGGCCTCTGCTACCTCCCGTGCCCGCGATAATTCCTCGGCGTGCTCAATGAGTTCCACCGTCTGTTTCTCGATTCGATCCCGCGAATCCGCAACCTGCTTGGCGTAGAGTCGCAATTCCTCTTCGGCTCGCTTTCGTTCGGTGATATCTTCGCCAGCCGCGTAGAAAGTGACTCCATCTTGAAAGGGAGTCGCGTTCCAAAGTGTTCGTCGAAAGGTTCCGTCTTTGTGCAGCACTCGATTCTCGAATGCTCGGGATTGGCCTCCAGCCGCGATCTTTGCAACCTCCGTTGCCGTGGCTTCCACATCGTCTGGGTGAACCAGAGGCATGAAGGGCTTCTCATGCAGATCCGCCGCTGTATACCCCAGGATCGATTCCCAGGCAGGGTTCACCCGCTTAAAGGTCCCGTCGAGCGTCCCGACCATCAGCAAACTCAGCGAGTCCGTGAAGATGCGATCACGTTCCTTTTCAGCCAGTTTGCGCTCGGTCACATCGCGAGTGTTGACCACGACAGCCCCGGTTTCAAACAGTCCCGGTGAGAATCGAGCGCTGCCCTCAAGTCTCCGCCAACTCCCGTCGCTCGCTCGCGCTCGGGTGTCAAAGGAAACGATCTCGCCGGGGTGTTTCACCAAGTGCTGCAATCGCTCCTCCATGTCCGGGGTATCCTCGGGATGGAAGAAGTCTTTGCCGACTTTGCCGACCATCTCCTCGGGGCTATAGCCGAGCAGTTCGACCGATGGACTCACGTAGACGAGCTTTCCCGTTGGATCGCTCACGGTGATGAAGTCGGTGCCTTGTTCGATCAGGGCACGGAATCGACTCTCGCTTTGTGCGAGTTGCTCGGTTCGCTTCTGGACGAGTTCTTCGATCCCATCGCGATGGGCTTCGAGAGCCGCTTGCCGCTCGGCAGTGGCTCTCAGATCCTGGCAGGCTCGGAGGCAGGAGTAGATCAGGAATACGTCGATGAATGCGACCCACCCGATATGCTCGAACCACCGCCACGGCTCCGGGTAAGGCACACCATACACTGACTCCGGCCACACCAGACCACGGACGATGTGATCCGTCGCTGCCACGGCCGATGCTGTGATAAGAACACGCCAGTCCCGGTAAAAGGCAAGGAACGCGAGCGAACCGAAGATGTGGAAGTGCGTCTCGATTCGTCCGCCAGTGAGGTGAATGAGCAGCGATCCAGTGAGCATCTGACCGATGGCGATGACGTGTCGGGTAGCGATCGCACCGGGCCGCATCAGGCCGAACCAGACGGGCAAACTGATGATGACAAGCCCGAGGAAAACAGCCGCCCAGACATGCGGGTGAGTGTGATGGCCGGCCCCGGCCCATGTGTATGGAGTCACCCAGAACGCCAATCCGACTGCGGCGACCCACTGGAACAGCAATAGACCGACGAACAGTTGATCGGTGCGACGGGCAATCGCGAGCCGCGCCTGTTCGTCGAGTTCGGCCACTCGATCGGCGTTGGCTATAACCTGGTCTTGTGCGAGCGGCTTCGGATTGGGGAGGGTCAGCGCCGACATGGCATCTCACTTTCATCCGATTTGGCGCATTTCGACAATCCAAATAACGGGCACCCGAACACAGGCGTTTCTCCAAGTTCCGGTTGCCTTCCGGCGAGTATCGCGCCAATCGCTCGCCGACCGGGGCTGTCTCCATCTCGCCCCCGTGCGCGGGTAATCCCTCCGCGAAAGACTACCTCACCCGCTGCATTGAACACGACCACCAAACCCGATGTGGTCGCACCCGTTCGCAGCGCCTCAGATCCCCCGACGTCACGACTCACTCGTGCGAACCCCAGCTCCCGCGCCCGGTCCCAGGTTCGACCGCGTTCCCAGTCTTCGGGAGTGTCAGCGGGAATCACGAATGCGATTCGTACGGAAACCTCTGGGCCGATTTCGCGGGCTACCCCATCAAGTTCCGCGAGGCTCGCCCGAGTGCAGGGGCAATGCGGGTGAACGAACATCACGACTTCCCATTTGAAGCCGGAAGGTGGTTGAGATGTGGGCACGTCGCCAGACGTACCCGGAGTCGTATCGTAGCGTTCCCATGCCGCAAATCCCGCAATGACAACGCCGAGCCAGATTGCGATTGCGAAAAACCCGAGTGAGGATCGGGGCACCATGATTGCTCTTCCGCCGCGTCGGGCTGTGACTTGGTATCTATTCCGCTGAAGACTGGAATACTTTCTCGAACCGAGGTGCGGCGGTCACCAATGCGGCCACCAACGCCGGGTCGAATTGTCCCACCGATTCCGTGACCATCATGCGGATCACACGGGCGTGCGACAAAGCTGGCCGGTATGGGCGGCGAGAGCGGAGCGCATCGTAGACGGAGATGAGGCCGACCACCCTGGCGGCCAGAGGAATCTGCTCGCCCCCCAAGCCATCCGGATATCCTGCTCCATCCCATCGCTCGTGGTGAGATTGAATCACCTCGATCGCAAGCGATAACACAGACATCTCGGCGGGGCACTTCGCGGCGGTCGCCTTCACCCACTCGGCACCCATGACGGGATGCGTCTGGATCACCATCCGTTCGTGGCTATCGAGAACACCAGGTTTGTGGAGGATTGTCTGCGGCACTGCAATCATTCCGATGTCGTGGAGTGGGGCCACGACCTCAAGCAGATCCAAGTACCGATCGTCCTTCAATCGACTGTAATCTCCTTTGTCGGGGGCAGCGGACGCAAGCGCTCGCGTATATCGACCCAGTCGCTCGCCATACGCCGGACCGAAAGACAGGATTTCGCGAAACATCTGGGCGCAGAGCCCCGTCATGACCCGAACCGCGGATGAATTAGATCCCGAGTCTGACGCTGGCGTGATGCCCGGTGGCATTGGCGTTCGGGTTAAATCTGCAACGGCGGCTCGCATCGTCAGCGCGGCGGCACGGGCCGGTTCACCGGCCTTGCGTCCAAGCAGGCCACGGACCCGTGACCTGAACTCCGCGCGTGAGAACGGTTTCGCCAAGAAATCATCCGCGCCAGTCGCGAGCAAACCGCCGAGAGCCTCCGGTGGAATCACACCAGACATCAGCAGGATCATTGGTCGCTTGTCGTCGGAACCAACGTTCCGAATCGACTCGATCAGTTTGTCGCCGGTCACTCCTGGGAGGTTCACATCGAGAATGATGAGGTCGGCCCGTTGCTTTTGGAGAAGTTCCTGAAGTTTGTCCCCGTCGCCGGCATCTGAGACGTGGAACTCATCTCCGAGGTAGAGGCGGAGCAGTTTGCGGAGGGGAGCATCGTCGTCCACGATCACGACGTTCGGAATCTGAATCGCTGCGTCGGTGGGAACCTTCTCGGTTGATTGAGGAACCCATCGACTCAGACCAGAGAGGGAAATGCCCACCACGCGTGCGCTCGGTGGTCGTGCGTCGGGGTCTGTGCTGAGCATCCGGTTGACGAGCGTGCAAAGCTCTTCGGGCAACTCGGGGCGAATCTGCTGAACGATCGGTGGCGGTGCGGTCAATCGTGTTTGGAGATCGCGGAGAAGATTGCCGGTATCTGGGAACGGATCACGCCCGGTCAATGCCCAGTACATCGTCGCTCCGAGGCTGAACAAGTCGGCTCGCGCATCCACGGCATGCGGATCGCGCGCTTGCTCGGGAGCCATGTAGCCAATCGTGCCCAATACTGTTCCTGGCTCGGTCAACTGCCGATGTGGGTGCAACGCCAATCCGAAATCGAGGAGTTTCGCCTGCCAGTCAGGCGTGATGATGATGTTCTGCGGCTTGATGTCTCGGTGAATCAGGCCGTTGCGGTGAGCCTCTGCCAGCGCTTCCGAGATTTGTCGGAACAGATCACAGACGCGGTTCACGGGTAACGGCCCGCGGCTTCGGATGAAGCCGTCGAGATCCTCGCCATTGACCAACTCCATGACGTAGTAGTCACGAATTGGCCCAGTCGGATCGGCGGAGCGACTGCGACCCGCATCGAGGCACGAGACCAAGTTCGGGTGATGCAACCGAGCCGCAGCGCGTGCTTCTGCATGGAATCGACGCAGCAACCGGGGACAGGTATCGACCGTGTTCACGAAGACCTTCACCGCAACGTCGCGTCGCAAGTGGATGTGTTCGGCTCGGTACACGACTCCCATCCCACCACGGCCAATCAACCCGAGCACACGATACTGACCCAGCATCAGATCTTTGGTTGCTCCGTCGCGAATCATGTCTGACTGGAATCCCGTCAGCAGATGGAGGGAAACGAGTTTCTCCAGCATCGCGACTTGTGATTCGGATGAATACAGCTCCAATCGAATCATCGGATCGAGTTCGTCCCACTCCTCAGGCAGGATGATGGATCGTTCGATGAGATCATTCAGGAACGTCGCGAGGCGTCCATCCCCGCCCGGAGGTGAGCCAGGTGAGCCGAGGACGAGATCGACGGTATCGCCGATTCGGCGGCCAGGGTTAAGTGGGAGGGGCATGAGGCGAATTCCGCAGGAGTCAATCAGGCATACAATTGTATTAACTGATATTTAATAATTTGTGGTTTGAACGCAGCACTTTGGGCGGTTGCCCGAGTTCCTGCGCCTTGATTCTTACCTCGGGTGTAACATCGACGCGATTCCCATCTGCCGATTCTAGCGTAAAGACAGATTCTCAGTCACTCAGCGAATGTCGAGCGGCGGTTTTCTTGACTGATTTTCCGTGGATGTGAACTGTTATCCAAAATTATCTGCCGCACAACAACCGACAGGTTTTCGCCCTCTCTGCGGAGCCCACGGGATGCGTTTCGGCGTGTGGCCGGGTCGTGGCGTGATGATCTTGGGCGGGTCAATCAGCGGCAGTGTGGGAACCCGCGAAGTAGCCACTCATCGCGGCTGCCAGACGAGCAACTCGCCTTTGCCTGGAACCGCAGTGTCGCCAGTGTATCGGCGATACGTTCCCTCGCGGACATCGTGCGGAATGGCGAACCCCAACTTCGTGAGGTGCTTCGTGTAGATGCCCATGAACATCGGGTTGTAGTCGCAGGCGTGCGTAAACGTCGGCAACAATCGCAGCGGCTTCATGCTGATGATGGTGCCGCGTTGCATCCACGCACCCGTTCGCAACTCAGCTCCGCTCATCAATACGATTGTGCCGCCCTTCATTTGTAAGCCCGCGAAGTCACGCACCGGCCCCCGCACCGCGATGAGGCCGCGTTTCATGCGCATTCCGAGTTCGATGCCTGCCGAGCCTTCGACGAGAATCGTGCCGCCGCTCATGCCGGTCATGTTGCCGCGATACGCACAGCCGAGTTGTCCGCCAGCGTTGCCGTGAATGTGAATGCTGCCGCCTGCCATTTCGCCGCCAACCCAGTCGGTCGCGTTCCCGGTCACCTCGATGCTGCCGCCCTTCATGTATGAGCCGAGGTGCATTCCCGCGTTTCCGACGATTCGGATACGCCCGCGAGTCATGTGCTGCCCGACCCACTTCACTTTCGACAGGTCGCCGCGAATCTCGATGTCTTCGTTGCCGTCGCCTTCGACTGTGAAGAAGTCATCGAGCCGCATGGAACGCTTGCCGAGCAGCACCGGCAACGCACGAATGGCGTCGCGCGACAGCGGCGCGAGTACATCCGGACTGAGGGCTTCCGCCTCCAGCGGCACGGTCGTCGGCTCTTTGAGGGTGAGGGTGAGCATGGGTTTGCTGCTTACTTTCCGCAGTAACTGCAAGGCTGCACGGTGAGACCATGCACGCGCTCGCAGCTCACGGGGTAGTTCTCGAACGACATCGTGTAGTGCTGTTGGAACAGCGGTCGCATGTAATCCTCGATGCTCTCGTCGTACTGCGGCTTCACTGCGAACTGGCGACCGGCCCCCGATTTCCGCAACTCGCCTTCCTCGACAATCACATCGCCACCCTTGATGACGTAGCGAGGGTGCGCGAACATCTTCGCCACGTCGGTGTTCTCGTTGTAGATGGCGATGTCGGCGTCTGCACCGATGCCCAGGTGACCTTTCTGCGTGAGACCGAGCGTTCGTGCTGGCCCCGCCGACGTGATGATTGCGATCTCGGCGAGCGTGTATTCGCGGGTGAGTTCCGGCAACGTCATGCGGCTCAGCGTGCTATCCGGGAACTGCTTCAACTGCTCCTTGCGGAAGTCCGCGTTCATGAGCAGTTGCACGATTTCGGGGTAACGCCAGAAGGTCGCGCCGTTGGGGTGATCGGTCGTTAGGCAGATTCGCCAGGGGTCAGTAATGAGCAGCAGCAGCTCCAATCCGACGGCCCACTGCACCGCGTTGACGACGTTCTTCTCCTTGTAAACGTAGGGCACGACGCCGCAGCCCGTTTCGTTCTCGACGTCAAGGTTGCCCCACTTGCGACCGGTGAGTTGATAGAGCAAGTGCTGCCAGGGACCATCCGCCGTGACGGTGACGGTGTTGCCGAACAACACGGCTCCCGCATCGCATGTGAGGTTCGTGTTGGCGTTGAAGTGCTCGGCAATCTGTACTGCTGCGGAGCGCATCGTGAACCAGTCGTCACCGCCGTAAGCGTGATATTGCAAGTGGGCGAGGTGAGCACGGCGACCTTCCAGCACCTTCATGGTTTCGATGGTGGTGCTGGCGTTGCCCGGTGCGCCGAGGTTGTTGCAGTGCAAGTGAACCGGGTGCGGCAACTTCAGTTCGTCCGCGATCCGTGCGAGAGCCGCGACGATCTTGGAAGGCGTCACCTTCTTGTAGCCAGGCACGACATCGGACAGACCCTTGCAGTCTTTACCCCACTTCCAGCCAGCGACGCCACCGGGGTTCACGGCCTTGATTCCGTAGGCTTTCGCGGCCCAGATGTACCACGCGACGACTTCCTTGGCTCGTTCGGTTTCGTCGTTTTCGAGCAGGTCGAGGATAATTTCGTTGTTCGCCATCAGCACGCAGCAAGTCTTGTCGATGATGGGCGTGTCGTGAAGCTCTTCGTGCGTGTGCTTCGCGGACAGCACCGGAACGGCGGCTTCGTTCGCCGTGGTCCAGCCCATGCCAGCGTAGACGTAGCCGGTGGCGAACGTGGTGGGGGTGGTGCCGATGATACCGGCGCGACGGTACTCACTGTGAAAGATGGGCGTGGCTTTGCGGTGCTGTTCGGGGATGAGTCCGCGAGCGAAGTTGAGAGCCGCGCCGCCGATGTGCGTGTGAACGTCGACGCCGCCGGGGAAGACGATCATGCCGGTGGCGTCGATGGTGCGTGCGCTGGCTTCGACATCCGCGACGATCTTGCCGTCGGCGATGCAAACGTCGCGCACGACACCGTTGACGCCGTTCGCGGGATCGAAGACCTTACCGTTCCGAATCCGAAGCATGGAGAGGTTCCAAAAGCCGAGGCATTTCGCGTTGGTTTTAGTCCCGGAGGGACGTCGGATGGTAGCCAGGGGTGGAGCGAAGCGCAACCCCTGGTCCGCAAGCAATGCGAGCCTCCCATCGCCTCCGTCGCCCCTCCGGGGCTTGTTCTCTTTTCGCATCGGGTCCAGGGGTTGCGCTCGCGTTGCTCGCTTCACCCCTGGCTACCGTCCGACGTCCCTCCGGGACTAAGGCACTTACGCCATCTGGGGGGCGGTCGTCGGCACCGGATCCCACGGTTTCTTCCGCTGCACCGCCTCGCGAATGCGACGCATCACTTCCTCATCCGTCGGATACGGCGACTTCAACGGCGGTCGCAACGGCAACGGTATCTCGTCCATGCGGTACACAGTGCCCGGCGCTGTGATGCCCGTCGCGGCCGTCGTTATGTGAACCCGCGACAGGCGGCTCGTGTGCGTCACCTTCGGGTCCAGCACAATCGTCGGCGTCCGCTTTAAGTGCTCGATCGCGGGCTTCGGCATCGTGGCGCCAGGGTCGGCTCCCAACACCAATGTCGCGTCGTTGTCGCCTCGCACGAGGAGATCTATGGTGGAGTATTCGCCAGGGTTGAAACGCGGATAACCACGATTCAGGTTGATGCCAAACGGATACGACAGCGTGTACCGCATAATCACGTCGGCACCCGTCACGTTGCCGTGACCACGCATCGGCATCGCCACGAACTTCGTGAAGGCGTTCATCTCCGCTGCGAGGGTCAGTGCCGCTGCCGAGTTCATGTGCTTTCCGCGAGTCATGGAGAGACCCATGCCGAAGAATAACACCCCGAACTTCGCCGCTTTCATGCGGGCCACGAGGTCTTGCAACTGCTCGAGCTTGAGGCCGGTTTCGGCGATCGCATCGAGGTTCACACGCTGGCCTTTCACCAGGGCGCGAAGGATGGTTAGCACCTCGAAGTCCTTGCCCGGACGCACTTGCAGGAAGATGTCGGCGGCTTTCGCGCTCATGGTTTCGCGGATGTCCACGAGAACCATCGTGCGGTCCTTGCGACCACGCGGAATGAACTTGCCCTTCGGCGTCAGCGCGTACTTGGTGAAGTGACGAGGATGACACTCCGCGGGGTTGCCCCCCCAGTAGATGATGAAGTCGGCCCGATTCTTGACTTCGCCCAGCGTACAAGACACTTTACCGCCCAACTGGGCGGCTATCTCGGTTGGACCGTGTCAGAGGGATGTGTGGCTGTCGATTACGCCGCCGACCAACTCCGCAAGCCAGACCGCTTCGCGTTGAGCTTCGCAGGTCGTGTTGCTCAGGCCATACACGAGCGGCATGTGGGCCGCGTACAGAATCTCGGCCGCAGCCTCGACAGCGTCATCGACAGTCGCTTCTTTGCCGTCGATCAGGGCGTCGGGGTAGAGGTGTTCGGCGGTGTGATTCTTGAACCACGCTTCGCCGAGGTTGCAGGCGCGTTTCGTTTCGACGATTCGCACGTCGTCCGAGTGAAGCTCGATGTCATCGCAGACGCACCCGCAGAATGTGCAGGTCGCGTTCTTGGTGACGGTCAACTCGCGCTTCACGCTTTCGGGCATCGCGGCGGTAGTCATGAGGTGCGGCTCGTGTTGGTCACAGCGGAGGGAGAGGGAACACTGACCGGGCTGGCGGAACCGTCCGAACCGGACGGCGGGATGACGAAACTTCACCCAAGGGCAAGCCCGATGCAACTACCTCTGGTGCGGCGCGGCATGAATCGCCCGGCCTCGACCTCTTCCCAACCAACGGGCTGTTCCGCGTTGGTGGAAGGTTGCTCGGCCGCGACTTCCTGCACGTCTTTGCGTTCGGTGTTATCGTGCATTTCAAACTACCTCCACTTCCACATCCCAACCCTTTGAGGTGGGCATTCCAGTGCCGTCGGTTTCGCCGCCCATGAGTCGGCATGTCGGCGGCCCGTAGGGCACGAACAGCAACCCCCGCGGAACATTCGCCTCTTTGCACTGAAACTCCGCGTCGCCGATCTCCGTTCGCACGCGAATCGTCGCCCCACTCACGATGCCCAGCTCCTTCATGTCGTCGGGGTGCATCGTCATCGTGTTCACGATGGCATTGTACTCGTCGCCGTCCTTGCCGACGTTGAGTTGTTGGCCTTGCTTGTTCGAGCGAATCGGCATCAGGAGAAAGTGCATACCGGCCATCAAGTTCCCTCAGCGTGGCGAGAATTGCATATTACCGGTTGCGGCGACGGGGGCAAACGAATACACGATTAACTATCACACGCCGGAGAGCTGCGACCTTGCTAACCGTCAATTCCGTCCCGATTGAGGACACATTCGCCGAAGCGTTTCCGATGACCGCCGCCCGCGTGCTGGTCACGGCCGAGTCAATCGGATGGGCACGCATCGCGGGTCAAACCGCCACGGGCTACGCGGCCAGCGTCATTGGGTGCGACGCCGAAGCCGGCATCGAACGCGAACTCTCGGCCGACGAAACCCCTGACGGCCGCCCAGGCGTGTCGCTGCTGTTCTTCGGTTTCAGTCGCGATGGACTTCAGAAAGCCGTCGTGAATCGCGTCGCTCAGTGCGTCCTGACGTGCGCGACAACCGCGTGCTTCAACGGCGTGGCTGGCGACCCTGGGCGGTCGATCAAGGTTGGCGGAATGCTGCGTTACTTCGGCGACGGCTGGCAGATCAGCAAGTTGCTCGACGGCAAACGCTACTGGCGAATGCCGACGATGGACGGCGAGTTCCTGTGCGAAGAGACGTTCGGCACCGTGAAGGGCGTCGGCGGCGGCAACTTCCTGATCCTCGGGGAAACGCAGGCGTTGGCACTTACGGCAGCGGAAACCGCGGTCGAAGCGATCCGCAAACTTCCGGGCGTGATTCTGCCGTTTCCGGGTGGCGTGGTTCGTTCGGGCAGCAAGGTTGGCAGCAAGTACAAGGCGTTGAAGGCCAGCACGAACGATGCGTACTGCCCGACACTTCGCGGCGTGGTGAATTCAGCCCTTCCGGATGGCGTGAACGCGGTGTACGAACTCGTGTTCGATGGCCTCGATCTCGCGACGGTCGAGAAAGCGACATGGGAGGGAATTCTGGCTGCCACGCGTTGCCCAGGCATTCGAGGCATCACCGCCGGGAACTACGGCGGCAAACTCGGGCCGCACCACATTCATCTGCGGAAGCTGGTTGAAGGATCGACGACTTGACGCATTACGGGCCGACACGAAACGGAATCGTGCGCGGCGAATCTTTCCGTGCGGGGAGTTTCAGGTTCAGGTCGAACGGACGCAGTAGCGTGTTCCCGGCGAGGTCTTCGAGGCGTTCGTGGACGGTGAGCGTGAACTGTCCCGGCTTCCACGCATTCTCCGGGCGAAACGACCACGACCGTTCCTGCTCGCCGACGGTGACCTGACCCGGAATGAGTTCACCGTTCGCATCGAGAACAGTCAGCGAACGACCGAGCAGAGCATGGTCCAGCGGAGACGGGAACCTCACTTCAAGAGCCAGTTTCTCGCCAGCCTTCGGAGCAGTGAGTTTCCAATCTTTCAGATCCATCGCAACTCGGGTAGCGTCACTCGTGCGAAACGTCTTCTTGAATGTCGTGCCCAAGGGTTGCCCCTCCGCGTCGAGCAGCTTCTCGCTGACGACGAGCGTGTATCGACGCTTCGGCTCCAGAACGGGACCGATCTCGTCTCGCAGATTCACGCCTTCCTTGATCCGCCCAGGATGAATCCACAGCGTGAGGCGGGTGGCGTCTGCGTTCCACAGTTCGGTGCGACGCCACGGGTCATCGACCTCTTCGCCATCTTCGCCGAGAAGTTTGATGTGATTGAACAGGGCTGGGCCTTCTCGCATCGGCTTCGAGAAATGCAAGTAGAACTTCAGCAGGTTCGCGGGCACTTCCTCCGCAGACGGATACACAGCTGCCACGGACGCAGGCTTCGTGGGCGGCTTACTCGGAGCCCGATACTCCGCGAATATGCTGCCTGTCTCGGTAGTCAGCGTGGCTCGATAGCGTTCGCCCGCAGTCAGCCTGAAACGCGGCGTGAAGATCAGCACATCACGCCGACGATCGTATGAGCCGAGCATCGCAGGGCCGGTTGCGTCGCCGGTTTCGGAGACCAGCACGAACCGAAGCCAGCGCTCGCCGTCTTTCTGCGACAACTTGCCTGGCGATGGGTCGCCAATCAACCGAGCAATGACCGTGACCTCGCCCGCTTCCAGTCCAGGCTGCACCCGGACCGGCGCGACGAGAACAGCGACCAGCAACACAATGCTCAGCATGTGGCGACTCACAAGACGCGACAAAGCGGATCACGGCAGCGGAAGTGCCGCCAGCGTCAAGCCGCCTTCCTTCTCTTCCTTCACAACGAGCGCCCGGTCCTTGTCGAGCTTATCGAGGTGAATCGTGCCCTCGTACTCCGCCACAATGCTGATCTTGTCGGTTGCGGGCTTGTCGCCTGCCAGCCGCGAGATGGCCTTCTCGTTCAGTTTCTCGCCTTCACCGAACAACCCTGATTCCATCCGGAAGGTCACATACGGACTCCATCCGAATGGTTTGTTTTTGTGGTGAAAGCGGAACGTGTTCATCAGCACGAACGACTTGCCATCCTTCTCGTAGGCGATCATGCTTCGCGGCTGATTGCCCGAGCCGAGTTCGATCACGCTCTCGCCCTTGACCTTCGCTCCGGCCTGCACGTCGTCCAGCGGATATCGCACCACGGGAGTACACGCGAACGCCCCAACAACGTACTTCTTCCCGTTTGCCTCGAACGGCACCAGCGACGTCATCGGTGCTCGGGTTTCCCACTTGCGGTGCGAGACGTGATAGGTCTCCGTGCTGAAACCGAGTGCAGTCGCTTTCGGGTCGAGCGGTGCGGGAATGGAACACACCTTCGACGCGAACTCTTCGCTCGCGACGGCTCCGATCAGCACGCGATCACCCATCCACGCGATGTCAGTGATGCGGCTCACCGGTGCGGCTTCGCCCTTCGGCAGCGGAATCACGACGTGCTTCACATTCTCCAAAGCGAACTCGCCAACCTCGCCGCTGCCATCGAGCGTGAGCAGCAGTGTCTTCTTGTCGTCGAGCTTGCGAATGAGGAAGTACGCGGTCTGCGATGCGGGGTTCACGGCCATGCTGCGAATCTCGATTCCCTTTGCGGGCACGCCGATTCGAGCCGCGAGCTTCTCGTCGATCTTGGCCGTCTTCGCGTCGGCCTTCCACGGCTTCGCCTTCACGTCTCCCGTATCGACTGCGATCAACTGCGCTCCGGGACCGTCGCCGATGAGCAGAACGCCGTCCGGAGCAAATCGGATGGCGTCGATGGACTTGATCTTCGGGGTGCCGGCGGTCGCGTTGCGGATGACTTCAGCGCCATTCGCGGCAGAGGCCATGACCAGCAACGCGAGAGGCAGGAGTGCCGTGCGGACGGCATGAGTTCTCAGAGACATCAGAATTCTCCAAGGGAAGGGGGGTCAGGTTCGGAGGGTTGTCAGCAATGGAAGATGAAACACTTCGTTAAGACTTTTCGCAGCTCCTCGACAGCGGAGTCCGTCACCTTGGTTTCGCACAAGGTGAGTGTGGTCAGGTTTTTGAGCTTGGCCAGTTCCTTGAGTCCGGCGTCCAGTATCTCCGTTTTGGCGAGGTCGAGGCCGAAACTCGCTTCGGGCACCGGCAACTTCGGCACGACGCCATCCTTCCATTTGGCGAACCGGAAAGCCGGGATCGCACCTGCTTCAGGCTTATCAACAAACGTCGGGATGCCAGACTCACTCACCATTATCCAACCGACCGTTGCCCCGGCGTCTTTCCACGCCTTGACGATGTTGTCGGGCAGCGGCTTGGGCAGTTCTTTCTTGTCCGGTTGCTCGGCGAAGCCAAATTGCCCGGTGACCAGCACGAACGCGAATGCCAACGCACGCATGACGATGCCTCCGAGTGTAGCTCAAGTCCCGTTATACTGCGCCCCGGTGCTTCGCGATGACGATTGCACCGCCGAGTATACCTTCGCGAAGCGCCGTCAGTAGGCCCATGTACTGCATCCGAACGTAGGCGACTGTCTCGGCGCCCACGACCTCGATCAGTTGGTCACGCTTCTGATCCATTCGCTGAACAAGGGCGTCGTACCAGCGGTCGTAGTCGGGGGTGATGTCCTCAATGCTGAGCAATTCCCAGCCCGTTTGGTTGAGCATCTCGACGATATGATCGAGGTGCAACGGGTGCGGAATGAACGGCTTGCCATCGAAGATCAACGGCTTGTCGGCATACCCGCCACGGTCTGTGTAGTCGAAGATGACGAGGCGTGTCGAGTCCTTTGCGAGCCGCGATAAACCAGCCAACGCTTGGGTCTGATCGCCAAACGCGTAGAAGGAGTTGAAGAAGTACATCAGATCGAACTTGGAGTTAATCAACGTAGCTGCATCGACCACATCGCACGCATGAAACTCGATCTCCGGATAGACTTCGCGGGCCCGAGCAATCGAGTCTGCTTCGCAATCCAACCCAACGACCGTTCCCCACCCGTGGTCGTGAACGTACTTCGACGTTCCTCCCCGGCCGCAGCCGACGTCGAGGATGAGTTGGTCGGGGCGTTTCGGTTCATTTCGCAGAGCCAGTTCGATTGCTGCTTCTTCTCCGGCGTGGGCGTAATCGCCTTCACGGATGAGCGAGAGGAGTTGCTTGCCCTTGTAGGAATTCATGTGCATGAAAAGCCCTCACTTTCGATCGCGGATGAGCTGGATCAACCGACCGAGGACACATCGGATACCCGGAGACGGGAAGCAGTAATCGCGGAGACGTGCTTCGAAGAATCGCGTCAGCGTGAACGTGAATCCTTCCGCGGCCGTCCAGTGCGCCCAGTGCACCGGCAGGTAAAGTACATCCCCTGGTTGCAGCGTGACGTCGATTCGCGTGAGCCGACGAGCGAGAGGAAACTGGCGATAATCGACATCAGGGAATGCAACGCGACTGCGGCGATAGTCAGCGGTCACCGGCTCGAAGTACAGGTTGCGCACGTCGGCTGGCGGGTAGATGCTGAAGACTTTCGTTCCCATGATCTGGAAGACGACCGCTTCCTCGTGTGCGTGAATGTGGCAGCAACTTCCCGTGTTCAGGCCAAAGAAGACCGTATCTGAAACTCCGGGAAGGTCGTCGAGATCAGCGGGGATGGGCACGTCCTGATACAACTCTTCTGACAACTCCGAGAGTTCGACCGACTCCATGTAGTGCTGCTTCCAACTGTCCGGCGTGGCAGAGATCGCGGCGAGGTAGTCGCGCACGGTCATCTTCACTTTGCTGGCGAGCGTGACACCATCGGGGTAGTGGCTCACCGGGATGGGAGTGGTTCCACATGTGGTCGCGAGATGCTCTGGCGTCCACTTCTTGCACGCGGGCCAATGTCTGGCGAACCCTGGTACCACGAACGGCAGCCCTCCGCGGACATGGCGGTCGAGCGTTTTGCGGTCCCACTCTGCGAGTCGGTCAATCATCATCGGCGAATACCGTCATTCTCTTTGCGCCACGGGAACCCTCTGATCCAAAAGATATGCCAAGAGATTCACGAAGTCTGCCTCGGGAATCGCCATCGTTGAACTGACGCACGTCGCCATTCCGGATCAGACCTTGAACCCGGCGAGTTCGATGTTCAACTGCTCGATCGAATCGCGGAGTTGTTTCGTTGCCGCGTTGAATTCCACGAGCGACGCGGCGGTTCGGTGGATGTTCTCGGTCATGCTGCCCATCGCTTCGTTGATCTGACCGGCTCCGGTCTGCTGATCCCGCATCCCGTTGTTCACGTGCTGGAACCGATCGCTCAGGCCGGCAACCTCTGCGATGATCTGCCCAGTCTGCGTGTTGATCTCGCCGACGCGGGCAACGCTCGTTCGCACCTCGTTCGAGAATTTATCCATCTGCATCACGCCGGCCGCAACCGCTGTCTGCATCAATTGGACGAGACTCTCGATGTCCAGCGTCGCAACTGCTGTCTGGTCCGCGAGCCGACGAATTTCTCGCGCGATCACCAGGAAGCCGCGACCAAATTCGCCCGCTTTCTCTGCCTCGATCGCGGCGTTGATCGACAGTAGGTTCGTCTGGTCGGCGACCTTCGTGATCGTCGTCACGACCATGTTGATGTTCTCCGCCTTCTCGCGGATCGACGTGAGTTTCGCAGATATCGAAGCGGTTGCGTCGACGAGGTCGTGCATCGTTCGTTCCATCGCCCCGAGGCCGTCGCGACCCGACACGGCGAGAGACGCGGCCTGATTTGCCCGCTCGTTCACGTCGCCCATCGTGCCGGAGAGATCCTTCCCGGCGGCGGTAATCTCTCGAACAGCGGAGGCTACCTGAGTCGTCATTTCGCTAAGCCCGGTCACGGTCGATTCTTGCTGGCGAGCCGTTGCGGCGATCTGCGACGCCGCAGAGAGTACGCTCAGGCACGACTCGCGAACCTTGCCGACGACCCCCCGAGTTTTCGCGATCATACTGTTGACGATCAACCACCCGGCACCGGTAACGATCACCACGCACGCCACACCCACAGTGAGCATGAGCCGACTCCAGTAGTGGGTCGCCTCACCAGCGATGCGTTCCTCGGATCGCACGTCACGGTCGGCTAACGCGACCACCCGATCGGCTGCTTCCGCGTGACGAGCGAACGCGGGTTTCACACGTTGACTGAGCATTTTGCTAATCGCTTGTTGGTCGGGCTTCCCCACGAGCGGGAAGTATTCGTCGCGGCTGATCCGAAAAAATTCGACCGTGACTTGGTAGAGTTCGGTGGTAAGCGACTGTTTGAGTTCGCCATCCGGTAGTCGAGTGAGGTTTGCGTTGTAGTCGCGGAGGAAGCTCGTCTCGGTATCGCGAAAGCGACTCGTCAGGCGACGGATCTCCTCGGGGTTCGTTTCGGTTTCCAACTCCTGACAGATCAGATATGAGCCGCGGACGTACAGAGTTGCCGGGGAAACGTTCGCCTGGAACTCACGAGTTGCGTTCAGCCGTTCTGAGACGGGACCGCCGACGCGGTACGTGAACAGAACGTAGGACGACAACCCGAGGACGATGACCAGGCCGAGGAAACTAATCCCCACGAGTGCGAGCAACCGTGCCCGTACGCTGACGTTCTGCCACCCGACCATGCTAACGTCCTCGAAAGATGCGACGAACCGGAAGCCGGCTCGCGTCGGATAACACAGGCTGCCCCATCGTTAAACTAAACCCAGATTACCAGCCCGGACCGTGAAGTGCGTTGAGAGTTGCTTTGCAGAGGCGAAATCTCAGGGGAGAGATGCCGACTGTATCGACTTTGCGGCGCGAATGAACTGCAAGCGGCGAAGACTCTCTTCGCCGCTTGCCGCGCTCCTGACATCAGTTGGCTGAATCAGAACTCAGCAGGCTGCCAACTCACTCTAATTGGGGGTCTTCTTCTTGGGCTGCCCGATGACCGTTTCGGCGGGGTCTGGGTCCGGCACTTTCAGTTCTTTCCGAAGGCGAGCCAGCTCCTCTTCCAACTCCTTCTGCACCTTTGCGAATTCCGGCTTCCCATACACAGACGTCAGTTCCTGCGGGTCGGTCTTCAGGTCGAACAATTCCCAGTAGTCGCCGGGCGTTTCGTAGAAGCGAATCAGCTTGTAGCGATCCGTGACGACTCCATAGTGCCGACGAACCGCGTGCGGGCCGGGATACTCGTAATAGTGGTAGTAGAAGCTCTTGCGCCAGTCGGCGGGCGTGTTTCCCTTCAGCAGCGGAACGAGGCTCTTGCCCTGCATTTCGGCGGGAACAGGCACGCCAGCAGCTTCAAGGAACGTTTCAGCGAAGTCCACATTGCTGACGAGATCGGCGTTCACGCTGCCAGGCTTCGTGATGCCCGGCCACTTCACCAGCAGCGGCGTTCGCAGCGATTCCTCGAAGATCCAGCGCTTGTCGAACCAGCCATGCTCGCCCAGATAGAAGCCCTGATCCGAGGAATACACCACGATGGTGTTGTCCGCGAGCCCTTCCTTGTCGAGGTAATCGAGCACCTTCCCGACGCTCTCGTCTACCGATTTGATGCAGCCGAGATAATCGTGCATGTAGCGGTTGTACTTCCAGCGAACGAGATCCTTGCCTTCGAGCTTCATCTCCTGAAACGCCTTGTTTCGCGGTTCGTAGTAGGCGTCCCATTCCTTCTTTTGCTCGGCGGTCAGGGCACCGGGTGTGACCAACTTGAGATCTCGCTGCGTCATCGTCTTGGCGATGGTCATGTCTTGCTTTTGCTCTGCAACCCCGCGACCGGCGTAGTCGTCGAACAACGTTTCCGGTTCCGGATACTTGCGATCTTTGTCGTGGCCGAGATGCCGCAGTGCGGGTTCCCATTCACGGTGCGGGGCCTTGTGCTGACACATCAGCACGAACGGCTTGTTCTTGTCGCGGCCCTTCAGCCAGTCGAGCGAGAGATCGGTGATGATGTCCGTGACATACCCCGCGTGCTTGATCGGCTTGCCGTTGTCGTTCATTGGCGGGTTGTAGTATGCGCCCTGGCCCGGCAAGATTTGCCAGTAGTTGAAGCCGGTCGGCTCGGATACGAGGTGCCACTTGCCGATGACCGCCGTTTGATAGCCGGCCTTTTGTAGCAGTTTCGGGAACGTGACCTGCGAACCGTCGAACTTGCTGTTCGTGTTGTTGTAAAAGCCGTTCGCGTGGCTGTACTTCCCGGTCATGACCGTGGCGCGACTCGGCCCGCAAATGGAGTTTGGCACGAGGCAGCGGTCGAAACGCATTCCGCCGGTCGCGATGCGGTCGAGGTTCGGCGTGTCGAGGAGCTTTCGCGGGTTGCCGTAGGCACTGATGGCCTGATAAGCGTGGTCATCGGAGAAGATGAACACGATGTTCGGCTGCTTCGGCTTGGGCGTGTCCGCCGCGAGTGCGACGGGATTGAAGACGAGCAGCGAGAGCAGAAGGAGCCAGCAGCGTGCGTTCATAGGAGAGTCTCCGGGGTTGTTTTCGCCCTCTCACTGGGATGAGTAGAAATCCTGTGGTTGTGTTTACACCCTGAAGGGGTGGGACAACATAGCCCAGGGCGGCGACAGCTTCGCTGTCGCCGCCCTGGGTTGCGAGACCAACTACCAACCGCACCCTGAAGGGGTGCGACACGAGCTGGCGTCGCGTTGTCGTACCCCTTCAGGGTGCAGAGTTTTGGTGCATCCAAACCCAGGGCGGCGCCTTCGGCTTGCCCTGGGCTATGTTGTCCACCCCTTCGGGGTGAAAACCAAGACCCTTCACGCCCGACCCAAAGGATTTCGACTCAGCTCCCTTGCTTGAGAGGGCAGGACATCAACCAACACAATCCGATCTATTGCTTCCAATCGCTGAGCTGAGTTTCCACGAAATACCGTGCGTGGTCCACGAAACTCGGCCCGAATTGGCTAATCCCGTGGCCCAATCCTGGCACGGGGTAGCACTCGCCGTCGGCGAATCGTCGCGCACATGCAATCGCTTCTGTTGACTTCACCAGCGGATCAGCAAGTCCCACGAGGAATCGGACACGTCGGTCGGCAGTCACGCGATCCGCGAACGTCATGGGGTTCGCGGAGACACAGGAATCCTTGCCCGAACTGAGGTCTCGCAGCAACGCCAGGAAGTTGATTCCAGCAGGCACGACGCGACCGAACCAGAGCGATGCCATTTTGCCAATCGCGCGGCCAGGTCGCGAGATGATCAACGGCGTGAATCGCGGCGAGTAGCTTCGGGCAAAGCTTCGCAAGTCGGCGTGACCGAGCGTGCCGAGGAGCCGAGTGCCGATGCCGTCTCGCATGAACGCGAATGACGCCATGAGCGTTCCGAGACTGACGCCGAACAACGCAAGGCGTGGATCTTCAAGGCCGTGTCGTTCGCGGATGAGCGTCTGAACGATTTGGATATCCTGGGCGACGGCGTCCATTAGCCGAGGCACGAGTGGAGCTTCGACCGCGTAACCGTTTTCCAGCATGGAGTGAACTTCACCGACGATGCGACCATCAGGGTTTCGCGAGACGCTGCGTTCCCCGGCGAGCGGTGTCTCGATCAGAACGCAGGCGATTCCCATATCCAACAGCGTCGGCACCAGGAAGGAATTCCACTGATACGGGGCCGACATTCCTTGCAGGCCAATGACGATCGGCGTCTCGGCAGCGGGGCGAGTGTTTGGCAGAAACACGGCGACTGGGTAGCCCGAGAAGCGTTCGTCAACGACGCGGTTGCCGGTGAACCGATACGGATTGTGAATCCAGTATCGAACGCCGGTTCGCCCTTCGAGCGTGATCGGTTCGGGTTCACTGATCGTAGCCTGCGACATCAACAGACCTCATCCCAAATCCGTTTCGGTCGCCGCGTCTTTGCCCTCCCCCTTGTGGGGGAGGGTGGCGAGGCTTTGCGAGCCGGGTGGGGGGTATACCTTCGCAACTGTTCAGGCTTTCCCCCCACCCGCCACTCGAAGACTCGTGGCGACCTCCCCCACAAGGGGGGAGGGCAAAACCAAGACGTCGGCCCTTCAGCCCGATTTGCCATCACTTCGACAGCAACTCGCGGCCCAGTTCAGTTGCCTTCTTTAACGCATCGGGCAGCTTCGCCGCGTCCTTGCCGCCTGCCTGTGCCATGTCCGGCTTGCCGCCACCGCTGCCGCCGACGACCGCAGCCACTTGCTTCACGATATCACCCGACTTCATGCCCTTCTTCACGAGATCATTCGTCAGCGCCGCGATCAGCGGCACCTTGCCCTCGTCTTCCGTCCAGCCGAACACGATGAACGCAGACGTCTTCTGGCGAATGCGGTCGATCTGCGTGCGAACGGCATCCGGGTTCGTGCCCGCGGGCAACTGCGCCACGATGAGCTTCGCGCCGCCCACCGTCGGGGCTTCTTCGAGAAGTTTATCCACGACCCCCGTGAGTTGGGCCGCCTCCAGCTTCTTCAACTGAGTCTGGAGCTTCTTCACCTCGTCTTGCAGGCCCGCGACGCGCTTGGGCAGTTCGTCGATGAGGCACTGGAACGAACCCGCGAGTTCCTCCACCACGGCATTGCGGTTCTGGATGTCGTCGTAGGCTGGTTTGCCAGTGATGGCCGTGATACGCCGAATGCCCTTTGCGACGCCTTCCTGTGCCACGATCTTGAAGAACCCGACCAGGCCCGTTCGCGGCATGTGCGTACCACCGCAGAACTCGACCGAGTTATCGTGATGCACCTTGTCGGGGCTCTCGGCACCGATCATGACGACGCGAACCGGATCCGGGTACTTCTCGCCGAAGACCGCTCGCACGCCCGGCAGTTCCTTCGCCTTCGCCAACGGCATCTCGATCGCCGTGACGGGTTGATCCATCACGACCTGACGGTTCACGCGGCGCTCGATCTCACGGAGCTGTTCCGGCGGGATTGGCTTGTCGTGTGCGAAGTCGAATCGCGTCTTCTGCTCATCGACGAGTGAACCTCTCTGCTCGACGTGCGAACCCAGCACTTGCCGAAGGATGAGGTTCAGCAGGTGCGTGGCGGTGTGGTTCCGCATGATGTCCACGCGGCGCATCGTACCCTGAATCAACTCCACCGTGTCGCCGATGGCCAGTTCGCCCTCGTGGAGAATGCCGACGTGCAGCACCGTGTCGCCGAGCCGCTGCGTGTCGTGAACGTCGAAGTCGGTTCCGTTCGCACCACGGACGTTGCCCATGTCGCCGACTTGCCCGCCCTGCTCGCCGTAGAAGTTCGTGCGGTCGAGGAGCAACGCCACTTCCTCGCCAGCCGTGAGCTTGCCGCTGCGAACGACCTCGTGATCCTTCACCCAACCGACGACCTTCGCCTGGACCGGGGCGAACTGATATTTGGGCGAATCGTCGGTCGGCGGCAACTCTCCCTTCACCGCCGTGACCGCGAACTTCTTCCCGCCCTCCGATGACCTCTTCTGGGCTTCTAACATCACCGTTTCGAAGCCAGCGACATCGACCGTCAGCCCCTTTTCCTGGGCCATTTGCAGCGTGATGTCGATGATGACGCCGTAGGTGTCGTGCAGCTTAAAAGCCTCTTCGCCGCTCACCTGCGTGCGACCGGTCTTGGCCATGTCGGCACGAATCTTGTCGAACAGCTTGATGCCGCGCGTCAGGGTGCGGAGGAACGCCACTTCCTCGTCGTAAATGATGTCGCGGACCTTCTGCGGATCGCGTTTCAACTCCGGGAACGCATCGCCAAAGCTATCCACGACTGTCGAAACGAGTTTGTACAGGAACGGCTCGTGCGTGCCGAGTACCTGCACGCCGTAGCGTTCGGCCCGCCGGAGGATGCGCTTCAGCACGTAGTCGCGGCCGAGGTTGCCGATCACGGCACCGTCGGTGAGGGCGAACGTCAGCGTGCGAATGTGGTCACCGATCACGCGGTAGGCGGTGTCCTTCAGGTCTTCGAGGATGCCCGTGTACGGTGGGGTCGGCTTCTCATTCGTGCTCGTGACCTTCTGAATCGCATCGAAGATTGGCGTGAACACGTCGGTGTCGTAGTTGCTGTTCTTGCCTTGCAGCACAGAACAGATTCTCTCGAAGCCCATGCCCGTATCGACGTGCTGGGCCGGCAACGGCGACAGGCTTTGATCCTCGTTCCGGTTGAACTGGATGAACACGAGGTTCCAGATCTCGATCACCTTGTCGGTGCCGCCGTTCACGAGCGGGCCGCCGGTCTTGTCAGGCGTTCGGTCGATGTGAACTTCGGTACACGGCCCGCACGGCCCGGTGTTCCCCATCTCCCAGAAGTTGTCCTTCTTGTTGCCGAGGTGAATCTGCGCTTTCGGTACCCCGACAGCTTCCCAGTAACCAGCCGCTTCGTCGTCGCGCGGAATGCCGTTAGCCGGATCGCCCTCGAACACGGTGACGTGCAGCCGCGTCTTGTCGAGCTTCCACACTTCGGTGAGCAGTTCCCACGCCCACGCGATGGCGTCCTTCTTGAAGTAGTCGCCGAAGCTCCAGTTCCCGAGCATCTCGAAGAACGTGTGGTGGTACGTGTCTTTGCCGACGTCGTCGAGGTCGTTGTGCTTGCCGCCGGCGCGGATGCACTTCTGCGTGTTCGCGACCCGCTTGTGCGGCGGCTTCTCCTGGCCGAGGAAGTACGGCTTGAACTGGTTCATGCCGGCGTTTGCGAACAGCAGCGTGGGGTCGTCGTGCGGCACCACCGGCGACGACGCGATGTTGGTGTGCGCGTACTTTTTGCAGAAGAAGTCGATGAACTGCTGTCGAATCTCGGTCGAGGAAGGCATGAGAGAACCCAGGTTAAGCGGTGGTCCCAACGGGACCACTGCGAACGCAGTCCCGGATACTGGAAAGGACACGGAATCCCGTCGAAAGTTCAAGGGGCCGCGATTAGGATGTGAGCCTTCCTCCAACCGAGAGCAGCCGATGAGCGATTCCAAGGCGAGTAAGGTCTTCTACTTTGAAGGCGACGACCCTGGGATGCTCGAAGCCTACGAGAAAGCCCGCGCGACCTTTCGCTACCTCTGGCGTGAACTGACGTGGGAATACCGCAGGATCATCCCCGCTCTTGGAATGAGCGGGGTGAAGGCCGCATTCTACGACGAACCAACCCGCGGAAATCCAAAGCCGGCGGTGGAGCAGATGTGGTTCTCCGATATCTTTTTCGACGGTCAATTCGTCTCGGGTCGGTTGCTGAACAAGCCGAACAACGTTCGGTCCGTCAAGGCTGGTGACCAGGTCCGCCGGTCGCTTGATGAGATCACGGACTGGATGTATTCGTATGGCGACGAGCCGATGGGCGGGTTCACGGTGAATTTGATGCGGTCGAAGATGTCGCCCACCGAGCGGAAAAGCCACGACAAGGCCTGGGGGCTGAAGTTCGGTGACCCAACGGATGTCCGCGTCGTGCCGCCCTCGCAGAGTGAGGATGAGGAACATCCCATGAGCGAGAACATGGTCAAGGTGCTGGAAGAACACCTGAAGAAAGATCCGATCGGCCTCCTGTCGCCCGACGAGAACGGCTGGACCACGCTTCACAGCATGGCTCTCGGCGGGAATTATAGCCCCGTGAAAGTGTTGCTTGAGTTCGGGGCTGACCCGAACACTCCCACTGGCAACGGAATGACACCGCTCCAACTCGCCCGCTGTCTGGGGTGGGAAAAGATCGCCGCCTTGCTCATCCAGCACGGGGCGAAGTGACCTGTTGGTAGACCGCCCGCAACGGGACGCCCTTCTCGCGGGCCAGACGGGCGCAGTCTTCGTATTCCGGGGTCACGATCGAGAAGCCGTCCGCACGCCAGCCGCGTTTCGCCTTCACCGGCCCCCACGGCGTTTCGACCGAAATCGCTTCGCGTTGGAGCTTCGAGCGCTCGGCGGTGTGTTTGCGAATGCCGAACGTGCCGGTTTCGCGGAAAAGGATCGTTTCCAGGGCGGCAACCTTCGCCGCTTCGCAGATCACCGACACCAGAAACCCGGGTCGGCCTTTCTTCATCTGCCCTTGTACGACGAAGACATCCAACGCCCCGGCCGCGAACAGGCGTTCCGTGGCGAACGCGATGATTTCCGGCAGCACATCGTCGAGGTTCGTTTCCAGAACCGTGACGGTGTCGGATTCAACACCCCCTCGCTGGCGCTCGGGCTCGGACGTGCCCACCAACAACCGCAGGATGTTGGGGCGGTCGATGAAGTCCTTCGTGCCGGCCCCGTGACCGATTCGTTCGACCGTCATTTGCGGCGACGATGTGTAAGCGGTCACCACGCTCGTGAGAATCGCGGCACCGGTGGGGGTCGTCAGCTCGAACTTCACGTCGGACGCCGCGAGCGGCACACCCTTGAGAAGTTGAAGCGTTCCGGGGGTCGGCACGGGCATGATGCCGTGAGCGGCCTTCACGGTGCCGGTGCCGGTGGGCACGGGGGAACTCGTGAAGCGTTCGACGCCCAGCAGATCGAGCCCAACGGCCCCACCAACAATATCCGCAATGCTGTCGAGCGCGCCAACCTCGTGGAAGTGGACCCGTTCCAACGGCATCCCGTGAGCCGCAGCTTCCGCCACGGCGATCTTCTGGAAGATTAGCGTCGCCAGTTCCCGCTGCTTCGGGCTGATCGCGGCACGTTCAAGAATTGCGAGGATGTCCGGCAGGAAGCGGTAATCTTCCTGGTCGGCGGCTTCGATGTTGGCCTTCGTGGCGGCGAACCCGCAGCGTTTCACTCGCTCGACTTCGAGCTTGATGGGCAGTTTGAGCGAGTCGAGGGCGGCATGGATCGCCTCGGCCGGCACGCCGGCATCGAGAACCGCCCCGAGAACCATGTCGCCGCTGATGCCGCTGAAGCAATCGAAATGCGCAACCTGCACGCTGAATCCTCGAACGCCAGAACGAGCCGATCAGACCAGGTTGGGTGAATCAGTATCCGTCCGAGCCCGAGCGCCAAGCGAGGTTTGAGTGTTCCCTCGCTTGGCGCTCGGGCTCGGACCCACAAAAACCGATCATTTGGGATCAAACGCCATTCTCGCCGATATCCTTCACGAGTGCACGAGCGGCTTTGTATGCCATGCGAATCGACATGGCTCGGCCCTCAATCTGATCGGGCGTGAACGGCCGTGCGGGATCGGCAATCGACAACCCCGCGAGTTGGAGCGTCAGCGGAAGCAACTTCATGAACTCGGTCTGGCGATTCTGTTTGATTTCGGGTGTAACTTCCACGGCGATGCCCTCGTTGCGAACGTGCGACGTGCGTGAATTCCAACTTGTAGCCTACCGTTCAGGGGGCGTTCGGTAAAGCGTCTGCCGTCTCAGCTCATGACCTCCACAACGGGAATCGTGCCGACCGTGTTGCCGTCAAGCACAACGGGAACCGCAGTGCCGACAGGGTATTCGTCGCGTTGAGCGTAGGCAGGAGAATCGCCCGGACCGCTCGGCTGCGTGAAGACTTCGATGACCTTGTCGATGACGTTCACGACCCAGTACACGGGGATGCCGGCGCGGGCGTAAACGCGGGCTTTGTCGGTACGGTCGTAATACAGCGACGACGCGGAAACCTCGATCACGAGAGCGGTGTCGCTTGGTCCGGGATGGCGGCTCTGATAAAGCGTTCTGGTTCCTCGGGCAATAACGAAGTCTGGTTCCGGTTCGCTGTCTTGAATCGTCGCAGCGCACTGGCCACGGATCGTAAAAGTCCGTGGCAGGAGCCGTGGGAGTTCTTCTCCGAGAGCGGTGAGCGCATAATCGTGCTGTGGGGTGCGGGGCATTTTAGTCACCAAGTACCCTTCAATTAGTTCAACCGGTTCTTCCTCGGGGAGAATGTGGTTCTCGATCATTTGGTGGTACTGGGCGACAGTGAGTCGGTGAAACGTCGAACGTGAGAGAAATCCTGGAATGGGTGGACTTGCCGGGCTTACTGGAATTGTCGTGGACATGCGAAAACCTCCTGGGCACTAGTTTTACCACACCCGCAACACCACTCTCAACCCAAGATCACGACACGCCTTCCCTCGACACGCACACGGCCAGCGGCAAACAACTCGATTGCTTCCGGGTAGGCTTCGCACTCGGCCTCGAAGACCCGCGCCGCCAGCACGTCCGGGGTGTCGCCTTCCTTCACCGGCACGCACCGCTGCACCAAAACCGGCCCCGTGTCATAAGTGTCGTCCGCGAAGTGAACCGTGCAACCGCTCACTTTCGCCCCGTATGCCAGCACAGCTTCGTGAACGTGGTGGCCATACATGCCCTTCCCGCCGAACGCCGGCAGCAGCGACGGGTGGATGTTCAGCACCTTGTGGCGGAAATCTTCCGGGATCGGCAGCAGATGCAACCAGCCCGCGAGGATTACGAGGTCCGGTTTGTGAGTGCGAACCGCTGCCCACACGGTTTCAGCGAATCCCCGTACCTTCGGAGTAATCGTTACGGGAATACCCGCACGTTCCGCCCGCTTCACGCCGAACGCATCCGCACGACTGGACACGACGCCTACAATTTCGACAGCGAGCCGATTTGCCGAAACGCGGTCGATCAGGTTTTGAAGCGTCGTTCCACCGCCCGAAAGTAGGGCGACGAGGCGTAAACGTGTTGCCATAGCTGCTGGCTCCCGTAAAGCCTGCTCGTTGGAACGAGTGAGCTTGGGTTCCGGTTTGGACGCGTGCTACTGTATTTCAGTCGCCGTTGTTTTATGCTGGAGAGGAACGCCCGAGGATGTGTTCTCGGGGTGCGGAAAGGAACGGCCGCGGATGGATGGCATCTTCCACGAACTATCCCGCAAGACCGACCCGGCCAAGTTGCTCGGCTACCTCAACTTCTCGGACGGTCGCCCGGACCCGAAATTCCAGAGAGGCATCGCCGACGCGATCGCCTTCTTCATGGCATCCGGCGAGCGGGAGCCGTGGGTCGCGTTGCATCGCTGGCTTGCTCAGGCTCTCGGTGAGTTGGAATCAAGCGGCTCGCCAGCGTTTCGCGATGCCACGCAGGTTCGCGCCGTCGTCGAGGCTGCACTCGGGAAACTGCCCACAGCGTACCGGAAGCATCACGCCGACCTGCTTGCTCACCAACCCGATTCCGAACTGTTCGTGGCGTTCGCGTTGGCTCGGTCGTGTGAAGCGGTGCTGAAGCAGGGGCCGCCCTGGGAAGAAACCGATCGTCTCGTGAAGGGTGCGGTGCAGTTCCTCGACGATTATGTGGGTTATCGGCCGATTGCGCTGCTCGAAACGAGGCCGAACACCGAGTTCTACGCGCACGAGAAGGTTCGGCCGATTCCCGTGTATCTCAAGGGTGCGGGGGTTGCGCCGGGCCGCTATGCCGATGTTGTCCGCACGGCGATTGAACTGCTCGCGAAGACCGATCCGATCCTGCTCGACGAAGCGAGTTTCACGCCGGACCACCTCGATGAGCTGTCGTTCGACCCGCGGGCACACGACCACTTCCATCCGGTAAACAAGCGGCCGAACGTGCTGTTCGGCGAATGGGACCCGCACACCATCGACGGTCGCGGCTTCTATCGGCGCTTCGTGCTGCGGCAGATGACGCTCGACACGCTTCTCACTTGGGTGAAGCCACAGGGCGAGCCCGGCGTCGCGACTCCCGGTTACTCCGACCCCACCGAACGACTGTTCGAGGCCGCAGCGGTTCTGGCGGGCACCATCCTGATGGGTGCGGGCGTCAGCGGTTCGGGGCCGAGCTTCCACGATTCGACCGTCACGCTGTCCAAACTGGTGCCGCGAATCGCACGCTACCGCGACGGCTTCTATCAACGGTTGCTGAAGTCGCTGCCGGGAGCACACGGCGAACGCCTGCGAGCCGAGGCCGAGAAACGACAGCAACCGTTCGCGGGAGTGCGGCAATATCTGAATCAGGCCATCGCGACTCAGCGAGCGTCGCACCTGCAAGATCGGCGGCTCGCACAACTCTACGCCGCGATGGGCTACCCTGCCGCAGCACGAACTCGTTCAGCGAAGATATCGGCACCAGCCGTGCGATTCGGAACGGAAGTGCGTATTCGCCAGACGGAAGCAGGCTTCGCGGCCGATCGCAACAAGCCGGAGGTTGCCGTCACGCTGCTGAGCGAGGTCGAAGACCTGTTGCGGCGAGGCATCGATTGCGGGGCACTCATCGACCCGTGGAACATCCTCGGCTATCAGGGGCTGTTCCCGATTTTCCCAGGCCGCGAAGACACCGTGCGAGATCCGCGTGCCGAGGAACTGATTCATCAGGTTGGCCGGCAGTTCGACCTGTACGCGAAGGCGACGGCTGCCGCAGCGGTTGCTGGCGATGAAGCCACTCGCGAAACGCTCGCCTCGAACATGCGAAACTTCGCCGCGTGGTGGGACAAGTTCGCCACGTCGACCGTCAGCGACATGCCGCGTGTGGTCGGCGGTGAACGCACGGATGCTGCCGGGCACGTCGCATCAGCACTCACAGCATGGGCGAAGCGAACCCCCGCTTCAAATGATGTCGCGTTCTGGCGAGATCACCGCGAAGGGTTCACGAGTCCTGCGGCGTTTGCGCAGGTGATTGAACCGTTGATCGTGCGCCAGGAATATCGGGCCGCGACCGCTCTGCTCATGACGTGGCTCTCCGAAGGCGAGACGGTTCCGCTCGAAGATCCGTCGGCGTCGTTTGAGGCGCTTTGTGAACGCTGGGTGCGGTCAGTTGCTTCTGCGGAAGTGGTGCCCGCTCCGGCGCGAGCAACGCTCGTGCGGCGATTCTTCGAGTTGCTGGAAGCGAATGCAACCCCTGATTGGCTCGATCCGTCGGAATGGCTCCTCGGCTCGGAATCGCACGAAGACGAGGACGAGGAAGAAGACTCGGATTACGGCTCGGCCTACGAAGGCATGACGTACAAGGATTCGACCGACGATGGCGAAGAGAGTTCCGTCGCGGGCAGTGGCGAGCCCAAGGGAGCCGGGCACGACTTTCCGCTGGAAGCCGAGGCGGAATCGCTCCCAACCGCACGCACGCTGCCCTCGTCGGATTCCTCAATCGCGTCACGGCAATCGAAGTTCCAGACCCGACGAGCGGCCACGAAGGCATGATCGAGTTCGACCGTCGCCGGGCGCTCCGCGGTCACGTTCTGGAACTCGGCGTGTCGGCGTGCGTGGAAACTTCTCGTGCAGCTCGTGCGTTGGCCGCAGTGCTGACGACCGGCCCCGAGTTGCCGTCCGCGGAAGCGACCCCTGAACGTGCGGCCCATTCCCCCGCTTGGGAACCGCTTCTGGTACGAATCGAGCGTTCGATCGGTCGCGGCGACGCTTCCGGCGTGCGGTCGGTGTTGCCGTCGTTCGTGGGACTGTTCCGGACGGAACCGCTGCTGTACTGCCCACCGTCCGACGGCGGCAAGCCGCACGAAGTGCTGCGAGCACAAACCGCGTTACACGTCCTCGAAGACATGCTGACGCGCTTGCCGCGGCTGGGCCTGCTTCGCGAGACGTTCCACCTGACGAAGCTCGCCAGGCAGATGGAGTGGAACAACCCGCCGGAAGGTCGCCGAGTCAGCAGCTTCGACCAACTCTTCCGCACGGCATTGAACGGCGTCGTGGAAACGTTGCTCTCGGCGGCGGCCGATTGGGGCGAAGATGCCGGACCGGATGGTCCGCTGTCCGGGATGCTGTTTCAACTCGCGGAAGCGTTTCAGGAATTGTGGGTGCAGCACAGCCAATCGCTGCGGCTCTCGGTGCTGGAATCGGTCAACGACGACGACGACTGGGAACCCGTGCGGGCATTCGTGAAGAAGTACGGCAGCGATCTGTTCACGGTGCCGTTCCTCGGGCTGTCGAACATGCGTGGCATCCTGGCCCGTGGGGTCGCGGCGTGGCTCGATCACGAGGTTGAACGCGACGAAGCCGACAAGCGGCCGAAGCTCATCGACGATTGGGCGAGTGGCAATCTTGACCGCAACCGCACGACTCGCGCGGCGGAAGTGGTGCTGCAAGCGCTCGTCGAGCATTACGAAGAATACCGCGACTACAACACGACGACGACGCAATCCGACTACGGCGAGAACATCCACATTCTGCTGGATTTCCTGCGGGTGAAGGTGCGTTACGACCGCTATGCCTGGCGAATGCGTCCGCTGGCGCTCGCACACGAAGTGCTGTGCAAACGCGGCAACGATTCGCTCGCGGCGAAGTGGCGTGAGTTCATCGCGGACAAGACCGCTGGCCTCGCCGAAGACCTCGCCGACCGTCTCGGGGCACTCGAAACTCGCTACGGCGTGAAGCTACGAACCATTCGCGATCGCGTGGAGGAACGCTTCTTACTGCCGTTGGAAATCGACCAGGCCGCGGCCCGAGTGGCCCCTGCTGCGGAAGCGGCGCGTTCAGGCGAAGGCGAAGACAACCCGGCGTTCGCGCGACTGACAGCAGCGGTAGAACCGTTGGCGGATAATGTCAGTGGTGTAGGGTTGGATGTGCCCGCGTGGGTGCGTCGACTGGAAGAAGCGATGCGAGCGACGAAGACCCGCGACGCAACCGAGGCCGATGAGCCACGCCCCGCGGACGGGTTGAACTTCGAGGAACTTCGCCGACAGTTGGCCGACTGGGATAAGCCAATCGGGGAATGACACCTGTAATGCAAACGCACCCCGCCTCGGCGGGGTGCGTGGTTGTTATCTCACGACTATCACGACTTGCGGTTCATCTTTTTGCGGTCGGCTTCCTTCAGATACATCTTCCGCATCCGAATCGACTTCGGCGTGATCTCCACCAACTCATCATCCTCAATGTACTCCAGCGCACTCTCCAACGAGAAATCACGCGGCGGTTTCAGCACAGCGGCTTTGTCGCTGCCCGACGCCCGCATGTTCGTCAACGGCTTCATCTTGGTGCAGTTCACAACCATGTCGTTGTCACGAGGTTGCTCGCCCACGATCTGCCCCTCATACACCGCGTTCGGCGGAGACACGAAGAGTGCGCCGCTCAGGTCTTCGGTCGCGTAAGCCGTCACCTTGCCGGTTTCCTTCGAGATGTACACGCCGTTCGCACGCCCTGGCATCGCCGCCTTCGCGGGCCGATACTCGTGGAAGTTATGGTGCATGATCGCCGTGCCCTGCGTCGCTGTCAGCACCTGCGTTCGCAGACCAATCAGCCCGCGAGCTGGAATGTAGAACTCCAACTGCGTCGTCGTGCCGTGGTTCTCCATCTTCTGGAAGTCACCCTGGCGTTCCAACACGAGGCGGATCACCGAGCTGTGATGCTCCGTCGGCACTTCTACCACGAGATGCTCGAACGGCTCGTGCTTGCTGCCGTTGATCTCCTTCATGATGACCTTTGGCTTCCCAACCGCGATCTCGCCACCCTCGCGGCGAATCGTTTCGAGCAACACGCCGAGGTGAAGCAGGCCACGGCCAGAAACGAAGAACTCGCTTTCGCGGTCTCCCGGTCGCACTCGAAGAGCGACGTTGTGGTGAAGTTCCTTCTCAAGTCGATCACGCAGTTCTCGGCTGGTCATCGGCTTGCCGTCCTGCCCCGCGAACGGCGAGTCGTTCACCTTGAACACCATGTCGAGCGTCGGCTCGTCGATCGTCAGCGGCGGCAGGGCCGAGGGTTTCTCGAAGTCGCAGATCGTATCGCCGATTTCCGCATCGTCGAGACCCACGACAGCGCACACGTCACCGGCCCGGATTTCTTCGACTTCCCGCTGTGCGAGGCGGTCGAATTCACGAATCTGTACAACCGTGTCGTTGAACGTGGTGCCGTCGGTCTGGCGAACGACAGTGACCTTCTGGTTCTTCTTGATCTTCCCGGCGTAGACCTTTCCGATGACGATCTTGCCGACGAACTCGCTGTACTGGAGGGCGGCTACCTGCATCTGGAGCGGGGCGTTTTCGTCCACATCCGGGGCTGGCACATTGTTCAGAATCGCGTCGAAGAGCGGAACCAGGTTCTTCGGTTCGACCTTCATGTCGAGCGTCGCGATACCGTTGCGTCCGCTAGCGTAGATGATCGGGAAGCTCGCTTGCTCGTCGGTCGCGCCGAGTTCGATGAACAAATCGAACATGAACGAGTGAACTTCGTCGATGCGTGCGTCTGGGCGGTCGATCTTGTTGATGATGACGATCGGCTTCAGCCCGGCGGCGAATGCCTTGCGAAGCACGAACCGCGTTTGCGGCAACGGTCCTTCGGCGGCGTCGACCAGCACGAACGCACCATCGGCCATCTTCAAGACTCGTTCGACTTCGCCACCGAAGTCGGCGTGCCCTGGCGTGTCGATGAGATTGACCTTCACATCGCCAATGCGGATGCCGCAGTTCTTCGCCAGGATGGTGATGCCGCGTTCACGCTCCTGGTCGTTCGAGTCCATGATGAGGCCGTGCTGGCCCCCGACGAGTTTGTCCAACTCCTCGGATCGAAAGAGACCAGACTGCCGAAGCATCTGATCCACGAGGGTGGTTTTGCCGTGGTCGACGTGAGCAATAACAGCAACGTTCCGGATGTCATTCCGCTTCATGGATCGCTTCGCAAGAACTTCGGGTCTAACTCGGAGAGTTTTGCGTTCAACTTTCCGAGTTGAACGCAAAACGCGAAACCCCCAAGGCGTGAATGAGAATTCGGCAGGCCGCGTTCTCATTCAATGGTTTGGATGGATCAAGCGCTTCCTGTACTTTAGAAGTTAAGCGGCTCATCCGGAAGGGCAGGCCGCGAGACGGAAGCAAGAATGATGATTGAAGCCTGAAGATTGAGAAGAATGCGTGAGGAGAATCCGAGCGACTTTGACCGCCCAGCTCCGCTCGGAAGACGCAATTGGAAACTCTCTGACAGCTCAGGAACGACGAGATGCTGCTCTATCTGATCCGCCACGCGGAAGCGGAAGACCTTGGCGGCGCGATCACGCGCGACTTCGACCGCCCGCTCACCGCGAAGGGCCGGACACAATCGCAATTGCTCGCGAAATCGTTCGCCGCTCGGGGAATCGTGATCGACACGGTTGCAGCGAGTCCGCTGGTTCGAGCGCATCAGACTGCGACCGAACTGCTTTCGGTGTGGGCACCCGGAACTCGTCCGGTGACTTGCGATGAACTCGCCATTGGTATGCTCAAGCCCGCGAAGCTCACGACGTGGCTGATGGAGTTGCCTGCGAACGGTTCGCGGCTGCCGTCGCGGTCGGAGAAGGCGATTGCAGCCGTGGGGCACATGCCGGATCTTGGGGAGTATCTGGAGTGGCTGCTGGGTGCGGATGTGGGGACGATTCACTTCGCGAAGGCGGGTGCGGCGTGCGTGCGGGTGAAGGGATCAGATATCACACGCGGTTGCGGCGCCTTGGAATGGCTGATTACACCCGACATGGCGTGAGCGTCGAGCCGTGAGGCCGACGGTGGGTGGCGCGAGTGTTTTGCGCTCACCGTCGAGCTCATGCTCCGACGCTCACAAAGCGTCACTTCGCCATCGCCCACTTCTGCCAAGCCTTTTCGAGCACGGCGGTGTCCTTCCAGCCGGCAGCTTCCATCGCCTGTGCCGTCGCGGGTGTGTCGCCGTTCTCGTTCGGGCGGAAACCGTAGATGAGCTTGATGAAGTTCATCGCCCCCGGCCCATAAGCCATGTACTCAACGGCGCTATTCGACAGTATTTCGGTCGTCGCTACCTTCATTTCGCCCCAGACCTCGCCGAACGTTCCGGGCTTGCCACCCTTGGGGCCAGCAACCGCGGCGCGAGCGGCGGTCTTGTACTTCGTGTATCGCGCGGAACCGGTGCCTTCGGCTCGCAGGGCGGTCACGCGGGCGAATCCGCCTTCGAGCCAATCAGGCATGCTGGCTGTGCTGCCGCGTGCTTTCAGGAACGCCGCTGCAACAGTTGTGGCGACCGCTGCGAACTGATCGGCCTCGGTCGCTTTCGCCGAGACGTCCACCGGGTCCGCGACGAATGGGTCTTCCGTCCGCAGGTCGAAGTAGACCCCTTGCGGATCCTTCATCACGACCGTTCGCATGAACGATTTGAAGTCTCGCGTATCGGGGATGACGTAGATGGTGAGCTTCCCTTTCCAAGCTTCTTCTTTCTCTTCGAATTGCAGTGCCTTGCGAGCAACCGGCACGACCTTCTCCAGCACAACCCCGAGAGCTTTCGCTTTTTCTTCGGGCAACGAAGACGCGATCAGGAAGTTGTCGGTTTCGACGACAGTTGCCTTGTCGAGTCCGCCTTTCTTGAGCGTGGCGAGTGCCGTGGCTTTCTGCTTGGTTGGATCTGCTTTGCCGGTGGGGGCTTTCTTCTCGTCTTTCTTCTCCTGGGCGTTGGTTGGCGTAACCGAACCGGGAGCCAAGATTGAGCCGGTGAGAATGGCGGTGAAAAGCAGGGCGGGCCCGAGGCGAGAGCGCATGGCGAAAACTCCGTGATGGGGACGAGCAGCGGTGCGGGCGATTATAGCTGACACTTCGGTGTGAAGCGAATGGGCCAAAAGGAAGAAAGCCCACGGTTGCAGCCGTGGGCTTCTCGTCGAGGGTTGTTTACTTCTGAACCTGGATTGCGGAAGGCTCACGGCACCGCCGGGCGTACATGAAGTACTTCACTGACGGAACCACGATTTGCGGGGTTGATCCAGACCGTCAGTGAAGTACTTCATGTACGCCCGAAAGCGGTGCTGGAACAGCCTTCCCCGAGTCGTAATGCGAGGCAAAAGCTCGGGCGACGCAACATCGCCCTGTCGCAAAGCGACGAGCTAAATGGGCCCTCGAACACGGTTGATTTAAGCCCGACAGGCACGATCGCCCAGATTCACTCCAACAATCTTTCTTCCGGTTAAATTGCGTAAACCGTGTTAATCTGGGCACTTTCCGGAGGTGGCCTTTTCGACCAATTCCCAGTCGGAGCATACTGCGAACGTTGTAAGTCGTTATCAAGGCATCAGATCAATAGCAAATAATCGCCATTGCATTTGCGTTGATGAACTTTCTTCCGGACGAGTCGAATGGTTCCGGGGAGGTGTGCATGTCGCCCGGAACCAATGAGAACGGTTACTTCAGCACGGACAGGTTCGCCACCCAGCCGGTGATGCTCGGATCAACCCAACTGAAGATCAACGCCTGCGGGAAGATGCCCAACGCAATCGCCAGAATCACGAATGGCAACAGCACAGCCACTTCCCGCGGCGACACATCCGGGAACGCCTGCGTGGCTGTGTTCGTTCCCAGGAACACACGCTGCCACGTCCACAGGAGATAACCCGCCGTGAGAATTACGCTCAGGATCGCGGGCACGGCCAACGCTGGCGAGAAGTCCCACGCCGCCGCCAGCACCATGAATTCGCCGACGAAGCCGCACAGTCCCGGCAGCCCCATCGACGCGAAGAACAGAATCGCAGCCATGCCCGAGTAGAACGGCATCGGCTCTTTCAGACCGCCGAACTGGTTCACGTCGCGATGATGTGCCCGGTCGTAAACCACACCCACGACGAAGAACAACGCGCTGGCCGTGATGCCGTGGGCGAACATCTGGAACACCGCACCGTCCATGCCCCACTGCCAGTACTGCGAGTGATCGCCGGACCCCCACGCCGCGAGGCCGAGCACCACGAAACCCATGTGGCTCACCGACGAATACGCGAGTAGTTTCTTGAAGTCGGTCTGCCCCATCGCCACGAATGCCCCGTAAACGATACCAATGACGCCGATCAGCCCGACCCACCACGCAAGTTCCGACGCCGCCCACGGACAGATCGGGAACGCCACGCGAATGAGGCCGTAGCCGCCAAGCTTCAGGAGAATGCCCGCGAGAATCATGCTGATTGGCGTCGGTGCCTCGACGTGTGCATCGGGTAGCCACGAATGGAGTGGCACAATCGGCACCTTCACCGCGAAGCCAAGGAACAGCATCGCGAAGAACAGATACTGGAACTGCTTCGTGCAAACCGGCTGGCTCTTGAGTCGAGCGATTGCTTCCTCGGGCTTCACACCCGGAGCAAAAAGCCTTACCTGCTTCGTGGCGTCGTTCGAGCCGCCTTCGCCGAACTTCAACTGCGCAGCGAGTCGGTCTTCTTGTCCGTTCAGGACGAGCATCACGGCCCGGCCCACTTTAGCGAGTGTCACGAAGTCGAACGTGTGAATGCTGACCCGTTCCGCAGCCAACTCGGGCGTGAGCGCCGTGTTGCTCTTTGCGATCTTCAGCGCCTCTTGCCGCACCTCTTCCTGATCGACGAAATCGCGAACGTTCACCGTGTAGAGCCCAATCAGCGCGACCAACAACCCGACGCTGCCGAGCAGCGTGTAGATGACGAACTTCAACGCCGCGTAACGTCGGCGCTCGCCGCCCCACAGCCCGATCAGCACGAACATCGGGATCAGCATCACTTCGTAGAAGACGTAGAAGAGGAAGAAGTCGAGCGCGAGAAATGTGCCGATGACGCCGCTTTCCAGGATCAGCACGAGGGCGAGGTAGCCACGCACGGATTTGTCGATCTTCCACGACGCAATGATGGCCAGGAACGTGACCAGCGTCGTGAGAATCACCATTGGCAGGCTGATGCCATCGACGCCGAGGGCGTACTGTGCCCCGAACCGGGCGATCCACGGCCGACGGGTGATCCAGTCTTCCGACTGCATGACCTTGGGAATTTGCTGGGCGGCATCGCTGGCCGCTCTGTCTGCGCGAGCATCGAGTTGCGTGCTGACGGCGTAACGGGGGAAGCCGTTAGCGTCCATTGTGTGATCGAGCATCGAGTAGTACCCGATGACGACGCAGAGGCTCACGCCGAGAGTGGCGGCAGCGCCGAAGAGCGCCCACCAACGCATGGCCTCGTGCCAGCGGCTTGGAAATACGAGCAGGCCCGCGGCAAACAGCGCAGGCAGAAACACCAGCAGCGACAACCAGGTGAGATCGGACTCGGGCATTGCGTTCCTCGCCAGCCCACCATCGCAATGGGGGCTTTCCTATTTCGCCAGAGCTGTGAGAATCCCCAAGACGGCCACTGCCGTCAAGGCCAGCGTCAGCGCGTAGGTTCGGATCCGACCCGTTTGCACTGCCCGCAGCGAGCGCCCAACGACGACGAACAACTCCGCCATCGCGTTCAAAATGCCGTCGAGCGTGGGCAATGTGACATACGGAGGCGCTGTTTTGTCGGTCGGTGCTTTGTCTGCCGCCGCTGCGACCGTTGCCAGCATCACCGTCGGGTTCACGATCGTCGTGTCGTAAAGTTCGTCGAAATACCACTTCCCGTACAGGAAGCGATAACCCGGACCGCCGGGCCGGTACATTTCGGATTCCGCAGGCTGTCGCCAGCCGAAGAACCACCACGCGAGCCAGGCACCGCTCACCGCAAGAAGCAGCGCCAGTGCCCCGGCGGTCAGATGCCGATGCTCGGCTTCGTGGTGTTCAGCCGCGAACTGCACGGCCACGAACGCGGGCTGCGACTCCTTCAGAACGTGCCCGAGGTAGCTGGCTTCAGCATCCCAGAACGGCCACCCCCACGCGACGCCAACGCTGAATACTGCCAGCAGCACGAGCGGCCCGGTCATCACCCACGGCGACTCGTGAACCTTCTCGGCGAGATGCGTATCGCGTGTCTTCCCGACAAATGTGAGGAACCACAGGCGGAACATGTAGTACGCAGTCAGCCCCGCAGTCAAGAACGGCAGTACGAGCAGTAGAATGTGCCGCTTGTGTTCGAGACCGTAGCCCATCGCAGCCGAGAGAATCTGCTCCTTGCTGTACCAACCGCTCAGGAACGGCGCCCCGCTGATGGCCAACACACCGACAAGCATCGTGAACGCGGTCACGGGCATCTTTCGCCAGAGACCGCCCATCTTGCGGATGTCCTGTTCGTGGTGGCAACCGTGGATCACACTTCCCGAGCAGAGGAACAGCAGAGCCTTGAAGAAGGCATGCGTGATGAGGTGCAACAATCCCGCGATCCATCCGCCAACGCCGAGTGCCAGCATCATGAACCCGAGTTGACTGCACGTCGAGTATGCCAGGATTCGCTTGATGTCGGTCTGCACGAGAGCAATCGTCGCCGAGATGAACAGCGTGATTGCGCCGATGTACGCGATGAACAGCAGCACTTCCGGTGCGAACAGCGGATAGCAGCGGCCGACGAGATATACGCCCGCCGCAACCATCGTGGCCGCGTGGATGAGTGCCGACACGGGCGTTGGGCCTTCCATCGCATCCGGGAGCCACGTCTGCAACGGGACCTGCGCGCTTTTGCCCATGCACCCCAGGAAGATGCCGATTCCCATGAGGACGAACAGTGCGTATGGCATCACGCCGTAGCTGAGGTAATCGCGTTTCGCGGGCACCTCGAAGCTCTTATCTTTGTGCTTTCCGTAGCCGGGGCCGTGGAAGTGCGTCGGGTCTGGCCACGCGAGTGGGAACAACAGAACGTGCGTTCCGGTGCCAGCCTCCTCGATCGGAGGTAACTCGTATTCGGGTATCGCATCCCCGACGACCGGCGTTGCATTTACGCGGATTACCTGGTTCGCGAGTTCGTAGGTGTTATGCGAGTCTCTGTCGGGGCTTCGCACGCGGCGAGTCAGCTCCTCGATGTTCAGCGTCCCGCAGTACGACCACGCCAGCACGATGCCGATGAGGAAGCCCGCATCCCCAATGCGATTCACGATGAACGCCTTGTTGGCGGCAGCGCTGGCGCTCGGGCGTTCGTAATAGAAGCCAATCAGGAAGAACGAGCAGACGCCGACGAGTTCCCAACTCACGAACACCTGAAACAGGTTGTCGGCGATCACAAGATTGAGCATCGAGAAGCAGAACAGCGACAGATACAGGAAGAATCGCCCGAAGCGTCCGCGACGGTGGTAGCCGTGGTGGGCAGCGGCAGAGTGGGAATCGTGCCCGTCTCCGTGATGCTCGCCGACCTTCCCCACCCGCTCGTGAACGAGGTGATCTTCGTAGGTTTCGTGTGCTTCATCCTTCATGTAGCCGATCGAGAAGATGAAGATCAACGTGCTGATGACCGTGACCATCGCGAACACGACCGCCGTGAGATGGTCGATCTTGTAGCCGAGTTCGAGTGCGAGCGCCAAACGGGGAGTCGCTCGCGTGGTATCTGCTGCACGCTGACGTTCCCATTCCGGTGGCGAACTTGTGTCGAGCGGTCCGATGCGAACCCAGTCGATGCGTTCTGCCCAGCGAGAGGCACGGATCGAGCCTTCGCTTGGGTCGGCGAGAAATGACACAAGCCCGTAGACTCCCAACGCGGCCGCGACAGCCATGCAACCCGTCGCGAGATACGCACCGGTCTTGAGGGGCTTGTCGCCGCCGCAGATCCAGTACATGCTGCCAGCGAAGCCGCCTTGCTTGCGAAACGGTCGGTAGAACGACCGTGTCGCGCCTGCAATCAGCAGCACGACAAACGCCGCGAGCGGCAGCAAGGTGGCGACGACATAGATGCGGCCGGGAACGTCGAACATCGGTTACATCGGGTGTCGGGTGTCGGGAATCGAGTGTCGGAGTGACAGCAATCGGATGCTCGGCTCGGTTCTTGTCTTCTCGACACCCGATTCCCGACACCCGACATACCCGATGTCAGCCCTTTAACTCATCCGCGGAGTCCACGTCCACGGTCGCGTGATTGTTGTAGAAGTTCAGGATAATCGCCAACGCAACGGCAGCCTCAGCCGCCGCCAGCACGATCACCATCAGCGCGAAGACCTGACCATCGAGGCGGAACGCCGGATTGAATCTGGCGAACGCGACGAGGTTAATGTTCGCAGCGTTCAGCACGAGTTCGACGCCCATCAGCACGCCTATGGCGTTTCGTTTGCTGGCGATGCACACCACCCCGCAGACGAACAGAAACGCCGACAGGATGAAGAACGGCTGAATTCCCAACTCGTTCATGCCTTCACCCTGCGCTTCGCGCGTGCGAGGTATGCTGCGCCGATCAGCACGACGAGCAAGTGGACCGACACGATCTCGAACGGCAACAGATACGCAACCGGTTTGCGTGGCACGACGACATCATCGGGCAGGCCGCTCACGTTCGCGGTTGGGCTGGTTTCGGTGACGCCGAGGAACGTCAGCCCAAGCGGTCCAGGCCCTGGAAGCGTGTTATCGGTTGAAGGGGGCGGTAATGCGATCTGATACGACGCGGTGACAAGCAATCCGAACAGCAACGCCCCGACGATGCCGCCAACCAACCATTCCGCAGGCCGGGTGCGCAGTTCTCGCAACGGTCCTTGTGCGGTCAGCATCACGCCGAACACGATGAGGATGAGCGTTCCGCCGACGTAGACGATGAGTTGAACGGTGCCTGCGAACTCCGCTCCGAGGAGGAAGTACAGCAGCGACACGCCGACGAGCGTGAAGAGTAGCCAGACCGCCATGCGCACAACATTGCGAGCCAACACCACCCCGAGGGCAGAGATAGCCGTAATGGTCGCGACGATAGCGAAGAGAACAATGGGGAGAGTCATCGTCGTCGGGCGACTCCGAGGGAACGAGAAAGTCAGGATTACGAAGCCGTGAACCAGACGCAAGCACTTTCCGGGTTCAATTCGGTTTCACGTTCGCCGGGACACGTTGATCGTGCCACGCACCGGGCAACTCTCCGCGTGCAGCGTCGGCTCCCAAAGGCGTCCGGAACACGCTCAGGAATACGATCGCCAGGAACCCCGTCCACCCGAACGCCAACACATAAGTCACGATCACCGCGACCTGCGACGGAACCACCAATTGCCAGAGGCACACGCCCACGAGCAACACGCAACTGATCGGCAGGAAGTATTGCAGGCACGTCATCATTACCTGGTCGATCCGCAACCGAGGCAGCGACCACCGCAGCCACATCATCAGCATCACGAGCATCCAGCACTTGCCGATGAAGACCGCCGCGTTCAGCAGGTTGCCGCCGATGAAGCCGAACTCGATCGCTGGCTCGAATGGCAAGACTCCCGTGTGCCAGCCGCCGAGGAACAGCATGCTCGCGAGTCCGCTCACGGCGAACATGCTGCCGTATTCCGCAAGGAAGAAGTACGACCAGCGAATGCCGCTGTACTCCGTCAGGAATCCCGCGACGAGTTCGCTTTCCGCTTCGGCGAGGTCGAACGGAGCACGCTTGCAACTTGCCGTGGCACAGATGAAGAAGATGAAGAACGCGACGAACGTGAACGGGTCGTGGAACATATTCCAGTTCCAGAACCAGCCGACTTGCTGGTTGCCGATGGTGTTCAGGTTCAGCGTGCCGGCAACGCAAATCGGCACCACGACGCACATCGCACGCGGCACTTCGTAGCTCACCACCTGTGCTGCTTCGCGAACACCACCGAACAGCGACCACTTGCTCCCGGAAGCGTATCCGGCCAGCACAACGCCAAACACTTCGCTCGAAAGCACCGCCAGCATGAAGAACGCAGCAACGTTCAGTTCCTGGGCGACGAGGTGGTTCCCGAACGGCAACGCGAGGAAGCCGACGAAGCTGGCACAGAACGCCAGATACGGCGCGAGTTTGAACAGGAAGCGATCCGCGCCAATGGGTGCGTGGTCTTCTTTCGAGATGAGCTTGATGCCGTCCGCGAGCGATTGCAGCAACCCGAACGGTCCGACTCGCGTTGGTCCGAGTCGATCCTGAATGCGACCGGAAACCTTGCGTTCGGCCCAGATCGCGAAGAACGTGGACCCGCCGATGAAGCCGAACAGTAGCCCTGCGGCAACCGCCCCGGCGACGACGATGTTCCACGGATACGGCAGGAATTCGGACCAGAACTCAGGCACGGCGAATTACCTGTTGTGAGAGAAGTACACCACGCGGCCAGGTACTTACCATTAGGCTCGGAGCTTCTAATATCGATGCCCGAGCATGACCTGTTCGCTCGGGCATAATTTAACTGATCGGCATCGAGAACCTTCCGTGGCGTATCGCCACAGTCGCAGCTACCATCGGCCGACCGGTGGTGTTCGGCAAGTCTACCGAAGCGTTCGACGAGTTGCCAGCATTCGATTGAGTTGTCGAGGAAAATGCACCACCGGCGGGTACTTACCTTCAGGCTCAGAACTAGCACAGGCCGAGCCCGATCTATGGGCGAGGGGAAATCGGCCTTTGCCGAGCAAGACCAGTGACCTTCCACGGCGTAACGCCGCAGTTTAAGCTACCTTCGTCCAACCGGGTGGTGCTTGGCAAGTCTACCGAAGGAGAACGGATGTTCCAACTTCGCCAGCGTTACGGCACGGCAACGCTTCGCCCGTATTCCGTGCGGCCAGGCAACGCCACGCTGCCAGTTGTGTTCCGATTTCGCCCCGAATCAGTCGAAGCACCCGCACTCGATCCGCATGCACGCGATCCCAAACTCGCAAGCGTTGAAGCTCTCTTGCTGCTCGCCGATGAGCCATTGCCTGCTCGTCGACTTGCTGAAGCCGCTGATCTTGCCGACGCTGCCGAAGCTCGTGCGTTGGTCGAACGGTTGCGGGAACTGCTCGACGCGGACGGCAGCGCGTTTCAGATCGAGGAAATCGCGGGCGGCTATCAGCTTCTCACGCGACCGCGATATCATCCGTGGCTCGCACGCCTGAAACGTACGGGTCACGATCTGAAGCTCACGCCCGCGACGCTCGAAACGCTCGCGGTGATTGCGTACAAGCAACCGATCATGCGTGCGGAAGTGGAGAAGGTTCGCGGTGTGGCGTGCGGCGAAGTGGTGCGGCAGCTCATGGAGAAGGGGCTTGTTCGCGTGGCGGGGCGTCACGATTCGCTGGGTCGCCCGCAGTTGTACGGCACCACGAAGAAGTTTCTGCAAGCGTTCGGACTGAACGCCATTAAAGATTTGCCAGAGGTGGAGGCGTTGCGAAATCCCGGAACGTGACGATGATTCGATTTCAATGCGAACCTTCGTGGAGAGTCAAGCAAATTCAACCGATTTCAATGTTCCTCATTGGTTCCGGCCCACTTCCTCACCCCACGTCCGGAACCACGCGTTTCAGACCCGGAACCATCCATTTCAGCTCCGGAACCATCTCATTCGTCCGGAAGAAACAACATCAGAAAGACGGCGAATTGGCTCAATTCTCGAGCAGGCCATCGCTTGCGACCATCAGCTCCGAACTGCCCCACTGGGTGAACTGCGGCCCATTCCGGAAGCACGAGACACAACGCTTGTGATTTCGCCACCTTGTCAATTCGAGGTGCGTCTGCCATCATTCCACAACCCACTGGGTGAGTGGTGGAATCGGCAGACACAGGGGACTTAGATGAAATTGAGCCACGGGGTTGGAAACTCCTCGTGGGATGCTGTCAAACTCGGTGAACCCCCTGCGAAAGCGAGGCAACACCGAACTAAGCTTGTTCTTCGCGTGCTTCAACAACACCTCTCGTGCCCGAAATCCCGAGGGAAGAACAAGAAAGCGTAGAGACTAGACGGCAGCGGCCTACGGTGGGCACCTAGGGCCAAGGTATAGTCCAGACCACGAACCCAAACGGGGCGGTGAAAACCGTCGTGGTACGAAAATCCCCCGCTCCGTGAGGGGCTTGCGGGTTCAAGTCCCGCCTCACCCATTATCTTTGCCGCTTGCGGCGTAGCGCTCTTGGAGAACGCTCCGCCGCAAGCGGCAAAAACTCTCACTTCGTGAACATCGCGCTCTTGCGGTCGCCACGCGATAATACATACGCCAACAAATCCAACACCTCGTCTTCCTTGAAGGTGTCCATCAGGCCAGACGGCATCATCGAAATCTTCGACGGCTTCATCGACTCAATCAGCTTTCGGTCCACCGACACCGTCGAACCCGGATTCATCATGTCTGTGTTCACCATCACATTATCCGCGCTCAGATTCACAATGCGGCCAATCACGATCCGCTCATCGGTCGTGCGAATCTCAATCGCCGCATACTGATCGCTCACTTCCTTGCTCGGATCAACAATCGACTCCAACAGATCGCGAGGGCTGAAGCGGCCAGCCACGCCCGTCAGGTCGGGACCGTTGCTGCCGCCCTCGTTGTCGAAGCGGTGACACGCGAAACACTTGCCCGACGCGAACAGCTTGCGTCCACGGTCGAAGTCGCGACCAGACTTCAGCCCCGTTTCCAGAGCCTTCTCCAGATCGGCAATCTTGTACGCTTTCACGAAGGGTCGCGGGGCCTCTTCGGGCAACTTCACCGTAGCTGGGTTCGCGTTGATGATCTCCTTCAACGCAACCGTTTCCTCAGGGGTCAACGACGCGACCGCATCCGCCTTGATGAGCTTCAGGAAGTTCGCGAAACTGCTGCCGCCCTTGTAGCCCGCTGCCTTCACGAACCACAGGAAGTAATCCTTCCGCAGTTCCGGCGTCCAACCCGCCTTGAGCATTCGCAGATAACGCACGTACTCCAGTTGCTCCTCTTGCGTCGGCGCTTCCTTCAGCAACTTCATACCCTTCGCAGCGGTCGTCTCGTCTTGCAGATACACGAGCACCTGAAGCAGTTCCGCATCGGTGAAGCGACTGCCGGTCGGGAAGACCGGACTGTATTTCGCGAGCCACGCCTTGCGTTCCTCGGCGGTCGGCTGACCGAATCGGTTGAACACGATCTCGTAAACGCGGGTGAGGTCGGTCTTCTGGTCGTCGGTTAGCGTCGTAAAGTTGATGCGGCCGAGTGCTTCGAGAATTTTGCCGCGAAGGGCCGGATCGCCGGCGACCTTCTTGTCCTTGGTATGCTCGGGACACGGTGCCGACACGCGGGCCAGTGCCAGGATCGCGTGAATCGACTTCACCGCGTCCTTCTCAGCAAGCGCCTTCTCAGCCCACAGTTTCACGTCTTGATGTTCGAGTGCAACCCGTGCCGCGAAGCGAACGAAGCGATCGGCGTTATCGAGTTCCTTCCACGCGGCATCGACGGCTTCATGCCCGATCTTCGTGTTGATGACGATATCCGTCAACGGTAACGGCGTGCCTGTCACGAACTCTTCGAGTTCGCCGGTGTAGCCGGCACCGTTGGGCTTCAGGTGCGTTGCGTAAAGTTTTCCGTAGCTCCAGTCGCAGATGAAGAACGCATCCTGGTATTTCTTGGGGAACTTCGCACCGTAGCCGAAGCAAACGCCCGTTGGCGACCCTGGCCCGACATTCACGATGCCTGGAAGGTTGTCGATGTAATAGGCGGGGTATTTGCCTGCGCCGTTTCGCCAGCCGAACTCGCTGCCGCTGGTGACGAGGCACACGCGCGTTGGGCGATACCATGGCGTGTTGAAGTCCCATTCCATGTCGGCGTCGTAAGTGAACAGGTCGCCATTCTTGGCGTAAGCGGCGTCGTACTGGTTGCGGAAGCCGACGCTGAACAGTTCCCACGTCTTGCCGTCGGGCGTCACGTTGTAGATCGCGCCGCCTGGTCCCATGACGCCTTTCATGAAGCCGTTGCCGTCTGGGATTCGCGGGAGCAAGTGATCTTCGCCCCACACCGGCGGCACCTTCGTCGTGTCGAACTTCGTGAGCTTCGTCTGGTTGCCGCACACGACCGTGAGCCGTTTGCCGTCGGGGTTCAGTAGCACCGCGTGCGGACCGTGTTCGCCACCGCCGCCTTCGAGCGCCCGCAGCAATTCCACGGTGTCGAGCGTGTCGTCCTTCTTGGAAGACGTGACCTTGTAAAGCCCGCTCTCCTTGCTGTTCACGACGACGTAAAGAGCGTCGAAGGCCCAGAGAAGTCCTTGTGCCATGCCGATCTTCGCGGGGATCTTCTCGATCTTCGTTTCGCCTTTCGTGCCGATCGGTGTGGGCGTGATGCGGTACAGTGCCCCGTACTGATCCGACACGATGAGCCGGCCCTTGGGATCGACGCACATGCTGACCCACGAGCCCTCGACGGCCTTCGGCACGGAGTACAGCAGTTCGACCTTGAAGCCCTTGGCGACTTTCATCGTGGCGGGGTCTGTCGCGGGCGGTTCTTTGGGTGCCGGCTTATCTTCCGCGCAGCTCGCTGAGGGCCAAAAGAGCGCGCCAAGGATGTGAAGAAGAAATCGCATTCGGGGCATGGTGCGTGGTCTCCGTGAAGTGTGGAAAGGCAGTATACCCCCCGCGATGCGAGTTTGAAGATTGCGTGCGGATTCCGAGTTGTTCGGCGTGGTCGCTCGGGGTACGCTCGGGTTCTGCCCGTAACCACTTTGGAGCCTCCCCGTGAAAGCATGTCTGTTTGTTCTCGCCGTGTTCGCTGTTGCTGCTGATCCCAAGCCCGAACAACTCGCCAAGGCTCGCGCCGACCTGAAGAGCGAGAAGGTCGAAGTTCGCCGCGAGGCAATGAAGCATCTGATTCACTCCGATCTGTCGATTCACCTGTTTCCCGAAATGGCTGCTGGTCTCAAAGACCCCGACGACGAAGTGCGTTCCGTTGCGGCCACGGCGATCGGCAACCTCGGCCAAAAGAGTGAGGCAGCGATTCCCGCGTTGATCGCGCAGATGGAAAAGGACAAGTTCAAGGAAGCTCGCGAAACCGCTGCACGGGCACTCGGTCGGCTCGGAAAAGCGATTCCGACCGACCGCACAGCCGTGAAGCCGTTGCAGAAAACTGCTGCGGAGGATGCTGACCCGGTGACGCGAACCGTGGCTCTCGGAGCGCTCGCGATGATGGGCGAGGACGTGCTCGGTCAGGTTGCGGCACTCCGAAAGTTCCTCAGTCACGATGAAGCACTCGTTCGCATGAAGGCATCGCACGCCCTCGGCATGATCGGCTTGCCCGCGAAGAGTGCAGCACCAGAAATCGTCGTGGTTCTCGAAAAGGAAACGGATGCTCATCGTCGCGGGTATGTGGCTCGTGCTCTGGGGAACACTGGCGACACGGCATCACTTCCCGCATTGGAGAAAGCTCTCAAGGCTGAGACCGACCCAGGAGCGCAGGGCGAGATTCGAGGAGCCATTCAGAAGTTGAAGCCCAAGCCGTGACAATTGGTGGTTCGAAAATCGGATACACTGACGGCTCGCCGTTCTCAGCAGGAATGGCATCCTTCCCAAGAGGTATGTGCCATGTTCAATCTCAAGCGGTTTAGTGGTGTGTTGGCCGCGGTCCTGATGACTGCGGGAATCGCTCATGCGAGCGGTGCGGGATTCACGTTGTCTGCTGTCGGTGCGACGCTCGGCAAAGTCGAGGACGAGAACGCCGAGATACCCAAGTATCGCGTGAAACTTGAAGTCGGGCAGACGCTGACGCTCGCCGCACAAGGGCAGGTCATTCCTCGCGGTCAGCCTGCTCAGCCTGGTGAACCGGATGCCGCCGCGTGGCTCTTCGACGACACGGCGTTCACTCTCGAACCGCTCGAAAAGGGCAAGGCCGACAAGACGAAATCCGTGATCGCGCTGAAGGCTGCAAAGGCCGGACAAACGCGAGTGCGGTTCGTCGGCAACATCCTCGGCTACGAACGCAAGTTCGACGTCATGGTTGAAGTTGTTGCAGCGAAGAAGTGAATTGCGCATGCAATTCTGCCGGCGTTTATCACGTCTGAACCTTATCGCCATTGCTTGTGTCTGTTGGGGTGCCTGGTGGCACCGTCGGAAGAGTCTGCCCTGGATTCACTCGTCGTGAAAAAAAGGCCACACCCGTGGCCGGGCAGGAACTCCGACAAAACCCGCGGTCGCTCGTTGCGACAGGGAGATTCTGATTCCCATGCACAAGGTACATCTCAACGTCGGCACCATCGGTCACATCGACCACGGCAAGACGACCCTCACAGCCGCGATCCTCGCGGTGCAGGCCCAGAAGGGCCTGGCAGAAGCCAAGAAGTACGACGCCATCGCCAAGGGCGGCATCAGACGCGACGAGTCCAAGACGGTCACGATCACGGTTTCGCACGTCGAGTACGAGACGGCGACGCGGCACTACGCCCACGTCGACTGTCCCGGCCACGCGGACTACGTCAAGAACATGATTACCGGCGCTGCCCAGATGGACGGTGCGGTTCTCCTGATCTCCGCTGTTGATGGACCGATGCCGCAGACGCGAGAACACGTTCTGCTTGCCCGGCAAGTCGGCGTGCCGCATCTAGTCGTGTTCATCAACAAGGTCGATCTCGTGGCCGACCCGGACCTGCTCGAACTGATCGAACTGGAGACTCGCGAGCTTCTAACACGGTATGGCTTCGACGGCGACAAAGTTCGCTTCGTTCGCGGTAACGCGAAGGGTGCTCTCGACAATCCGGGCGATCCGGCGTTCAGCGCTTGCATCACTGAACTGCTCGACGCACTCGATCAGCATGTGCCGGCGCCGGTGCGGCTGATCGACAAGCCGTTCCTGATGGCGGTCGAGGGCGTTTACTCGATCGAAGGTCTGGGCACCGTCGTGACGGGTCTGATCGCTCAGGGTCGTGTTTCGGTCGGCGACAAAGTGGAAATCCTTGGCTTTGGCGACGCTGTGGAAACGGTCGTCACTGGGGTTGAGCAGTTCCACAAGCCGCTCGCGACTGCGCAGGCTGGTCAGAATGTTGGCGTGCGACTGCGAGGTGTGAAGGCAGATGAAGTGCAGCGGGGGCAGGTTCTCGCGGCGCCGAAGTCGATCCGTCCGCGTTCGCGGTTCCGGGCTGAGATTTACGCGCTCAGCAAGGTGGAAGGCGGCCGACACACGCCGTTCTTCGGCGGGTACAAGCCGCAGTTCTACGTTCGCACGACCGACGTGACCGGCGTGGTCGCGTTGCCGGAGGAGATCGAGATGGTGATGCCAGGCGACAACGCCCGCATTGAAGTGAACCTCGACCGGCCGATCGCGCTTGAGGCGGGCAGCCGGTTCGCGATCCGTGAAGGCGGCAAGACCGTCGGCTCGGGCGTCGTGAGCGAGGTGTTGGAGTAGTCCATGCCGCACACCGTGTGCTGTCTGCCGCCACCAGGTCGGCACACGGAGTGCGCTACCGCATCGCTGGCAGTTTCCACTGCTCGTCGAAGAACCCCGCACGAAGCACCTCTTCTTCCAACGCATCGGACGGGTTCGCGGGCGATTTGTCGCCGACCTTCAACACAGCCCAGTCGCCGAGTCGCGGGAACTGCAAGTAGTTCAGCGAAGCCAGTTCCTTCTCGTGGAACGTGTGCCCGCTGTTAATCACCACATAACGCCTCTCGTTCAGCGGGTTCGGCTGAATGAATGCCGGCGCGTGATTGGCTGCGGGATACGTTTCCTTGCCGAACTGCAATTCCTTCTCGGTCCAGGTGATTGGCAGCTTCGGCAGCACTCGCGAGATGAGCCGATTGCTGCCAGGGTCGCCGAACAGGATCAAGTTGTATTGCCGGATGTCGTCGTCGGTCACGGCGGTGTTGTCCTTGATGCGAAGTTCGCCGCGGTAGTAACGGTGCCACTCGTAGGCGAAGCGTTTCAGGTTCGCGTCGGCCCACGCCTGAACCGTTGGGTTCCACGCCTTGCCGGTGCCCCGCACGCAGAGGAACGGCGTCGTGAACGCATCGTCAATTGGGCCTTGCAATCCGGGCCGCTTCCCGGTGACATCGCGTTCGGTGAGTGCTGCCCACTTTCCATCCTTCTGGCCGATCACGAACTCGGGCTTCGCTTGCTGCGGAAGCACGACCTCATTCCCCCCAACGCGAAGTTGTGGCTTCGGACCTCGTATCGTCACAGCGAACCGCGTGATGTTTTTCGGCTCCTTCACTTCAATGGTGCCGTCGTCCGCTCGAGTGGCTTCCAGTTCTGCGCGAACGTAATGCTCCTTCAACACCAGCACGCGAAGCCAGTGACAACGATCGTACTTTGTCGTCCAGGTGACGAATCGAAGCTGCTTCGGGAACGGTTCGAGTCCCTTGTCGGCGAACTCCTTGATTTGCCGCATCTGCTCCGCGTGCGTCTTCGGATCGATGACGTGCCCCGTTCCCGGCGAGATCAGGTTCACCATCTTCAAACCTTCCTTCTCCATAGCCTTGCTCATCAAGACGTGTGCCTGGAAGAACACATCCTTTTCGCCCATGCACGCGATGGCAGGAACCACGCCCGCGTTCGCGGCATAGTCGATCGAATCGAGCATGTGCAGTGCATTCTCTTGATGCGGCGGCAACTGCTCGACCTTCACGAAGCTCGCGATCGGTGTATGCGAGAACTCGTGCGTGTCAACGTAGCCGCAGTATGGCCCGAGCGCGACGAAGTAATCCGGGTGCTTCAAGCCGAGGTGCCAGGTTCCGGAAGCTCCCATCGACATGCCGCGAAGCACGATTCGCTTGCGGTCGATGTTGTAGTTTCGGCAGACTGCCTCGATGGCCTCGAACACGTCGGTTTCGCCTGCCCAGCGGTAGCAGTTCTCGACGCGGCCGAGCGGGTGCAGCTCGATGAAGTTCGCATCCGGAGCGGCTTTCGGCGGGGCGTCGCCTTCGTCGAAGCGATTCATAAACCGCAGTTCGCTGAGGCCCACCGGTTTGCTGCTGCCATGTAGCACCACATCGAGGCGAATGGGCTTCTTCGGGTCGTAGCTTGCGGGCACGATCAACCCGTATGGTTGCACCGACCCATCGACAGCAGAGACGAATCCGCGAACGAGCTTTCCCTTGCGGTCGGGCCACGCGGCTTGCTTCGATGGAATCGCGTCGAGTCGTTCGGAGCAGCGTTTCAACGCCTTCTGAATGAGAGTAATGTCCGCCGGTTCCAGCTTCGTCTCGTAACGCATGGCCCACTGAACGCCCTTTCGAAACACCTCTGCGTCAGCAAGGAGGTCGTCTGATGCTCGCAGCGATGCGATGCGATCGCCCAGGGCTTTCATGTCGCGTTCGATTTGCTTGGCGTCATCGGCACTGATGCCGGCAGGCGGTTCCGAGATTCCGAGTAGCACGCCAAGCAGCACAGTGGCGATAGCGAGCAAGTGCGATTTGAGCATGGGAAGCCCAGTTGAAGGCGGGTTGTCGAGCGTTACCCATCCTACCCGGACGGCACAGCCGAATGCCATTTTTGAGCTTCTGCTTTCCGGGATGTCTTCCCCCACTTGCCCGCAGGTATACGATTGCAGCATGAGCGAATGGCATCTCGCCCGCGGGTTCCGGTATGCGGGCATCGTTAGCGGCTTACGAAGTGAACCTGACCGGCGTGATATCGCCGTCATCGTGAGCGATTCCCCGGCAACCGCTGCGGGCGTATTCACACAAAACCGCGTGTGTGCTGCGCCCGTGCACGTCAGCAAGGCCAGGCTTCCTCGTGCCGACGCCCGCGCTATCGTCGTCTGTTCCGGCAACGCGAATGCCTGCACCGGCGAGCAGGGCATGGCTGACGCTCGCCGCATGACGGAACTTGTCGCGCGCGAACTCGGCTGCAAGCCCGAACAGGTTCTCGTTGCTTCGACGGGGGTGATCGGGCGGCCGTTGCCGATGCCAATTCTTGAGGCGGGCATCCCGAAAGCGACCCGCGAGGTTGCTGCGGGGCACGACGCATTGAGCCACACAGCGGCCGCAATCCTCACGACTGACACCGGCATCAAGATCGCCACGCGAGAAACGAACGGCTTTACAATCACTGGCTTCGCCAAGGGTGCCGCGATGATCGGCCCGAACATGGCGACCATGCTCGGCTTCGTTCTCACGGACGCCGCGGTTAGCGAAACCGACCTGCAACACACCGTGAAGGCCGCGTGCGACCGCAGTTTTAACTGCATCTCGGTCGAAGGCCACACCAGCACGAACGACACGGTTTTCCTGCTCGCGAACGGCAGCGGTCCGCAGCTCGCTGGCCCGGAACTGGCCGCGTTTCAGGATGCTGTCACGAGCGTGTGCGTCGAACTTGCCCGCAAAATCGCCATCGACGCCGAGGGAGCCGAACACCTCATCACGATTGAGGTCGATGGCTGCCGAACCGACGCCGACGCGCGAACGATCGCGAAGGCCATCGCGGAAAGCGCCCTCGTGAAGACCGCTGTTTTCGGCGCTGATCCGAACTGGGGCCGTGTCGTTTCCGCAGCGGGTTACTCGGGCGTGATCTTCGAGGAGAAGGATCTTTCGATGTGGATGGGCGACATGCTCCTCTACAAGAGCGGCACGCCGGTGCCGTTCGATGCGAAGTCGGCGTCGGCGTACCTCAAGCACAACCGCGAGGTTCATTTCAAGCTGCGGTTCGCCCTCGGCAACGGTCGCTGCACTTTTCACACTTGCGACCTCACACCCGAATACATTCGACTGAACGCAGATTACACGACGTGATCGTTGCCCCGGAAAAACCCAGGCCGTTGGCCTGGGCTGAGGGAGATCGGTCCTTCAGACCTCAAAAACCGGTAATGTCTTTGCGGTCTGAAGGACCGCGTTTCCTCAGCCCAGACCAACGGCCTGGGATCTTGGGTCACAGGGATGAGTCCCCTGATTGAACTTACCGGCATTGGTCGCATCTTCGGCGCATTCACCGCCCTTAGTGACGTTACGTTGTCACTGCCGCCGGGTCGCATCGGATTGCTTGGCCCCAACGGTGCCGGCAAGTCGACGCTGCTCAAAATTCTCATGGGGCTGATTCCGCCGTCGTCGGGCACAGGTCGCGTTCTCGATCAAGAACTCGGTGGCGATGGCGACTCCGAAGGCAACTGGCGATTGCGACGACTCATCGGGTTCATGCCGGAAGCCGATTCGCTCGTTCCCGGGCTGACCGGTGTTGAGTATGTTGGTCTCGCGGGCGAACTCTACGGGATGCCGCGACGCGAAGCACAACGTCGAGCGCACGAAGTGCTGTCGTATCTCGAACTCGAAGAGGCACGCTACCGGCGTGTGGAAGAATACTCGGCGGGCATGAAACAGCGGGCGAAGCTCGCGCAGGCACTCGTTCACGATCCGCCGGTGTTGCTGCTCGACGAACCGACATCCGGCCTCGATCCCGCTGGTCGCGACGCGATGTTGCGACTGGTGACGGCTCTCAGCACCGATCATGGCAAGTCGGTGATTCTGTCGACGCACTTGCTCGCGGATGTCGAGGCGGTGTGCGAACGTGTCGTCATCATGGCGGGTGGTTGCGTGCGAGGGCAGGGCACTGTGGCCGAACTGTGCGCTCGCAGGCAGGATCACTTTCGGCTACGCGTGCAGGGCGATCCAACGAGCTTCCGGACGGAACTGCTCGGCGCTGGCGTGCGGTTGCTCGAAGACAACGGCCACGGCGAATGGCGTGTCGTGGTGCCGCCGGGCTGGGCGAACCTGAGTTTCTTCAAGATCGCAGACGCGAACGAAGCCGTGATTCGTGTGCTGGCACCCGATGACGAAACGCTGGAAGAGTTGTTCCTTCGAACGGTGGGGAACTGATGGCCGCACACACCGACAACCTGCTTCGCTATCGCCCGTGGCGTGGTAAGCCGCACGGTCCGCTCTATGCCAGCGTCGCAATGGCTCGCGTGTCGCTTCTACTGATGGTGCGCCGACGGTTGCTGTGGGGATTGTTCGCGCTTGGACTACTCGTGTTCTTTTTCTTCTTCTACGCGCAATACCTCGTCGTCTGGATCACGAATCAGCTCGCCACGGAAACGGTGAGGTTCGCGGGCATCCCCGTGACGATTGGCAACCTCACAAAGTTCTTCGATCGTCTCGCCCTCAACGGCACTGCCCACACGTTCGGCAACTTCATCTGGTATCAGGGCTATGTTCTCGTCATCTTGCTTGCCCTCGCGGGGTCGGTGCTTGTCGGCAACGATTTCTTCCACGGAAGCCTGCCGTTTTACCTCTCGAAACCCATCGGTCGCTGGCACTACGTCCTCGGGAAGTGCCTCGCAATCGGCGTCTTCGTGAACTTGCTCGTGACGCTGCCAGCCATCGGATTGTGGGTCGAGGCTGGCGTTCTCTACGACTGGCAGACCTACTACCTCGACAACTTTGACCTGCTGCTCGGCATCCTTGGTTATGGGTTGGTGCTGACGATCACGTTGAGTTTGCTGGTGGTGGCGACGGCAGTGTGGGTTCGGCGAGCGGTGCCGATGGTGATGATTTGGATGGGGCTGTTCGTATTTCTGCGAATGCTCGGCGACCAACTCGGTCGCGAAGTCGATCCTCGCTGGCGACTCATTGATTTGTGGAACAGCCTATACTTGTGTGGGCTATCGTGTCTGGGTGCGGAACACGTCACGATCCGCCCAACCCCGCAGCCCGAGTATTGGGAAGCGTGGATGATGGTCGGCACCGTGTGCGGCGTGTGCCTGCTGTATCTGCGACGCCGCGTCCAGGCGGTGGAGATTGTTTCGTGACGAGCGATCAACACCCAATGTTTAGTGTCAGTCCCAGCGGGACTGCGCCCAGCGTCGTCGCCCGCCCCGCTGGGGCGGCCGCTAACCAACACTCATTACACATCCCGCATCACTCGTCCGAGCCGTTGTTGCTGTTCGAGCAAGTGTCCAAGTGGTACGGCAGCGTTCTCGCGTTGAATCAGGTCACGCTTTCACTCACGGGTGGCATTACGGGATTGGTCGGTGCAAACGGTGCGGGGAAATCAACGTTGCTTCGAATGGCGAACGGGCAGCTCAAGCCGACGCTCGGCCGCGTCAGCGTTCACGGCATCGACACCTGGGACTGGCGGGCTCGGCGTTTGGTCGGCTACTGCCCGGACATCGACGCCTTTTACGAAGACCTGTCGGGCCGGCGCTTCGTGTGGGTCATGGCGAGGCTCTGCGGTTACACCCGAACTGAATCAACTCGCCGAACGGAAGCGGTGCTGGAACGGGTCGGGATGCGTGACCGCGCCGACCGCAAACTTCGCGGCTATTCGAAGGGGATGCGGCAGCGGGTGAAGCTCGCGCAGGCGTTGCTCCACGATCCGGAACTGCTCATCCTCGATGAACCGCTTTCGGGCATCGACCCCATCGGTCGGCAGGAATTGCTCGAAGTTTTCCAGTCGCTCGCCGCGCAGGGGAAGTGCCTGCTCATCTCCAGTCACGAACTCGAAGCGCTCGAAAAGTTGACGAATCACGTCGCGATCATGGCACGCGGGCGAATCGCTGCTGTCGGCACACTGCCGCAGATTCGCGAACTACTCGACGATCACCCGCTGTCGGTGCGGATCGACGTCGACCGCCCCCGCGACCTCGCCCGGCTGCTGCTCGCGGTTCCCGAGGTGCTTTCCGTGGATATCGGGAAAGCACCCGAGCCAATCGGGTTGGTCGTGAAGGCTCGGCACCCGAAGCAGTTCTTCCAGACGTTCTCGCGGTTAGTGGTCGAGCACCAACTCGAAGTACGGCGGCTCGAACCGCTCGACGAATCGGTTCACGACATCCTCGGCTATCTGCTCGGCGGCAGCGGCAAGACCTGATTGTTGGTGGGTTGTTGTTGGTTGGACGTTGGTGGTTGGCGGTTGGTCAATCCGTGTCTTTCTCCGGATTTCCGAATGCATGCAAGCAATCCACACAGCCAACACCCCACCAACCACGACCAACCAACAACCCCGAGTGTTCTGACTGCTTTCTGGGTGCTCGTCGTCCAGTCGTTCCAGCGGCACTGGCACGTCAAGCAAATGGGCTGGGTGTCCTTCGGATTGCTCACGCTCGTCGTCGTGAGCGTCGGAATCGTGACAGCCCGCGACCGCTGGGGCTTGCCTGAACGCCCCGTTCGCCGTGACCTCTCGCATCGGCAAATCGCGGAACAGCAGCTCCTGCCCGGTCGCTACGACACCAGACGCTACGACCCTACAGGGCAGCCCCCAGGGGTTGCGACGATCACGCCTGCCGAAATCCCTTCTCCGTTCGATCCGGTGAAGGACGGCATTCAGAACCTGATTCTGTCGATACCACAAGCGGTCATGCAGTCGCCGAAGTTCCTCGACGACTGGGCATTCATGAACTTCTCGCGGTGGGTCATCCTTGGAGCGTACTTCGGGTTTGTGTTGCCGATGTTCACGCTCGCGTACGCCTCGGCCGCCTTCGGCACGGAACGCGAATCTCGCTCGCTGGTGTGGGTGATGACCAGGCCGATACCGCGTTCGGCGATCTACACCGCGAAGTTCCTCGGCACGTTGCCGTGGTGCATCGTCTTCGGCCTGGGCGGCTTCGTCGTGCTGTGTCTGGCCGGCGGTGAACTTGGACTGCGAGCGATGAAAATGTACTGGCCCGCAGCCGTTGCCGGGACGATTGCGTTCTCGGCAATGTTCCACCTGATCGGAGCGATTTTCCGGCGACCGGTCGTGGTCGGGTTGGTGTATGTCTTCTTCTACGAGGCGTTGGTTGCGGCACTGCCCGGAAGTTTGAAGCTGCTGAGTCTTACCTTTTACGCTCGAAGTCTGATGTATAATGCCGCTACGACTGCCGGTTATCCGACCAACTTGCTGGACTTGTCCCAGCCCGAAACCACCGAAACCGCGTGGATTGTGCTGGTAATCGCGACAACTGCCTTGACCATTACAGGGATGTGGTTGTTCTCCAAACTGGAATACCGCGACGACGTGTGAGAGGCTTTCGATGTCGAGTTCGACCACGGATTTCCCAACGCCGCCGGCGCACGGCTACCGGGGAGAAGCTGCGCCCACAACACCGATCACGCGGCCTCGCGGCCTCGCGGTCGCCATCAGTCGGCAGGCTGGCGCACGTGGCGGAACCATCGCACGCAAGGTCGGCGAGCTGCTCGGCTGGCAAGTCTTTGACAACGAGACCCTCGATTACCTCGTCGAAGACGACACCGCTCGCGCTCAGTTCCTTTCGGACATCCCGGACGCCGCGAAGGCGTGGGCCAGCGCTCATCTCGCGAAACTTCAGAGCCAGAGCCAGTTCACGACCGACCCCGCGACGACTGCAATGATCGAATTGCTGTTGGCTGTCGCGGCTCGTGGAGATGTCGTGATCGTTGGGCGCGGCGCTGGTTATCTGCTACCGATCGAGACAACCATTCACGTCAGGGTTGTGTCGCCGTTGGAATCGCGTGTGGCGTACTTCGCTCAGTGGCTCCGGATGAGTCGGGAAGAAGCTGCTGCTGAAGTGCGAGCAAGGGACGAACGCCGGGCGCAATTCCTCTCGACGATCGGCGGCGATCCGACAGATCCGACGGGCTACGACATGGTGGTGAACGTTGATCGGCTGGGGATCGAGGGCACGGCTCAGTTCATCGGCTGGGCCGTGCGAACGAAGCAGATGTTCGTCGAGATCCGTGAAACCGACGAGACGCTGGGCCTCGACGATATTCCCGGCGCGTGATGGTCGGAGCGGTCGCGTTAGTTCGTACTTCCAACTGGCCTCGGCCATTTGCAACGTGTCATGGAGGAGAGACAACTTCACCGCCAGCACGCGAAGCTAACCCCCGGTAGGTCGTGTAGTCGATGCCGTCGGTCAGAAATCGAACGGCTCCATCGCCGAACAGAAAGTTCGCGCCATTGGTGTGTTTGCTGCGGAAGGTGATCGTCTCGCTTGAATTGCTCGGAGCGACCACGCCGGTCGCGCAGTCCTTGTTCCGCCAGTTGAGCGGATACGCGGTGGTGGCGAAACTCTGGAATCCCCAGTCTTGCCAGAGGCACCAAGACGGAATCACTTCGCCCACGAAATAGGTGTTCGATAACCCATCGCTGATCTCGCTGAAAGTCGCTCCATAGCCGTGCCGAGTCATGACGCCTCGTGTCTTGGAGGCATCGCTCGCTCCATTCCCCCAATCGTACCAGTTGCCATCAGGGAACGGACCGTAACCGGTGCCGCTGCTATTGCGGTGATCGCCGACATTTGTCGCATAATTCGTCAGGGCGAGAGTCGTCGCATTTGCGAGGTCCGTTCGGACAAGTGGAATCGCGGAGGTACTATCCGAGGGACAGAGGACCGGTTTCAGGTTCTGCTGGATGACGGAAACGTTGCTCACCCCCGACGCGTTGATTGTCGTGTCGAGGATCGACTTGGTGAGATCGAGTTGGTTGTAGCGGGCAGCTTGTTCGATGTAGGGCAAAATCAGCACTGTCCAGCTTCGGAGCGGGAGGGCGACGTGATCGCCTCGCCCGTCAGGGAGATGCTTGTTGACGTCCTGATAACTGTGCAGTGCGATGCCCAGTTGCTTCAGGTTATTGGAACAGCTCATGCGTGCGGCGGCTTCTCGCACTTTTTGCACCGCAGGGAGCAACAGCCCGATCAAGATGGCAATAATAGCAATTACGACGAGCAATTCGATGAGTGTGAACGCCCAACGACGCGAAATGGAGCAGGGGCGAGTCACGGGATTGTCCTGGTGGAGAGGGATTGTCTGTAGCCTGAGGTTACGTCAAATGAACTCCAACAGAGAAGGCGAATTTATAACCGGCAGCTCAGTTTACCATACGCTTGAATCACCGTCGATCATTTTTATTGAATGAAATCGCGACGAAGCAGGCATGATTGGCGCGATGTTACTCCGGCCCAACTCGCTTGAAGACGCCATCCGGGTTCAGCAGATCACGATTCGTAGCGGTGGTCGAACCGCTCCTCAATCGCGAAGGCGTCGTGCCCGTAACTTTCCCGAAGGCTCGCGTGAACGCACTGTGGTCGTAGAACCCGCAGGACAGGGCAATGTCGGCGATGGATTGATCCGTTTCTCGCAGCAACCGCGACGCGGCCGTGATTCGTGCCTTCGCGATGAACTGGCTGGGTGTGAGGCCAAAGAATCGCTTCATGAATCGTGCAAATCCGTGGGGGGGCAAACCCGCTCGTCGAGCGAGTAGAGCCGGCGTGATGGGGTCGCCCAAGTTCGTTTCGAAGTGGTTCAATGCCTCGGCGAGCTTCACTGGTATGTCGTCTGCCTGGATCGGTGTTCGCACATCTCGCGAGATGCCGATGAGTCCGACGATTGCACCGTTGGCATCGCGGAGGGGCAGTTTCGTGGTGAGGCACCACCCCGGTTTGTGGGGTTCGTACCAGTGAAGTTCGAGGTGATCGAGGATCGGCTGACCTGTGCGCAATACAGCAGCGTCTTGCTGTGACGGGATGCCTCCGAAATCGCCTGGACAGATATCCCGCGAACGCTTTCCGATCACTTCAGACTTGTCCCGTAGGCCGTGTCGAGCGACGAGCGAAGCGTTTACTGCCGTGTAACGGCCAGTGGTATCCTTCACGAAGAACACGACATCGGGGACCTGATCGAAGAGGTTCACCAGCACCGACACATCAACGGCTAACGGCTCGGTGACGGTGGATTCAGTCTGCATGGTTGTGCGCGTTTTGACAGGGGTTGATTACTCTAAACCAAGACGCGAACGCGAGCAATAAGTAAGCTGGAGATCACCATGAAAATCACTCGCATCTTTGCACATCGCGTCGAGTTGCCGTTGCGTGAAGGCAACTACAAGTGGTCCGGCGGCAAGTCCGTCACGGTCTTCGACAGCACGATTGTCGGCGTCGAAACGGATACGGGCGTCGTCGGCTACGGCGAGGTCTGTCCGCTCGGACCGTTCTACCTGCCGGCGTATGCGGAAGGCGTGCGGGCAGGACTTCGGGAACTCGGGCCGCACCTCCTGGGCTTCGACCCGCGAGAGCTTGCGAAGCTCAATCACCGGATGGACGCGGCGCTCAAGGGGCACCCGTATGTGAAGAGCGGCATCGACATCGCTTGCTGGGACATTCTCGGGCAGGCGACGGGGCTTCCCGTGTGCGTGCTGATGGGCGGAAGGTTCGGCGAGCAGGTGCGGCTGTATCGTGCGATTTCGCAGGAGTCACCGGAGGCGATGGCGAAGAAGGTCGCGGGCTACCGTGCTGAGGGTTACACACGCTTTCAACTGAAGGTTGGTGGCGATCCGGATACCGACATCGAGCGAATTCACGCGGTCCGTGCGATGCTCCTGCCCGGTGATCGGTTGGTGGCCGACGCGAACACCGGCTGGACGCAGCACGAGGCGATGCGAGTGGTTCGTGCCGTGCGAAACGTGGACGTCTATATCGAGCAACCGTGCCTCACATACGAGGAGTGCCTTGCAGTGCGACGGCACACGGATCACCCGTTCGTGCTGGATGAAAACGTTGACGGCCTCGACATGCTGTTGCGTGCGAAAGCCGATCTCGCGATGGATGTGGTGAACCTGAAGATCAGCAAACTCGGCGGCCTGACGAAGATCAAACAGGCCCGCGACCTGTGCGTGAGCATGGGCATCGCGATGACGCTGGAAGATAGTTGGGGTGGCGACATCACGACTGCTGCGATTGCTCATCTCGCACACAGCACGCCTGAAGAGTTCCGCTTCACGAGTACGGATTTCAACAGCTATGTGACGGTCAGCACGGCCGAAGGTGCCCCGCAACGACACAACGGCTTCATGCGCGCGAGTGATTCGTCCGGCCTTGGAATCAAGCCGAAAATGGATGTGCTTGGGAAGCCCGTCGTCGTGGTGGCGTGACCGCTCACGTCGACGGAGCGGTTGCTCGCAGAGCCTGCCGATGGAGACTTAGGACGTAGGCCGCACGGAGGAGATGAGCCGCCGGCTCTTTCGTGCCGAACGGATTCACGAGTTCGGTCAACCCGCTGTCTCGCAGTGACCTGAACAGTTCGTCTGGGCGAGCGCCGCGTGTGCCGCGTCGCACGCCAGCCTCGGCGACTCCAACCAGAATCGACTCGTACTCACGCAACAACCCCGCGAGGCCCGTGGCCTCTTCGGTGCCGACCTCGCCGGGAGCGTCTTCGTCATCGTTCATCGTCGTGGGAATGCGATCCTTGCCGAACTTCGCCCGCAGTTTCTCCAGCAACCCCGCGTTCTTCGACTCGATGAGCTTGCGGTCGAACCCCGGGCAGAACACACGATGATTCCGCGGGTTGCCGTCGCCCAGCAATGATAGCGGTTCGACGCTCGTGCCGTGCGAGTCCGTGACGAGTCGCCCCACGACGTGCGTGATCTTGTCGATCGCGGGCCGCACGGCTTCCAGGAACTCGACACCAGATTCGTTCACGCCATTCCATGGCAGCGTCAGCACGATTACTTGCCCCGCGGCGTCCGCGAGTGGCCAGCAGAAGCACTGCCGCAGTTCGTCGAACACCCGTTCGCCCCATGCCGCAGGCTTCAGGACAACAATTCGGTCGAGTGGTTGCAGTTCTGCCAGACCGATTGGGTAAGTGTTCGCCGCAAAAGTCCCCAACGCTGCCCAGTTGTCGAAGACGCGGTTGCCGAACTCGACGCGGCTGGGCTGGGTCTGTTCGAGCGATTCGGCCGTGGTTTCCTTGCCGCCCGAAAGCCGACCCGCCGGATTCACGCGAGCGGCCCGCACATGAACAAGGGATCGAGCCAGATTCTCGGCAGGGCCGCAGTTCCAGATCGTCTCATTGCGGTATGAGCCCTCGGCGGTGAACTGGCCGGGCGTGGTGACGGGTCGGCTCGCGGTCCACGTCAGGAAGCGATTGTTCCCGAGATCCCAGAACAGTGCCGTGACCCCCTCGAAGCCCGACGCCGTTTGCCACGGGAACGCACCGACGCCAGCGAGCGTGAGGTCGCCCGCGAGGTCGTACTCGGTGCGAGGCTTGCCCGCGAGCCGTGTGGGGGGATTGTCGCCCGCAGCCAACAGCGCCCGTGCGAGTGCATCCGCTGTGTGAAGCCTGCTAAAAAGTCGAGGCGTTTCGGCTGTCGCGTTGCGGTCGAGGGCCAGTTGCACATCGTCGGCGATGGACCGCACGAGCCGCGACAATCGTGGCAGCATCAGCGCAGTGGCCGACACGGAGAGGGTGAAGAGTCGCTGTGCCGAGCGATCCGAGAGGTGAGCCAGGCCGGTCGTCACCATCGACGCGAACAACTCGCGGGCGGATTGTAGCGTTTGCTCGCGAGTCACCGGTGCACCGGTTGGACCAGCAGCCGCGACCGCTTCACCGCGTTCGATCACCTTGCCGCGCGAGAGCTGAAACGCCAGCACCGCGATGACGACCCAGCGAACGTGATGTGCCCGTGGCGCTGTACTTTTCATGCTGTCGAGCAGGTCCGCGGGCTTGCCGCCCGAACCCGCGAAGAGCCTCGCTTCGACGCCGTGTTTCACCAGCCGAATGACGAGCCCTGCGTGCGTTTCGACTTCGACATCGGGTGCCGGCGTCACAACGGCGAACGCATCTCGCAGAGCTGTCTTGCCTGCCCATTTGCGGAGATCATCGGTGGTGAGCGTCAGCACGAGTTCCGCGAGCGCGTCGCCTGGTGGCGGTCCGCTCTTGGCGAGCGGGGGACGTAAGTCCCCTGATTCTGTTCCAACGACACCAGGGGACTCACGTCCCCCGCTCGCCAAACCACCCACCCACTTCTCACGCAGATAAATCGTCGCAGCGAGAATTTGCCTGGTGATCCCTGTCGCTTTCGTGGTGTCGGTGGCCTTGGTCGGTCCTTCAGGAGGCATGGTGACCGACCAGTCTGGGCCGCGAACTACCAGCGCCGTGTCAGTCTCTTCATGTGTGACGCCGCCCGCTTCCAGATCCTTGCGAGCGCGACGAACCAAACCGACGTTCGCGAGCGCAGTCAACGCTGGCTCGTCGAACGTGGCGAGAATTCGCTTCAGTTTGTCGCTGTCGTCGGGTCGCATTCGTTTCTCGTCACGCAGTATCCATCACGGCCGCGAGCCAGTGTGCGAGCTTTTCGGGCGTCAACGCGGCGATCTCCATGCCCTCGTTCGCGAGCGCTCCCGCCGTGTGTTCGTCGTAGAACGGAACCGCTTTTCCATCGAGCGCCGCGAGCCCCAGCAACTTCACGCCAGCACCGTGGAGCCGACGCACAGCCGACACCAACTCTCGCGGGTCGGCCCCCTCGCAGAAGTCCGTGACCAGCACGAAGATCGTTCGCTTTGGCGTTTCGACGAGCTGTTCGCAATACCTCACCGCACGCCCGATGTCGGTGCCGCCGCCGAGTTGCACGGACATCAACACTTCCACGGGATCGGATGCGTACTCGCTCAGATCGACGATGCTCGTGTCGAACACGACGAGTTTCACCCGCACGGCCGGCAGCGCCGCGAGGATGCCGGCCATCACCGCGGCGTGAATGACGCTATCCGTCATCGAGCCTGACTGGTCGACGCAGAGAACGATTTCCCACGGCAGGTGCCGCCGCACGCGATTGAAGAACAGCGGGTCTTCGACGATGAGCTTCTTGCGTTCGGGGTCCCAGTTCTTGAGATTGCGGCGAATGGTGCCGCGTGCGTCGAAGTTGCGAGCGACCTTGTAGCGACTCTTGCGGAAGCGGTTCAGCCGCCCCGTCATGGCGCTCAGCACTTCGCGTTCGAGCTTGCGTTTCACTTCCTCGACGACGCGAGCGATGAGCCGTCGGGCCTCGGCGAGCACTGGCCCCTTCATCTGCCCCTTGAGCGAAAGCACGGCCGCGAGCAGTTCCGCAGACGGTTCGAGCTTCGCAAGTGTCGCGGGGTCTTGCACGATCTCGGTCATGCCGTAGCGGTCGAGGGCGTGCCTAGTGATGCGTTCGCACGTTTGCTGCGGGAACAGTTCGCGAACCTGTGCGAGCCACTTCGGCACGTTGAGTTGCGACGCATCGAGCGACCCTGGCCCGAGCTTGCCCGCCTGCCGCACGCCGCGACCGCGATACTCGCGCGAGTACAGCGTTTCGAGGGCGTCGGCCATCTTCTGCTGGTTGTCGTTGAGGATGTTCGGCATCTTCGGCTGCGCGAACTTGCCGAGGACAAGCCGCCACCGTGCGAGAATTTCTTGTGATGAATCGGCCATCGTCGTCCCAGTTCGTCGCGTAGCCGCGACCGAAGGGAGCGTGTCCGGACACACTTCCTTCGGTCGCGGCTACGCGGTAGTTAACCCATCCGCTGCGAGGGATTCGCGAACGAGCCGCGTCACCTCCACCGCGAGCAGGGCGTCCTTCTCCGACAGATCGTAACGCACCAACCCCGTCAGTTCCGTGTCGTGCATGCCGGCCACGGCGTCGGCCACTCGCGCGATTTCTCGCGGCGTGAGGTCGGCGAACGCGAGCCGCAACTCGGGCAGCACTCCCAGGAACGACTCGTCATCCCAGCCGCCGAAACGGGCGTCGAGAGCCTGCACCAAACCCGCCACTTGCCACGCCACTTCGCGAGCAGTTGCCAGCAAGCCGCGAACGAACCCTGCACTATGACGCGGCTCCGGCGACGTTCCCCCCAGGAAGCCCATCGCCAGCACAACCAGATCAGCCTCTGCAAGTTTGCCCTCGCCATACAGAATGCCCGCAGCCGCACCGATGACCGCCGTCTGTCCCTTGTCGGGCGGCGAAGTGATGATCGTGCGAAGGGCATTGTGCAGCAAATCCGCATCGAACCGCGATTCGGCACCGAGCGATTCCCGCAGCGATTGCAGGGCACGCACCCCCGGATCGACCAGCTCATTCGGACAGTTCACGAGGTCGGCCGCGAGGTAGCACGCTCGTTGGTAGGCGGTCAACGCGATGTTAGGAAGCGTCGTCAGGTGCGTCGCTTCGAGCGGCTCCCGCGACCGCCCGAGGAGTTCGAGTTGCGTCAATCCGCTGACCAGCGACACGAACGACGGATCTTCCGCCGCACACTTCGATACCAAATCCGTAAGGGCGGTCGCGTGTTTGTGCAACCCCAGACGACACGCCTTCACCAGCACCTCGACCGCCTTCGCCGTGTTGCGTCCAAAGCCGCCAGTTTCCAGCCCCGCGACCTCTTCCAGCAGCTTCGAGCCAGCCGCCTCTTCAACCGTCGGACCGTACACGACCGCTTCGACAAGTGAACTCTCGGCACCCGGCGACCAACGCACTTGCCAGTGTTCTTGCATCAGTTCCAGGCCAGTGCCTGCTGCGAAGTCGGGGCCGCCGTGATACTCGCCATACGGAGATCCGAGCAACGCCAGCCGATGCAGCAAGCGACTGATGCCACGGTGTCGCACGTCGCGATACAGATCGAGGGCGAGTTCTTTTCGCTCGGCAACGTCCACGGGAAGTTTCAGCCGGCGTGCCTCGCGGTAGAAGTCGTCCACGATCGGCGGCACGCCTGCAGCTTTGGGCACACTGCCGACGCGATTGCCGGCGAGCACTTCCGCGACCAATCGCAGCAACGGCACGCCATCGGTGACGGTTTCGCCCTTCACGAAGCAGCTTCGCATGCCGTCGAGCACGTCGTCGCGGGTTGGCCACGGGTGCCCACGGAACGCAGCAAGTTCACGACTCATTCGCACGGCAGCGGTCGCGTCGGGGGTTGTCACTGCGGGATGAAAGCCACGCAGTCGCGTCAATCGGCTAACTTCCACGGCAATGTCGGCAGCGGCGTGCGTGCGGACATCACTCATGCGGGTGGGGTCGGGTGCGGTTTCGCTCGCGTGCCAGAGACGGTCGTAGAACGCGGGCTGCGGCATCCCCGAGGCATACCCGGCCAGTGCGTCAAGCTGATCGAAGCTGTAGCGCATCAGCCACGAACCGCCTTCGTCTTCAGCGAGATCGACCGCTTCAGGGCGGGTTACGCCAGCCCCCACGAGATTTGGCAGCACGACCGAATGGAAGCCGCCCGTGACCACGAGAACCGGCCCCTTCTTCTTCGCGGCGGCGAGCTGTTTCAGTTCGTCAAGAATCGCAGCGGCCATGCACGCTTCGCGGGCGTTGGTGCCATCAGCTTCAAGTTGTTCGGGTCGATAACTGAAGCGAGCCATCGCACAGTAAGTCGCCACGCGGTCGATGAAACCGTCGGTGTCGTCGGAATCCCATTGCGTTTCGAAGAGGTGATCCCACGCCTCGTTGAAGTCGCGGCAACCGAGGCGTCTGGCGAGTTCGCGGATGTACTCGCTGTGCGAGAGATGGCCGTCGGCCGCGAGCGAATCGACTCGCACGCCTTCGGGTTTGGCGTCGGGCGTGCGTTGCCGGTGCAGCACCATCTCGGCATATTCGAGATCGATGAATCTCAGGTTCGCCTTGGCCGCACGACCGGCCCGCAACGCGACCAACTCCGGGGAGTAGTCGCAGAACGGGTAGTATGCGGCGAAGCGGCGCGGACCGAGCGGCCCCGATACGCCGAGGCGTGCTTTCTTGTCGGCGAACGTGGTGTAGAGCGCGAACGGGCACACCGCTTCGGCATCGAGCAGCAGGTCGATCTTCGCGGTGAACGAACTGGGGCCTTCGATCAGCACGGCGGCGGGTTTGTTGGTCGCGATCCAGCGTCGAAGGTGAGCGGCACATGCGGGCGAGTGATGGCGAATCGGGAAGTATGTGACGCGGCTCGTCCGCATCTTCGACGGCAACGCTGCGACAAATTCCGCGGGCTCGTGGTCGTTCATGCGGTCACCCTTGGCCCAGAACGCCGCGGCCGTCGTAGAACGATTTCCAGTGCGGGTCCTTCTTCGCGCGAATCTTCACCACCACCTCGAAGTATTGCTTCACCTTCTTGGCGTCGTCGGCCGAGTCCTTCAAGACCGTGCCCACGAGCTGCCTCGCGAGGTGTTCGCCCTTCACGGAACCGTCGCCGAAGTAACACGCATCGAGTCCCGCCGAGAACGCGACCGCCACGGCTTCGGCTGTACTCATCGTCGCGGTAGGCCGCTCCACTGCGGTGCCCTCGTCGGTCTTGCCCTTGCGAAGATCGAGGAACGTTGTCACCAGTACGTCGATCACATTTTCGGGAAGCGTGGCGACCGCCCCCGCGTGATACAGCATCTCGCTGGCCTGCTTCGCGACCAGTTCCAACTCGAATTTCTTCTCGGCGATCGGCGGCACCGTCTCGAAGTTGAACCGTCGCTTCAACGCCGCCGACATCTCGTTCACGCCACGGTCGCGGGTGTTCGCAGTGGCGATGATGTTGAACCCGGGCTTCGCGTACATCACGTTGCCGTCGCCCTTCAGCTCGGGGACGAAGAGAACTTTGTCGCTCAAAGTGCTGATGAGCGTGTCCTGAATTTCCGGCGGGCAGCGGGTGATTTCCTCGAACCGCACGATCAGCCCCTGACTCAGTCCGTGGAACAACGGTGCCGGCACGAGTGCGTTCGGCGTCGGGCCTTCCGCGAGCAGCAGAGCGTAGTTCCACGAATACTTGATCTGATCTTCGGTGGTCCCGGCCGTGCCCTGAATCGTGAGGGCGCTCGTGCCCGAGATGGCTGCCGCGAGAAGCTCTGAGAGCATCGACTTCGCGGTGCCGGGTTCGCCTACAAGCAGCAACCCGCGATTGCTCATCAGCGTGACAATGGCTCGGTCGATCATGGCGTCGTCGCCGTGAAACTTCCGGGTGATCGCGACATCGCCAGCAGAGGAAGGGGTCTTTTTGCCTTTCGCGGCTTTCGGAGCGGCAGCAGCCGTGATGCCTTCCGAGCCGACGATGAACGTGCGGACGGCTCGCGGGCTGAGCTTCCAACCGGGTGGCTTCGCGGCGGTGTCGCTGGAAGCGAGTGCGGCCAGTTCTGCCGCGTAACGCAACTCGGCGGGTTCTCGCAGTATCGCCTGCGGTTCGCGTGATGGTGTGGCCATGATGTTCCTTCAAATGGTGCAACGCCGGTCAATAGTAGCTCTGCTTTTCCCAGTCGGGGTTGAAGCCGGTGCCCTCGGCCGCGAGTTGCTTCAGGTCGTTGTAGCACTCGCTCAAGAGCACCGGCGGCACCTTCCCCAACTCCAACGGCTTGCTGTTCCAGCGACCGCCCGCCGCTTCGCCGTCGGGCTTGATCTTCACGAACGACAGCGACCCCAGCGCCGCCCGTCGATCTTCTTCCGGTAGTGAGTTTCCGGTGAAGCCGATCTCGGCTTGAATGCCCAGCGACCGGAACGGCTTCAGATACTCGTGGAACCAGCCGCCGTCCTGAGCTTCGCCGCGAACGTAGCCGGCCTTCGTCAGCTTGCCACGCATCTGGAACGTGCCGAGTTCGTAGCCCCGGAAGTCGATGATTGCCGTTTCCTTCGCCTTTGCTTCCGGGTGAACATACGCCACACGTCCGAACTGATCGAACACCGGCTCCACGCTGTAATCCGTGAAGTGCTGCTTCCACGCGGCAGCCAGTTCCGGTGGCGTGTTCGCGGTGTGTGCCAGGCGAATCAGCGTGTCATCCGAGAACTTCACGGCGTCGTCTTTCTCGTCGGTGAGCGAGCCGTCTTCCAGCGGGCGGAAGCAGCCGAGGAACTTACCATTCTCACCGGGCTCCGTCGCCGACCACGCCAGTCGAACGCACATTCGCCCGACAACCGGGTGATCGCCCAGGAACTGTTTCCAGTCCGAGAACTTCCACGTTCGCTGTGTGCACAACGCCTCGTAAAGTCGCTCGCTCTGTCGTTTCACGACGTCCTTGATCTGCTTCTTCGCGTCGGAGAACGCCTTCTTCGCTTCCTTCGCCTTCTCGGCGTCGTCGGCCTTCGCGGGTGATGGCAACGCCTTCACGACCTTCCCGCCCTCGCCAGCAAGCTCAGGCTCGAGTTCATCGTCGAGCGTCGCTGTGAACTGACGCGCACCGTAATCGAGAACGAGCGTCGGGCGACCCCCGCCTTCGGGCTTCGCGAAGCCGCCATCGGGGATGGTGCGGTCGGCCAGTTCGTCGACGGTCCATCCTTCGCGCTCGGCGATGGAGTTCACGAACTGGCCGGCGAGCTTGCGAAGCCCCGCCGTGCGGAAGCGATTCGAGATCGACAGCAGCACTTGCAACGCCATCGGATGCTTGATCCACGCCAGCATTTCGATGAGGCTCTTGCACTGCGACATCTTCTGGCCGAACCACGTCCGAATGTACCGCTCAGACATCCGCACACAATCCGCATCGCCGCCAGCCGCCACGATCGCAAGCGCTCCCTTCATGCCGCCCTTCTCGAGCCAGCCCGTAAGGATGTGCTTCGCGAGTGCTGACACATCGAGCGGTCGGCACTGCGCGAGGTATCGCCGCAGGATCGGGCCGCACGCCGCAGCGCTCTGCTGCACGGCCTGCACGACCCACCACTTCACGATCGTCGGATCAACGGGCTTGCCCGTGTCCTGCCAGTGAACCGCGGGCAGTTTGTCGATTTCGACGCCGAACATTCGTGGCGGCTTCTTCATCCCCTCGTCGGCTTCCTTCTGCAGTTTCTTGCGGTCAAGGAACTCGGAAACATCCGCGCCAAGTTTCTCCAAGGCCACCATGATGATGCCCTTCGTCGCCTCGAACTTCTCCTTGCGGAACGCTGTCTTGAGCGAATCAATTGCTGACTTGTCGCCGATGGTGCCGAGCCATTCCGCAGCAGCCTCGCGAATGGTCTGTCGGCCGTTCGTCAGCCCAACCGCAACTCGTGCGGCCTTGTTCGGAAGTGTCTTCAACGCCGCCTGTGCGGGCTTGCGATCGGTCTTGGCGTCGCCGAGCGCGAGTTCCCACAAGAGCGGCACGAAGCCAGGCGGAAGTTTCGGGAATGCCGCGAGCACGTTGAAGGCATTTCGTCGTCGTTCGGGGAGGTAGTAATCGTTCGTGCCAGTGCGCGCCGCTCCTGAAATGGTGTCGCGGAGCAGATCGAGCTTTTCGGCGAACGCGGGCCAGATCGCCTCCGGTTCCCAGTTGCAGAACTCACGGTGATTGCTGTTGTGCTGGAGATACGCGAACGTGATCATTCCCGGCTTCGCGTTCGGCAGCGACGAGAATGCCATCTCCAGTTCTCGCAAGCCGAACGGCGGTTCGCATCGTGCGCGATAAGCGTCGAGGTTCGACGTGTCGCCCCAGTAGAGTTGCTGGTCAGTGCGTTCCAGATCGAAGCGGCCGGTGGCGTAATCGAGACGAAGGATGTGGATCAGGTGCGTGTGCGGTGGCGCGAACGATTCATCCGCGATGAGCGTGTTCCAGATGTGTGGGCGGCGGTAGGTCGCGCGGTTGGTCAGCGTCTTCCGGCTGCCGCTGATGAACTCGCACAACTCGTCGAGTTCCTTTGCGCTTAGTGCCACCGGCTTCGTTGGTGCGTTCATCCACTTCGGGCGATCAGGTGAGTTGTAGTTTGCGAGTTGCTGCTCGTATTGCTTCGTCGCCAGTTCGTGGGCTCGCTCGTACACCTGCCGCAGCCGTGCTCGTGCCTCCCCAGCAAGCGAAGCCTCGCCGAGTTCCAAATTCAATGGTGGGAGCTTCAGTGCCTCGTCGTCGCCGTCCGCGTCGTCTTCCAGCGGGACCGCGAGTAGCTTCTCGATCGTCTGCTTGATCTTTTCCGAAGGCTCGACCTTCAACTGCTTTTTCAGTTTCGCGACGGCGTTCTCGCCGTCGAGTTTCCAGAGCAGGGCGGCCGCCTCGTTCCGTTGCGCAGCATTTCCCTCCGTGAAGTGCTTGTCGAGGTAAGGCACGACAAGGGCGACTCGCTTGTGCAACTCCGGCATCATGATTTCGCGGATGGCCTTCGTCTCCGTCGAGAGTTTGACCACGAGATCGAGCATCGGGGTGAAGTCGAACTTCAGATTCGAGAGCGTGCGGATGGCGTTGATGGTGTTCTGACCGTGCGCCTTCTCGACGGCTTCGCGAACCGCCGGCAAGTTCCCCGCGAGCAGTGTGGGCCAGTCGCTGAAGACGTGATCGGGGCTGCTGTATCCGTAGTAGCCACTCCCGAACCTGAGAGAAGAGACGAGCCAATGATCGAAGATGAGCCGGATGGCCTGACTCGCTGGGAGCTTTGCTTCCTCGAAGATCGGCAGCAATCGCGTCGCGGGCCAGAGGGCTCCCTCCGACCGACCGCTGTTCGCAGACCCAATCAACTCGCCGAGTAGCGCCGAGAGCCAGTTCGGCCATCCCGAGACGCCTTGCCCTTTTCGACCGGAGGCACGAGCTGCCGCGTCGAGCACTTCACCGAAGCGACTCCACACGGAAGGCGGCGTGTTCACACCCTCGCGGTAGACGGCGAGCCGTTCGCTGGCGATGTGGTTACGAAGCGTGTAATCGACGTTGTTCGAAACCCCGGAGAGCGCGAGTGACTTGCCGGAGTCGGGTTCAGCGCCGATCCGAAGCAACGCATCGGCTGGCTCCCCTTCCAGAACGTACTCGATGGCCTGCCGTGCGAGATCGGCGGGACCGAGCCGTTTGAAGTAGTGAGTGAGGGCGTCGGTGAACTTGGCCGACAGCTTCACTGGCCTCTCGGCCGGTTTCTCATCCGCGACGGGTGTGGCCGGTGCCGCTTCGGCAACGGGGAGAGCTGCCTTCGCTTTGGCGGGTGGCTTCGCCTTGGCGACGGGTTTCGTCTTTGCGGTTGGTTTTGCTTTCGCCGTTATCTTTGCGGTTGGTTTTGCTTTCGCCGTCGTGGCTTTCTTTGCAGGTTTCTTGGCGGGTTTGAGAGGTTGCTTGGCCATGACACGAGCGCCGGGTTGGGGGCTGACTGATGATGACGCACCCAAAGGCTACCCGCACAATTTGCCGTCTGCAACCTTCGCAGCGAACTCCATGAGGGAACGGTGAAGGCATCTCCGACAAATTGACATGCGTTCACTCGGTCTTCGGCTTCCACCACGCATCGAGTTTCTTCGTCAGTTCTGCCACCTTATCGGGATGCTTCGCGGCGAGGTTCATGGTCTCGTTCGGATCACGCGACACGTCGAACAACTCGGGCTTGCTGTCCTTCACGTTCGCCTCGAACGGCAGAATCAACTTCCAATTTCCATCGACGACCCAACGATATTGCAGATTCGCCACCGGTTTCGCGATGTCCACCGCCGTATGCTCGAAGATCTCGCCGAACAGTGTCGAACGACTCGCGACCCAGTGCGGATCGAGGAGGTTGATGCCGTCCATGTCCTTCGTTGGCTTTGCTCCAACTGCAGCGAGGATTGTCGGAGCCAGATCAATCGAACTCGCTAAGCCATCGCTGGTACCTGGCTTCACATGACCCGGCCACTTCACGATGATCGGTGTTCGCAAGCCGCCGTCATACTGCGAGCGTTTCGACTTCGGAGCGAAGTTCGGCGAATCCGGATCTTGAATCCAGCCGTTGTCGTGCAGATAGATGACGAGCGTATTCTCGATCTGGCCGTTCTTTTCCAATTTCGCGAGCAGGTCGCCGATGGTTTCGTCGAACCAATCGCACATGGCCCAGTACCGAGCAACGTGAATCGACTTCGTTTTGTCCTTGTACTTGTTGAGGAGCCGTTCCGGCGGCGTGTGCGGCAAGTGCGGCATCATCGGGGCATACCACACGAAGAACGGCTTGCTGTCCTTCTTCGCTTTGTCGAGGAAGTCGAACACGGGTTGCAATCCTTCGCGACCGATCTTGAGCCCGTTGTCGCCGTGACGCCCGCCCTTGCTCGGATCGCCGTGCGTCATGCCTTCGGTGAACCCGCCACACCGGCAACTATTGCCTTCCCACCACTTCCCCGCCTGGAAGCTGACGTAGCCTTCCTTCTCCAGCAGTTTCGGCAATGTCGGCGACTTCTCGAACAACGCGACCATCTCTTGTCGTTGCTTCAGGTAGCCGGCGTCTTTGTTGGCTTGGGCCAGGGTCAGTCCTTTGGGTGTTGGGGGGTCGTTCGACGTGATCAGGTGTTGATGCGGATACAGCCCGGTAATCATCGTCGCGAGGCTGGCCCGGCACAGACTGCTTGGCACATAGCCACGTTTGAAGAGCAATCCTTCGGACGCGAGTTTATCGAGGTACGGCGTCTTGATGTGCACGTGACCCAGGAAGCCGTAATCGGTCGCACCTTGATCGTCGCCGACGATCAGCACGATGTTCGGCGGTGCCGCAGACGCCTGGATTGAGAGCGTGAGAGTGAAGGCAACCGCAGCGAAGAGTCGAAACATGAGGGCACCGTGTTGGGTCTTGGTTTGGTCATCCCAGGAACTGGAACCGAGGCATCGTCTTCCCGTCGATCGTGACATGTTCGAGGAACATCGCTTTCGGCCGCACCCAGAGGCCGTGATCGCCATATTCCGGGCGATAGACGACAAGTTCTTCGTGCGTCTCACTGTGCCGAGCCACGCCGATGACGGTATATTCGTTGCCCTTGTAGTGACGGTAGCGGCCGAGGCGAATGTCGGTCATGCAGCTTCCCCGTCGGCCACGAACTTCAACGATGCCGAGTTCAGGCAGTAGCGGTGACCCGTCGGTTTGGGACCGTCATCAAACCTGTGCCCCAAGTGCCCGCCACATCGCCCGCACACGATTTCTTCGCGGCTCATGCCATGACTCATATCCCACCGAACAACGACGTGCTCCGCATCGAACGGCTCGAAGAAGCTCGGCCAACCTGTGCCCGACTCGAACTTGGCGCTCGAACGGAAGAGGGGCAGATCGCACAGTCGGCAGTGGTACACGCCTGGCTTCTTGTTATTGAGAAGACCGCCACAGAACGCCGGCTCCGTTCCCTGATGAAGCAACACGCGGCGTTCATCAGGCGAGAGCAGCGCGGCCAATCGCTGCAGCTCGTCTGGCGACGGTGGCGTGAGGTCGTGCCCCGATGCTGATGTCCGGGGTTTGTCTTGTGGAGAAGTCGTTGGCGTCACGGAGTTGCCTCTTGCTGGTGTTGGGCAATTCCATTTTATGCGGCGCTCGAAGAGACACTCCAGAGCGTTGCGGTTCACCCCGCTGCTTTCTTCAGAATCTCGGCGACACGCGCAGCGACAATCTTCTCCTCGTCTGCTTGCAGCGTCAGCACCGAGATCAAGATTCCTTTGTCGCCAGTGCCGGACACGCGACCAATGCGAATTGACGGTTCACCTTCCGACAACGCCCATGCGACCGCCTCGGGTTTGATCTTCACTTGCTTCTCGTTCCATGCGATCTGCAAGTGCGGGACGTGGTTCGCGATCTCCGGCACGATATGCTCGAACGCCACCGACGGAACATCCTTCAGTGCCTTCTCGATGACGCTGATCTTCCGCTCGTACTCCGCAAGTTCAGCGGCGGGATCAAGGCGAACAAATCGCTCGACAGCCGCGAGCAGTGCGATCATGTCTTCCTTGCCGACCTTCATCATGCGGCCAATTGTGCAGCCGTGCGGGTTCGCATTCAGCTTCGCCGCCGCAATCAGATCCTTGCGACCGAGCAACAATCCTGTGTCGTTCGGGCCACGCATGGCCTTGCCGCCGCTCACGGCGATCATGTCGAAGCCCATCTTCGCGTACTCGACAATGCGGCTCACCGGTGGCACGTCGGCGGCAGCGTCGATCAGCGTCGGCACCTTGTGTTTGCGGGCGAGTGCGCACCACTCGTCGCGCTTGATCTTCCCCGTGTCCTGCGAAATATTCATGAAGAACATCAACGCGGTGTGCTCGGTCACGGCCTTCTCGACATCCGCGACGGTCTCCACGTCGATGAGTTTAACGCCGACATCGGTGAGCTGGTTGTCGTAGCACGAATGGTGCGTCTTTTGAATCAGCACTTCGTTGCGGGCGCCGGGATTCGCGGGAAGTTGGGGAATGAGTTTGCGATCTCCGCGAGTCACGGCGGCAGCAGTTCCGAGAAGAATCGCCCCTGCCGCGCCGGTTGTCACATACGCGGCTTCAGTGCCGAGCAGTTTCGCGATCTTGTCGCCGACCTTGTTTTGCAGTTCGACCAGATCCACGAAGTGTCGCGCAGCATCGACCCACGCCGCGACGACCTCGGAGGGCATCACAGAACCGCCGAACGTGGTAATGGTGCCCGCGGCGTTGATGATCGGCTTGATACCCAGCGAATCGTAGACGCTTTCACCCATAATGCCCGGTCGCGTCTGAAGTGGGGGAGCGGCAGTCGCATCGACGGCACCGGCCGCAGTGAGACCCACACCCGCCTGGAGTGCGTGTCGGCGGGTGATCCTTTCGCGAGCGTCATCGTTCATCGCTCGACCTCCCGGAGAGTCCCTTCAGGTATGTCAGCGTTTCCGCCAGCCCCACGACATCCGCGAACCGTGCCTGAATGTCAAACAGCGTCCACTCGTGGGCTATCTCCGAACGATCTTGCACAGCCTCGCGAATGATGATCGGTCGCAAGTGGTAGACCTTCGCATCGGTCGCGGTGGCGCGAACGCAGGCGCTCGTCGAGCAACCCGTGATGAGCAGCGTGTCGACTCGTTTTTCGATGAGATGCCCGATGAACGCCGTGCCGCCGAAGGCACTCGCGTGTTCCTTGTAGATGATGCGTTCCGTCGGCAACGCCTTCACCCGTTCGTCGATCTCGCACGCTCGCTGATCCCACTTTCGGAACTTGGGCGAGTAGTCGGCCGCCGATTTCAGTTGCCTGGTTTCCTCGAATGGCGACGTCGTGTAGAAGACGGGCACGCCCTTGTCGCGTGCCACCGGCAGCAGCTTCTGAATCGCTTCAATCACAGGATCGAGTCTCGCCGAGCCGCCCGCGTATGCCGGGTCGGTCCAACCGTAAGCCATGTCGATGACCACAAGCGCCGGACTCTTCCCGAACCCGAAACGGTCCTGAAAGATGCCGCGCTCCTTGTAGTAAGCATCGACCGCAGCCATCGCTGCGTGCAAGCCCTGCATCGCGTCCATCGGCGTCACTCCTTCTTTGGCGAACCTTGCCACGCCAGACCGGGCTTGTCCACGCGGAACTGCACAAGCCGCGTGTGTTCCACTTCGGTCACGTATGCGGTGCGACCATCTGGCCCGCCAAAGCAGATGTTGCTGGGTTGCTTGCCAAGAACGTCGATCTCCTTCAACACCTTCCCGTCCGGCGACAGCTTCACCACCGTGCCCTTGCCGTAGCGCGTGATGTAGATGTTGCCATCGACATCGCAACGCATGCCGTCGAAGCCGTGATCCTCGAACTTCTTCAGCAACTTCTTCTCGCCGAGCGTGCCGTCTTCCTTGATCGGGAACGACCACACGTTTCGCTGCACGCTCTCGTTCACGTACAGCGTCTTTCCATCTGGGCTCACGTCGATGCCGTTGGTGGTGCCCATGTCGGTTGCGATCTTCGTCATCTTGCCGTCGGTGCTGATCTTCCAGAGTTGACCGGTGCTCTTATCCCAGTTGGGATCGCTGGCATACAGCGTTCCGTTTGGTGCGATGGCGACGTCGTTCGGCTGGTTCATTGTGTCGTCGTGAGCGAACACGTCGATCTTCTTGGTTTTCGGGTCGATGCGAAGGATGTTGTGCCCCGTGTAGTCGGCGATGTACATCATGCCCTTCTTGTCAAAGACGATCCCGTTACCAACGCTCTTGCCTGGCAGTTCGACGAACACTTCGACCTTGCCATCAGGCGTGACTTTCGCGATGTCGCCATTCTTCTTGAGGTTCACGACATAAATGTTCCCAGCAGTATCACACGCGGGCCCTTCGATGCCGGGCGTGAAACTCTTCTTCTCGGTGAGAGCCTTCGCGACGAATAATTCGTCTTTGCCTTTCTGCTTGTCCTCCGCTGTGAGTCCGATGGGAAGTATTGCGAACGTGAGGAACGTCAGTCCGGCGAGAGCGGAACGAATCATGTGGTTGGCCTTGAGATTGGTGAGCGGGCAGTGGAATCGGATTTTCGGACGTTCTCGAACTCGACGCAAGCACGAATCTCGCGTTGTTCGGGCGCCAATCACGCCGCATCCTACCTGCCACTCGTTTAATTGTTGGACAAAACGGTAGATGCGGGTTACTTTTCGGCATCCCCGCATTGTCCCCTTCACCCATCTCTTTGGGTGTTCGTATGTTCAACTCGCGTCGCTCCGGTTTTACACTCATCGAATTGTTGGTCGTTATCGCCATCATCGCGATCCTGATCGGGTTGCTGCTTCCCGCAGTCCAGTGGCAAGTCCCTTGTTTCCGCGAGGTAGAAACGATCCGAACGCTTCCGGTCTGAAGGCCGAGATCAAAAATGGCGAAAACCTGATCGAGTTAAAGTTGACCTCGGGCAGCCAGTGACGCCACACTCCGGTTCCTGCCAGTCACCTCGTGAAACTTTCGTGAACTCGCTGCATGTCGTTGCCTTCCTGTAACCAGTGCGGGTATGCTCTGGGCACGGTCGCTAACTGCCACACCAACCGCACTCTTCTGAGCGCTGCCATGAAACAATATGTCATCGGATTCGCCACAGCGGGCGTCTTGCTCGGGGCCATTGCCCTATCGCGTTCCGAAACTCCTGCGAAGAACGAAGTCCCGGGGAACCCGAACGCTCTTCGGATCGAAGCCGGGGAGAAGAACCCCTGGACCTCGCTGAAGCTGAACAACGATCCCGACCAGTTCCAGTTCGCGGTTGTCTCCGATCGCACAGGCGGTCACCGCGAAAAGGTCTTCTCGCGAGCTGTGGCACAGGTCAATCTGCTGCAACCGCAGTTCGTCATGTCCGTCGGCGACTTGATCGAGGGCTACACCCTCAAGGAAGATCTCGCCAAGGAACAGTGGGATGAATTCGACGGCTACGTGAAGCGTCTCGAGATGCCGTTCTTTTACGTCCCAGGGAATCACGATCTGGCGAACAAGATGCTGCTGGCGAAATGGGGCGAACGCCACGGCAAACGCTACTACCACTTCGCCTACAAGAACGCGCTATTCCTGTGTCTGAACAGCGAGAACCCGCCGGACGGCATGAACACGATCGACCCCGAACAGCAGGCATGGGTCGCAAAGACCATCGAGGCGAACAAGGATTCACGCTGGACGTTCGTCTTCCTGCATGAACCCATTTGGTTGGGGAAGGATCTCGACAAGAACGGTTGGGCTTCGGTTGAGAAGTCGCTTGCGGGGCGGAATTATACAGTGTTCTGCGGGCACGTTCACCGCTATCAGGTCTATGAGCGGAACGGCATGAAGTATTACCAACTCTCAACCACTGGTGGTGGCAGTCGGATGCGTGGACCGGACTACGGCGAGTTCGATCACGTTGCGTGGGTGACCATGAAGAAGGACGCGCCCGTGATCGCGAACATCTTGCTGGAAGGCATTCTGCCGTCGGACCTGAAGGTGCCGGACAGCGAAGAGAAGGGCGTGGTGGTCAAGAAGAAGCCGACGCATCCGGTCGCGGGAACGTTGAAGCTCGATGGCGAACCGGTCGCGGGAGCAATGGTCGTGTTTCACACCTTCAACCAGGAAACAAAGAAGTACACCTCCGTCTGTGATGGCCGCACCGACGAGTTGGGCCGTTTCCAGGTCACGACCTACGGCAAGTTCGACGGCGCTCCCGTTGGCGAATATGTCGTCACGGTGGTGAAACGAACCAAGCCCGACGACGGCACACCCGCGAAGAATCTGTTGCCCGAGAAGTACGCCACGAACACGACGTCGTCGCTGAAGGTGATGGTCAAGGATGGCACCAACGATGTGGATCTGGAATTGATGTCGAAGTGAGTCGGGTTGGTGGGTGGGAGTCGGCGCTGGCGGCTTCGCAGGCCACAGCCGCGTCAAGCCGCGCTCACGCAGATAGCCGGCCAACCCCGTCGGCGTGTGCCTGTCGTTCTCGAAGAACGCGGAATAGGAGTCGATGTCGCGGTGAAATCCTTTGCGGATCGTGAGTTCGCAGTGAGCCACGTCGAGCTTCGGGTGAAACTCCGCTCCGGGTGTGCGCTCCACGCAGTGGTCCGGCCACAAGATTTGTTCGCCATATGGCAACTCAACCCGTTCGAGCGGTTTCTTGCCTGGATGCGACGACGCGAACGAGAGATGATCTTCGCAGTGCCAGTCTTGCGTCAGGATGACGTGCGCGAACCGGCGAGACAGTTTGTTGATGATCGGCACAACTTCGTCGCCACCCGGAACGGCAAGCGCACCATTCGGACAGAAATCGTTCTGGATGTCCACGACCAGAAGCACGCGGTTCTCGCTTGGCACCGCCGGTCGCACGAGCTGCCCCACCGCCTTGAGTTTCGGAATCACGGTCTGCATTGTGGGACTGTAAGCTGCGCCGATGTCCTGATGCACGTGCTCCTCGGTGTCACCGAGCGAACGCTGCGCTGCCCGAATCGCATCAAGCAGTTCGGCATGGGTCTGGAACCGATCATCAGCACGCTTGGCCATCATCCTGCTGACGAGTTCGCCGACCGCGTCTGGGACGTGCGTCGGCAGCGGTTCTGGTTCGACTTCCTCGACTTGCTTGAGAACCTGGAAGAACGAGTCGCCGCGGAACGGCGGCTTCCCCGCGAGCATCTGATATAGCGTTGCACCAAGCGAGAAGATGTCGGCTCGGTGATCGACACGGCTCGCGTCGGCGAACTGCTCGGGCGACATATAACTGGGCGTGCCCATCGCAGTGCCGGCTGCCGTGTGAGCCGTGGCGTCTTCCTGGGCGATCACCTTCGCCAGCCCGAGATCGGCAAGTTTCACGTGCCCGCTGTTGGTGATCAGAATGTTGGCGGGCTTCACGTCGCGATGAATCAACCCAATCTGATCGAGCGCTTCTCGAAGTGCCTGCGTGACCGCTTCGGTGATCTGAAGCGCTCTCGCCACTGGCAGACTGTCACGTTCCTTGAGATGTGATTCGAGCGTCTGACCGTTCACGAACTCCATGACGATGTAGTCATTGAGAATAGTTGACTCAGACGGAGTGACTGCGTACCATGAAATTCGGGTCGGTTAAATTCACTCAAGACAAGGACAGCCATGCCCGCAACGCTTACACCCCCGCACTGACAGGAATCCCCAACCCGTTCGCGCGCCGCCCGTGGACCCCGTGGATTAAACCGCCCACCACTACGCACAACCTGAAGCACAACCCGTTCTCGCCTATCCCACGCCGCAAGGCCCGCGACGTGGTCATCAGCCGCGTGAGCAAAGCTGAGTTCGCCGCGTTCGTGAAGCGTGTCGAGGCACGCCGCGCCGCTGAGTAATTACTGCTTTCCAGGGTTACCCGGACAGTTTGGATTGCAGCCCCGGCACAAACAATTTCCGTGGCCGCACGCGGACAGCCCGCTGGCCGCAACCGCGACCACAACCGCCGGTGCCGTGTCCGCCGTACACGCGTGGGTGTAGGTGCCGTCACACTCTCGACGGTAGAGTGCATTCACCAGCCGAAGCCGTCGCCGAAGATCACGCTGGCAAAGCCGACCGCCGATTTCAGTGGGTCGCCGCTCGTGCCGTTGTCTGCCGCTGGCAGTTCGCTGGGCTTCCTTCTCTCCCCGCTCGCGATCACTTCAAGCCACAACCGCTTCGCTGACACGCGATCATGCAACCCGCGAACTTCGCACGCTGCCAGCCAACACGGCCGCGTGTGCCAGTTCGACGAGGCACTCGTCTCGACGTTCTTCGGTGTGGCCGGGGTGCTTGACGTGATCGACGGGAATTGTTGTGAGTGTCAGCTTTCGGGAAGCTGCGTAGCACGCCGCGAGTGCCGGCACGCCCGGACCGCCCGCCGTGAGAATCTCGACGTCGGGCAGCCGGTTGGCGAGCAGTGCGTCGAGAGCGTCACGCAGTAGAGCGTACTTGAAACGCTGCCGTCCCCCGATGATGAGAACCTTGCCTCCCCGCCCGCGCGGGCGGGGGACATGGCCGCTATTTGCTCGCGCGGTATTCATCCAGCAACACGAAGAATTGGTCGAGTGCATCCGCGTCGTCGCGGTAGTAGTACGCGATCTTGGCTGCCCAACCGCCGACATCGTGCCACCGGTACTTGTCGCACACAAAGACAGAACCCGCTTCGCTACTTCGCCGGTTCCAGCAGTTTCACGATGTCCTGGTGCTTGCTTTCCTTGGCCAAATCCAGCGGCGTCTTCCCTCGAAACTCCTTCGCCATCGGATCGGCTTTCGCCTCCAGGAGAAGTTTCACCAACTCGACGTTTCCGTATTTCACCGCGAAGTGCAGCGGGGTTTCCGACTCCAGCCCACCGTGTTGGTTCACGTCCGCGCCGCGGTCGATCAGCAACTTCACGAGCTTGAGATTAGGTTGCTTCGTCCAAACGGCCCAAACCAGCGGAGAGCTTTTCCCGTTCCCGCCATTTACATTGGCCCCGGCATCGAGCAGAACGCGAGCGATTTCTTCATGCCCCTCCCTAGCTGCGATGTGAAGCGGAGTCCAACCAGTCCCCCCCACCTTGTTTCGCGATTTCACCAGTTCGGACTTCGCCTTCAACAACTCCTTCACTCGCTCTGATTTACCGAGGATCACCGCGGAAAAGAAGTTGAGTGGTTCGGTTTGAACGTTTGCGATCTGTCGAACCAAATCGGAATGACCGTGCAACGCGGCATGTTCCATCGGTGTTTGTCCGTAGTTGTCTTTCAGATTTGCGTTCGCTTTTGTGTTCAGGAGCAAGTGGACCGTGTCGTTGTCATTCTCAGCCGCGGCGATGTGCAATGCGGTGCGTCCATCCTTACTACGGGCGTTCACGTCCAACATCATCTTCAGTGCCGCTTCGATCAGAAACGGCGAACGCAACTCGACTGCGATATGCAGGCGAGTGAAACCGAGTTTATTGCGGAACCCTTCGATGTATCGGCGGTCATTGTCGGGCACCTTCGGCAATCGTCGATTGATGAACGCTTCGATATCGGCGTCGTAACCGCGACCCGCGAGCCGGTCCACCAAGGCGAAGCTCACTTGAAGGTCTTCGTTCTCCGCCAAAAGGTCACGGAGTACTTGGTCGAGCTTCTCACTTTCTAAGTATTGCAGCGTTTCGATAAAGCCTCGGCTCGGCGTCTTGAGTTGTTTGACGGCGATGGACTCGTACTCCTTCGGAAAGTAATAGGCCAGCCGAAGCGACGCACCAACGCGGGTGCTTCCATTGTCGCCCCCTTCGGGTTTCTTGGCGTTCAAGTCTTTTACGAGCGACTCTAGGTGTTTCCCTTCGGTGAGTCCGCCCCATTGCTTCTTCAGATCGGCCCGAAGTTGCTTGGAGTGTGGAACCGAGGTGATCATTACGTTCCCCGAAGGGATATACCCCACAGCGGTGTAGTTGCGATTGACGATCTGACCGAGCGCCACGTAACAGAGATCGCCGACCCGCAGCGTGTACTGCTTCCGTGCTACCCCGAAAGGTGTCTCTCCCTTGCCTTTCGCTTCCTCGTCTTCCGCCTTCTCTCCTTTGTCTTGCGAAATTTCGAAGAAACCGCCGAGACTGTTTAGGATGACGATCTTGGTTCTTCGGTCATCGCCGAGATGGTCGAGCAATGCCGGAACCGCCTTGGAACCGAGCTTGACCAGCGTGAGCATTGCATCCGACTTCGCGCCTGGAGTAGTCGGACTGAGTAGTACCACCGAATCGCTGCTATAGCCCAACGGCAAGAAAGATGAGCCGGACACGCTGCCGGAATATCCAGTGTCTTGGGTGCTAAGCTGTTCGAGTCGGTCGATAAGTGCGACCGCCGGATCGACGGGCTTCTTCGGAACATCGGCATAAGCAGGGAACGTAATGGAAAAGAGTCCGGCAATTGTGAGTAACCCGTGCATCGTGGCCCCCTGCTCCTTGAGCGGTGAGAAGAGTTCGTCGCTGACCCGCACTCGTTGACGCTGCGTGCGCCGCAGACCCAAGTGTTGAGGTCCGTTTCTGCAATCCCAACACACCCGATGTGTGCCGAATAATAAGCTCACCTGCCCAGCCGCTATTCAATTCAGCGACAACGACAGACCAGTGCGCAGTGAAAAACTATTTACGCTGCCGGGTCAGATTCAGTGTCTGATTCGGCCTGCCTCTGCTCTCAGTCGCATTCCGCCCCGCAGACCCGTGCGAGCCGCCTTCCAAGAAGATGTGGGTCGCTTGCCAGCAGTATTTACACCCCTTCCCGGCCCTGGCGAATTCCGGAGTTGTTGCTTGTCGGCAGTGGACGCTTGGTTCGATGCTTCGCAATCACGGCCGTTTCCCGACCGGCAGCAATTTGCCCAGTCACCCGCTCGATCAGTGCGTCGAGTTCTGCCGGGACGGTATCGCCCTGGTGGGCAATCTCCCCTCGCACGTGGAGTAGCCGACGGAGTTTCGCTTTCAAGTCTTCGTCACACTCGCTTGCCATAACGGGACTATACCGGTGACTGCCACGAGTCTGTCTCCGCTCAACCGTCACGATTCTTCGCCGTTTTTGATCGCACGGCTGGCTTCTTCGCCATTGATCCTGAAGCAGGTTCTGCCGTTGGCTTGGTGGCGGCTTCCGGTTGCACAGGGGTGCTACGCGGCCTTCCCCGCTTCGCGCTCTCCTTCTCGCCTGCAAGGACCATAAAGTCCTGACACGTCACGCCAAGCGCGTTCGCGAGAGCGATGACCGTTCCCCATCCAGGCTCACGCCGGCCCTGCTCCAAATCCGCCACACCAGCCTTCGACATCGACGCTCGTTCTGCCAACGCTTCCTGTGTAAGTCCAGCTTGAACACGTAATTCCTTCAGGCGGTGTGCGAAATTTGCGGCGGTCATTTCACGCTCCATAAAAATACGGCAACTGCCGTGACAAAATACGGCATGCGACGTATAATACCAATGTACGGCAATTGCCGCAGGTTACTCCCCGGCAATCGGAGCCGCAATCCCACTCTAACGAGAGGAGCCAACAGTGACTGCCCGTTTAATGCTTCATCGCGGTGCCCATGATGTTAGCCGTGATGAACTGGTTCGCACTGTTACACCAGAGCGAACAAGGACATGGGTTCCGATTCCGCACAACGCACTTCTGACCGGCGTGCAATCCGCATTGGAACGTGTTGGTCTCGCGGTGAAGAGTGAGTCACACGCGCTCGGTCGCGATGGCGACCGCTATTTCGGATTGCTGCGAGTGTCGGACAACCGCGACGTCAGCGATTTTGGCCTGACTATCGGTGTGCGGAACAGTCACGACCAAAGCTTTCCCGCTGGCGTCGTGGTCGGTGCCACCGTGTTTGTCTGCGACAACCTCTCGTTCTCCGGCGAGGTGAAGCTCGCTCGGAAACACACCGTCCACATCGGACGCGATCTTCCGCAATTGCTTGACGCCGCGATTGGCCGGCTCGGCGACCTACGTCGCACACAAGACCAACGATTCGCGACCTACAAGGTTCGTGAATTGAGCGATGCAGCCGCTCACGATCTGCTCGTGCAAGTCCTTGATGCACGGGTGCTACCTGTCACGAAGCTCCCACTCGCACTCGAAGAGTGGCGGCATCCCCGGCACCGCGAATTTTGCGAGGGCAAAACCGCGTGGCGCTTGTTTAACGCGATCACCGAAGCGTCGAAGGGCTGCGACCTTCAGCTTCTTCCGCGCCGAACCCAAGCCTTGCACGGTTTGCTCGATGCAACGTGCGGGCTGACAACGCTCGCAGTGTGACTTGCTTCGCCGGGTCGGGAAGAAGTACCGACCCGGCGTTTCCACAAGGGGCACTTCATGCTCACGTCCAGATCATGCAGTTGGTGCCACACGATGAACCCCGCGACCGTGCGGACTTGCAGCGAGTGCAGGCATGACGCTCATGTCGCACGGCTCGATTGCACTTGCCCACGATGTGCCCGCGCTCGCCGCCAAGCGGTTCGGGGCGGTGAACCAATGCCGCTGGCGAGTTTGATCGTGGATGCCCTCGCGGGGTTGCGAGATGTCGCGAACGAAAGCAGGCCAGCGGATGCGTCATGCCCGACGCGAGAGTTCCCCCGTATCGCGGTGTCGCCGAAACTCGCCGCCCTCATCCACGCAGTCGATGCCGCGATGAACGACGAATTCGGGGCGGGTGGCTTTGGCTTCGAGATGGTTGCAGCCGATGGCGTCATTGCGGGCCATCACGCACTCGATGGGTTCGTGGTGCCGATTGTCGCTTTGGCGACGCCACCAACACCACCGACGCCACCAGCCGACAGCTAACCTCTTCGCCCCGGAATGCCGGGGCGAACAACTTTCCCACCCTCACCACACACAAGGAGTGCCGATGTCGAAAAACAACGAAATGCAGGTGCTTGTTGGGCGGACTGAACAACTCATCAGTGCCCTCACCTCCGCGATATTGTCGTCGGCAGAGGTGGCAGCGGAACGAATCGAACTCGCGGCTGAAGTCGCGCGGGTGGAACAACGCATGTCGGCTTTTGCCGCTGTGCTGGAGTCGGTTGGGGCACAAAAAGAAACACTCGCCAAGCGAGTTCCCAAAGCGACTGGACCTATGAAAACACTCCTGCTCAAACAAATTGCGATGCTCGCGACACAAGAAGTGGCCATCCTTTCAAAAGCTGGCGTGGCTGAGCCAACAGCCGTGGCCGCACTCGCGGCGGTCGATGCTCCCAGCGAGCCAGCACCGACCCCAGTTTCGGGCACGCATAAACGTGATGGCCGCAGATTCGTCCGCCTTGCCCAAGGCACGAACGGCACCGCCGGTGATGCCACCGACACGAAGGATGGTCACCATGAAAACTAATCGTCGGCGGTCTGTGTGGCAAAGCCGCGTTCCCGCCGTGGCAGACGTGGCTCTGCGTGAAAGCGTTCTCAGGGTCACCGCACGCGACCCACGCACCTTCGGCTTCGTGTTGGCGAAGGTCCGTGCAGCACGGCGTTGGTCGCTGGCTGTTGAAGCGGTGGCACTCGGCGTCTCGGAGTCGGCTCTTGTGTTTTTGAGCGTGTGCCGATTGCCGCGTGCCGACCGGTGCGAGGAAGACTTGACGGCGGTTGCGGATCGGATGGGAGTGCAAGCGGCCGTTTTGCGGTTCGTTCTTGATCTCGCGACGGAAGCCGAGCGAGGCAAACATGGCTCAGCCACTGGAGGTGCAACATGAGCGATGTTCGCGATTCACCGCCGAGGGTGGGGCGTCGATTGCGAAGTATCTTCGACGCTCTTCCGCTCGATGCCCCGTTGTCACTCGCGGAACTGAACTCGCTCATGCAGAAGGACACGGAGCAGCGGATTCTTGCCGTGCTTGAGCGCGTGTTCGCCGCGCACCCCGAACCGCAGCCCCCGGAACCTGCCGAGCCAGCGTGATCCAAACAATCGGTGGCGATTCGGTGACGTGCGTCACAAAGAGCAACACGTTGTCTCGGTCCGGCAATCGCACCGGAATCCGCTGTCCCACTCCGAAATTCAACTTCAGCCAGTCGTCGAGGGTGAGTCGCACCCGCAGCCCGGCTTCCTGCTCGACGACGAAGCCCCACACCTCAAAGCCATTCAATCCAACGACGACGTTTGCCATGACCCGTTGCCTCCGCAAGTGATTAGTATACTTTTGTGCGCTACGGTGTGCGAGATCGCAAATCCGTTCGAGGCATTTCAACCGACAATCCGTCAGCGTCGTTCGCAACTCCTGTGGTAAAATCACCCTTCCGATGTGGAACATCATTCATGCAAAGGCAGGTCTGCCGACCATCAAGTGTTCCCTTCAGACCGGACTTCTCTGCTTGGCACACAAACAATCGGAGGTGAGTGATGGCACTTCACACGGCAATGCTCGGTGGCATCCAGGTGCCGGGATACCGTTATGTCGTCTACGGGCCGAAACGCGGATACGTCAGCACTCACCGCACGAAGCGAGCGGCAATGAAGTCATTGGCGGAGGACGCACGAATCCGAATGCGGGCGGGCGATCCATCGGACGCTCTGATGTACCGTTGGCGTGAAACTGGTTGGGAACTCGTCGGGCCGGAATTCGATGTTGAACTGGTTGAGATGCCTTCGCCCGAAACCGGCTGACTCGCGTTCTTGCTCGGCTGGCTCGGAGTTAACGGTATGCGAGAACTCGCGCTCTTCATCGGCACCATCACGTTCGCGGCCTCCCACTTCCTGTAGTACGCCCGCGTCGTCGCGTTACGCGGGTGGGAACTCACGGGCGGCATCCAACACGATGGCCAGTTGACGGCTTACGGAACCAGCGACTGGGCGCGGAGCGTTCCAGTTCATCTTCCGGCCGGCATTCTGTTCTTCGTCGGCCTCGATGTCGTTGGCTTTCTGTTCGTGTTCGTTGGCTCGTTGGTCGCCGGATTCGCGGCTGCTGAGTTGCTGCTTGCGTGCCGAGTTCGACCGACTCTCGGATGCCATCGGTGGCAGCAGTGGTTGTTCATCGCGGATTGGGCGTGGATTCCGGTGAAGACGTCGGTGAGTTGGGTGTACCAGTGGACTGTGGCGTACTGATCGCGACCGGCTCGCACGAAGCGGCGTATCCACGTGAGAGCAGCCACTCGCGAACGTCGTCATTCATCCGGTGATGAACTGCTTTCGTCTTCATTCGTCATGAAGTTGGAACGCCCAGAGTCGCTGGTTGTGTGGGCACAACGTCCGCATCGGCTTTTTCCTTCAACCATCGACGTCCCATGTGTCTCATACATGAACCTACTGTGACTGTCCCATTTGTTGTGCCGGCAACACAAGACCCTGCAAGGCTTTACGGCATGTCAGATGAGACAGTCACAGTAGGTTCATGTATCAGTTCACCGAACCCACTCAACGAGTTGTTTCATTGCCGCCTTTACCACGCTCTCGGAAGTGTGTCCTTTGTAAAGGTCAGTGTGTCCGCACGTTTCGCACTTCACCAGAAGGCTATCCGGGGTGTTGCCAAGCACAGCACTCTTACCGCACTTTCCGCAAACGCTCATTGCCGTGAACATGATGAAGACTGGTGGGTCTGCCAGTTGGGTTCCGCTCTGTGAAGTTGGGAGGGACATGGGCACTTCTCCGAGGTTGTATTGAGACTGACATAATGTACACTAACACTGAGCGTTAGGCAATGAGTTCACTCGCTCTCTTCACCGCACAACCGGAGAACCCGATGTCGCAGTTCTTACGCTTTTACAGACCGAAAGAAGACAAAGAAATCCTGATAAACGTTGGCATGATTTGGAAGATTGAAGTTAGCTATTTGATGAAAGGCGATGATGCGTACTACAAAACATCATTGAAAGAGGGTCTCGAAGACGAAAATTCCGTGAGGCACTACCGTGTGTTCGCCGGCTCCGAAGAACTCAGTGTCGTCGCAGACCCAGATGACCCAGTGGTTAAAGTTCTGGAAGAAATTTACAACAAAGCTGTGAAAAACTGACAATCATTACGCAATGGGTAAATCCCCTAACCCTCCTCCGGCGAATAACCGGAACGGGCAATCTTTGACAAGTCACATTTCTCGCCGATTCGGGTAAACCTTGTCCCCCAATGGGCGAACTATCTGAAGGACGAATCACCGCTTGGAAGGGGAAGCCATGACAGCAAAACAATGGATTCTGGTCTTCAGCGTTTTCGTCTGTGTTGGTGTTGTCGTGTGGTTAGCTGACGGTTCCAGCATCCCAGGGGAAGGGGCAAAGTATGTCCCGTGGATCACCGCCGGAATTGCCTCATCTGCTCTCGTCCTCAACTTTCTGTTCAATCCGATACGGCTCGAACGTTACAAACGACAAGTAGACGCGGTGATGAAGCTGAAAATCGAGGTCGATAAACACGCTTCAAACTTCACGAAAGCGATGGAAAGCAGGCTCTTGGGAATGGAGAAGTTTCAACAAAGTCACCTGGGAACGCTCGCTGTTTACCAGGAACTCTCGTTTTTGATCCCAAGTGATATCCACGATGCGTTCTTCGAGATGATGGAAACATTCCTTCACGCAACTTCGCAGTTGACGGATAAAAGCCCGGAAGTGATGTACCGCCGTTTCGGGAATACCTGCCGTGGTCTAGTTGGAACGGGCCGAGTTGTGGAGTAGGGTCATCGGCTCAACCTCCACCTCTTTGTAATCGGAGGATTTTACCGTGGCAAAATTCTTCTTTGGCTGGGTTGCTGGAATCGTCGTTGTGTTCGGGGTTGCGTTTGTCGCGACGAAGTTCGTTGATCCCGCCAACCCAACTCTCCAGATTGCGGTTTTTGCTGTCGTCGTTGCAGCCTTAAGCTTCGTTGTAACCTTCTCAAAGGCATGGCACGATGTCTTCGACAAAGAGCAGGAGAGGAAGAAAAAGGAGAATGACAGCCAAGAGAAAATACTGGTAACTGCCCGCTTCGCTCCCGCTGGAACAACCGAAGTGGTCGTTGGTGTCGAACTCTACAACAACGGAAAAGTCCCCATCCACATCAAGCGAGCAAGTCTGATTGTCAAGGCAAACGGAATCGAGCTATCTGAAGAGATGGAGTCGCTCAACGGCGAAATGCAGGAAACGGTCTGCGGGCCGAGAGGGCAGACGATTTCTTCGCCTGTGAGTGCTTCAAACCGGCTGATCGAACCATATCAGTCTGCCCAATTTCATCTCGGCTGTTTCACCGAATGCTCCGGTGATTGGCTCCTGAGTCAACCCGCCGACAACATTCATATTCTGGTCGAGTCGTTTCTTGGGGTCGTCGGACGAGTGAACGGCAAAGAAATCCACGCCGCCATCACTAAAGGCATCGAGTAAGAAGGCACAACCGCACGTTGAGGGCTTCTTCGGAGCCGATTCTCTTCGCATCTCTCACGCCCGACCCATCAAAAAATCATCGCGTGAGAGCCAGCAATAAGCGATCATTTCGGACCCACTTTTACCGCTCGCGAATGCCCGCCACGCACTGGGAAAACCAATATAATATCAACGGAGGGGAAGCCGGTGAACGAGTGCCGGGTTCGTTCTCGATTCGCTCGTTGCCGTCTTCTTCGGCGGGAGGGATTCCCGAAGGAGTGACGCAATGTCTCGCCCCACATCTCGGAAGCGAAAGCCGACCAACCAGAAGCCAGAGTTCACCGAACCGGTGCCCATCACGGTCAGTACCGTGCCCGTGAGCTTGTCACTCGCAACGAAACTGCGAGAACTCGATCATGCGCTGTTTGCCGAGTTCGGTGCCGGCCAGCAATTTTCGTTTGCGATCTGGGGCGGCGGCGGGTTGCTGGCCGCATCGAACGTTCGAGATGGCGTGGTGGTGCCCGCCGTGAAGCACGAGCCGCCCGAAGGTCGGGTGTACAGCGAAAATGATCTCTGGCAGCAACCGAGTGGCACTGTGGTGATTCACCCGATCTACGGCACCGGTGTGATTCAGCGAGCGGGACGAGCGGCAAGCACGGACGAGGACGACCGCGTGGTGAAGTTTGAGGGCGGCGAGACCTTCGTGCTGCCCGCACCCTCAACGGTGGCAAACACTCCACCCTGGAACTCGGTTGTGAAACTCATCCGACCGGTGGACTGTGAGATCAGCACCGCATTGTCGTCGAGGGTGTGACCGCGACTGCGGCGGGAAGTGCCCGCCGCGTTTCTCAAGCCACAAAGAGTTGGCCCAACTCACTCCGCAGCCGCGCCAACCTGCGATTCG
>JAIOPV010000040.1 GCA_021413735.1 Planctomycetota bacterium
GCTCAGTCTGTGGACGGAAGACAGAGTATGACCGACAGAGGGAGAGCCGGATGCAGTGAAAGTTGCACGTCCGGTTCGGAGGGGGGAGTCGGAAAACGGATCGAGAGATACCGCGTCCGGCTCCTACCCTACCGGCAAGGAATGATCGTGGGCGGCTAACGGCTGCTTAACGGCTGGCGGCTGGCGCTTCTCGATTGCTCCAATCGAAAAAGTATGTTCCAATGTTGTGAGCAGGTGCTGCCCCTGCCCCACCCAAACGCCTGGCCCGAATCCGGAAACCAGCGCGTCAGTTCAGATCGAGATTGCCATGCTCACAATCCAAACATCCGATGCATACTCCACACGCCGTCATTTCCTCACCGCGGGAAGTCTTGCGCTCGGCGGGTTCTCGTTGTCGTCGCTGTTCACGGCTCGCGAGGCGGGCGCGAAACCTGCCGCGTCAACGAGCCTCGATACCGGGAAGTCGGTGATCTTCCTGTTCCAGCAAGGCGGCCCAAGTCAGTTCGAGACGTTCGACCCAAAGCCGGATGCGCCGCAAGAAATCCGCACAGTCGGCGGCCTTACGAAGACCGCGTTGCCCGGCGTGTACTTCGGCGACACGATGCAGAAGCTCGCGAAACTCGCCGACAAGTTCACAGTCGTCCGTTCCTTCGCGACCGGCAACGGCGGCCACAACATCCAGCCGATCGTCGGACCGGACTCACTGAACACGAACCTCGGTTCGCTGTACTCATCGGTCGTGGGCGCAACGCATCCTGCCACATCGGTGCCGACGAACGCCGTCGTTTTCCCGCAGGCGGTGTGCAACGACGTGACGAAGGGGCAGGGCCGTGGTGACTTCGCGGCGACCGGTTCGGTGGGTGCGGCTTTTGCGCCGTTCATCCCGGGCGAAGGCGGCAACCTCCAGAAAGATCTGCGGTTGAATCTCACCCGTGAACGGTTCCAGGATCGGCGGGCATTGCTCGCCGCGTTCGACCAACTTCGAGAGGAAACGAACGCCGACACGAACCTCAAGGACTTCGATCGTGGTCAGCGACAGGCATGTGAGGTGCTCCTCAGCGGATCGGTTGCGGATGCTCTCGATCTCACGCGTGAAGACCCAGGGATTCTCGCAAAGTACGACACTGCCCAGCACGTCGCGCCGCACGACTGGAACCGTGCGGCTCGCGGCAAACGCGGCTACTACACCGGCCATGCGAAGGCTCTCGGCAAGTCGCTGCTGCTTGCTCGTCGATTGTGCGAAGCGGGCTGCGGGTTCGTCACTGTTCACACCGGTTACGAGGGCGTTTGGGACATGCACGCCGACGGCAACAACCTGAACATGAAGGACGGAATGGAAGCGGTTGGGCGGTCGTTCGATCACGCGGTTGCAGCGTTCATTGAGGATCTGGAAGCTCGCGGCTTGTCTGACAAGATCATGCTCGTCGCGACCGGTGAGATGGGCCGAACGCCGCGACTGAACAAGAACGGCGGCCGCGATCACTGGGCGAAACTCGCTCCGCTGCTGCTGTACGGCGGTGGCGTGGCTCAGGGGAAAGTGATCGGCCGTTCTACTCGCGACGGTGGCGAAGCTGACGCGGAGAGCGTCGGAACGCCGAATCTCATCTCCACGATCCTGCACACGACCTTCGACATGGGTTTGGTTCGCCTCAAGCCCGCACTTGGAGCCATCTCGCGGCTCGGGGAAGCGAAACCCATTCCAGGTGTGTTCTGAGAGTGCGATTATTCGTCGCTTGCAGCGTAGCGATACTCGAATTGCTACGCCGCAAATGGCGAATACCAACACCACATCAGTCACATCAATTCTTCCTGCACCATTCCGCCGTCATCACTTATCCTTGCGGGTAAGCCCAACCGCCAACCAGACCCAACCGTCACGCACCAACTTGCTGAGGCTTCGACGAAGGACTTCGCAGTCAGATCGCCATCAAGGTGATGCTGCCGAAGTTTGCCACAGACCCAATCGCACAGGAGCGATTCCTCCGTGAAGTTCTCGCAAGTGTCGGCGTCATGCACGACAACGTCGTGACCATCTCTCCGGTCGGCGAAGACCGTGGCATCCCCGACATCGCGATGGAGGAACTGGCGGGCGCCCCCTCGACCAGTTCCTCGCCTGAAAGAGTTGGTTTTTGGTGCAGCTACTAACAAACCGTTCGAGATTCACTACCAGTAATCGCGCTGAAGGCAGGTCGAAGAGGGGATACCATGCCAAGCCGCTGCACGCTGATACCAATTCCGGACCATCAGGTGAGTTTCCAGATTGATGGAGCGGAACGCCTGCGCTGGCACTTCGGGGCGCTATACCCGCGACCGTTCTTCTACCCGTTGATCGGCCCAGCGTCGGGTTTGTCGCTCACTCGAATGGGACATCCTGGCGATCCGAGCCACGATCACCACCGTTCGATCTGGTTCGCACACGAGAAGGTCAGCGGGGTGAACTTCTGGAGCGATGCCACTACCTCGCGAGTGCGTCAGAAGCAATGGCTCGCGTATCAGGATGGCGACGATGAAGCGGTGATGGCAGCTCGACTCGAATGGCTCGATGGGCACGACCCGAGGCCACTGATGGAGCAGGATCTGTTTGCCGCTGTGCTTCCTGGGCCAGAACGCGAAACGCTTCTGGAGATTCAGACCAGTTTTCGCCCAACGGCGGATCAACTGGAGTTCGGCAAGACGAACTTCGGCTTCTTCGCGGTGCGAGTGGCGAAGGCAATCTCTGCGTTCTTCGGTGGCGGTGTTCTGACCAACAGCACCGGAGCAACTGGCGAACCCGCGATCTTCGGCAAAGCAGCGGCGTGGGTGGACTACAGCGGTGAACAGCCTGGCGGCTTCAAAGAAGGAATCACGTACTTCGATCATCCGTCGAACGCCGGGCATCCGACGACGTGGCACGTTCGCGAGGATGGCTGGATGGGCGCGTCGGCGTGTTTCGGCGGTCCGCGAACCACGACGCAGAAGGAACCGTTGAAGTTGCGTTATTTGTTGCACGCTCACCGTGGCCCGATTGACGTGAAGCGGGCGGACGAGGTGTTTCGGGCGTTCGGAAAGCGGTCGGCGTTCGAGTTGGTGAAGGCTCCCGGCAAGCACACCGCATATGCGGTGCGTCGGAAAGCCTGATACCATGCGAGCGGGCAAGTCGCCCGGAAATAATGAGAACCGCTCGACACTTCACCAGATGTTGCGCCAGTTCAGTTGATCTTCGGCAATCCTTCGGGCAGCATTCGCTTGTCGTTGGCCGGGAGTTGCATCGAGTCGTTGAGCTTGGTGTCGCCGTTCTTCGTGTCGCCACCTGTCACCAGGAAGAAGCGACCATCCTTGATGCCTGCGTTGATGTTGGTCACTGGATTTTTGTCCGCGGTGAAGCGAGCTTTACTCACTGCTTCCCATTCGCCTTTCACGGGCTTGACCCAGGCGTTGCCGAACTGCGCTGTGCGAACCTTGGTGGTCGAAACCTTATCCCGCTTGAAGTCTTCCACGAATGAGTAGTAGCCGCCGAGGTTCTTGCCACCGGTGATGGTCGAGAAGGTGACCATGTGCTTCCAACCCTTCTCTTCGGGGGCGTTGAAGTAACCCGAATACTCCGTGCGGTCGCCGTTCACTTTCGACGTCACCATGAAGCCGTAGGTGGTGCCGTCTTTCCACTCGAAATCGAGGAACGACTGCCCACCCGTGCCTTCGCCGCCGAAGCGACCGATGCGAACCTTCTCGTCCTTGTGAAGCAGCTTCACCCGCTTCTCTTCATCGACCTTCTTCGGATCGTTCTGGCCCGAATCCCACACCGAGAAGATCACCAGCTTCTTGCCGTTGCCCAACTCCTGAATGCCGAAGTAGCCCTTGTTCCAGCCGATCGCACAGAAGTACGTTCCGGGCGCTGACTTCTCAACAGTGACCTCGTTGTAGAACGCGACCCCTTCCCCTGCGGGGTAACCCAGATGCACCGAACGGCATGCGACGTTTTCGAGGCGTTCGTCGGCGCCCAGGAAGGGCACACACAACGCGACTGGAACAAAGGCAAGCAGCCAACGCGACATGGAATCCTCAGTTTCAAGTTCAGGGCGATGGAGAGTCATCAGCCCCACAACTTGTTCAATTGCTCGGCGTCTGGAACTTCAAGTGGGAACTGCTTCGCGAAGGCGTGACCATCGATGCCGGCGAGCGACCGTAATGCCGCGTGTACGTGCTCCGGACGAACGCGGATGCCAGCTTTCGCATCGGTCTGAAGTGTCTTCGGATCGAGCGGCACGAGGAACTGCTTGTCGTCTGTTGCTCCGACAACGCGGTTCCCCTTGATGCCGCGACCGAGGAACATTGCTGAACCGATCGACCAGTGATCCTTGCCGTTACCGTTGTTGTAGTTCGGCGTGCGGCCCATTTCGCTCTGCATCACGACAACGAGTTGCTCGCGAATCTTCAGTTCCTCGGCTCGCTTCAGCAGATAGTCGATTCCCGCAAGCAGCTCCGGGATCAGCTTCATCTGGTCGGGGTCGTTGTTGTTGTGGCTGTCGAACTGCCCGATCGACAGATTCGCGGACACGCCCACGCCACCCTTGAACGACGCCAGCGCGATGTCGGCTTGTTGCGAGAGCCGTTCTTTCGGCGTCGTCTTCGGCACGAACGGCGTCACCCACTTGAGCGTCTTCGAGTTGAGCTGTGCGGCGTAGAGCATACTTTGCCCACGTTCGGCACGCGGCAATCGAGGACTGATTCCGTCTGCCTCAGACTTCTTCGCGAGTGCCTGCTCAATGCGATCCGTGACGAACGCATCGTGGTATGGCGAGCGGTCGTTGCCGCCGACGCCGTCGGCGTTGGCGATCAGGTTCAGCGAATTCAAGTACGGAATGCGTGCCATCGGAACGATGTTGCCGGTCGCGGAGTAGTTTCCGAACGTGAGGAACGCGAGCGGGCACTTCGGGCCTTTGCAACCCGCGACGAGTGCGGCGAACGTCGGATACGCGAGGCTATCGAGCTTCCCGGTGGCCATGTAACGCGAACACGGGTCGTGGTTGTTGACCGAGTAATCCATGCCGTTGAGCACGAGCAGTTCGGAGGCGTACTTCTTGAAGAACGCCTCGGTGCTCATGCCGTCTTTGATGTGCTTGGCGATCGGCGCGACTTTGTGGTTCCCCTCGGTCACGATGTCGCCGACTTTGTAAAGCCGGTTGATGTCGTTGACGCCTTTCGGGTCCATCATGTAGGTCGTATCCCACCCGCCGGAGGCGTTGAACACGACGTAGAACGGCCCTTCATACGGGCGTGGTTCTTCAACGGCTTCGAGGCCGGTTGGCACGGCAAGCCCGAGGCCAGCCGATCCGCAGAGTTGCACGAAGTTGCGGCGGTTCATGGGTCACTCGTAAAGGAAATCGTCTTGGCGAAGCAGATAAGTGACCACGGCCCGCCACGCGCGGATCGTGTAGTGTGGATCAAGCGTCGGGTGCTTCCCAGGATCGGCCTGGCACGAATACGCTTCGCGATCACTCAACCCCTTCTTCGCCTTGGCATCAGCGAGGATGGCCGTGAACAGTTCGTAGGTACGTGTGATGTCGGCGTGATCCGCTGCCAGCGTCCGACCCAGAATCTTCTCGTGAAGATGCACAATCGCGGCCCGGATCTGCTTCTCCGTTTCAGGCTTACCGTCGGGCACAACCGCTGGCTCAATGCCAGGGAAGAGTCGGCGTTCGGCAGCAGGTCGCTCGAAGTCGACAGCCACATTTCGGCACGCCACGTCGTTCGCCATGATTCGCTGAATCGCACCCATCGCGCCGCTTGGGTCAGTCGCCCGCTGCGTCACTTCCTTAGAGTCGATGCCGCCATACAGCAACGCGAACTTGCTGTCGCCGTCATCAGACGCGAGCCGACCCCACTTCTTGCCGAACACGGCTTCAATCTTGCGTTCCAACTGCTCAGGCGTGAGCATGTGAACCAATCCGATGTCGTCGAGTTCCGCACGGCGGTTCGGATGCTTGGCCACTTCAGTTAGCCCATCGGCCCGATAAAATGGCGACGCAATCAACGCCCTGAACACATACTTCAAGTTGAACCCGTCCTTCGCGAATTTCTCCGCGATGTCGTGAATGGCTTTGCGTTGTTCGATGTACGCTCGGCGCTTCGGGGTGAACAACGGGTCTTCGATGTCCAGCGGTGCCGGCAACGGTCGGCGGCCCATCAGGATGTAGTAAACGTGTTCGACCATCGCGACGGCGAAGCGTGGGTCTTTCGCGGTTTCCTGGCCGAGCCACTGCAGCGACCGCCACCCTTCGGGCTTGGGAAGATCGACGCCTTCCAGACCGGGGCCGAACATATCCGTGAACCAACCCTCCTTGCGGGGGCCGTAGTAACCCTCTTCGTTGAAGTAATCGCGGAACAACCCCGCCACCGGATCAATCGTCTTGTGGCACACGACACACTCCGACGCTTCCATCGTTGGCGTCTTGAACTTCTTGCTTACGGCGGCGGCATCGGTCACTCGCGGAGCGAGGGCCATCACGTCGATGCCGAGGAAGTGCTGATAGTACATTCGCGCCCGCAGCCGGTTGCGGTTCGTGACCGTCGTGGGATAGCGGCGGAGGTACTGGAAGGTCGTCAAGATGCCCGCGTGCGGATAGTCTCCGGTCGCGGAGGGTTGTACCTTGTTGCTGCGGTCTTTGAGCGCCTTGATCTTCGCGGGGATGTACTCGAACGGATCTTCAGGGTTCTTGAACTTGTCCTTCACGCTGTCGAAGATGCCGTAACCGCGTGCCGTGTATGGCGAAACCATGATGTAATCAGCCGTCACGATTCCCGTGAAAGGCAAGTCATGTCGCACCAAGTGCGACACCAATTCCAGCGGCTCACGCAGCAACGCCTTCCGATAGGTCGCCGCGAGTGCCCATCCCGCTTTCTGCCGATCCTTCTCCGGGAGGGCACTGAAATCGTGCTTCTGATACCAGTGGCGAGTCTTCTCGAAGTGCTCGTAAGACAGGGCATCGTCGGCGTTGCCCGGGTAGCCCAGCGTCAGGAAGATATCGTTGAAGCCTTCCTGCAACCGGACGTAAAACGCATCCTCTTTCAGCACGGCATCAAGAATTGACTCAATCGCGGCAACCCCGCCCTTCTCGACCGCTTCAAATTCTTTGGCGGTTGGCAACCGCCCGGCCAGCGACAGTGTCACGCGGCGAAGTTGTCGCTGTGGTGTCGCCATCGCCACGCCACTGAAGTACGGTCCAGGCACGAACGCTGCCGGATCAACGAACGGCTTCGTCTTTCCATCCACTCGCGCGACGAACCGCTCCAGAATGCGATACCCCGATGTGTCGGGCTTCAGAACCGCACCGCCACCGTGCTTGATCGTGCCGGACACCTTCGCCAACAACCGCGACGCACCATCCTTCTTGATGGCAGCCATCGCCGTGAACGCCTTGAGGTTCCGCTCCAACGCGGCAGCGTCGCGGGTCGCGTCTTCCAGCAGGAACTTACTTTCCGCTGCGTCGCCGTGCGGGTTGTGGCAGTTCAGACAGGTGCGTTCACCGATCTTCGCCCACACTTCGTCGGCGAATAGCGGTTCGCGTGCTGTGCATTCGACGGGCGGTTCCGCAGCGGAACAAGCTGCCGTGTCGAGCCAGAGCGAAACCAACGCGATGCCGAAAAGCCATGTGCGGGAGTGAATCACGGCACGCTCAGGAAGGAGTGAAAAGGGGCTGAACGCAACTCTAACCACTTCAACGAAACGAGTCCACGCAAACTCATTCCGCCAGATAATCGCGATTTCCGTTCACATTGGTTCCGGACCACTTCCCCACCCCACCTCCGGAACCAATCATTTCAGACCCGGAAACAACCATTCCAGACCCGGAATCATGTCATTCGCCTCCGGAAACGATCGATTCCGGTCCGGTTCGATCGTTCAGCCCCGGAATCATTCGATTCGTCCGGAAGAAATAATGTTAGAGTCTCGCCTCGTCGGTCAGTTCTTCGGCTTCGCACGGTGGTCGTTGATCCACTTCATCTGCTGTTCGGTCGGTGCCTTGCGGGTGATCTCGACCTTCGGCAACTCTTCCTTCAACTTCGCAAGGTCAGCGTCCGAGATGTCGGTTTCGTCCAGGTTCAGCTTCTTCAGTTTCGGCAACGCTTTCAGATGCTTGAGTCCAGCGTCCCACGTCAGCCGCGTCTCGGTGATCTTGACCTCTTCCAGCGACGGACATGCCGCGAGTGCCGCGAGAGATTGGTCGGTGATGCGAGTCGTGAACTGGGGAGCTAGCCACACCGATTTCAGATTCGTGGCGTCTTTCAGTTTCGCGCTGCCGGCGTCGGTGTTCATCGTGTGCCAAACGCGAAGGTCTTTGAGGTGCGGCAGCTTCGTGACCGCTTCCATCCCCGCATCCGTGAACGGCGACCCGCCGCAGCCGAAGCTCTCGAAGTTCGCCAAATCTTTGAGATGAGCAACGCCTGCTCCGGTGAACTCCTTCTTGTTCAAGCAGTGGAAGAACGTCATTTGTTTCAGCGACTTCCAGCCAGCCATGTGCTTCATCCCGGCATCCGAGAACATGGCACCGTCGATGCCCACCTTTTCGAGATTTGGCAGGTCCGCGAGGAGGGCGAGCGTTTCGTCGCTCAGCGGGCACTTGTTGTACAGGGTGAGTTCTTTCAATCCCTTGAGCGAGCCGATGAGCTTGAAATGCTCGGGCGTGATGAGATGCGATTCCTTGCAGAAGACACCGATCGCAGTGCCGGCTTTGTCGAACTTCACTTCGACCTTGGCGTCCTTCAGCGTCTCGGCGGTAGCCTTGTCATCGGCCGTGACGGTACTCGCAATGCAGAGCGCAACGACAACGGAGGCGATTCGCATGGTGTTTCGACCTGTGAGATAATGTGAGTTGAGGAACAGTCACGGTATCAGGTTTCGCCGCTTGCGGCGTTGCACTTCTCCAAGGGTGCCACCATGATTGCGTTCAGGGTTAGGGTTCGGTAACATCAACCGCGTTCTCGTGGTTGGTTTAGCTCGTCGCTCTGCGACAGGACGATGATGCGTCGTCCGAGCAAATGGCCAGTCATGCGTCCCGAGGAAGGCTGTTCCAGCACCGCTTTCGCCCGGTGGGCGAAGAGTTCGTCGACGGTCTGGAACAACCCCGCGGATCGTGTTTCCGTCGACGAACTCTTCGCCCACCGGGCGGCGGTGCCGTGAGCCTTCCGCGTGCCAGGTTCAGAAGTAAACGCCACGAGAACACGACGAGCCGAGGAGCTATCCCCGGCTCGCTTCGTTCACACGACCCACCCTTTCCTGATCGACAGTTGCATCGGGTGTGGAGCCCAGTTTACGGCTTGGCGACTGGGGGAAGGCGCTGCGCGAAAAGGGTCGCAGCCATCCGCCGGAGGACCCGGACCACATCCGCTGGCGGGCGGAGGTAGCGGGCCGCGAACCCACCCTCGAAGACCATCGCCAATTCGCGGGCGAACACCGCCGGGTCGTCGGCCCCCGCTCTCAACGCCATGTCTCGGATCATCGCCTCGATGTTGTCCTTGGCCTCCAGCGCTGCCCGGTGGATTGGGTCCGACTTGCTCGGGAACTGGGCCACTGCGTTGATGAAGAAACACCCGCGGAACACCTCCCCTTCCAGGACTTCGATGAGCAGTTCGACGAACTCGTTCAGTTGACGGCGGGCGTCCGGCCCGGCACGCCGGGTGAGTAGTTGTCGGCAGTTATCCCGCCACCACCGGTCGTGCCAGTGGATGACATGGGCCACCAAATCCTCCTTGCTGTCGAAGTGCCGGTAGAACCCCTGCTTGGTGATCCCGACTGCCCGGAGGATGCGATCGAGGCCGACCGCGTGGAACCCCTCCGCGTCGAACAAAGTCTCAGCGGTTTCGAGTAACTTCTGGCGAGTCGGAGACGGATCCCCCACCGGCACGCGCGTCGGAAGTCCGTCGGAATTGGACGGGGTCGGCCGGGATGTTCGAGAAATCACGGGGTGCTCCGGGCGGGGTTCGGACTCGATCCACACAGTCGGGCGGAGGGATAGTGTTGACCTTCAGTCAACCAGTTCGTTGACCGAAAGTCAAACGCGTCTCGTCCTGGGTCGCGTAGGATTCGACTGTCGCGACACCAGGCCGCCTCGATCCGACTGAACCGACTAAACCGAAGGAGTAACCATGTCTGTGTCCTCTCCCGTGATGAAGCCCCAGGCTCCCGCCGTCAACCCTGAAACGCTGCAAGCACTGCACGGCAAGGTGCTTGGTGATTGCAACGCCGGCATCGGCGGGCTGTTGGCATTCATCGGCGACAAGCTCGGCCTATTCCGCCTCCTGGCCGCCGACGGACCGCTCACAACAACCGAGGTGGCGGAGCGAGCGGGCGTGAACGAACGCCTCGTTCGGGAGTGGCTATCGGCCGTCGCAGCCGCCGGGTACGTGACATACACGCCGGACGGCGAGCGGTTTGGAGTGACACCGGAACAGGCGGTCGTGTTCGCAGCGGAAGGCCATCCGGCGTTCCTGCAGGGCCCGATCGACCTGATCTACAGTCTGTACCAGGACGAACCCAAACTGCGGGACGCGTTCCGCCACGGCCGCGGCCTGGCATGGGGGGATCACAACGCCTGCCTGTTCTGCTCGACGGAGCGGTTCTTCGGCCCACTCTACCGTGCGTCGATTCTGGACGAGTGGCTGCCCGCTATCGAAGGGCTGGTCGAGATCCTTCAAGGCGGCGCAGATGTTGCCGACGTTGGGTGCGGGCTGGGGACATCGGCGCTGATTATGGCCGGGGCGTTCCCGGCGTCGCGGTTCGCCGGGTTCGACAACCACTCCGGCAGTATCAACCTGGCCCGCCAGGCTGCCACCGAGGCCGGCCTCGCCGACCGCGTGCGTTTCGAGCCAGCGTCGGCGAAGAAGTACGCGGGCGAGTTCGACCTGATCTGCTTCTTCGACGCCCTGCATGACATGGGCGACCCGGTTGGGGCCGCGGCGCACGCGAGAGAACGGCTCAAGCCGGGTGGCGTCGTGATGCTGGTGGAGCCGTACGCCGAGGACCGGCTGGAAGACAACCTGTCATCGACCCGGGCGCCAGTGTCGCGGTTCTTCTACGCGGCATCAACCCTGGCCTGCGTGCCGGGATCGCAGGCCCAGGAAGTCGGGCGGGCGCTTGGGGCACAGGCCGGGCCGCGGCGGCTGACCGCGGTCCTTCATGAGGCCGGTTTTAGCCGGGTCCGGGTCGCGGCCCAGACCGCCATGAACCTGGTCGTCGAGGCCCGTGCCTGACGGGACGTGGGAGGCAGTCAGGCCGGGCTGGCTGGCACGCCCCGACTGTTCGCGAAGGGGAGCGCTCCATGTCCACGAACGAGGGGAGCCACAACCGGGCCAGCTACTTGGCGCACACCGGCTCCAGGCCCGGGCGGCGGGTTTCACGCACCCGACGCTCGGAGCTGTCGTGTCGGCCACTCTCGTGGAGATGAACAACCTATCAAGCCATCAGCGGAAGCGTTGCGGGCGATTGAGGGTGTTTGGTGTCGTACCTGCCGCCGTGTCGCCCGTAGCCCGGATAAAAACCCTATCGAGTTGGCGTTCGCCAAGATCAAGGCCGACTTCACGCCGCCAAATTCCGGACCATCGACAAGGTCGAGCATTTCTTCGGCACCATCCAAGCCGCGTTCACACTCGATGATGCTGTGTTGAAATAATTGTGAGCGTCGCAGCGTAAGCTCGACGGTGGGCGTCAAACAACCGTCGGGCCGAGCGAAATCCACCGTCGGGCCGAGCGAAATCCACCGTCGGCCGAGCGAAATCTACCGTTGGCCGAGCGAAATCCACCGTCGGGCCGAGCGAAATCTACCGTCGGGCCGAGCGAAATCTACCGTCGGCCTCACGGCTCGACGCTCACGAGAATGGCTGTGAAAGCAGTGACAAAGTGGGCTCCCGTCGAAATATTCCAAAAATACCTGTCCGGTTCGTGCTCCTCATGTGAGAAGGAGAGGACCGACGAGGTACGCGATGGAATCCGCCGTTGCCAGTGCCGCTCAAGCGTTCATCGCCCACTCTGGATTTGTTCGGGGTTTGGCGTTGCGCCACGCACCGCTCCCCGGGCTGGCCGACGATATTGTTCAGCAGGTGCTCGTGGAGTTCCTGGCTCGGGCCGGTGAATGGAATCTGACCGACGACATCCGCCCACTGTTGGCGACCATGACTCGCCACGTCTCGCTCCGTCTGTGGCGGGAACGCACCCGCGAGATGCCCGATGTCCTGCGGCGACTCGCCGATCACGTCCGCCGACTCGCCGAGGAACGCGACGCTCCGCCGCAATACGACGACGAACTGGCCGCCCTGCGTCGGTGCCTCGACCGCCTACCGGACAAGAGCCGCATACTTATCGACCAATACTACTTCGGAGACCAGTCCGCAGCCGACATCGGAACCCAACTCGGAACCCGCGCCGACACGGTTTGTCGTGCGATCAGCCGCGTTCGCGAGAAACTCCGCGATTGCGTCACACGTTCACTCGCAGGAGGGAATACCGATGTCTGAACCACGACCGGAGTTCGACGAGTTGCTCGACCGCTACCTCACCGGCAAACTCACCGAGGACGAGGCGACGCGACTCCTGTCGCTGCTCGAATCGCACCCCGATTTGGGAGCAGAACTGCTCGATCAGTTCGCCGTGGATGCCAGCCTCCGGGATCTTGCTGGCAAGGCCGGTCCCCTGGTTCCGGTGCCGCAGGCCGAGCCCGTGAAGCCCTCTCCTCAACAAGCGCGACGGCTTGCACGTGTCGCCCTTGCGATCGTGGTTGCCGCTTCGGTCGTCTTCGTGATCTCGCGAATTCCCGGTCCATCCGTTGGCCCTTTACCGTCGGCGGGTGCCGAGGAACCCACGACCGCTGCAATCGCTGTGCTGACCCGTGCCGTCGGCGCGGAATGGACATCTTCAAAGGGGCCGGCGGTCGGGGCTGTCTTGGAGCCTGGCTGGTTGAAGCTCAACGCCGGCCTCGTGGAGATTGAGTTCTTCAGCGGTGCGCGGGTCGTTCTCGAAGGTCCGGCCGAGTTCCAACTCGTCTCTGCCGACGAGGCGTTCTGTGGCGCGGGTCGGCTGACGGCCGAGGTTCCGTCTCACGCAACTGGTTTCCGCATCGGAACTCCGCAGGGTGCGCTGGTTGACCGCGGCACGGCATTCGGGCTTTCCGTCACGCCCGCCGGTGCCGAGGTTCACGTCTTCCAGGGTAAGGTTGAACTGCACGGTAATGCCGGCCGTCGGGATTTGATCACCGGAGAGGGGATCGCCGTGGCTCCGAATAGGGCCGACCGCCGACTCCCCGCCAATTCCGGCGGGTTCGTGACGAGCCCCGATCTGGACCGCCGAGAGAACGAGGCGACACTCCGGGAACGCAAGCAGTGGGAAGCGGCGGGCAAAGCCTGGAACGCGGACTCCGCATTGCTCGCCCGATTCGACTTCGAGGTACCAGCCCCGACACGGACGATTCGGAATCTCGCGACCAATGGATCAACGGTCGGAAACGGAACCGTGGTCGGCTGTGATCGAGCCGACGGTTCTCGACCGGGCACGGGCGCGTTGGAGTTTGGTCGCGTCGTTGACCGTGTGCGGGTAGCGATCACGGGAGAATTTCGCTCACTGACGTTGCTCGCCCGGGTGCGAGTGGGCGGCCTCGACCGCAAGTTCAACTCGCTTCTGATGTCCGACGCATTCGATCCCGGTGCTGTTCACTGGCAAGTACTCTCCGATGGTCGCGTGCGGCTGGGCGTGTCGAATCGTCCGCGACACACGGACTACGACAGCCCGCGAGTCTTCACACCAAACCGTCTTGGTCAGTGGATTCACCTCGCGGTGGTCTACGATGCCGAAGCTCGCCGCGTCACGCACTACGCCGATGGGGTTCCGCTGAACCGCCAAGAACTGACGGTCGATGTGACGTTGCGACCCGGTCGAGCCGAGTTGGGAAACTGGAACCCCGCGACTCGCTCCGACCCGGTGCCGATCCGCCACTTCAGCGGACGAATGGATGAGTTCGCTGTGTTCTCCCGCCCGCTATCCGACGACGAAATCCGCCGCCACGCTGATGGCCGCCCGTTCCGCTAACAGACCCGCCACAACCACCCTGATGCCCTGACCCTGAGGTACGACTGATGCCCCTCCCACGTCCCGCTTGGGCCGGCTTGCTGATCGCAGCCGTGTTCTGCGTTGCCCTGTATGCCGTCGCCGCTCCCACCGAGGAAGCGGCGCAGAAGCCGAAAAAGCCTGCGCCCAAGGGCGAGGCCGAGGAATTGCTCAAGACCCCGGCGCGGCCGAAGAAGCCGGAACTTCCCGCAAGCAAGCTGCCACTCGAACTGGTCCAGCACGAGCGAATCGCGTTCGTCGGCGGATCGGCTGCGGAGCGGTTCAACCTGTATGGCCACTTCGAGACACTGCTGCACACCCGGTTCTTCGACAAGGAACTCGTCGTCCGCAATTTTGCTCGCCCCGCCGATGAAGTATCAGTTCGGCAGCGCCCGAACGACTACGCGAAGCTCGGCGACCCGATGCACGCCTTCAACCCAGACACCATCATCTGCTTCTTCGGGTTCAACGAAGCGTTTGCTGGCCCGGAAGGGATCGCGAAGTTCCAGGCCGACTACGAGCAGTTGCTCGACGAGTACGCCGTGAAGTATCCCCGCGACGATGCCGGGAGCAAACCGCGGTTCGTGATCGTCTCCCCGGCTGCGTTCGAGCCAACCGGCGATCCGTTCCTCCCCGAAGGAACGAAGGAGAACGCCAACCTCAAGCTCTACGCTGATGCCGCGAAGGCGGTGGCGGCAAAATTGAAGATCGCGTTCGTCGATCTGTACACGCCGACGCTGAAGGCGTTCACGGCCAAGAGCGGCATGCAGTTCACGATCAACGGCTGTCACGCGAACGAAGCCGGCGATGCATTGATTGGTGAAACGCTTGATCGTGGTCTGTTCGCGGGCCCCAATCCCGGGAAACCTGGCACCTCCGAGTTTGAGAAGATCCGGGCGGCGGTCAACGACAAGTCGTGGATTCACCAGCAGGACTACCGCATGGTGAACGGCTGGTACGTCTACGGCGGTCGCCGCACGTTTGACACCGAAACCTTCCCGCGTGAGTTCGTCAAGCTCCGCAACATGGCCGCCGTCCGCGACAAGTTCATCTGGGACATCGCACAGGGCAAGCAGGTCGCAGCCAAGCCCGACGATAGCAAGACCGGCGAGTTGTACACCCCACCGACCCGCTTCGGAGTTCCGCAACAGAAGTACAGCGAAGACCAGGAACTCGGCCCGAAGATCCTCCCGCCCGACGAGTTCCTCAAGACGGTCACCGTGCCGCCGGGCTTCGAGGTGAAGCTGTTCGCCGACGAGAAGCAGTTCCCAGAGCTGGCCAAGCCGGTGCAACTCAACTTCGACAACAAGGGCCGGCTGTGGGTCTCGACGATGCCGTCGTACCCGATGTGGAAGCCGGGCGACCCGCGGCCGAACGATAAGTTGCTCACGCTCGAAGACACCGACGGCGACGGCAAGGCCGACAAGTGCACCGTCTTCTACGACAAGCTCCACTGCCCGACCGGGTTCGAGTTCTGGAACGGTGGCGTGCTCGTGGTCGATCAACCACGCTTGCTATTCCTCAAGGATACCGATGGCGACGGCAAGGCCGATGTGGTCGTTCAACTGCTCGACGGCTGGGCGACGGAAGATACTCACCACACCATCAACGCCTGGGAATTCAGCCCCGGCGGGTTGCTGCACATGCTCGAAGGTGTGTCGATGAGCACGGCGATCGAAACGCCGTGGGGGCCGTTCCGCAACTTCGGCAGTTCGGGTAGCTACATCCTCGATCCACGATCGCAGAAGGTCCGGCACTTCAACACGCCGGGCTACGGCAACCCGTGGTGCTACGTGTTCAACGAGTGGGGGCAGGGGTTCTGTGGTGATGGCACCGGAGCGAGCCAACACTGGGACACGCCGCTGTCAGGCGCGCAGTTCACGGGTCGCAAGGGGCTCAACTCGGTGTTCCCGACGGAGAACATGCGGCCGGTGGTGGGCAGCGAGTTCCTCGTGAGTCGGCAGTTCCCCGACGATGTGCAGGGGCAGTTCATCTACGCCTGCGTCATCAACATGAACGGCATGCCACGCTGGACGTTCGCGGACGACGGCGGTGGCTACAAGGGAACCCGCGTTCGCCACGATCCGAAAGACCCGAAAACCGCGTTCGACCTGTTGAAATCGAGCTACAAGCACTTTCGCCCTGTCGATCCAATGATCGGTCCGGATGGTGCGCTGTGGTTCGGCGACTGGGCGAATCCGCTGATCGGTCACATGCAATACAGCCAGCGCGACCCGAATCGCGATCACGCTGCGGGTCGCATCTATCGACTCGTGTACGAGGACAAGCCGCTGCTGAAGCCCGTCACGCAGTTCGGCAAGACGGTGCCGGAATTGCTCGAACAGTTCAAGGAGTACGAGCTGCGAACCCGCTATCGCGCACGGGCTGAACTCCGCGCCCGACCCACGGCCGAGGTTGTGGCAGCGGTCAAGACGTGGGTGTCGAAGCTCGACGCGGCCGACAAGGACTTCGACCGATTACGTTGTGAAGCGCTCTGGGTTCTCCAGGGTCACCACGCGGTCGATGCGGACTTGTTGAAGTTGGTACTCACGGCGAAGACAACCGACGCACGCGCCGCAGCGGTGCGAGTCGTCGCGGATGAACGGGAACGAATCCCGGGAGCGTTCGACTTCCTGAAGACGGCGGCGCTCGACGAGCATCCGCGAGTGCGAACCGAGGCGGTTCGCGGATTGAGCTTCTTCCCGAATGCCGAATCCGCAGTGGCTGTGCTGGCAGCGATGAAGGTGAAGCCAGCCGACAGCTACGTGCAGTACACCGGGGATGCAGCGTTGGCCGCGACCATCGCCGGCTGGCGGCAAGCGTATCTGAAGGGCGAACTCACGAAGGGAGACGACACCGCGAAGAAGGTGCTCGATGGTGTCATCTCGCAGGACAAGAAGGGAGCCCAGGCGATCCCGTATCTTCAGGTTCTTCTCGGGAAGGATCAGAAGTCGATGGAGGAGCGCAACAAGGCGATGCAATCGCTGGCCGACATGAAGGGCGGCAACGCCGAGAACGGGAAGCTTGTGTTCCGACGGAACTGCATCGCGTGCCACCAGGTCTTCGGCGAGGGAGCGAACTACGGCCCGCAGATGGACGCCAACATCGACGGCAAGGGGAAGGTCGGCAAGCGGTTGTCGCGGTTCAAGATCGTCGAGTCGATCATCGACCCGAATGCCGACGTGGACTCGAAGTACTCGACAACCAAGATCGTCACGGTGGACGAGAAGACCATCAGCGGCTTGCTGGTGAGCGAGACCAAGGAAGAGGTCGTGGTCTTCGACGGCAAGGAGAAGCGAACCGTCAAGGTCGCCGACATCGAGTCACGCAAGACGCTCAAGCAGAGCAGTATGCCGGAGGGTCTTGCGGCCGCGATGTCGCCTGTCGAGGTTCTGGACGTGATCGAATTCCTGGCATCTCTGAAGTGACGCAGATAGCGTAGTTCCTCGGGGGCATTTGCCCCCCGAGATTTCATTTCAACGCGAACCCCATCGGGCACACGTTTCGAGACCTGCTGCGCCGCGGCCCGCCCCGGTGCGCTCTGATGGGCATCGATGCTGGAGGGCTCGCGAGTGCCGTTCATCGTCCGCTGGCCGTGCCAGGTCGCGGCGAAGGCCGTCAACGAATTCCCACGAATCGAAGAACTGTACCGGACTGATGTGCAGTTGAGACCTTCCGAGATTCGTGAGCGAATTTCCTGAAAACAAGGATGTCTGCGGGTATTCTTTTGAATTAGGTCAATCACGCCATCCCGCAACAGGTTCAAAACCTTTCAACTTGAGCCGATTCGGGATGCCCGAACCTCGACCGGCGTACCTCAGACGAGTCACCCAAACCATGCTTCAACATGACATCCCTCGTCCAAGGCCGAGCCGTACAAGTCTTGCGATGTTGGTTCTGATGACCTCGGCAGCCTCGACTGCGACCGCGGCCGACCCCGTTAAGCCTTTCTCGATGCCGAAAGACGTCGCAACAGTGCTTTCCACCTATTGCGGAAGCTGTCACGACGAGAACGGCAAGGGCAATGTGAGCCTGACGCAACTCGACAAACTCAAAATCAACGAACGCCTTGACGTGCTGAATAAGGTTCACGAGCAAACCTTTTTCAAGCTGATGCCGCCCGCGAAGTCCGAGCAACCAGGGCCGAGTGAACTTGCGATCTTGAACAAGTGGGTGCTCGCTGAATTGCGCCAGCACAATGCGTCCAAGTTCGATGAAAAAGTTACCACGCCGACTGGGGGCAACTTCGTCGATCATGATCTGCTCTTTCGCGGTGACATGAAGGACAAGCCGTACACACCGACGCGGCGTTGGCTGGTCAACCCGCAGATTTATCACAACCGCGTACTCGACGTGTTTGATCTCAAGGGTAAAGATCGTGCAACAAACCTGAGTGGCATCGTCAACCCCTTCACGCTGCCAGAGCGTTCGGGTGTGCGAGATTATGATGTGGCATCTCTCGACGGTAGCCACTTCGTGGCCATGCAGGCGAACGCCACCTGGGTCGCAAATAAGATTGTCGGAAGCCTTCGGATCAAGTTGGGCGAAGCTCCCGACAAGGTGTTTCCTAACCCAAAGGACCGGTGGTATCCCAAGAGCGATAATGGCGACAAGAAAAACCCCGTGAAGCTGTTGGCGCCATTTGAAGCGATTCTGGCGAAGAAGACGCCACCCACCGATGAGGAATTAACGGCTGCGATCCAATTCCACTTCGAGCGGGCCTTGCATCGCAAGGCGGCTCCGTCTGAACTTCAAAACTACCAAAGCCTCATGCGCTCCGCGATTGAACTTGGCGGGAACATCGAGGGGTTGCGACGAATGCTGATCGCCGTGCTGCTGGAATCGGAATTCGTGTATCGTGTGGAACTCGGCGCAGGAACACCGGACCAATTCGGCCGGAAGCAGCTCTCTCCGGCGGAAGCCAGCTCCGCAATCGCATATGCATTGAGCGATCGGGCACCGGACGAACCGCTCATGCAGGCCGCTCGCGATGGCCGACTGAACACGAAACAAGATTACGAGCGAGAGGTGCGACGGTTGGTGTTTAGTGATACGCTGCTGCGCGGTGAGATTGACGGCACACTTCACGAAATTTATCCGAGCTACTCCAAAAACAACATCAGCTCGCAGCCCAAGATTCACCGCTTTTTCCGAGAGTTTTTTGGATACCCACTGGCAACCCGCGTGTTCAAAGACGTTGAGCGGAGTGATGGCTACTATCAAAGCCCAGGTCGTGGAACGTATGGCACCCCCGGGCAGTTGATCCGTGAAGCAGACCTTTTCGTTGAACACTGTCTCACCAAGGACAAGAACGTTTTTGAGGCGATACTGACCAGCAATGAGTTTTATGTCGCGCCACGAGACAATGCTGAAGCGAAAATTGCTGGATTGAACGAGTTGTACGACCGATTCAAGGACACCAACTGGCAGATCGATCCCAAGACCAAGACCCCACCGAAAATGTCCGATGAGGACCTGAGCTTTATACGGAAGCGCCTCAATTACAACTCGGATGCCAGGGATCTTGCAGTTGCCATGAAGCACGTAGAGCATTTTCGGAAAGCGGGGCTGACTCCGCACCCGGTGTGGAGCTACCCGTTCCACATTGGTCACCTGACACCGCACGCGAATAGTTACAATCTCGCTCCTCCAACTTGGAAATATCCCGCACAACAGCCATTTGCGGTGGATCACCGGAAAGGGATTTTGACTCATCCCGCGTGGCTCATTGCACACTCGGAAAACTCCGCAACAGACCCCGTAAGGCGAGGAAAGTGGATTCGAGAAAAGCTGCTCGCGGGCACCGTACCCGATGTTCCCATCACCGTGGACGCGGTGATCCCCGAAGACCCTCACAAGACGCTTCGCGATCGTCTGGCGATGGCGACGAGCAAACAAGAGTGCTGGAAGTGTCACCAGCAGATGAACCCGCTTGGTCTGGCATTCGAGATCTACGACGACTTCGGACGGTATCGAACGATGGAAAGCCTGGAGCACCCGTCCAACATTGTTGCCAAGGCCAAGGCCAAGTACGGGGCGGACACTTACAAAACCGCTCCCGTTGTTGCCTCAAGCCGATTGGATGGCACAGGCGACCTGGCCCTCGATGGCGAGGTCAAGGATGCACTTGAGTTGATTGATCGCCTGGCGAAATCGAAACGCGTCCGCCAGTCCATCATTCGACACGCATTTCGCTACTTCCTCGGCCGCAACGAAATGCTCAGCGACTCGCAGACCTTGATCGATGCTGACAATGCGTATGTCCAGAGCGGCGGAAGTTTCAAGGCTGTGGTTGTCTCGTTGCTGACTTCAGATTCGTTCATGTTCCGCAAGTAACACCTGGATCGCGATCACCAATATTTTCGGAGTCTGCCCATGTTTGATCGACGTCGTTTCCTCGGTGCCTCAGCTTCCGCGAGCGGGATGATGTTAGCCCCCTGGCTTCAAAACGCTCTTGGCGCTCCCTCGCCGGGCAAGCCGCCGATGCGGTTCATCTTTATGCACAAGGGGAACGGGCTGTTCCCGAGTGTCCTCGTTCCGCCGTCGCTCAGTCCGGCTGATGCCGATAAGGAGCAAGCCAAGGACGCGTTCTCAGTGGATCTGAATAAGCATCAACTCCCCGACTGGATGAAACCGATCGCGGCTCACAAGAGCAATATGTCGATCCTGCAAGGTCTCTCAGGCAAGATGTGCCAAACGGGGCACCACACCTGGCAATCCTCGCTCGGCGTTTACAAGGCGAACGAGAAGCTCACTTCGATTAAGTGGGCGACTGTCGATTTCGAGCTGGCACGGATGTTCCCCTCGCCGCTCAGCCACCTCGAACTGGCTTGCTTCCCAACAGGTGGCGGCAACGCGCGTGGGAACATCAACGGTATCGAGACGGGGTTCTCGGCTCGCGGGCCGCAACAGCCAAACCTGGCCTATGGTTCTCCGAAAATCGCACTCCGTGAGTTGTTCAAGGTGGTCTACAATAACAAGTCCGATCAAGTCGAGTACAACCTCGAGCGAAAGGTTCTGGAGTTTACTGCCGGGAAGCAGTCGAGCCTCGCTGGCAATCTCAACGGAGTCGAGCGCACGAAAGTCGCAAACTACGCTGATTCGGTCGAAGAAGTCCGGGCTCGCAATGGTCGGCTTGAGAAAATGGCCGATGTGATCCGTAAGCACCTGCCCACCCTGGATGCCAAGTACCTTGCGGATGACATCACCACGGTCGATCGTCAACGAGGTCACGTCGAGATTCTACTCGCCACTCTGATTTCCGGGATGACGAACGTCGTGGCCTTCACGGCCGATGAGCTTGGTACGCCGTACACAGGTCTGAATCGTCTCGAAAAAGAAACTGTGAACTTGCACGACGTCGGGCATAACAAGGGTTTCGGCGATCTCAAGGCCGATGAAGTCCGCACGGAAGTTCGCCTTCAGCACATGTCGCTGATCAACACCATCGTCACGCGGTTGAAGGTCGTCCCCGAGGGCGACGGCAATATGTTCGATAACACGACGCTGCTCTACTTCCCCGACAACGGCGAGACCCACCATAGCTCTGGGGTCGAATGGCCATTCCTCGTCTTCACCGGCCGCAATACCAAGCTCAACATCGCGGGTCGTTACATCCGACTCCCGAAACACGGGAAAGAAGGTCACAAAACCCTCGGGAACTTGTACACGACCATTCTGAACGCTTACGGCAACCCGATTCCTCACTATGGGGATCTGGATTTGGCTCTGGAGAAGATGAAAATCGATCAGAAGGGCCCGATCCGAGAGTTTCTTGCATAAGGTTGCTCAGGAATCGCCGCATGTGTTCACCACCGCGGCGATCAACTTCCCACCATCGTGAAGTTGATCGCCGCGTTTGCACCCGATGACGCAGAACCCACGAACTTCCAGTTCGGACAAGATGTTCCCTCCAAAGGTCCGGACGATCCCTCGATGCGACACCGCCTGGCGGATTGGGTGAATGCGACCCAGGGCAGGTCCAAGGATCTGCGTGCATTCCGGCTTCTCAACGGGAATTATCGTTCCTGGGAAAATAATCATCGATTGTAGGAATGGTGACATGGCAAAACGACCACGCCGGGTGGCGGTGATGCTGGACCTTCAGTGGACGCAAAAACGGCACGCGGCCATCTTCGCCGGGACGCAGCAGTATGCTGGGGAACACGGTTGGGACACGATCATCGACGAGTTCGCTCACGACACCTTGCCCACACGGCGGGGGACGCCCCCTCCGTACGACGGCATCATCGCTCGTGCAAACCGACAGTTGGTCGCACGAGCGGCTCGACTGGGGGTGCCGGTCGTGAACGTGTGGCCCAGTTCGCCGGCCCACCACCTCGTACCGGGCGTGTATCCCGATTCGACGCTGTCGGGTCGCCTGTTCGCGGAGCACCTCCTGGCCCGTGGATTCCGGACGTTCGGCACTTTGACCGCGCCCAAGAACGTCGACCACGACTTGGAGGTGAAGGAGTTCGTCCGCGTCGTTGGTGAAGCCGGCTTCCCCTGTACTTCGGGACAGATTCCGCAAAACCCGTGGCGAGACCTGGGCCACTGGCGAAGGACCGAACGACTGATCGGGGAATGGATGGACTGCTTGACCCCTCCCATCGGCGTGTACGTCGGCCTCGAGGGCTGTGGCCGTTTGGTGGCACAGCAGTGCCACCAGCGTGGCTGGCGAGTCCCAGCGGACATTGCGATCATCGCCGGCAAAAACGAGCCGACCCTGTGCGAGCACCCTCGACCATCGCTCACCAGTATCGAGATCGGCTACGACCGGATCGGCTATGAGGCGGCCCGGTTGCTCGACCGATTGATCGACGGCAGAGCGGCACCGTCGAAGCCGATCTTGATGCCTCCGCAAGGTCTGGTCGTTCGCGAATCGACCGATTTCTTCGCCGTTGAGAACGATCTGGTGTCTTCCGCTCTGGCGTACATCTCGGCCAACAGTCACCGGCCCATCGGCCCCGACGACGTGGCAGCAGCGGTTGGGGCGGAGGTTCGGACGCTGCAGAACTACTTCCGGAAGTACCTGGATCGTCCGGTTGCGACCGAGATCCGTCGCATCCGCGTCGAGCGGGCGAAGCGGGAGTTGGTCCAAAACACCCGGTCGCTGGCGGCGATCGCCAGCGACGTCGGGTTCGGCACCCTTCAACGCTTGTACGAAGTGTTTTGCCGTGAGGTGGGTGTCAGCCCCGGCGTGTACCGAAAGCAGCGGCAGTTAAACAGCAGCTGATACCAAACGCGTGACTGTCCGTGAATGACCGTGAGGTTCCAGGCACGAACCACGACGAGTGCGACTTCAGTAGCGCCGCGGAGAGCGGTCACACTGCCATGATTGATTGCCTGCGTCAGCGAATGCTGGTCCAGGAGCAACTCCCGTGATGCGACCGTTGGCCCTTTCGACGTTGTCGGCCACCTCATCCACGGCGAGCGGACCAAATGGATGGCTTGCTCCCCCTCATTCTGTAGCATGGCGAGACGCGGTCGAAACCACTCACGAGGCAGACATGTTGTTGCACGAGAAGGCCGACCAGGCCCAGGCACTCCTGGCCGAGACAGGCCTCGACTGCTGGTTGACGTTCGCCCGCGAGACGGACATGCACCCCGACCCGGGTATCGACCAGGTGGTCTGTGCGAGCGTGGTGCGGAACTCGGCCTTCATCTTCGGTGCCGGCGGCGAGCGGATCGCGATCGTCGCCAACTTCGACACATCTGCCGTGAAGGCCAGGAAGGTGTTTCGCGAGGTGGTCGGGTATGACGAGGACATCCGCGGCCCACTGCTCGATGCCCTCCGGCGGCTCGACCCGGGGACGATCGGTCTGAACTACAGCCTCGACGATGTGACGGCCGACGGCCTGACGCACGGCCACTGGCTTCTCCTGCAAGAGTTGCTCGCTGGCACGCCGTACCTCGGACGGTTGACCAGCGCTGCCCCACTGCTGGTCCGCCTGCGGGGCCGCAAGACACCGTCAGAGGTCGAGCGGATCCGCCGGGCTGTGGCCGTGACCGAACGGGTTGTTGGCATGCTCACGGCCGAGATCCGACCCGGACGGAGCGAGCGAGAACTGGCCGCGTTTGTCCACGCGCGATTCGCCGACCTGGGTGTTATGCCGGCGTGGTCGGCCGAAGGGTGCCCGATCGTCAACAGCGGTCCGGCATCCGACCTCGGCCACACCTACCCATCGGAAGCGGTTCGGGTCGAGCCGGGACACGTCGTCCACGTCGATCTGGGCGTGCGGCTTGACGGATACTGCTCGGACATCCAGCGGATGTGGTACGTGCGACGGCCGGGTGAATCCGGTCCGCCCCAAGACGTTCGGCGAGCTTTCGAGACCGTGGTGAGGGCTATCGAAGCGGGTGCTGCGGCACTGCGACCAGGGGTAAAAGGATTCGAGGTGGACGCGGCCGCCCGGAAGGTGGTGCTGGATGCGGGGTACCCGGAGTTCAAGTACGGACTCGGGCACAGCCTCGGGCGGGCGGTGCACGATGGTGGTACGATGCTCGGGCCGCGGTGGCCCTGCTACGGCCGCAACACGGAGATGATGGTCGAAGCCGCCAACGTTTTCACCCTCGAACTGGGGGTGCCGACCAGCGCGGGATTGATCGGACTTGAGGAGGACGTGCTGGTGACCGCCGCGGGATGCGAATTCCTCTCGTCCCGGCAGCACGAGATCGTTCTGGTGGAGTGACCACCGAGTCTCGCGCCCCGTCCGCGCCTGTCTCTACCGTGTCGTAAATTCAGCGCCGACGAAGCCCTCACCAAGCCAAGAAGTGTCCGAGGCTACTTCGCATCCAGAGCGGAGGCTCCATGACGCCATCGCGTGTTAATATCAGACGCCACGGTCTGTTACCGCAGTTGGTCGCGGGTCGTGACAGACGGATCAGGCTGAGGAGATAATCGCACTTGCCTTTTCACTGCCAATCCCCAACGATGCTGGTGTGACGTAAGCGGATGGATGCCGCCGTTTACACCCAGAAGTGACACCTCTCTCCCCCAAGTGGCCAGATGAATCGCTGTTTCGCAGCGCTCGCACTCGTGTTCGGACTCACGCTGCCCGCAGTTGCCGCGGACGCGAAACCCAACATCGTGATCTTCCTGGCCGACGACCTCGGGTACGGCGACCTCGGCTGTTACGGTCACCCGCGGATCAAGACCCCGAACCTCGACGCCTTCGCCAAGGAGGGCGTCCGCCTATCGCAGTGCTACGCGGCGAGTGCCGTTTGCTCGCCGTCGCGGTCGGCGATCCTGACCGGCCGCACCCCGCACCGCAACGGCGTCTACACCTGGATCGCCGAGGGGAGCGAGGTCCACTTGCGTGCCAGCGAAATCACGCTCCCCAAGTTGCTGAAGGAGGCCGGCTACGCCACCTGCCACGTCGGGAAGTGGCACCTCAACGGCAAGTTCAACGACCCAGCCCAGCCGCAGCCCGGCGACCACGGGTACGACCACTGGATGGCCACCCAGAACAACGCCGGACCGAGTCACAAAAACCCGGCCAACTTCGTCCGCAACGGCAAGCCGGTCGGGAAACTGGAAGGGTTTTCCGCCCCACTCGTCGCCGAGGAGGCGATCGACTGGTTGACGACCAAGCGGGACAAGTCGAAGCCGTTCTTCCTCGCCGTGTGGACACACGAACCGCACCTGCCGATCGAGACCGACCCACAGTTCCAGAAGCCCTACGCTGACCTCGACGAAGATCTTCGCCAGCACCACGGTAACGTGTCGCAACTCGACCACGCATTCGGCAAACTCATGAAGGCGCTCGACGACCAGAAGTTGACCGACACGACGTTCGTGTTCTTCACGTCGGACAACGGGCCGGAGGGCGACGGGTTAAAGAACCGCACCCGTGGCAGCACCGGGGGGCTCCGCGGGCGGAAGCGGGCGATGTACGAGGGCGGTATCCGCGTGCCCGGCATGGCTCGGTGGCCGGGACAGATCAAGCCGAACACCACCGCCGACGGCCCAGTGATCGGCAGCGACATATTCCCGACGGTGCTCGGTATCTGTGGTGTCAAACCGCCCGCTGACCGGGTGATCGACGGCACCGACGTACTCCCAGTATTGACCGGCAAGGTCGCGAACGCGGACCGCAAGGTGCCGCTCTACTGGCGGTTGAACATGGCCCCGAACAACCTCCACATGGCACTCCGCGACGGCGACTGGAAGATCCTCGCTTCGCAGGACTTCAGCAAGGTTGAGTTGTACAACCTGAAGGCCGACCCGAAGGAAGTGACCGACTTGAGTGGGAAGGAAACGGAGCGCCTTGCCGCGATGACGAAGCGCCTGAAGGAGTTTACCGCGGAGGTCGAGAAGGAGGGGCCGGACTGGTGGAAACGGCTCGGCAACAACGGTGGCAGACCGGGCAAGGAGAAGTGACACTGAGGTTCCTCTGGCCCCGCTCACCGGAGCGGGGCCAGAGGAGTGGTTCAGGGCTTGACGGTGACAGTCTCGTGCTTCAGTTCCGGGGCGGTCGCGGGCAGTTTGAGCGCCGGTTCGCCCTTCAGATACCCCAACGCCGTCAGGAACTCGTCGGCCTTGCGGGTCGTGACACTCAGCCACGGTTCCCGGTTGAAGAACCCATGCGGTTGCTCCGCTGCGGTGTACAGTTCGGCCTTCACGCCTAGTTCCTTGCATTTCGCGACATACTCCTTGCCCATGTCGAGCATCGCGTCGCTCGTGCCGAAGAAGATGGCACACGGCGGCGCGTCTTTCTTGAGGAACAGTGTGGGCGAGATCGCCTCGGCGATGTTCGAGCCATCACTGCCGGCAATCGTGCGCCCCTTGCCGTTGAGGAACGGGTTGAACAGCACCAGCGAGTTCGGCTTGCATGACACCTTCGGGTCGTCGGTCGCGTCGAACTTCTCGACGAGCGCGGTTGCGGCCGCAAGGTGCGCTCCGGCGGAGCCGCCCGACGCAATCACCTTGTCCGGGTCGATGCCGAGTTTGGCGGCGTTCGCCCGAACCCAGCGGATCGCGCTTTTCGCGTCTTCGACGGCGGCGTCGGGCTTCGTCTTGTGCTTCGACTCGATCCGGTAATCCGCGGAGATGGCGACGATGCCGCGGCTGGCGAAATACTCAGCTTGCGGCACGAACTGCGTGAACGCCCCGTTCTTCCACCCGCCGCCGAAGAAGAACACGATCACCGGCCGCTTGTCGGTCGCCTTCCAGTCCGCCGGGAAGAAGCCGTGCAGCGTCAGTTCGCCCTCGGGCGTCTTCTTGTAGACGTGGTCGGCCGTGACAACCTTCGCGTCGGTGAGTTTGACCGTCCCCTTCGGTTGCTGGCCTTGCGCGGGCCACGCGACGCAGAGTGCAAGGGCGGCGGAAATCAGTTTCGAGGTCATGGCGAGCTTGCTCCGTGTGTGCCTGCGGTCACTTCTTCTCCGCGGGCGGGTTGGGCCAGGATTGGATCGTCTTGCCTTCCTTGTTCTTCAACTTGATCGCGTCGAGACGGATTTCACCGGCAGCCGTGGAGGGATCGAGTCGGAGCCCCGTCAATGGCTTTTCGACCGACAGCTTGAGAGCGTACTCGTGCCACTCGCCGTCGTGCTTCGGCTCGAACGCTGCGGAGCGATCGCGGTGGAAGCCCTTGTCGTCGGCCGTGGTCCAGAAGACCTGCCCGCTGCCGCGGCTGCCCGACTTCATCTTGAACTCGACCGTGTACGGTCCCTCTCCCGCCGGTAGGTCACGCGTGACGATGTACGGGTCGCCGCCAGTGGACGTGATGACGAGAACCCCGTCCTTCGTCGCAACGGCCGCGTCCTTGCCCGGCGTCCACCCGATCGGAGCCCCGGCCGCTGGCTGCTTGGCAAACCCAGGGTTTGCCTTCGGGACGACCGCTTCGGTGTCCTTCAGGAATGCGTCGATCAGCCCCGCGAGGTCCTTCACCACCACGGGCTTCTCGGCGGCGAGGTTCTTCGTCTCCCCGATGTCATCCTTCAGGTTGTAGAGTTCCAGGCGGTCGGTGCCGTTGTCGTTCTTGGCGTAGAACCGAATCAGTTTCCAGTCGCCCTTTCGGACCCACGTCGCCGGCCAGAACCCGGGAATCCCAACCTCCTGCGTCTCGCTGCCGTGCGGGAAGTGGACATACACCGTGTCGCGGACGGGCTTCTGTCCCAGGATCGTGGGCGTCTGGTCAACGCCGTCCACCTTCGGCATCGACTTCGGTTGGACGCCGGTCATCGCGAGCAGCGTTGGGAACCAGTCCACGCTGCTGAACAGGGCGTCGCTCGTCCCCGCCTTCACCTTTCCCGGCCACGCGACCAGGCACGGCACCCGCGTCCCTCCCTCGTAGTTCGACGCCTTCCCACTTCGCAGCGGCGCGTTGCTCGTCGCCGGGATGTCCTCGTAGCCCTTCGGGTCGGTAGCCTTCGGAGGGTACGCCCACCCGCCGTTGTCCGAGGTAAACACGATGATGGTGTCGTCGGCTACCTTCGCTGCTTCGAGCGCGTCGAGCAGTTTGCCGACTGCGTTGTCCATGTTCTTGACCATCGCTGCGTAGACCGGGTTCTGCTGCGGGGCTTTCGGGTCAACGGTCTTCTTGAACTGCTCGATCAGCTTTGGGTCCCCGTTCCACGGACTGTGGACCGAGTACATCCAGAAGTTCAGGTAGAACGGCTTCCCCTTCTGAGCGGCAATGAAAGTCGCGGCCTCCCCGGCCATCCACTCATCGATGTGTTCGCCCGGTTTGCCCTTGAACTGCGGGTCGGTGATGAACTTCCACGGAGCGAAGTACCCGCCGCCCGGCCCGGGAGCCTTCGGCGTGTGCGGGGTGTCTGAGTCGAAGCCCTGGTCCTTCGGCTCGTACCCGTCCCCGTGCCCGAGGTGCCACTTGCCGAAGTGGGCGGTCGCGTACCCCGCCTCCTTGAACACCTCGGCGAGGGTGACGTATTCGCTCTTGAGCCGGGTGAGGCTGTCGGCCTGGATCACGCGAGACTTCGGTGACCCGGCGACCAGCCGCTTCTCCAACTGGATCGCGGGCAGGTGGCAGACCGGCGCGGTGATGCCCGTGCGGGCCGGGTACAGGCCGGTGAGGATGCTGGACCGCGTCGGTGAGCAGAGCGGGCTGGCCGCGTAGGAGTTGGTGAACCGCACCGACCGGTCGGCGAGTCGCTTCAAGTTGGGCGTGTCGTGGAACGTGCTGCCGTAGGGCGTGAGGTCCGCCCAGCCGAGGTCGTCCGCCAGGATGAACACGACGTTCGGCTTCCGGGCCGGCTCCGCTGCCGGGGCGACGCCACCCAGGAACACCAGACCAAACAGGGCGAGGATCGTTGGTCGCAGCGGAAAGCACAGACGTCGCATCACTTGCCCTCTGGTTTCTTGTCCTTCTTCGGCAGCGGTTGCCCGGTAATCTCGGCCAGCTTCGCTGCCATCGCAGTCACCTTGTCCGGGTTTGCGGCGGCAAGGTTTTTCGATTCGCCCAGGTCGGTGGCGAGGTCGAAGAGTGCCGGACCGGCTTCCTTGGCCTTGGGGCCGCTGGGTACCAACTTCCAGGTGCCGCTGCGGAACCCGAATGGGGCGCCGCCATTGGATTGTTCGACCAGGAACTCACGGCCCGACTTCTTGGCCCCGAGCAGCGAGTCCAGGTGGTTCTCACTGTCAGGAGCATGACCCTTGGGGATGGTTTGATCGGTGAGCGCAGCGAAACTCGCGAGGAGGTCCATCTGGCTCATCAAGGCGTCCGAGGTACCGGGTTTCACCTTCGCGGGCCAGCGGACGACGAACGGCACACGGGTGCCGCCCTCGAACACCGTCGCCTTCGTCCCACGGAGCGCGCCGTTGGGCTTGTGACCGTTGGTGGCGTCCGGGTCGCCGATCCCGTGGACCTTGTCCGGCCCGTTGTCGTCGAGCACCCCGCCGTTGTCGCTGGTGAGCACGACGAGCGTGTTCTCCGCGAGGCCGAGCTTGTCGAGTTTGGCGAGAACCTGACCCACCATCCAGTCGAACTCAACTATGGCGTCCCCGCGAACCCCGCAGTCGCTCTTGCCCTTGAACTGCGCATTCGGCACGCGGGGCACGTGGATGTTGTGAGTGGCCAGGAACAGGAAGAACGGCTTGTCCTTGCTCTTCTGGATAAAGTCGCAACCCTTCTCGGCGATCACGAAGGACATCTCATCATCCTTCCACAGTGCCGCCTTGCCGCCGGTCTGCCCGCCGATCCGTGGGACACCATTGATGAACGACTCCTTGTCCCCACGCTTCACAGAGTAGTCGAGCTTGATCGGGTCTTTCGGGTCGAGGTTCACCACGCGGTCGTTCTCGACCCAGACGCATGGCACGCGGTCCCCGGTGGCGGGCAGGATCCAGGCGTAGTCGAACCCGACCTCGCGCGGCCCCGGCTTGATCGCCTCGTTGTAGTTCGTCGGCGTCGCCCCGAGCCCGAGGTGCCATTTGCCCACGACCCCGGTGCGGTACCCGGCCTTCTGGAGCACAGAGGGCAGGGTGGTCCGTTCCGTGTCGATCAGCAAGCCTTCGAGGCCGGAGGCAATCCCGGTGCCCTTCTTGCGGAAGGCGTACTCACCAGTCATCAGTGAGTACCGCGACGGCGTACACACAGATGCGACGCTGTGCCCGTCGGTGAACCGAATGCCACTGGCGGCGAGCTTGTCGCAGTTTGGGGTTTTGACCTTCGTCGCTCCATAGCAACTCAGGTCCCCGTAGCCGATGTCATCGGCGTAAATGAGCACGATGTTGGGCCGGTCCGCGGCCGACACCGGCAAGGTATGACTCGCCGACAGCAGGACGGCGAGCACAAAGATCCATCGGGACATGGGGAGGCTCCAGCGTTGGAGGGGTCAATTTTTCTTCGGTACCAACTCGTCACTTGCCCTCTTGCACGCCCTACTTCGGCTTACCGAACTGCTTCCAATAGAGTTCCTTGAAAGGGTTCTCCTTCGGGGGCACCGCGTCCTCGTTCACCAGATAGGGCGTCAGCGATACCCACCACGCGTCGTACTCGGCGTTGAGTTTCTTCACCACGTCCGGGTGCTTCTCCGCGACGTCGGTTTTCTCGCCCAGGTCGGCCGTCAGGTCGAAGAGTTCCCACATCCCTTTCCCTTTGCCCGCCGATACGAGGTGCCATTGCTTTGTGTGGACGCTGCACCCGGCATACTTGTGGTCGTCCGGCTTCGCCCCCTTGGGCCACCGCCCGATGTGGGTGAACAACGTGCGGTCTGCCCACTCGGCCTTCGGATTCTGGAGCAGCGGGACCAGGCTGCGGCCCTCAACCTGTCCCTTCACCTCGTCGGTCAATTTCGCGCCGGCGAGTTCGGCGAGGGTCGGGAAGAAGTCGATGTGGGCGGTAAGCCGGTCGCAGTCAGCCGGTGTGAGGGTGCCGGGCCACCGCCAGAACGACGACGCCCGTGTGCCGCCGAGCCACGGCGTCACCTTCTGACCCCGCATCCCCGCGTTGAAGACCGGCACGCCCGCGGTGCCGCCGTTGTCGTTCATGAAGATCACCAGCGTATCCTTCTCCAAACCCCACTCCTTCAGCTTGCCCAGGAACTTGCCGACGTTGTCGTCGATGTTGGCGATCATGCCGAAGAACTTGGCGACGTTCGGTTGCTTGACCAGATCCTTGTAGCGGGCCTCGTCTTCGGGGCGGACGTTGAGCGGCGCATGTGGAGCGTTCGTCGGGATGTAGCAGTAGAACGGCTTGTCTTTCCCCTTCACCGATTCGACCCATTTCGTCGCCTGGGTGAAGAACACGTCGGTGCAGTACCCCTTGGTCTTCTCGAACGTGCCGTTGTGCAGGATGGTCGGGTCGAAGTACGAGTTGCCGGGGACGTCGCCACAACTACCTGGATAGGACTGGCCGATGCCGCCGCAACCGTGGATGAACATCTCGTCGAACCCGCGCTTGTCGGGCCAGTGATCGGGTTCATCGCCGAGGTGCCACTTGCCGAAGATGCCGGTCGTGTATCCGGTGGCCTTGAGCACCTGCGCGAGTGTCGTCGCCTTGGGGGTGAGTCGCTCGCGCTCGTGGATCGTGTGCGTGACCCCGTTCTTGAACTCGTGCCGGCCGGTCAAGAGCGCGGACCGGGTCGGCGAGCATGTCGGGCTGACGTGGAAGTCAGTGAACCGGACGCCTTCCGCGTGGAGCCTGTCGAGGTTCGGTGTCTTGAGGATCGGGTTGCCGTGGGCCGAGATGTCGCCGTACCCCTGGTCGTCGGTCAGCACGAAGACGATATTGGGCTTCTTTCCTGCGATCGGGTCGGCGGCGGTGGCGCCGCCGAGCGGAACACAAAGCAGGACTGCGAGTGCGATGAGGGAACGAGTCACGGGAACAACTCCGGTCGCGAGTGTGGTAGTCGAGGGGGGTAGGCTCATTTTTCACCGGGGTCATAGACGGAGGCCCGGTCGTCCGCAGGGAGAACCCAAACGTTTCGGAACTTCACGGGGTTGCCGTGGTCCTGAAGGAACACCGGCCCGATCATCGTCTTCTTCTGTCGATCCCGGATCTTTTCCAGGTACGGGGTCGTTCCGAACCGGAATGGGTGGAACGCCGACTTCGGCTCGCCGAACTGGGTTCCATCCTGGACTTTCATCCCGTTGAACCACACTGTAACAGTTCCATTCTCGACGATCTTGCCGGATTCGTCGCGCCGCGGGGCCCGATAGCGGATGTCAAAGACTTGCCACTCGCCGGGCTTCCGGCAGGCATTTACGAGGGGCGCCGAGAACCCGTACAGCGCGCCGGCATCTTCCTGAGTGATCTTCTCCTTGCCAAACGAATTCAGGATCTGCACTTCGTAGTTTCCGTGAATGTAGACGCCGCTGTTCGCTGGCCCCTTTTCCGGCAGCATGAATTCGACGTGGATGTCCGCGTCCCGGAAGTGGAGTTTGGAGACGATGTGGTTCTGGTTTTTTTTGGGCGTTGAGACGGCCACGCCATCCTCGACCGGCCAGTCGATCTTCTCGCCCGCCATACTCAAGAATGAGTGGCCCTTGTCATCGAGGAGTGAGACCGCGCCCTTCGGGGGTGGTACGGGGAGTTTGCTCTGGTCGGGTTTGAACTCGGGATCGGCTGCGAGAAAAACCAGTGTGAGCAGAAGCGTGGTAGCCATCGGGTTGCCTCCGATAGTAGTAGTGTGGTCTTCAGGGTGAGGGTATGTCTCTCGCGGTGGCCGGGGCAGAACGGCCGCCTGAAGCGGTCGGGACAATGGCGAATCGACGTCTGCCCGGTTGTTCCAGGTGATTTTCTCTCATCCGGATGGACACATGTGGCTTTTTCAACTCATTCAACCCGGTGGATGACAACTAGTTTCGTTCCGCTCCACGCAGCGTTTCGATCATGGCTGATCAATCACGATGGCCGGGGGCGAGGGCATTTTTGGGAGAGTGCTCCGCAGTGATCGGATCGATATGCTTTATGCGTTCGGGGGTAACACGTCGTCCCACATTTGGAAGTTGTGTGTCATCAGCGTCGTGAGCTTCTCTCGGTGTTTCGCCGGCAGGTCGTCCAGACAGCCGTCGATGGGGTCTTGAAACCTTTTGAAATCCTGATGACGACGACTAACGCTTCCTTCTTCACGAACTTCCACAAGCGTTCAATCAGGTTCAGGTTCGGTGAATACGACGGGAGGAACAACAACTCGATCCCCAACTTCTTCGCCGTGACTTTCACCAACTCAAATGGTATCGCGCGTTGTCCGTGGAGCCCCCGGAGAGCCCAAATCAAACGAGGCACTTGCGGTTGGCTTTCAGTGCAGCAGGGTAAAGTCAGGTGGCAATTGCGATGCTGAGGCATCCGATCCGCAGCACCGGTCGAACGACGAGTGATCAAACCCCAGAACGGCCCTCCGACCCTCGGTAAAGCATCCAGTACACGACCGGCACCAACAGCAGGGTGAACGCGGTTGAGACGAGCAACCCGAAGATCAACGCCCAAGCCAATCCGCTGAACACGGGGTCGAGTGTGATTGGCCACGCACCGAGCATCGCTGCCCCAGCGGTGAGCAGGATTGGCCTGAACCGCACGGCACCGCTTTCGATCAGCGCTTCCTTCAATGTCGCTCCGCGGTCGCGGACGTGCTGGATGAAGTCGATCAGCAGAATCGCATTCCGGTCCGCGATACCTGCCAGTGCGATCATCCCAATCATCGCGGTGGCCGTGAAGTACACCGGATTCGCAAACCCGCCGACCGTGGTTCCGGTCACGAGATTCAACAGCCAGAACCCGGGCATGATCCCGATCACCGTGAGTGGAATCGAGATCATCTGCACGAGTGGAATGAGGTAACTTCCCGTCTGATACACCATCAGGATGTAGATCAGAAGCATGGCCCCACCGAAGGCCAACCCGAGGTCACGGAACACATCCAGCGTGATCTTCCACTCGCCTTCACCGGTCCAGACCACTTCCGCGCCACCCGGCGTCGGGTGATCCCGAATCTGGAACAGAAGCCCGATGACCGCCTCGGCCGGTGTGCGGCCCGCCGTGTCCGCCGTGACGTATCCGACACGCCGCATATTCTTGTGGTAGATCGTCTGCTCCGCGGGCAACTCCTCAAACCTTCCCAACTCACCAACTCGAACAATCTCGCCACCCGGCGTTTTCACGCCCAGACGGAGGAGATCGGTCAGCCCGGTCCGGTTGCCAAGAGGCACCTGAATCAAAATCGTCAGGGGGTTCAATTCTCGCGGGAGGTGGCCGCTGCCCGCGCGGAAATCCTTGGGGTCGCCCTCGCCGGGTGTCATGCCGTTGAGCCCGATCCGCAGAGTGTTCGCAATCTGCTCGGTCGTGATGCCGGTAAGCGATGCCTTCTCCTTATCCACGCGGAAGACGTATCGCGGTCGGTCGGCCTCGAATGTGTCGTCCACATCAACGATGCCCGGCTCCTTCTCGAACAACGAGCGAACGTGGCGAGCGTCTGCCTTGAGTTCGCTCTGCGTCTGGAAGGGTTTTGCATACACTTCGGCGACGAGCGTGCTGAGAACGGGCGGCCCGGGAGGCACCTCCACGATCTTGATTCGGGAGTTGTGCATGCGGGCCAGTTGGTCCAATCCATTGCGGACTCGAAGTACGATGGCATGGCTCTGTGTTGAGCGATCTTCCTTGGAGATCAGGTTTACGCGAAGGTCGCCACGATGCGGTTCTCGACGCAAATAGTAATGCCGGACCATGCCGTTGAAGTCCATCGGCGACGCGGTGCCGGCGAACGTCAGCACCTCGGCCACTTCCGGATTCTTTTTCAATTCGTGAGCCATCTCCTGCAAAACCGCGTCGGTCGTCTCGACCGTCGTACCTTCGGGGAGATCGACGAGAACCTGGAACTCATTCTTGTTGTCGAACGGTAACATCTTGAGCGGCACGAGTCCCAGCGCCGGCACAATGCACGCCCCCGCGAGCAAGAGCCCGGTGAAGCCGATGAGTGCCCAGGCTGCACGGCGTGATTCGAGAAACGGAGTCAGCACGGCACGGTATACGCGGTAGGTCCGCGTCTTGTGCGGGTCGGTCGGTTCGTGGCCGCCCTTGTCGTAGACGCCCTTCAGCACCTGATAGCTCAGCCAGGGCGTGACGGTGAACGCGACCACCATCGACATGAACATCGCGACCGGGACGTTCAACGCCATCGGCCGCATGTACGGCCCCATCATTCCCGTGATGAACATCATCGGCAGGAACGACACCATCACGACCAGCGTCGCCACAATGATCGGCGGACGGACCTCATTCACGGCATCGAGGACGGCCTCGCGTGGCGGCTTCTTCCGGAGTCCAAAGTGGCGGAAAATGTTCTCCACGTCCACGATTGGATCATCGACCACGAGGCCCAGCGCGAGGATAAGAGCGAACAGCGTCACGCGGTTGATCGAGTACCCCGCAAGGTAATTGACCAGCAGCGTGAGTGCGAACGTGAGCGGCACCGCCAAGACGACAATAATCGCTTCCCGCCAGCCCAGGCTGAACATGACCAGTGCGGATACGATGATAATGGCGAGGCCGAGTTCGCGGATCAACTCGCTCACCTTCTCGTCGGCTGTCTCGCCGTTGTTCCGGGTGATGCGGGCCTCAATGTCGTGCGGGATGACCGTGCCGCGGAGTTCGGCAAGTCTCGCCTCGATGGCATGCGACACCGACACCGCGTTGCTCCCTTTCCGCTTGGCAACGCCGACGGTCACAGCCGGATAGTCGGTCACGCCGTCGGGGCGGTTCTTGGTCCCGGGGCCGAAGCTGATGCGAGTGTAGGTGCCGGGTTCCTCGGGGCCGTCGAGTACCTTCGCGATCTCGTTCACATACACCGGCTTGCCCGCGAAGACGCCAACGACCAGAGTTTCGAGTTCTTTCGCGGTCTGAACGAACGACCCGCCCTCAACCGTCACTTCGCGGTTATTCGATCGCAGAGATCCGGCCTGGATGTTCACGTTCGCGCCGCGGAGCACACGGTCCACGTCCAGCGGCGTGACCTGCCGGGCGGTCATGCGTTCGGGATCGAGTGCCACGCGGAGTTGCCGACGGCGACCGCCGACGATCTCGGTGCGGGCCGTGTCAGGAACGCCCTGAAGCGCCACCTCCACCTGCTCGGCCACTCGCCGCAGAGCGAAGTCGTCCGACGTCTTGCTCCACAGCGTGACGTTCACCAGTGGCACATCGTCGATCTCCACGGGCTTGACCACCCAGCCCGTGACCCCGGGCGGAACCACATCCGAGTGCATCATGATCTTGTTGTGGAGTTTCACGAGGCTCGCTTCGCGGTTCTCACCCACGAAGAACCGCACCGTGACGATTGCTTCCCCCGGCCGCGACATCGAGTAGACGTACTCCACGCCGTCGATCTGCGCGAGGAGCCTTTCGAGCTTTGAGGAGACTTGCTGTTCGATTTCCTCGGCAGTGGCTCCGGGCATGCGGATGAAGATGTCGGCCATCGGCACGACGATCTGCGGCTCCTCCTCTCGCGGTGTGAGAAAGAGAGCCGCGGCCCCACACGCCAGCATGAGGAGGATGAGCAGAACCGACAAATTCCCGTGAAGGAACGCCTCGACAATGCGGGAGACGAAGCTGTGATCGGTGCGTGGCGAGGTCATCCGGGGAATCCTCGGAGTGGGGCGGAACTTGCGAGGAATGTTCAGCGGGTCGGCGGCAGGGCGACGGTTTCGCCCTCACTCAGTCCGGAAAGGATCTCGACACGATCCCCGGTCACAGGGCCGACGCGAACGAACCGGCGTGTCAACGTGTTATCGGAGTTTATCACCTCGACCAGATCGAGTTGGCCGAGTTGACGCACCGCGGTAATCGGCACGAACAGCCGCTCCACGGTGCCGACGGGGATGCTGACACGGCCGAACATGCCTGGCAGCGGTGGTTTCACGGACGGCACCTTTGGCAATGTCACCTTCACCAGCACGGAGCGGCTTGCTTGCTGTGCCTGCGGCACCACCTCGCGAACCGACCCCATTGCGTCTCGAATCCCAGCGGCCTCGATCTGAATCGCGAGTTGCTGACCCTCGCGAAGCTCCGGAGCGAGGCTTTCGGGGACGTTCACATGGAGTTCCAGTTCCGCCGGATCGTAGATCACCATGATCGGCTTGCCCGGAGTCGCGATGTCGCCAGGGTCCGCGAATCGGTCCGCGACGATTCCCCGAGAACCGGCGACGATTTTCGTGTAGGTCAGTTGCACGTCAAGTCGATTGACCGCTTCCTTCACCCGCTTGACCTGGGCTTCTGCCACCTTCATCGCTCCCTCGTAGCGGGCAAATTCCGCCACACCGATGACGCCTTTCTCCCGCTCGCTTTGGGCGCGGGTGAAGTCGCTCTTGCGGACGAGCAAGTCGGCCTCAGTGGCCGTCACGGCCGCAAGTGCCTCTGCCTGTTGAGCGAGCAGTTCGCGGTTGTCGAGCAGGACCAACTCTTGGTCTGGCTTCACGGCGTCGCCAGGGCGAACTTTCACGTCGAGGATGCGGGCGAGTAACTGGGCCGAAACCTCCGTTCGTCGCCGAGGCTGCACGCTTCCGACAGCGGTCGCCGTGTCCTCAATCCGCCGTTTCTCGACTTTCGCCGCCGGCCGACCGGTAGCAACCTCTCGTGGCACGGATACCTCGCCGGGTTGCACCTTCTCGCGGAAAGCGCCGCCCATCCAGGCCAGGAACGCGACGAGGCCGACGACTGCAAGTGCGGCCGTTCCGATGGACCGAACGACCGGCCACACACGGCGAGGTTCAACCTGGGCTACGGTTGCTGTCATGGGTTTCACCGTTCCGTCGGGTCCGTGGTTTCGGCCTGGGGTAGGTCAGGCTTGGGATTCGTTGGAGGCGTGGGTTTCTGCCGCGACCGCGGCTCACACTCCCCACTCATTCAGGTCGAGATACCCGCCTTCGGAAGAACCCAGATTTGGAGGACGAACCAAAGAGCTACAATACCCAGGAGTAACAGAACATCCATTGAATACCTCGGGGATGGTGTGGCCTCGGCATCGGGCACACGTGGGGAGTCGTCTGGTGTCATGGGTTCTTCGCCTTTACCTTCTCGGGTAATGGATGATCCTTGTGCACTTCCTCGAAACCGTTCTCGACGAACTTCGAGACAACTTCGGCGTGGGCCTGGATCAACTTGGCGACATAGGGATCGTCTGAGGTCTCGGTCACCTTCACGCCCTTCTCCGTTTTCTCGACCTTCATGGTGATCTTGTCTGAATGTTTGAAAATCTCGGCGAACAGCGGGTCGCGGTAATGGATTCCCTTGCCCTCCTTGACGCGAGAGTGCATCGCGGTCGCGTGTTCCTGAATCTTCTTTGCAACTTCGGGCACGGCGGATTCGGTGACCGTCTCGACACCAGTCTTGGTTTCGACCACCGTTCGTTTGATATCCTTCCGATTCGTCAGCAGAGAGTGGAACACGTCGCGGTCGGCGGCGAAGTTTTCGTCCTTGCCCATTCCCTTGCCTTTGCCCGGTGGCTGGGTCGATGTACCAGTCGCGGCGAGCATCACGATCAGACACAGAGCGATCAACACCCTACAGCCGGCCCGTGGCGAGAAAATCGACTTCATCTGGGAACTCCGTTCGTGTTAGCGGCCACAGCAGTTCCGATCAGGGAACAGGATCAAAGCAAGCCCACCGAGGGCAACCAGACCGGCCCAAGCTGGGTCCACAAACAGCGCGAGGGCCGCCCCGATCACCGCGAGTGAGCCGCCAACAATGACGATACGACGATGGCTCTGTCGCGAATCACTGGCGACGGAGGATTTCATGGTGTCTGCTGTCGAGCTACATGACGTTGACATGATTGGATTCTCCGTAATGGGTTCACCCGTGCTTGATCCGTGAGTGAACCAGAAAGTTACAAACCGGGGGAAAATCGCCGGGAAATTTTCTGTAACCTCCTGAGTAGGTCGCGGATCAATCATTCGACTTGTGGGTTGCAAGTCGGGTTCGTTTCGATTTTTGGAGAGTGTGATGAACCGATTCGTATGCGGGGCAGTTGCGATGTGTGCCGTGTCCGGCTTCGCCGGCGCTGCCGATCACACGACCGACAGCCTGGAGACCGTGAAGAAAAGCGTCGCGGATGGGAAAGCGGTACTTGTTGATGTGCGGGAAGACGGTGAGTGGAAAGATGGGCATCTCAAGGACGCCCGACTGCTCCCACTTTCGGACATCAAGAAGGGCGTCCCGGAGGAGAAGCTCAAGAAGACGCTGCCACCGGGGACCGTCGTCTATTTGCATTGTGGCTCAGGAATCCGTTGCCTGGCCGCAGGCGAGCTGCTCAAGAAGCAGGGCTACGACGTGAGACCACTGAAGGACGGTTACATGGGGCTGTTGAAGGCCGGGTTCCCACAGGAGAAGTGATTTCGCGCCCGTCGCTGGGGTGGTCGGAGTCGCCTGGGCGGGTAGGGTGTACTTGTCCGACAACCTCAGCGTTCGAGTCGATGAGTTCACAACCCCCAGAGTCCGTTTCTGTTCCGCCTGTCGATCCCGACCGGGATATCGTCCGTCGCGCGCAGGCCGGTGAGTTCGCGGCCTTTGAGGAACTCGTTGGGCGTTTCCAGTCCCGGGTCTTCGGGCTGGCTTACCGAATGCTTGGAGAGTCGCACGATGCGGAGGACGTGACCCAGCAGACGTTCCTCAGTCTGGTCGAACACCTTCGGGACTTTCGCGAAGAATCGGGGGTTGCCGCGTGGGTGCTACGGATCGCCGCCAACCACGCCCTGAAACTCCTCCGCAAGCGCCGAGGCTTGCCGACCGTGACGCTCAACGACACGAGTGGCCCCGAGGAAGGGTATGGGGACGTGCCGCACCCAGCGTTCATCGCCCCGTGGCGGGATGACCCGACCGACCTCGCCGAGCGACACGAAGTTCGGGAGTTAATCGACCGGGCGCTGGCCGATCTGGATGAAAAGTACCGGGCCGTCTTCGTTCTGCGGGATGTGGAGGGGTTCTCGATCCAGGAGACGGCTGAGTTGCTCGGCATCTCGGAAGCCAACGTGAAAGTCCGGCTCCTTCGGGCACGACTTGCCCTCCGGGAGCGACTGACCCGGGTGCTGGGTGACGAGACGACCCGCGTGTTCCCCGACCATCAACATGGCTGAATGCACAAGTGAGGTGAACGATGTCCGAGATCAACACACTGCAAGAGCAGATCGACGCCCAATTCACGGCTGCGGCTCGCCGAGCCGAAGTGGGGCGGCAGGAGGCAGCCCGGGAACAGCAGGATCGAGATGCACGGCTCGCCAAGTTCGATGCCGTGGTGGAACTGTTTTGCACAATCTGGCGGCCCCGGCTGGAACTTCTCCGCAGCCGGTTTGCCGAGTTGGTGAAGGTCAACCCGGTGATCAAACCGCATAACCGGGAAGCAACCTTCTCGTTCGTCTCCGAACGATACAAGATCGAACTCAAGTTCTCCGCTGGCCCTGACTACGATATCCGAAACCTGGTCCTGGAATACGACCTCCAGATCATCCCGGTGCTCATCAAGTTCGACTCCCACAGCCGTCTGGTTCAACCCCTCGACAACATCGACGAGCGCGCGGTCGCGGACTGGCTGGACGAGCGTATTCTGGGATTCGTTAGCACTTACGTCGCCCTCCAGGGCGATACCTTCTTCCTTGAACACATGGCTCAGAGCAGTGCCCCGACGTGAGTCGAGGCACGGAGTCTGAACCGGGAGGACGGCCATGACCTGCGAAGAGTTGCTGAAAGCGCTCAACGACTACGTCGACGACGAGACGATGATCGCCGTGTGCCGAGAGTTCGCCGAACACCTGGCCGGGTGTAACCCATGCCAGGTGGTGGTGGACAACATCCGCAAGACGATCCAGCTTTACAAGGACGGCGAACCGTATCCCGTGCCGCCCGCCTGCGCCGCCCGCATGAGAGACTCGCTCCGCGAGAAGTGGAAGGCGGTCTATCCACAATCCACGGGGTGATTCGATTGCCGTGCCGTCAGTGTGCGGGAACGTACGCGAACCCGCGGGTCTGGAGGTTCACGACAGCCGAAACGGCCGAGGCCGCGACCGACACGTCACCCCGCACCCGTCCCGAGTCGTACCCCTTTCGTGCCAGCGACTGCCCGCATACCAGCACCTTCACCCCAACCTCCTTCAACTTCTTCAGCAAGTCCGCACTCGGGTGTGGTCGGCCGGTGAGTTCCTTGTACGCAGCATCGTCCAGTGCTGTCGATGTTGCGTCTCCGTGTAGCACCACCACGATTTCCAGATCCGTAGGTTTCAGTCCGGCGGCACCGGCCAGGTTCAGAAGCAGTGCGGCACGCTCCAACCCGGGCAAGGGTTTGTCCGGTTCCTTGCCGGTCGCGGTGACGTCGAAGACGACCTTGCTTCCCTTGGTCGGTGGTTCGGCTGCCGTTGGAAGTGGCACCACGGCTCCGTACCCGGGGACCAGCGGAGTGACCGACTTCGTCTCCTTCGCAGGAGCCTTCGCTGGCGGTGCATCTGCTTTCGTCGGCTTCGTGAATACGACCAGGTAGTTTTCCTTGAGTAGATCCTTCACTTCCTCGGACCTGTCGAACCCGGCCGCGATAATCTCCTTCTCGACCACCTCCTGCCCAGCCCGGACATGGTTCAGCACCCAGTCCGAACTCTTCCCCGGGATGCGAGCGAAATCGACGACAACGAGCTTTCCGCCGGGCTTGATTGCGCGGTGGAGAGACAGCAGCGTCCGCTCTGGGAACTCGAAGTGGTGGTAAGTGTCGCAAACGAACGCCAGATCGACGGAATCCGCGGGCAGATCGACCGAGTCCGGGTTACACAAAACAGGGGTGACGTTCCGCAGTCCGGCTTCCCGGCTAGTTTTCTGGATATGTTCGAGGAATTTCGCGGCGATATCGACCGCGTACACCTGCCCGCCTGCCCCCACTTCTTTTGCGAACAGCCGGGTAAACAGTCCAGTCCCAGCGCCGACATCAGCGACCACCATGCCAGGTTTCAGTTTGCACAGGCCGACGAGCTTGTCTCGCTTCGCGAACACCTCCCGGCTCTCGCCCTCGAACTTCCCCTGAAAATCCTTGACGTCGGGGTTCTTGAACGGGTCGTTGATTCCGGGCTTAACGCTCTTTTCCTGGGCAAAGAGCGCCCAGGAAAAGAGGGCGAACAGGAGAAAGCCGATCAGTGGTCGTGTCATCGAGCGCTCCGAGTGATGGGATGGGAGTAACGCACGTCAGGGTAAGGCGTCACGCTGCAATCCATCGGGGCTTGAGTTCAGTGTCAGTTTGTGGGCTTGGGGTCGAACCAGAGCCGGAGGTGGGCGAGAAGACCCTCTTTGGAAATGCTGGAGTGAGTCGCGACCGCAATTGGGTGATGGGCATCCCGCTCCGTTACGGTCGCGGCTCGCCAAATCCCTATACATCTTCCGGAAACTGCTCTAACACAGAACGGGACAGCAGCAATGGGTACATGTATGAGACCAAAGCCTTTTGGCGAACCCCACTGCTTGGGCGGAGACTCTCTTGGAGAACGAATTCAGATCTCATCAAAGTGCGAGACGGGGAGTTGTCGTGTTAATCTGGGTACTTTCCGGATCTAGAATCAATGCGTGTGTTGCGATCAATTCGGTGCAAGTCATGTCTAAGTTGTTGGTTGCAATTACGATGACACTCGTCATTCCGGACAGGTGAATGGCTCTGCCTGGATGTTCGCCTGATACCGGTTGAACCTACTGCCGCAACCTTGGGCATCGCCCGCATTGCACGAATTCCAGGCCGTGCTGACGACTGCGGACAATGTTTAACGCTGAGGCAGTAGTGTTGCGATCCGAACTCCCAACTATCGGCGACTACGGCGTTACCGCCGCACCAGCCGCAGTCGAACTCACCGTGTGCAGGGCCGACAAGTCCTTCACCACGCAAACTGGAACCTCGGGGCCGGGGACGGTCTTCTTCGTCAGCACGTGAAACGTCTTGAGATCGCCACACTCTTTGCACTCTTTACACCCGCTGCCCAGGCCGAAGCACGAGCGGATGGCATCCAGTACGATCGATCGGGGTCGGCAATAGTCCTTGCGATCCGAGCCATGCACGACCTTGGTGGTCTTCTTAAACTCGACAACACAGATCTTCGGGACGCCAGTATCGAGGACGCCGCCCGCACCAGGCCGCCCCCCTGGTATTGACTGCCCGGGGGTTGGCCCCGGCTGTGATTGCCCACTTTGCGACAGTGTCAGCAGCACAGCCACTGCGAGTGAAAAGAGGATCCATCTCATCGCACCACCTCCCTGTCGGATACGCGGTTCGGTTAAAAGTACCACTGGCCGAGCATGCCAAATCCATTCACATTCCCACTGACCGCTGGCGAGACCACGTTCCGTTGGATGTTGCTGTACTGGAACTGAATCTTGGTGTTGTCATTGAGATACCAGTTCAACCCGAACGTATGCTGGCTGAGCAACCCGCCGTTGATCCCGCTGTTGTTCAGGTCCAGGTAGGAGTAGCGGTACGCCACTTGCCAAGCACCCCAGCCCCAGTGGTATCGACCGTCTTCCCCCTTCACCAGGAACGAATTCTCCCGCACCTTCGGTCGGTCGAAGGTTCCAAACCGGCGGTCGTAACCGCGGTGTTCGCCGGTCAGGAAACAGCTTGATTCGATGTACCCGCCCCAAAAGACCGGCGTTCCCCGTGAGACGCCAAACGCCGAGCTGGGGTAGATCGACTGGGCGTTCTGAACGATCGCACACGCGGCTTCGGATTGAACCGAGAATCGGCCGGCAATCCAGAGGAATTCCGGGCTGATTGTGTGAACGTTGCTCGCCAGGAAGTAGCCAGTATCCACGAATCGAGCGGGATCCCCTCCGAGTAACCCGTTGCCGATAGTCCCAATCCCGATCGCGTCTCGGAGTTCGGGCCGGGCGCGGAAACGAACGACGTGTTGTGTATCTGCGTACTCGTTTCCGGTGCCGCCCGGTTGGATGTCGCGCCCAAGGTTGGCGTGACGCCACTGGTACGACATGCCCAGGTGAACCACATCGGTGCCCTCGTTCGCGTAGAGCGGAGTGCCGGTGAGCCGAGTGGTTTCAGCGTAGTCTCCGTCGCCGTAGGAACTCGTAAAGAATTGCGTGACTGGTTGAACGCGGTGGAACATCGTCTGGAATGACACGTTATCGTTGAAGAACGTGTTGGAAATTTGGATACCTTGGCTGAACAGGGATGCCCAGATACCCTCAGAAAGCACGTCCCGTTCGAGGAAGGTCAGGTGGTAGTCGCTCCCGATGTTGTCCATCCCCTGCGGCGTCTTCATCTGACCGACCCGGATCGTGCCGAGGAACGGGACATTCTTGAACCCGAACCACAAGTGGTCGTAAGTGATGAAATTGAGTTGCTCGAAGTCCACTTCCAACGCATATTCGACCAGATCGTAGCCAACGCCATCGGAACGGAACCGCACCCGGCGGAAGAACGATCCGTCATCCAAGACGCCGACGCCTGCTCCCTTTCCGGAGTTCGGGATGCCGCCGTTACCCGGTGGGAGACCCTGAAGTTTAGTCGGTTGAATCCACCAGACCGGTTCGTATTGGAACCGCCCGCCGACGTGAATTCGCCAGTCCTTGTTCGCGGTCTCGAAGAGAAGACCGTTATCCCAGAATGACCGGAAGTTCAAATCGGTGCCAACTTCATGCCACTTCGG
>JAIOPV010000021.1 GCA_021413735.1 Planctomycetota bacterium
TGCGGCTTCGCAGGCCGTGGCCTGCGAAGCCGCAAGCGGCGAATACCAACCAACACTCTGGTTTCAACTGCGGCGGATGATCCACACCCCGCCGCCAAGCCCGATGATCGTCAGAAGTGCGAGCGCGATCGGAAGGTATTCCAACCGGGTCGCGTCCACCGTGCTCGGCTTCGGAAACTGATACTCCGAGTATCTCTTCGCTTCGAGTTCTTTGCCTCCAATCGACGGACGGTTTCGGAGCCAGTCGATCGACACGCCCATCAGCGCGACCGGAACCGCATTTCTTCGCTTCTGCACGGCGCGATCCGAGACGAATTCCCCGCTGCCGTAGACAACGGCGAACGGAGTCGGCTTGTTTGGTGTCGAGGTGTCCGAGACGGCTACCCCCAGTGACCGCACTCCTCGTGTGAGCCGCTTGGCTTCGCGAATTGCGGGATTGCGGTTCAGAGTCACATACGTCTCCCGGAGCATGGCCTCGGGGATGCGATCGTCTTCAATCCACGTTGCCGTCGTGGAACCGAGCAGCGGAATCGCCTGGAATCCGGGGGCGGTTGTGAGCGGTTCAACTTCTCGGGGCAAATCGAACGTCACGGTCGGCGCGGCCTGGTACATCGTCACCGCGATCTCGTTCCCGCTCTTGACGGCCACATCCGTGAACCCCGCGATGCATTCGAGGAATGTTTCGCCCTCTTCCCGCGGGAAGGTGTAGATGAAGCGATTCCCGAGCCCGACGTTCATCTCCCGCAGCAGGTCTTCCAACCCCGTCTTGGTCACCCCTTGACCGTTCGGTCCGGGAACAATCCCGGCGAGTACAACAAGCCGACCCTTCTTCCCCGTGTCGAACATGTACTTTTTGAGAGCGGCGGCGGCATCGGGCGAGAACGGCACTCGCGGTTCAGCGACGACCACAATGGCCGCGTCTGCCGGAATCGTCGGATTCTCCAGGGTGAAGTTGAGTGGCCGCACTTCGAGGTAGTTCTTCTCCAGATATTTCGCCAGACTGGTGATTTTCCGGTCGTCCGGAACCTGAGCCGCCGGGTCGATGCTCATCTCACCGTTCGACTGCGTGAAGTACACGATCGGTTTTGTCTCGGTGTCCGAGAGGATCACTAACTCGCGGAACAGGCGAGACTCGCCCTGGAAGGCTGGCTTGTCGCCCTGGGTTGTGCTGAATTCCGTGTCGGGAATCACGGCGTGACGTTTCCCATCTTCGCCGACGCTCAGAACGATGATGCCAGACACGCCGGGTTGAGCGAGCGCGACCGTGGCCTGCGGGTATTTCGCGATCAACTCGCGAACCTCGTTTCGATTCGCCATCTCGTCCAGGAACTTCACACGGAATTTCCCGCCCGCAACATCCTGGAATGCCAGGAGAAGTTGACGCATGTCCTCGATGGGCTGCCGACCGGAATCGCTCGGGATCAGCGCGTAAGCCGTGATCGGTTCCTTCAACTCGCGGAGGAGTTGCTTTGTTCGTTCGGAGATCTCGTAAAACCCGTTCTCCGTTGTGTCGAGTTTGTTGGGCACCTTCACGGCAATGACGACGTTCACCACGATCAGGGCGACGAGGAGCAGCATGACCGTCAGGCCGAAGTTCGACCCGTACACGATTTTGCGAACCGTCGAGTTCGTTCGTTCTTCGCTTCTGGCTGGCTGAATGGCGGCGAAGACCAGGCCGATTCCGAGAACCACCATCATCACGGGGCTGAGCACTCGCTGGAGTTCGTGCATCTCCTTGGTGTCGAGCCACTTGGACAGGCTGTCGCTCCAGCGGTAGAAGTAGACCAGCCCGATGAGCATCAGGAGGACACCCAGGCACATTCCAACGGAGAGAATCAGGACTCGGGCTTCGGTTCGCTGGCTCGATTCATTCTGAAGTGGAACACGCGCCATCAACCACAAGGCTCCGGCGGATGAAATCATGAACGCGAGGAGGCAACCGAACCACCCAATGGTGAAGTCGATCTTCTTGAGGTTCTCGATTTCCTCCGGGGCTTTCGGCAACTCAAGCTGCTTCCCAAAATCCGCCTTCTCCTTCTCGTTCGTGAGCGGTTTGTCGGCCGGCACGGTGGTAACGCGGAACGCCTTGATCGCAAGGAACACCCCAGCAGCGAGGCAGATCACCGCCAGCACGCCAAGCACCGTGGCGGCGGTTGACCGCTGCGTGCGGATGAACTCGACGATCGCCTCTCTCCCCGGCGACGGGGTTGCGAGAGCGGAAGCGGATGGTGTCGGTTGAGTCGGTTCCATGTTGCGGCTCGTCTGCACGTATCCGGTGATAGTGTCGTGGTTATGCGTACCTGGCCAACCGGGAACGCGACTTGTTCGCGATCCTGGCTCGCCGAAATCTCAAGTCGCTTCTGGCATCAACTCCACTTGCGGATTTCCAGCACCTTCACGGACAGGAACAGCCAGAACAGCCCCAACGACGCGAAGAGCATCGTGTCCCGCAGCGGAAGCCGCCCAGCGAGCGATTCTTCCCACATATGCAAGAACGAGAATCGCCCGATTGCGGAGCGCCAAACCTGGGGCATGCCCAATGTCATCTGGTCCACGCGAATGAGATACGTGAGCAGCAAGAGCATCATCCCCACGGCCGTCATGACCGCCGCCACGATTTGATTCCTCGTGAGCGTCGAGAAGAACAGCCCCATGCCGATGAACGCAAGCCCCTGCGCCGCAAGGCAAATGTAGAAGCTGAGCAACGGACGATAATCGAAAGGCACCGGCACTTCGAGCCGTAGAGCCATCAGGTAGAACACCGAAGGCAACCAGCAGACGAGGAAGAAGATCCAGGTCGCCAGGAACTTGCTGAGGATGATCGGCCATTCGTTCACCGGAGCCGTCAGCAGCAATTCCAGGCTCCCCGTTCGCTTCTCTTCAGACACCAGTCGCATCGTCAGCGCTGGCACCACCAAGAGCAGAATGATTCCAGGGAGGAGACCAAAGTAGTGCGCGACGATCGGTTCCGGAATCGATATTTCGCGTTGACCGTACCTCTGAAGAGTTCCGATGAACGATTCGTACACGAGCCATTGAATCGCCGCCATTCCGACGAGGACGAGATACCCAATCGGCGACAGGAAGTACGACGCCAGTTCCCGGCGCGTCAGCGTCACGAACTGATTATCGGAACACACCCCGAGCGCAACGCAGAGGTACAGCAACCCAATCGCCATGAGGATCAGCCCGTTCGGCACCAGGAACGGCCGCGGCGTTGTGAGAACGGGGTTCGCGAACAACGACACCAGCACCACGCCGCCGCCCAGCAACCCGAACGCTCCGGTTGCGATCTTCAGCCACAGCGGTGATCGGTTCGTGAAGGCCAGGATCGCCGGGAGAGCGAACGCGACACCACCCAGCAACCGGAACAGCACCCTCCAGGTGTCGAGTTCGCCCTTCGCCGTTCGGAGCATGGTCGGTCCTTCGAACAGCAGCGTCGGGAACGCGGCTCGTGCAATCGCGAACACGATCACACCCGCCCCAAACGCCCCGAGCGAGAACGCGACGGTGAACCCGACACCATCCGAGACATCGACCTGCCCGAGATACGCACACACGAACGCCAACCCGAGCAGAGCCAGCGTCAGCCCGTGACCCGTGAGAAAGTCGGGCTTCATAATGCCAGCCGTGACCGCCCCCACCGACAGGATCCCACCCACGGCCAGCAGTAGCGTCAGAGCGGCGTTCCGGTACACGTCATCCGTTTCATGCAGACAGAACGGGATCGTGAACAGCAACCCCGTCATGCCCGTTGCGAGGCCCCACGGAAGCAGGAAGTAGCCCACGGTTTTGGCTGCCGCGTCTGTCGGTCCGGGGAGGAACGACACCACGACGCTGAAGAGAATCCAGAAGAGCGCGAACCCGCCGTACATGCGGCGAATTTCCTGCTCGCCGTCGGTGGTGGCGTGGTACAGCATGAGCGCCAACCCCGCCGCGGCGAACATGAACCCCAGCCCTTCGGAGACCATCCGCGGACCAAGGACACTGGTGGAGATCACCGCCGCCGCGCCGAGGACGAACAGCACCAGACCAGCGAACCCAACCATTCGCGCGAATGTCGGGCCTTCAATGACCATCGCCGACGGCGCGGTTTCTGCCTGCGGCCCAAGCGGAATGGGGGCCAGAACTGGCGAAGCTGGCGGACTCGTCTGTGGAGGCGTTGTGTTCATAGGTGCGTGATCCTGAACCGACTTCGTTGAGCCGCGACACGAAGCGAGCGATCCCAGTGCGCTCCGTTTCGTGTCGCGGCTCAACGTTGTATTTTTGTTACGCCGCCGGGGTTGGGCTTGGTTCGACAGGCGGAGGAACCGCCGGAACGGGAACCGAGATATCCGATTGCTTCACGACCGCGTCGAACAGGTCATCGAGGCTCACACGCCGCAAATCGAGCCGACGGACGCCCCAACCGTGTGCCAGAACTCGCTTGGCCAGTTCTTCTCGCAGATCCTTGTTCGGGTCCTTCGTCTTGAGTTCAAACGTCGTCAGGTCGCCGTCGGTGGATTTCGCGACGACTGAGGTCAACTCTTGTTGATCCTGGAGGAACCGGGTCACCGCCGCATTCGGGCCACGGACTTCGATCACATGCGACGGTTCGCGTGCGGCGATTCCCTTCATCGTCTCGTCGAACTTGATGCGACCCTTGTTGATGATGATGACCCGCTCGCACACCTTTTCGACTTCGCCCAGAATGTGCGTCGAGAGCAGAACCGTGTGCTGCCCGCCGAGTTCCTTGATGGTGTTCAGCGTCTCGTTGATCTGCACGGGGTCGAGACCGCTCGTCGGTTCATCGAGAATCAAGATGGGCGGCTTCGCGAGCATGGCGTCGGCCAATCCGACTCGCTGCCGATAGCCCTTCGAGAGCGTGGCGAGCAACCGGTTCTGCACTTCCTTGATGCGACATTTTTCAAGGCAATAGTCGATGCGGGCTGTGCGTCCGTGCCGTTCGACGCCCTTGAGTTTGGCGCGATACGTGAGGTATTCGCGGACCCGCATTTCAGGGTACACCGGAACGTTTTCGGGCAGATACCCGATGCGTTGGCGAACTTCCATCGACTCATACATCACGTCGAACCCGGCGAGGCGAGCGTATCCGCTGCTGGCCGGTTGCCACGTGGTGAGAATCCGCATGGAAGTGGATTTGCCGGCCCCGTTGGGGCCGAGGAACCCGACGAGTTCGCCGGGTTGAACCTGGAACGAGATGTTATCCACGGCAAGCACGGTGCCGTAGCTCTTGGTCAGGTTTTGAACGTCGATCGCGGGCGTCGCCATAGTTGGAAAACCGGGGGTTGCTCGCTGGCTGGAACGCCGAGTTGGACGCAGGCAGATGATATGACGCCGGACAGGGGCGACAAGTTGGTACAATCGGGTAACTTGCCTGATTTTTCTGGGAATGACCCTCGCCCGCGACTCGAAGACTCGTCGCGACCACTTCCCAAAAATCTCGGGCGAGGTGGGGTAATTGGTCGGAGCCCGAGCGCCAAGCGAGGTTCAAGCGTGCCCCTCGCTTGGCGCTCGGGCTCCGACATATTCGCTGCTCGGGCTCCGACATATTCGCTGCGGTGAGTTGGTGAGAACTGCGATCGCCCAAACTCCCCCTCACGCCTTGAGGGGGGAAACACCTGCAAGATCAATGTGATACCTTGTCCGCGGCGGGCAGCACGGCCTGGAAGTCGCGGATGATGCGCTCGATGTACGACGTCAGGAGTTGTTCCACTCGTTCCGGGGTGTCGGCCACCACGACGAACCCGATGTGGTGCTTCATGTCCAAACGGTAAACGATCTCGGGATCGGTGAAGCAAGACGTGTCCGGCTTCTCCTGCTTCGCCAACGACGTGACCACCCCACCGAATCGCTGTTTTTGCGCTGGCAGTTTGTAGCTGGTTGTGCCGCGAGCCGCTTCGAGCGCAGCCCATTCGCCCCACAGATTCACGCCGGTCGCATGTTCGACCATCTCGGCCGTGTTCGCACCGCCAACCCGTGCCGACGTCTCGATAAAGTAGAACTTGCCGTCAGCGTGCGCTCGCATGAACTCCGTGTGCGACGCTCCCCAACCAAGCCCGAAGCCGGTCAGTACCTTCGCGTTCGCTTCCCGCAACCCCGCGACTTCGGGCCGATCACGCGGAACTGTGCGAGTCGCATAGACGCCACCACCTTGATACACATCGAGCAGTGGTCGCCAGTATCCGTTCACTTCCGCGAACACAACCTGACCGTTCGCCGTGAGCGAATCGACATGATACAGATCGCCCGGCACCATCTGCTCGATGAGGTGGAATGAGCGGTCGTCGCCAAGTTCGTGGACCCGTGCCCAAACCTCGGCGGCCGTGTGAACCTTGCGGATGCCGGCTGCCGACGCTTCACTGCGGGGTTTCACGAGCCATGGTCCGGGTACGCGGTTCAAGAACGCCGTGATGTCCGCATCGTGGAACAGCGGGCAGAAATCGGGAATGGTGATCCCGAGTTCGCGGGCCTTGGTCCGCATGGCGAGCTTGTCGCGAAAGAAGCGTGCGGTTGAGTCGCCGGGGCCGGTGTCGGTCATGCGGAAGTGCTCGCGGAGGCACGCTCCGACTTCGACATCGAAATCGTCGAGCGCGACGATGCGGTCGAACTTGAGTGATCGCATCAGGAACGCGACGGCATTGAGAAGCGCACGGCGATCGTGGAAGTTATCGACGGCGAACACGTCGGCGCAGGCTTCGCGTGCCCACGGTTCTTTGAGCGCCGACGTGACGGTCAGCAGGTAGACGGTGTGCCCGTCGGCCTTGCAGCGTTCAAGGAATCGGTTGCCTTTGAAGTAGCTGGCGACGCAGAGGAAAAGCATATTTCACGTTTCGAGTTGAACGTTTGAAGTCTCGCGGACGCCACGACTCCGTTTTAGGTCACGACGAGCCTTCGAGTCGCGGGTTCCACCACTTCTTATGCAGTTGGTCGATTCTGTTACTGATCGCAGGTTTATTGGTCTGGGCAGAGTTCCGCGTGACTTCCACAGTGCAACCAAACGCACTGCGCCCAGCCCATACTGGACGGAGATGATTCGTGAACTAAACTTGAAGTGTCTCATATCTCGCCCCCATCTCCATTTCTCCATTGGGCCGCAAATGCAGTCTCTCCGTCAGCGAGCGTTCACGCTCATCGAGTTGTTAGTTGTCATCGCCATCATCGCCATCCTGATTGGGTTACTCCTGCCAGCAGTGCAGAAGGTTCGCGAAGCTGCTGCAAAAACGCAGTGCTCGAACAAGTTGAAGCAAATCGCGCTGGCCATGCACGGGGCCCACGATGTCAAAAACCAGTTCCCCTCGGGCCAGGAAGTCGTCAAACTCACTGGTTCGTGCCCCGCACAGAGTGATCCGTGGACCGACGCTCGAGCACCCTGGAGCGTCACCATGCTGCCTTACATCGAACAAGGCAGTTTGTTCTCGCAATTCAATCTCAATGCTTCGTTTGCCACCAACCGCGAACAGGGTAACACCACCGCGAATTACGCGATCCAGTCGAAGCCGCTCTCACTGTTCCAGTGTCCATCCGATCCGCGAATGCCCGGAACGAACTCGTCCAACTACCTCGCCGTGGCCGGCGGGGGCAGCCCCACCGCGAGCGGCTGCGCTTCCACCAGCTACGCCGAGTTCATCATTTACACGAACGGCGTGTTTTTCGTGAACTCCAAGACGCGGATCACGGACATCACCGACGGAACAACAAACACTTACCTGATCGCCGAGAGCAAGTACATGGTGCTCGATACGTGGTCAGGAGGGCAGAACAAACAAGGCTTTTGGTCCGCGGGAGTGTACTTGCGACCCGACTGGAGGTATTACTGCAACCTCACTGCTGCCGTCGAGCCGATCAACAAGCCGTGCTGCGGCATCGCGGACTACACTGGCACCACACTGCGTCAGAGCGAGGCACCGGTCGGCCGCACATTCGGGAGCTTCCACACCGGCGGTTGCAACGCAGCAATGGCTGACGGCAGCGTTCGCTTCCTTCCGAATTCACTCGATCTGAACGTTCACCGTCAGCTCGGGGCTGCATCCGACGGCTTGCCAGCCGGAGGTGCTCCGTGATCGGATTCCGAAACACGTTCGTTGTTTGCGGTCTCGCGGCAATGCTGACTGGCTGTGCGTCGAAGCCGATCCCGGTTTCGGGAACCGTCACGCGCGGCGGTCAGCCATTGCCAGCCGGCTACGTGACATTCGAGCCGGACTCCGCGGCCGGAACCACGGGACCAGGCGCAACAGGAGTAGTCGATGCCGGTGCCTTCGCGTTGCCGCCAGATCACACGCTGACGCCAGGGAAGTATCTCGTGCGGATCGGGCCGCCGTTGCTCGGTTCCGGAGCAGATAAGAAGTTGGTCGCCACGTCCTTCAAGCCGTGGGAAACGACAGTCGAGATTCCGGCTGGCGGCGGCGTTCTGACGTTTGACGTCCCCACGACAACAACGCCAGCCCCAACGCCGTGATGTCTGAATCGCCGTAACTTGCCTATGGGGAACGTGATGTGTTCCGGAGTGCGTTGCGGGGAATGTTCTGATGGTATTTCTTCCGGACAGGTGACATGGTTCCGGGCTGAAATCATGGTTCCGGGTCTGAAACGATGGTTCCGGACGTGAATCGTTCGTTTCCGGAGGCGAATGACATGGTTCCGGCTCTGAATCAGATGGTTCCGGGTGTGGGGTGGGGAAGTGGTCCGGAACCAATGTGAGGCCGCACGGGTGTTCGCGTTGGCACACATTCGCATTGCGGGTAGAATTCGTCGGTTGTCCCGCTGTTTCGCGGAGGTCAGCCGATGGTCACCGGTTTGCTCGTCGCTCTCGCTCTCGGAGCACCGCCGGTTGAGAGTCCAACTCTTCGCACACCAGCACCAACCGAAGCCCACAAAGACGCAGTCACGAAGTTCGGCCTCGCGGTGTGGAACATCCGTCGCGAACGCCTGCTAACTGCTGTCAAGCAACTCGAAACGGCCGCGCAAGCCGACCCCGATGCCAACGCTCCCCTTCGCGAACTGGTCCGCATCTATTCCCAGATCGGCCGCGAACCCGAAGCCATTCGCATCGCGAAACAGATCATCGCTCGCGATCCGCAAGACGTGGACATCGCACACTCGCTCGCTCGGCTTCTGTTCGATGCAGGCGAAGTGAAGGAAGCGATCGCTGCCGCGAAGCTCGCTGCCGAGGGGCCACTTCCCGCTGGTCGCGCTGATAAGGCCGTCGCCATTTACCGCGACCTTGCCACGCTCTGCGAAAAGGCGAACGATCCTGCCGCAGCCGAAACGGCCCTTCGCAAAGCGGTCGTGTGGCTCACCGACAAGCGCAAGGAAGTGATCGCAGCCGGCGCGTTCTCGCCGCGTGAAACCGACACTGCTGCCGCCGAGTGCTACGAACGCCTCGGCAAAGTGCAGACGAAGCTCCGCAAGTTCGACGACGCGATTGAAGCGTTCAACGCTGCCGCGAAGCTCTACGCCGATCCGCTGCGTGCGAACGATTCCGCCAGTGCCGCGAAACTCGCCTGGAACCTTTCGGGTGTTCTTCAGGCCAAGGGGAACACCGACGCCGCGATCCGGGAACTGGAACCATTCCTGAAGTTGCGTCCCGTTTCGCCCGAGCCTTATGCGAGGTTGGCGCAACTGCTCCGCGAGGCCGAGCGAAGCGCGGACGTGATCCCGATCCTGCAACGATCCCACAAGGCCGACCCGAAGAACCTTCCGCTTCAGGCTGTGCTTGCGGCTGAACTGGAACGCGAAGGTTACACCCGATTCGAGGCCGACGGACACTTCAAATCGCTCATGGCCGCCACGAACGATCCGAAGGTGATTGAGGTCATCGTGCGGTCGCACATCGAGAACAAGCGGCCCAAGGAAGTGATCGCGGCTCTCGACGAGGCGTTCCTCGTATTGAAGGAAAAAGAGAAAAGCGACACGCCGGTCGATGCGGTGGAATTGGCCAAGGCACGGGCGTTCGCTTCTCAGAAGGCAACGGTCATCGCATCGATTCTGCGGGATGATCGCGACGCGGTTGTTGCGATGCTCGGAGCCGCAGCAGCCGATGCGCAAACCGGCACGAAACGGACGCATGGCGTCCACTACTTCCTGGGGCAACTCGCGGCCCGACACCACGAACTTGGCACCGCCGAAGTCCACTTCCGCAATGCTCTCCGCAATGCGAACCCCATGACAGTCAGCGATGCTTACGGTGCGCTCATCACGGTGCTGAACACCGCACGCAAGCCGCGAGACGTGGCGACTCTCTGCCAGGACGCACTTCGACGCATCAACGATCCGATGCAGAACCTGCCGCTGGCTGCGCATTACTTCAACTATTACCTCTCAGGGGCGCTCGCGGATCTGGGCGACGAGAAGGGAGCGATCGCGGCTGCCGATCTCGCGATTCAGCAAACCGCCGACGGTGACCGCCTCACGGTGCGACTCCACAAGGTGTACGTGCTGCGTGTTCTCGAAAAGTGGGACGATGCCATCGAGCAGGGGAAGAAGCTGTGCGACGACTTCCCGACGCGAGCCGATCGCAACAGCATCCGTTATGCGTTAGCGGGTGCGTATTGGGGAGCGAAGAAACTGGCCGAAGCCGAGGTCGAATTGCGGGCCATTCTCGAAAGCGATCCGGATCACGCTCCCGCTGCGAACGATCTCGGATTCCATCTCGCCGATCAGGGTCGGAGCCTGCCCGAAGCCGAGCAACTTGTTCGCCACGCGATCTCGGTGGATAAGCTCGACCGCCGCAAATCAGGCGACGCGGAACCTGAGAACGCCGCGTATCTCGATAGCCTGGGGTGGGTGCTGTTCCGTCGCGGACAACTCGCCGAGGCACGAACAGAACTGGAACGAGCTGCGGCGTTGCATGTGGGAGCGTCGGACCCTGTGGTGTGGGATCATCTGGGTGATGTGCTGTTCCGACTGGGCGAGAAGGCAAAGAGCAAAGCGGCCTGGGAGAAGGCCGTGAAGTTGTACGAGGAAGACGGTCGCGTTGGGAGCCGTGGCCGCCGCGACGGCAGACTCGACGAGGTGAAACGAAAGCTGAAGCGCCTGCAGTAGCGTGTCTCCGCTCGCCGCGCCGACCGCAACCATTCGGGTCGCCGAGTTGCTGCCGTGACCGCGAGGGCCGAACGATGACAGAGGAAGAATGGCTGGCGTGCGAAGATCCAGAGCGGATGTACTTCTTCGCGACCGAAGAGGCCGAGCAAACGCGCAAGAGCCGGATGCTCGGGTGTGCCTGTGCGAGGCGCTTGTGGCACCTACTCGACCCACTTTATCAAACAGCGATTGAAGTTGCCGAGAAGTACGAGGACGACCGGGCCAGTGCGGACGATTTGGACCGAGTGGTTGAGGCCGTTACGGCTGCGATGTACACGGATTATCGCGGGCAAACGGACATCGAACTCGCTCGGATCGTCGTTGAGATGGCAACCCACCGGAAGGCCGCCTTTCCTGATCTCGATAAGGCCGCGAGCGCGTTCGCCTGGGACGCGGAGAACGCGGAGAACGATTGGGATGATGCACGCGAGCAAGAGGTTGCGGTGCAGGTCACGCTCGTTCACGACATCTTCGGCAATCCGTTCCGCCCGGTCACGTTCTCACAGGAGTGGCGCACGTTCACGACGGTCGCTATGGCGAAGCAGATGTACGAGTCGCGGGACTTCTCCGCGATGCCGATTCTCGCGGATGCCTTCCAAGACGCCGATTGCGATAGCACCGACATCCTCGATCACTGTCGCGGAGTTGGGCTGCACGTTCGCGGGTGCTGGGTTGTCGATATGCTGTTAGAGAAAGAAAACTGTTAGGGAAAGCGTGATCTTCCCCCCTCGTGGTGTTGTTGTGCCCGATGAGTCGCCACCGCCGGAGCCACAGCCCTCGGAACTCGCGGAGGTCGCCAGCGGATTCATTCACGAGATCAAGAACCGCGTCAACACGCTGTCGCTGAACCTCCAACTCCTCGCCGAAGACTTCGAGACGCCACAAACACCACGCGAACGCCGTGCCCTCGACCGCGTCAACCGACTGCATGGCGAATGTCAAAAGCTCGTCGATCTCGCCTCGGATTTCATGCGGTTCGCCCGCGTTCACGACCTCACCACCGAGCCGACGCCACTCGATGCCGTCGTCTCGCGAATGGTCGATTTCCTTTCGCCAACCGCACGCCAGCAAAAGGTCGAGATCAACTGGTATCCCGCACCCGATCTGCCAATGGTGAACCTCGACCGCGATCTCTTCGAGCTGTGCTTGCTGAACCTGATGCTGAACGCCGAGCAAGCGATGCCCGACGGCGGCACCCTCACGCTAATGGCCAGTCACGACGGCAACGACGTTTGTCTCGACGTGATCGACACCGGGCAAGGCATCGCTCCGGAGCAGTTGTCGAAACTGTTTCGTCCGTTCCATACCACAAAAGCAAACGGTCACGGACTCGGCCTGGCCACGACGCGGAAAATCGTGCTGGCACATCGCGGCACCATCGGCGTGCAGAGCGAACCCGGCCGCGGCACGAAGTTCACGATTCGCTTACCCTGCAACGTTTGACGTTTCCTGGAGTTTGCATGTCATCGCGTCCCATTGCTTTGGTCACCGGCGCGAGTGCTGGCATCGGGCGTGAAATCGCTCGCATTCTCGCAGTCGATCACGATCTCATCCTGACTGCTCGCCGCGAGTCGGAACTTCGCTTTCTCGCTGCCGAACTCACGTCGGCAACGTGCCATGTCTTCCCGGCTGATCTCGCCGATCCAACTGCGCCTCACAAGTTGTTCGAGGCTGTGACCGCTGCGGGTCTGCACATCGACGTGCTGGTGAACAACGCCGGGTTCGGCGACCTTGGCCCGTTCGCGGAAGCCGACCTCGGGAAGATGTTGCGGATGATTCAGGTGAACGTGATGGCTCTCACGGAGTTGACTGGCTTGTTCCTGCCTGGTCTGCGGGCCAAGGGACGTGGACGAATCCTGAATGTCGGCTCAGTGGCGGGCTTCCAGCCGGGGCCGTTCATGGCGGTTTACTATGCTACGAAAGCGTTCGTGAATTCCTTCTCGGAAGCACTCTCGAATGAACTCGGCGGCAGCGGCGTAACCGTGACGTGTTTGTGCCCCGGACCGACGCTCAGCGAGTTCGCGACTGTTGCGGGTGTGCAAAATCTGACGCAATTCAAAGCGAGTTCAGCAGCCGAGACACGACCCGTGGCTGAGGCAGGCGTGCGAGCCATGCGACGCGGCAAACGCCTCATCATCACGGGCTTCCGCAATAAGTTGATGATCTTCGCAGAGCGATTTGTTCCGCGGGGAATGGTGATCCGTGCGGTGCGGTCGTTGCAGGACAAGCGACGCGGAGCGAAGGAGTGAGGAGTGTGTAGCGGTCGCCCCAGGGGCGACAAGCGAATCCGATGTCACAACCCGACCATCATCGCCAGGGGAATCGACATCGCATCGAGCGCTTCCCCTGCACGACGACGAACCTCCGCATCTAAATCGGTCGAAGCAGCTCGCAGAGCCGCAACCACAGCATCATCATGCGGAGCGATCTGCGCAATCAATGTCGTGGCGCGAGCCCGCAGTTCCGAATCTGGATGTCGCAGTCCTTCCAGCAAACCCGGAATTGCCAACCCGCCGATTCGCTTCAGAGCGGTCGCCACAACAACCCGCGTTCGTGTTTCGGGGTCGCCCAACATCGGCACCAGTCCGTTAGTCGCCGGTGCCGACGACGGACCAAACCGACCCAGAGTGCCGGCCGCATCACGACGAACGCTCGCGTCTGGATCGCGAAGCGCAAGCGTCAGCGCCGGGATGGATGGCAAGCCGTAAACGCCGAAGTCGCCGAGCGCACGAGCCGACCGCCGACGAACTCGCGACGACGGATCACGCAGCGCAGACACCAACCCCGTCACGCGGCGAGCAGGGGCCACCGGCAGTTCCGCCAGCGCGACAACCGCCAACTCACGCACCTGCGCGTTCGGGTTCGACTGAGCTTCGAGCAAGACATCCAGAGCAAGCCCCGTCTGGGCATCTGGAAGACCGTGCACGAGGATCGTGAACACCAGCTTATGCATCACCTGCGGTGATAGCGGTTCCATGAGCAACGGCGAGGTTGGGCGGAAGACGGTCACCGGTCCGAGAATCTGGGCGCGGTGCGGAGTCCGTCGGAATGATGTCACGCTAATGTAGGGTACGTTTTTGGGGTCAACGTGCCTGGTGTCCGATTTCTCAGGCACGACCCGCTTTTACGGCCATTTTGGGTCGAAAAATTACCTGGCTGGCTGAATTCATTGCTCAGACCAGAATAATTTCTGTGGTCACACAAGGACTTTGAGACAAGGCGAGAGATTAATCTCTCGCTCTTGCCCTTGCCGCCTCCGGCTCAATCGGTGAGGCCAAAGTCACCCGGAAGCCGTCGCCAGGCGCTGTGAATGTGGTTCGCTGGGTTCTTCGCTGCGTCGGCCTGGATGTTCAGGAACTCGACCACGAACTCAGGAGCGTAGACGCGATACGTGTACGGCTTGCCGGGCTCAGCGCTGCCCCAATACGCGAAGTACAGCTTGTCGAGCGGCGTGTCCTTCGCTCGCTTGTTCTCGCTCGCTGCGAGATCGTCGGGCATGCGTTCGGTGTAAGCCATCAGCAACTTCTCAAGCGTGGCCTTCTGTTCGGCGGTGAGCTTGCTGGCGGGAATGCCAACCGGATCGCCAACGCCAGCCTTCGGGAACCCTTCCTTGATCTCGGCGAACTCCTTCGGTTGCACTGCGAGCTTCGTCTGTTCTTCGGTCAGCGATTTCATCAGCGCCCGTGCGTGATCTTCAATCGCGGGCAGCGGGCGAAGCCCCTTCTTGTCGCCGTCTTTCACCACGGCTGGGTTCGACGCGAGAAGCAACGGCGTCGCCGAGATCACTTCGCCCTTGTCGAGCGTGTAGTTCACCGACAGGTGGTGACCCTCAAATCGCCAGCCCCATTTCCCCGTTGCAGACGGTTCCCCGAAGACGCTCACGAAGTACCAACCCGAGTTGCGGGTCATGGCACCCTTCGGCCCTTCGAGATCGAACAGCAGTTGTTCGAGACCAATGATCGTGGTCGCGGTTTCATAGCCCTTCGCGGAGAGGCCAGCCTTGAGCAGTTCGAGAGCATTCGTCTTCTGCTCGGCGGTCATTTCTTCGAGGCGAGCGCCCTTGCGGGTGAACTTCTTTTCCTTGTCTTGCTGCGGCGTGAAGAACCACTTGAGGCGCTGCGGATCGTCAAAGCCGTAGGCGGCCTTTGTCTTCAGCTCGGGCGTCAGCGACGCCAGGAACTTCCCGGCGGCGACTTGCATCTTGCCGGCCGAGGTCTTTGGCTTGTCTTCCCCGACGAGGGCGACGGCCGCGAACACGGCAACCGTGATTGTGAGAGCAGCGAGACGGAAGCGAATCATGTTGGTGGATCTCCTCGCACCGCTTGAAGACCAGTACGAACCGGACACGACGCGGAGCGGACGCAGCAAACGACATCACGAGGATACGCGACCGACGACGAAATGGGAAGCGATTAGAGTTTGAGTTCCGAATACCACTGCGACAAATTCGGCGTTAAGATGAAGTTCTCTCCGCAACGCCCGAAGGAGTGTCGGATGGTGACGCGGAACCAACACGATGGCGCAAATTCAAATGGCTGGTGGGACGACCTGCCACCAACCGTGAAGAAGCGAGTGCAACGCCCGAGTCCCGAGGCGACCGCACCGCAACAGTTGAATGCTTCCGATGAGCCTACACCGTATCGCCCAAGGGTCGTGTACGATCTCACGCGGCTTGCCATTCTGTTTCTGGCGGTCGCGCTGGCGAATCTGCTGTTCTTGCTAATCGCTTTGTCGTTTCTCTCCGGGCACTGACCCGCTCGCCTAAAACTGGGACTCGCTCATGCGAAACCTGTTCCTCGCGGTCTTCGGGGTGCTCTTCACATCTGCCTCGCTTCTCGCTGCGGAACCGCTCATCGGCTACACCGAATTCCAGACGAACCTCTCCGGCGGTCGGCACGCGAATGTTCGCACGATGCGGGCGTTCGTGTCGAAGATCGACGGCACCGAACGCCGCGTTATCGCGGAAGAACTCGCCAAGGAGCCGAACTCGTGGACGCAGTTCACGGGTTGGTCGCCAGACGGCAAAACTGCCCTCGTGAGTCGCGGCTGGCAAAGCCCCGACAATGCGATGTGGGAAGAAGAGCACAAGCAGTTTCGCTTCACGAAAGAGGGCTGGAGCCTCGACACGAATCTCGTCGAACTCGCGACCGGCAAGGCCACAAACGTGTCGGCGGTGGAGCGAGTCAGCTTCTACAACGGCGGGCTGTTCTTCTGGCCCAACGATCCGACGAAGCTCGGCTTCACGGCTCTGATCGACGGCAACTCGCATCCGTTTCGCATGGACCGCGACGGCCGCAACAAGGTCGATCTCACGAAGGGGTCGAAGGAATTCACCTATGGCTTCAGCACGTCCCGCGACGGCAAACGCATCACTTACCACAAGAACTATCAGGTGTTCGTCGCGGACGCGGACGGCTCGAACGCCATGCAAATCAAGACGGGCAAGCCGTTCAACTTCGGGCCGACGTGGTCGCCGGACGGTGCGTACGTGCTGTTCCTGAGCGGCGAGCATTACAATTGCCATCCGCATATCGTGAAAGCTGACGGCACTGACTTGAAGAAGATCGCCGACCGTGGTGGCTATCGCGGCGTGATCGAGTTCCTCGACGTGCCCGACTTCCACGGCGGCAGTAGCGATACCCCTGTGTGGTCCGTCGATGGCAAATCGGTGTCCTACACCGCGCAGGTGGGGAAGGCGGTCGAGCTGTTTCAGACGACGCTCGACGGCAAGGCGACACAACTCACGAAATCGGCGGAGGGGACGCTGCACTATCACCCGTTGCCATCGCCCGATGGTAAGCTGTTGGCGGTGGGCTCGAAGCGCGACGGCGTGCGACAGTTGTATGTCATCAGCCTGGCGGACGGCTCCGAGAAGCGGATTACGAATCTGAAAGTGGGTCATGCCGCGATGTGGATGCACTGGCAATCACAGGAATAAAGAGAAGACATAGCCACGGATGAACACAGATGAAACACGGATAAGACAGAAGAGATTGAACCACAAAGGCACCGAGACACAGAGAAAACCGAAGCGAGATCATTCTTCAAAGAACTGTCTTCCTCTTGTTTGCTCTGTGCCTCTGTGGTGAGTTCATCTGACTTGGTTTTATCCGTGTTTCATCTGTGTTCATCCGTGGCTCTCTTCGGTCTTAAACTCTACCAGCAATAGCAATAGCCATGTTCCGAACCGCACTGTTCGTTCTCCTGATGGTTCCCGTTGCCGTTCACGCGGACGACACCGCGGGCTACGCGAAGCACGTCGAGCCGTTCTTCAAGGCGTACTGCAACGAATGCCACACCGGGGACAAGCCCAAAGGCGAGTTCCGCACCGACAGCAAAACGCTGCCGCCAAGCTTCATCGACCCCGCCACGAAAGGGAAATGGCGTGAGGTCGTGAACGTGCTGAATAGCCATGAGATGCCACCCAAGAAGGCCAAGCAACCCAAGGCTGCGGAAGTGGCGGCGGTCGTTGATTGGGTCACGGAACAGGCAGTGCGTGCGGAGTTGTCGCAGCGAGGCAACTCGGTCGTATTCCGTCGACTGAACCGCGACGAATACCGCAACACGATCCGCGACCTCATCGGCATCGACTTCGACGTGAGCGGCTTTCCGCAAGACCCCGCTGCCGGTGGCTTCGACAACAACGGTGGTGCGTTGAGCATGTCGCCGTTGCACCTCGAAACATACATGAACGCCGCTCGGCAGATCATCGATCGGACCATCGTGGAAGGCGAGCGTCCGAAGGCGATCAAGTGGCGGTTCGAGCCGAAGGTTGGCCCCGCGGACCGCACCCGGCTTCGCCTCGATGAACGCAACAACCCGCTCGTCAACGGCGGCAACAACAAGCAAGACGGCGAGTGGGTCGTGATTCACCATGACTCCTGGGACAAGCACGTCGGTGCTCGTGATTTCCGGGTGCCGGTCGCGGGGAACTACGCCATTCGCGTGAAGGCTGCCGGCACCGTGCCGGGTCGCGCTGATGTCGTGAAATCGGCCGACAAGATTCTGCTGGCACGCCGCGAGGAGCAGGACAAGAAGAACCCCAAGGGTGCGCAGTACACGAAGGCCCAGCATGAACGCGACCTCGAACACTTCCGCACGGATCGCATGTACGACTACGGTTCGCCGCGTGTGAAGCTGACGCTGCAACTCGGGCCGCAACCGCGCACGCTCGCTGAGTTCGACGCCCCGGGCACCAAGGACAAACCGCAAGTTCACGAATTCATCACACGGTTCACGACCGAATCGGCCGGCATCGGTTTCGAGTATGCGTACAGCATTCCGCGAGTGCTGGAAAACTTCTGGTTCCAGGGTCGCGATGAGTTCGTGCGGCCCGAGTTGCTGATTAGCTGGTTCGAGGTCGAGGGGCCGTTGTTCGACGCATGGCCGCCGAGTTCGCACACCGCCATCCTGTTCGATTCGCCGACACGCACCAAGGACGAACGCGCTTACGCTGCGGAAGTGCTGTCGCGGTTCATGCGGAAGGCGTATCGCCGTCCGGTGACGGAAAGCGAAGTTGCCGTGAAGTTGAAGCACTTCGACGCGGCAAGGAGCGACGGAGCCAGCTTTGTTGAGGCGATGAAGCGACCGCTGACGGCGGTGTTGGCGTCGCCGCACTTCTTGTTTCTGGTCGAACCGGTTGGCAGCGTCGGCACCAAACCGCGACCGCTGAACGATCACGAACTCGCCACACGGCTGTCGTACTTCTTGTGGTCGAGCGTACCCGACGCGGAACTGATTCGGCTCGCGGATGCCGGCAAACTGACGGACCGCACGGAACGCCTCAAGCAGCTCGACCGCATGTTGAAGGACGCGAAGAACGACGCTTTCGTGCGAAACTTCGCGGGGCAGTGGTTGAACCTTCGCGATGTCGGATCGAACCCGCCCGCCCCGGACCTGTACCCGCAATACGACCGGCATCTCGAAGTGTCGATTGTGAAGGAGAGCGAGGCGTTCTTCCGCACGATTCTGGCCGAGGATCTCGACTCGCGAAACTTCATCAAGTCGGACTTCGTGACGATCAATGAACGCCTCGCCCGCGCTTACGGCATCGACGGCGTGAAGGGCGACGAGTTCCGCAAGGTGCCGGTGCTGAAGGGCGTGCATCGCGGAGGCATTCCGACGCAGGCATCCGTGCTAACGATCACGTCGAACGGCACACGCACGTCGCCAGTGAAGCGAGGCACCTGGATTCTGAAGACGCTCATGGGTATTGATCCCGGGCTGCCGTTGGCGAACGCGGGCGAGATTGCTCCGAAAGTGCCCGGCATCGACAAGGCGACCGTGCGGAAGCGACTGGAGATTCACCGCACACTCGATCAGTGCGCCAGGTGCCACAGCAAGATCGATCCACTGGGGTTCGCGTTGGAGAACTTCAACGCGGCGGGCGAGTGGCGCGAACAGGAGGGGTTCGGTTACAAGGGTCGCATTCAGCCGAACGATCCGAAGATCGACACGAGTTCCGAGATGATCGACGGCACGAAGATCGTTGGCGTCGAGGGCTTGCAGGAGGCGATGTTGAAGCAGGAAGACTTGTTCTTGAGCTGCCTCGCGACCAAGGTACTGACGTTCGCATTGGGTCGCGAGTTGGGGTTGGCGGATCAATCAACCGTGAAGGCCGCCGTGACGCACATGAAGGCGAACGGCCGCACGCTGAAGTCGCTGCTGCGATTCGTAGCAACCAGCGAACCGTTCGAGACTAAGTAACCTTTTGGCGAGATGCGTTGGTGCCAGCGTGCGAGATACCGAAACCGGAGGGCATTGGGGTGAAGATTGGGTGCCATTGCGGTGAAGTCATCGTCGACCAGACCGACAACCTGCCGTTCAAGGGGCACTTGATCCCGGACCAGGAGTGGTTCACCAACTACGACAGCATTGACGACGAGGTAATCGATCCCCTCGTCGAAGGGCGGTTAGATAAGAAGGCCGCTTACCGCTTGTCGCGGTTGATCATCAGTCGCTTATCCCGGCTTGTGTGGCAGTGCCCAGCATGCGGTCGTTTGTACGTTGAGGGTCTCGATAACCAACTCCGATGCTTCCTGCCCGAAGGAGAGCCTTTCGATCGCGAAGTTCTCCGTAGTAGACAAAACCAGATAGCTCATGATTGACCAGCTTGAATCACAGAGCCGTCGATGGCTGCCACCGAACAATCTGAGAAGCTCGCGGAAGAAGCACGCCGCGGTCAAGAAGCCTTCGACCGACACGTTCGCCACAAGCTGCGTCCCGAAGACGACGGCAAGTATGTTGCCGTTGAGATCCACTCCGGCGACTACGAGCTTGATGCCGACGACTACCAAGCCATCGAACGTCTCTTGGCACGGCTTCCGGAAGCAAGAATCTTCTTGCTTCGCGTTGGCTACCCGACGACTTACCGACTTGGTTTCGGCGGTGGGGCATGATGCTGGGCTGCGTCAACGCTCGTCTCGAAGCAAAACTTCGGCTGACGATCATCGGTCCCACGGGAATAACGCTTGTTGTCGATGCGATCATCGACACCGGGTTCAGCGGTGCCCTGATTCTTCCGAGCGCAACGGTGGCAGCGCTTGGGCTTGTCAGACGGTTTATCGGCACCGCCATGTTGGGCGATGGCACCACTCGCACCTTCGACACATTCGGTGCGGAAGTTGTCTGGAACGGAGCGGCTCGCGGAATCGTTGTGTCAGCCCTCGGGAACGAAGCGCTGGTCGGCACAGGCTTGTTGTCCGGCCACAAACTGACGATTGTCCTTGAAGACGGCGGCGCGGTCGAAGTGGAACCGCTGTGAACATGAACCGAACTCGGTGGAGTTTCCCCATGATCCCTCGTCAGCTTTCGCGCAGGCACGTGCTTCGCGCCACCGGGGCGGCCGTCGCGTTGCCGTTCCTCGAAGCGATGCTGCCACGGCTGCAGTCGGCACCGTCCACGTTCAAGCCGTGGGAGAAGTCGTCGCTCGCGGCCACGCCGCGAGTCATCACCTGCTATGTTCCCAACGGCGTCAACATCCTCGAATGGGTGCCGAAGGACTCCGGCGAGAAATACACCTTATCGCCGACGCTCACGGCGTTGAAGGACTACCGCAACGACTTCACCGTGATTACCGGGCTGGGGCATCCGGCGTCGCAGGGCGGGCACAGCGGTGCCGACACTTGGCTCACGGCCGCAAATCTGAAGGCGAAGCCCGGCGCCGACTACACCAACACCGTTTCAGCCGACCAGATCGCGGCACAACTCCACGGCAAGAAGACACGGTTTCCGTCGATCCAGCTTGGGGATATGTCAGGCACCGGCGGCGCTGGCCACAGTCACACACTGTCCTTCGACATCAACGGCACGCCGCTTCCGTCCGAGAACTCGCCGCGTCGGCTGTTCGAGCGACTGTTCGTGCCGGATTCCGCGGGCGATCGTGCTGCCACCCTGAAACGCTACGCCGAACGGCGTTCCATTCTCGATGATCTCGCAGGGGAAACGGCTCAACTCAACGGCAAGCTCGGCACCACCGACCGCAAGAAGCTCGACGAATACCTCAGCAGCGTTCGCGAAACCGAGAAGCAGGTCGAGCGGATGCAGGGGTGGGTTGATGTGCCGAAGCCGAAGGTCGCGGACACGGGCCTGCAACTCGGCAGTCAGCCCATGAATGGACACGACCGCCCGATGTGGCTCGATGTCATGCTGGAACTGTCGTACCTCGCGTTCATCACCGACCTGACGCGGGTCATCACGTTCGAGTGGAGTCGCGAGGCGGGCGGTTACGGTGGTGGCGGCGAGAACCACCACGAGCTTTCGCACCACGGCGGCGACAAGGGAATGCTCGACAAACTCGCCGTGATCGACCAGTTCCACCTGTCGCGACTGGGTCGCTTCATGGGGATGCTGAAGTCCACGAGCGAGGCCGATGGCAACATGCTCGACCGCACGATGATCGTGTTCGGGTCCGGGATGAACAGCGGGGCGGGGGGTGAGCATTCGCCGCGGAACTTGCCGCTGGTGGTCGCGGGTGGACACAAGCTGGGCTTAAAGCTGGGTCGGCATTTATCGCACAATCCGGAGAAACACCCGCCGATGTCGAATGTGTTGCTGACGCTGATTCAGAAAATGGGTGTCGAAACCCCTCGATTCGCCGACAGCACCGGCACCCTCACGGGTCTGGTTTGAGCAGGCCAATCATGCAAGAACTACGAGCCACGGGGTTATCCCCGTGGTCTTTTCTTCTCGCAACACGCACGGGAATAACCCCCCACGGCTCGCTCTCCAAAAACTTTGGACCGGCCAGTTGGTTGAAGCCGTGCTGGGGTCCGAGTACAATCAGCCAGTCGGGAACGCCCAACCGACCCGACCCCACGGCGACCTCTCCCCGGCCGCCAAGAATGGAATGCGAGGTTCACGGTGCTGGTGACAGTCTCCGCCCGGCACGGGCACTTGAATGATGACGTGCAAAAACAACTGCACGAAAAGGCCGAGAAGCTCCTTCACTTCTTCGACCGACTCACCTCAATCGTCGTCACGGTGGACTTGCACCGCGACCGCGATAACAAACTCGGCGTCGAAATTATCGCGCACGCCGAGCATAAACACGAGTTCGTGGCCACCGACCGAGATGTCGAAATCGAACCGGCATTCCAGTTGGCCAGCGCTCATATGAAGCAGCAACTCAAGAGCTACAAAGAAAAGCTGCAAGATCACCGACGCGATCCATCGCCCAAAGATGGTTCCTCGTGAGCGGGAGGAAGTCGTGGATTCATGTGCCGTCAGCTCGCCGGGAACGCCGCGCCGAGGAGACTCCGGAATGAGATTGACTAACTTCCTCGTCCGCGACGCGATCATCCCGCGCCTGTCTGTCTCGGCCGCCGGGGTCAACCCAGACGACGCCGAAGCGGTTGCTCGTGTCAAAGAACAAGTCGTCGCCGAGATGGCGGGTTCGCTTCGCGCGGCGGGTTGCTTCCGCGACGGAGATCTGCCCGATATCGTGAAGGCGGTGATGAATCGCGAACGGATCGGCACAACCGGCATCGGCCAGGGGATTGCCATCCCCCACACCCGACATGCCGCCATCGACCGCCTGATTGGTACACTCGCCCTCGCGGGTAACGGCCTGCCGTTCAAGAGCCTTGATTCCGAGCCTGCGTTCGTGTTCGTGCTGTTGCTGTCGCCACACGATCAACCCGGAGTTCACCTCCGCGCTCTCGAAGCGGTCGTGCGGACGATGCGAGACGAAGAGTTCGTGAAAAAGCTGCGAGCCTGCACAACGCAGGACGAAATCTGGAACCTGTTGGAGACGGCTGCCCCCGGTTGGTGAGATGAGTCTCGACGAGAACGAGCGACGGGAAGGGCGGACCCATGACACTCAAAATACCGAGGAACGAGACCGGGCCAACGGACCGCACCCCGGCATCGAGCGCGGTCGCGACTCCACCAGGCGGGGTTCCAGCGGTGAATGGTCCATTGCGTCGAACTGTCCGAGTCGTGAATCCGCTTGGCTTGCACATGCGGGCAGCGGATCGGTTCTCGCGAGCCGCCAGGCTTCACGCCTGCGAAGTCTGGGTCTGGCACGGAGATGTTCGAGCCGACGGTAAGGATCTTTGGGCCTTGATCGGGCTTGTTGTGATGCCCGATTCGGAAGTGATTCTGGAAGTGGATGGCCCCGACGCGGCAGCCACAATCGAGCCATTGTGCGAAATCCTCGCCGCTCCCGGTGGGGAAGATTACACCAACTGACCCGCCCCGGCACGCCCGAGCCGACTGCGGAGACCTCAAAAAACCTAGGGCCCGGACCCCGGCGAATGGAAATCCGGCACCACGGAATCGCAGTCTCCCCCGGTGTGGCCATCGGGCCGGCTTTCGTTATCCACACCGAGGGTGTCCGGATCACGCATCAGACGGTTTCCCCCGAACATATCCCATGTGAAATTAATCGGCTCCACAAGGCGCTTGAAGAAGCTGCAACCGAGGCTCGCGAGAATCGGCTGCGAATCACGGCACTCCACGGTGCCGCCATCGGCAACATCTTCGCCGCGCAGGGGTCGATCTTCGAGGATCCCGGCTTCCGCAATCAGACCGAAACGCTCATCCGAACGCAGTGTTTCTCCGCCGAATACGCCGTTAGCCGCGTCATGCGTGAATTCGTGCGGCGACTGGAAGAGTCCGCCCTCAAGAGCGTCGCGGAACAGCACAAGGCCGAAGTTCGCCGCCGGGCCAAGGACTTTATCGACATCGAGCGACAGATTCTCCTCCTCTTGCAAGGTGAAAACTCGGAGCCGCTTGGAGAACTGACCGAACCGGTCATCATCTTGGCGGCCGATCTGATGCCTTCCGAAACCGCCGACTTCTCCCCTCGGACGGTTCATGCTTTCGCCACCGAAAGTGGCGGCGGCACGAGCCACACCGCGATTCTCGCGGGTGCGCTCGAAATTCCCGCAGTCGTTGGACTGGGTCGATTCCTGTCCGACGTCTCAGGCGGCGATACCGTCATCGTGGACGGCGAGGAGGGGATACTCATTATCGACCCGGACGAAGCCACGATCGCCCGGTACGAGGAGAAGCGTGCCGCCGAGCGATCGCGAGCCGACCGATACGACTCACTTCGCGATAAGACTTCCACCACGAGCGACGGCACACCCATTCGCTTGCTCGGCAACATCGAACTGGCGCAAGAAGCCTCGCATTGCCTCGAACGCGGTGCCGAGGGCGTCGGGCTGTATCGCACCGAATTCCTGTACCTGAACAAGACTTCCGACCCAACCGAGGAAGAACACTTCGACGCATACCGCTCCGTGGTGCAAACCCTCGGCCCAACGCGGCCGGTTGTGATTCGTACCCTCGACCTCGGAGCCGACAAGTTTTCCAGCATGTCGGATGTTGTCGGCGTCGAGAAGAACCCGTTCCTGGGTCTGCGAAGCGTTCGCTTGTGTTTGCGAAAACTCGACTTGTTCAAGACGCAACTTCGGGCGATTCTGCGGGTCGCGGTACTCGGGAACGTGAAGGTCATGTTCCCGATGATTAGCACGGTCGATGAACTTCGCCAGTGCAAGGCGCTGCTGAACGAAGTGAAGGAAGACCTGGAGGATGCGGGAATCCCCTTCAAACGCGACCTGTCAGTCGGTACAATGATCGAAGTTCCGTCTGCCGCGCTCGTCGCCGACATCCTCGCCCGAGAAGTCGATTTCTTCTCGATCGGCACGAACGACTTGATTCAGTACACGCTGGCAGCGGACCGGAACAACGAAAACGTTGCGCATTTGTACAACCCGACCGACCCAGCCGTCCTCCGATTAATCAAGAGGGTGGTCGAGGCAGCGGACAAGGAACAGATCGAAGTGAACGTTTGCGGAGAGATGAGCGGGGAACCGCTCTACGCTCCGCTTCTGGTGGGCTTGGGACTTCGCCAATTGAGCGTCACCCCTCGGAAGGTGCCGGAGATCAAGAGGGTCATCCGGCAGTTGCGAGTGGACGAAGCCAAACGGCTCGCCGAGTACGCCCTGAACATGGACACCGCCCGCCACGTGGGCAGTTATTTACGAGACCAATTACGCCGTATCCTCCCCGAAGTGGCCGACTGACCCGGAACCAATTCTCGACCAGGGGGCACCAAACCCTGGCAGGACGACCGGCGACACGGCACACGAACGGGTTGAGACAACGGGAGAGCGAAGTCATGCGAAGGAAAACGTAAAAGCTGATCGGGGACGATCCGTTTTTGCGTTTTGCTTTGTGCATGAAGCGCGCTCCTGGGAAACCGGGACCGATGTTCGGTGACAAGCTCCGTTTCCGCTTCTCAAAAACCGGCACGCTCCGGTTGCTCTCCCACCATGATCTCATGCGCTGCCTGGAGCGAATGCTTCGCCGCGCCGCGTTGCCGTTCAAGTCTACTGCTGGTTTCCACCCTGGCCCGCGAGTCGTGTTCGCGCTCTCTCTCCCCCTTGGCGTCGCTGGGCTTGATGAAGTCGTCGAGATCGAGTTCCTGAAGGAACTCGATGCGGACGAAACGCTTGCCCAACTGCGTTCGCAGGCACCCGATGGGTTGGCTTTCAATCGCGTCTCCATTCTCCCCATGAAGATCACCGGCGTGCCGCGTCGGATCGTGTATCGTCTCGCGATCCCCGAGGAGCGAGTCGAGACCGTGACGCTGCGCTGTGCCGAACTGCTCGCACAGGAGAAGGTGTGGGTGGAGCGACTGAAGCCGAACCCAAAGCGACTGAACATCCGCCCGTACTTGCGAAATCTTAGTGTGGTCCGCTCGCTCCGCGAGCGGGAAGCCGAACCGCTCGCGGAGCGAGCGGACCACATTCTCGCACTCGATCTCTGGGTGACCGGCACGGGAACGGCGCGTGCCGACGAACTGATGAAACTGCTGAACGTTACGGACCTGATCGACGCGGGAAGTGTGGTCGAGCGTTCCACGGTGGAACTGCGAGATGAGTTTGTCGGCACCGATCCGGCGGATATTCCACCAGACGGACAGGCCGACACATTGCCACTCGACGCGGCAGCCATCGCCAACTTGATCCAGCAGAAGGAAGAAGACCAACTCGTATCGGCCTTGGGGCCGGTCGTGGAATGACAATGTTAATTCGTGTTGAGTGTTTGGTGTTTCGTGTTTGGGATTGAGCGATTCGCTCCCTCAGCGGCCAAACACAAAACACTCAACACGAAACACAAAACACGAGACACAAATGAAAAAAGAAATGCTCATCAACGTCCTCCAACCGGAGGAGTGCCGAATCGCAATCGTCGAAGACGGCGTACTCGAAGAACTCTACGTCGAGCGTTCCAGTCAGGAAAGCTACGTCGGGAACATCTACAAGGGCCGCATCGTCAACATCGAAGGCAGCATCCAGGCTGCGTTCGTCGATTTCGGCATCGGTCGCAACGGCTTCCTCCACGTCTCGGACGTGGACCCCGCTTACTACAAGCATCTGTTGTCGAAGGATGACCTCGCCGAGTACGAGGCCGAACTCGATCGCGAATACGGCGCTCGTCCGGCGGCTCCTCAACGCGGCAACGATCGCAACGACCGCGGCGGTCGGGGTCGAGAACGTGGCCCGCGTCAGCCACAACCCCAACCGATGACGTCGTGGCTCGAAGAACAACCGCAGGCTCCCGCGGAACCAACTCCAGCCCCCGCTCCGGTTCAGCCACAACCACGTCTGGCAGCCGTCACGCGAACGCCAGCCCCAGCCGACGCCGATTACGAAGACGACTTCGCCGCGGGACTCGACGAAGACGCCGAATTGCCGATGGCCGAAGAAGTGACCGACGCCGAGATCGTCGATGAAGCGGTCGCGGCCGAAACCGTTCCCGCAACGCCCCCTGCTCCTGTTCACCACGTTCCTGTTCACGCCGCGAAGCCGGTCGCACTTGCCACGGAAGAAGAAGACGACTTCGCTGCCGGTATTGATGACGTCGCGCCGCCGGCACCGAAGGTCGAAACTCCGAAGCCCCCGGCAGCGCAACCCGCGCCAGCACCCAAGCCCGCTCCGGTCGCACCCCCAGAAGAAGACGAATTCGGTGCCGGCATCGTCGATGCTGTTGCTCTGAACCCGGCCGCTCAGATCGTGGTTCCACAAGCCGCAATCGTGAAAGCTGCCCCCGCTGCGCCGGTCGAACTCGAACCAATCGAACCCGAACCACCCGTCGAAGCGGAAGCCATCGAAACGGTGACCACGCTCTCGCCTGCCGAGAGTCAGGCGGTGCCATTGGCCGAGGTCGCGGAATCCGACTCCGAGGCAGAGCCGAAGAAAAAACCGCGTGCCCGCAAGACGAAGCCCAAGGCCGAGGAAGCCGAGGCAGCGGTAGAAACGCCCGAAACGCCCGCCGAAGGAAAGCCGAAGCCCAAGCCGCGTCGCGGCAAGAAGAAGGCCGACGGCGAAACCGACTCCGACGACGCATCAGACGACAAGCCAAAGTTCATGGGCGGAGCCGAGCGACGCACGACCGGCGACGACGAACCGGAAATTCGACCGTTCTTCGACGACGGCGACTTCGACCCGGATGCGCCAAATGATCGCTTCGCCGGGAAACAGGCTCCGGAAGAAGACGAAGCAGAAGAACGATTCGTGGGCGACCCAGAGACAGCCGAGGCCGCCGAGGAAGAGGCACGCGACGTTGCCCGAGAGGAAGAGTTAGACGGGGGTGGCGAGGCTGAAGGCGAAGCCGAAAGCCCCGGCGTCGGTCGCGGTTTCAACGACGACTTCGAGGATCGCAAGCGAGATCGCGGTGATCGTGGCAGCGACCGTGGCCCACCTCGTGGTGGACGTGATCGTGACCGCGACCGTGGTCGAGGCAGTCGTGATCGTGGTCCTGGTCCGGGGGGGCCGCGTGGCGATCGTGACCGTGATCGTGGGCCGGGTGGCTTCAAGAGCGGTCCGGGTGGCTTCAAGGGTGGACCCAAGGGCGGCCGTGATCGCGGGATGCCGAAGCCTCCGATCGAGCAGATTTTCAAGCGTGGCCAGGAAGTGCTCGTTCAGGTCATCAAGGAAGCGGTCGGCACCAAAGGACCGACGCTCAGCACATACATCAGCATCGCGGGCCGCTATCTCGTGCTGATGCCGAGCTTGAACCGCGTCGGCGTCTCGCGAAAGATCGAGGACCACGAAGCACGCCGTCGGCTCCGCGAAATCCTCACGACACTGTCGCCACCCAAGGGCGTCGGGTTCATCGTTCGCACCGCGGCGGTCGATCGTGATGCCCGCGAACTGCGGAACGATCTCGCGTATCTGCTGCGGCTCTGGCAGGTCGTCGTGAAGCGAATTCGACGTGTCTCCGGACCGGTCGAAATCTATCGCGAATCGGACATGATTACGCGAACGATCCGCGACATCTTCACGAACGACATCGACACCATCTGGGTGGACGAGCCGACTGCGTTCGCGCATGCCAGCGAGTTCTTGCAGATCGTGATGCCGAAGTTCGCGAGCCGCATTCGCCACTTCGAGACCACGGAGCCGCTGTTCCACAAGTATGGCATCGAGGACGAGATCGCGAAGATTCACCAGAAGCGGATCGAGATGCCGCTGGGTGGTTCGCTGGTGATCGAGCAGACGGAAGCGCTCGTGGCCATCGACGTGAACAGCGGTAGTTTCCGGGCGGAGAACGCCGAGGAAACCATGTTCCAGATGAACATGCACGCGGCGAAGGAAATCGCCCGACAGTTGCGATTGCGTGACCTCGGCGGCGTGATCGTCAACGACTTCATCGACATGCGAAGCGAGACACATCGACGGAGGGTGGAGGATGCGTTCCGGGACGCCTTGCAGCGAGACCGGGCCCGCACGAAGATTCTGCGAATCTCGCAGTTCGGCCTGATCGAGATGACCAGGCAACGGATTCGGCCGAGCCTGAAGCGAAGTTTGTTCTCGGATTGCCCGCACTGTCGCGGCAGCGGTTTCGTGAAGACGAGCGAGAGCCTGAGCATCGAGGTGATGCGACTGGTGCAACTCGCGGCTCACCGTGCTCCTGCGATTGCGAGCATTCAGGTTGCCGTTCACATGGACGTCGCCCATTACCTGCTGAACAAACGACGCAAGGAAATCGCGGGGCTTGAGGATCGCGGCAAACTGGAGATTCAGGTTACGGGCCAGCTTGGGGTGTCGCCGGACATGCTGAGCATTCGCTGCTTCGACCACAACGGAAACGAAGTGCGATTGCTGCCTCCGGCACCGTTGCCTCGGCTCGCGGGTGGGAAGTTCCCGGTGGCGGGTCGCAATGATCGCGACCGCGACCATAATCAAGGCCGACGCTTCCCGCAACCGCTGGATTGACGTGGCTATCGCTGGGGTTTCGCCGCTTGCGGCGTAGCGCTTTCTCGTGAGCGCTACGCCGCAAGCGGCGAATGCAATTCTCGCTGACTCCCGTTGTGAGACGCTTACTCGATTTCGGCGATCGGTTCCTCGCCGGTCGGCTTCGCGAGCGCAGGGCGAAGCAAGAACGGGCCGGTGTCTACCTTCCCGATGCTCCAATTCCCCTGAATGCTCCCTTCGCCGTCCGGCTGCCCGACATCCAGCACCTCATGCTTGCCGATGTACTGCTTCACCATGCGGACCTGCCCGGTCGCTTCGTCGTAGGCACCTGCGAAGGTGAAACGCCCAACCATGTCCTTGCCTTCGCCTGTCACCGTGCCGTTCGCGAAGTGCAAATAGAACGGCGTCATCGGCCGCCGACCCCACATTTCCTGCACCCAAAAGCCATCCCAACGACCCGACGGATACATGCTGAATCTCCTCGCGTGAGGCTCACAGTTCGTCGAACTTCAATATCGTTCCCTACATGGTCCACACCGATGCGCGAGCTTACATCTGGATGCTGTGCGGCAGCTTCTCGTTCACCCTCATGGGCGTCCTCGCACACGTTCTCCTTCAAAGCAACAGGACGTGCGACTGGCAAACTGTCGCCGTGTTCCGTGCTGGCATCGTCGCGGTTCTCGCCGTGATGATCGCCCTTGGAACTGGGGTGAAACTCGTCTTCTGGCCCTGGCGGTTGTGGCTCCGCAGCATCTCTGGCAGTTGTTCCATGCTCTGCACGTTTTATGCGTTCGACAAGCTACCGGTCGCGGACGTGTTCACGCTCACGAACACGTTTCCGATCTGGGTCGCGTTGCTGTCGTGGCCGCTGTATGGACACTCGCCCGGCTTGAAGGTTCTCGTCGCCGTGCTGATCGGCGTCGTTGGCGTGGCACTTGTGGAACAGCCGCACTTCGCGAGCGGAAACTTCGGCGTCGCCTCGGCGCTGGCGGCGGCGGGTTTCACGGCTGTCGCCATGCTCGGTCTGCACTCGCTGAGCAACCTCGAACCGCTGGCGATCGTCGCACACTTCTCGACAGTCGCGACGGGCTTTTGTCTCACGGCCCTGAGTATGCCGTATTTTTTCCCAGAATGGGCCGGGCCACTCGGTCACGATCCGGCTGCGGTGCTGGAACCGCGCGTGATGCTTGAACTTGTCGGCATGGGTGTCGCGGCGCTCGTGGGGCAGTTGTTCCTGACGCTGGCGTTCTCGCACGGTGCGCCCGCGAAGGTTTCCGTCGTGGGGCTGACGCAGATCGTGTTCGGGCTTGCGTTCGGCGTCGCATTGTTCAAGCATGAAGTGAACCGGCTAACGCTGGTCGGCACCGTTTTGGTGATCGCGCCAACCGCGTGGCTGCTGACGCGAGAACGCCAGGTTCAGGATAAATCGGATCAGTAGTTCACAGTTTAGCGACGGACCCAACGGGTCTGCTTGTCGCCCCGTTGGGGCGACCGCTACACCATTACTCGCGGTCCGATTTCAAGAGTCCGCCATGCCCGAACCGCTGCTCACGCCTGATGTGCTCCGCAAACTGGAGACGCTCGAACTCGTGTCCCGCAAGGCACGAGCAGGGCGGACTCGTGGCGATCGTCTCTCCAAACGCAAAGGACGCGGAGCGGAGTTCGCGGACTTTCGGCCCTACACCAGCGGCGACGACCTGCGTTTCCTCGATTGGGGTCTCTTCGCACGCTTCGAGCGGCTGTTCCTCCGGCTGTTCCTCGAAGACGAAGATTTGCACGTCCATTTGCTGCTCGATGTCAGTCGGTCGATGGCGTTCGGCGACCCGCAGAAGTTGCTGTTCGCCAAACGTGTTGCTGCTGCGATTGGGTTCGTCGGGCTCGTGAACCTCGATCGCGTGACGGTCACGGCGTTCGCGGAGAAGTCGTTCGGGAAGAGTCCGGGGTTTCGGGGGCGACCGTCGCTGGCGCGGCTCATGGCGGCGCTCGAAGCACTCGAACCGGCGGCTGCCGGCGACTTCAACCGGTCGATGCGAATGATCGCGCCGACGCTCACCGGTCGCGGGGTTGTCGTGGTGTTGAGTGACTTTCTCGACAAGGCTGGCGTTGCGGATGGATTGCGTTTTCTGGCGTCTCGCGGAATGGACACGACAGCCGTGCAAGTGCTGGCACCCGAAGAAGTGGAACCAACCGTGGCTGGCGACTTGCGACTAACAGACTCGGAAGATGGAGCCGGGGCTGAGGTGACGGTCACGGCTGATTTGCTGAATCGCTATCGGCGAGCCGTGGCGGCGTTCCGGGCACGGCTCGCTTCTGATTGCGGACGACTTGGCATCTCGCTGTTGCAGACGACGAGCGATCTTCCCTTCGATCGCGTGGCGTTGCGGATGCTTCGAACTTAGTGTTTGGTGTTTCGTATTTTGTGTTTAGTGTTGGTTTTCCGCTCGTGCCACCGATGCCGCTTTGTTACTCACAGGAAAGCCCAAACTAAACACGAAACACCAAACACTCAACACCAATCACGCCCGGCTCCCGAAGTACGCGGCAACAGCTGCGATCAAGATGCCTTCCCAAATCTGCATCGCGTGGACGCCCGGTTTGTCGGATAACCCCGGCAACACCGCGAACTGAAAGATCGTCTCTGCGAACAGCAGGAAGAACGCCACGACCCCAATCCAGGCCCGAACACTGTAGAAGAACGGATTGGTTCGACCGAGGATCGAACGCAGTACCAACGACGTTCCGAACCCACCCGCGAGGCAACCGAGCAAGACCGGCCACTCGAAAAGTTCCGCCGCATTTGGCGTCAGTTGGTGGCCGAGGCGAGCGGGATTCTTGAACCCAACATACGCCACAACCGCCACGCTTCCGCCCACGAAGAGAATTCGCATCACCCACGGAAAGAGGGCCGATTCGCGAATCTCCTGAACCGGATGCGAGGCGAAGGACAAGAACACCAGCGTCAGGAGGAAGAAGTGGGCCAGCGGTGCCGTAGGTTGCTCGTGCGGCCACGGGTAGAGCAGCAAGATCCAGAAGAACGAGCAGATCATCAGCGACAGTATCCCGCGAACGCTCCCAACGGGGAGGCCGAAGGGCTGAAACTCTTCCGGGCGTGGTTGGCCGGTGGACATTGGTTGCTCCCTGGGGTGAACTGTTTCTATAAGCGAGTTCGGTCTGTGGGGCAAAACCTTTCCACAACGGGAACTTCCGACACCGAATCACACGCATGAAGAGTTGCGATCTGCTTCATCTGATTCTAATATCTCCTTGGCGGGTCTCACGATACCGTCAATTCATACCTTTCCCTTCGGCGGTTGGAGTTCCCATGTCTTTGCCGCTTGCACGCTCAAGGCGTGCTTTTACGCTCATCGAATTGTTGGTCGTCATCGCGATTATCGCAATTCTCATCGGGCTGTTGTTGCCGGCTGTGCAGAAGGTTCGCGAAGCCGCCGCCCGCATGACAAGCAGCAACAACCTCAAGCAACTCTCGCTCGCGACCCACAGTGCCCAGGATGTTCGCGGCATGTTGCCGTGTGCCTGGAACGCCTGGTGGATGCACCTTGGCGACCCGAACGGCAACCCGGCTGGCTACATCACCGGCACCTACAAAGGCCCGTGGAAGTCTTACACCGGCGACGTGACACTGTTCTACCACCTGCTGCCATACATCGAACAAGAAGCGATGTATTCGCCGGGGAAAGGGCTGCAACTCTTCACCTCGGCCGGCGGTCAATCCATCTGGACGATCAAACTCAAGACCTTCAAGGCACCGCACGACCCAAGCCCGAAGGACAATCAGGATCTCGCCTACAGTTGGCTTCTTAGCAACGCGACGACGCAGTGGGCCGGCAGCAGTTACGCCTGGAATTTCCAGGTATTCGGCAAACGCGGCGGTGATCCCTACGATCGAGATGCCTGGGGCACCACACTCACGCTGCAAACCATTCAAGACGGCACTTCGCAGACCATGTTCTACGCCGAGAAATTGATGGTCTGCGGCACCTACGGCAACCTCGCGATGCACGGCGGTTGGAACCTCGACTATTGCCCGGCGTTCGCTGCAAAGGGCGGCCCATCCGCCAAATTCCAGGTGCAGCCGACGCAGACCAATTGCGATCGCTTCCTGGCCAGTGCCTTCACGGCGGGCGGCATTCAGGTCGCAATGGCTGACGGCTCGGCGCGATCGGTGAGTTCATCGGTTTCAGTCGCGACATGGGGACACGCTGCCGACCCATCCGATGGCCTTGTCCTCGGGAGCGACTGGTGATGACGCATAAGTTCAATGTCGGGTTGATGTCGGCTGTCGTTCTGCTTTGTGGTTGCAGCAGTGGGAACTACAACGACGGCCTGAACATGGGCGGCACGCTATCGGGAACGGTTACTCTCGATGGCACGCCGTTGCGTGGCGGGCGTGTGGAATGCTACGCCGACAACGGCAAGTATTCCGTGATGGCCGATCTCGACAAGGCTGGAAAGTTCACGCTGAAGGAACCACCGCTTGGCGCGTGCAAGCTCGTGGTGAAGACTTCACACTTGAAGAATCACCCCGCGGCGATGTCGCCGAACACGAAGGACAGCAAAGGTAACCCTGGCGGCTCCGCGGGAATGGTGATTCCAACTGATATCGGCTTCGGATACACGCAAATCCCTGAGAAGTACGAGAACCTCGCGACCACGGACCAAACCGTGACGGTGGAACGCGGCGACACAACGCACGACATCAAGTTGACGAAGTGACTACCCAATCCCGGTGATGTTCGCCAGGACGACTCGCCGGTCGAACGATGCAGCGGCCAACCAACCGCCATCGTTCGACGCGGCAAGGCTCGGCACCGGCGACGTTCCCACATCAATCGACGGTAGCGGCGCGAACGTGTCGGCGTTCCAGAGTCGCACACGCCCATCGTGACAGCCCGCTGCCAGCATCCGCCCTGCTGCTGCAAACGTCACCGACCAGACTTCGCTGCCCGTGGGAAGTTCGGTGACCGCTTTCCCTGCCGCACTCCACACCTTGACGCTGCCATCGTGGCTACCGGTTGCGAGCCTGCCGTCTGGAGCGAACGCGATCGACCATACCCGCTTCGCATGCCCGACATCTCCTCGCTTCGTCGGGTCGTTGGTGTTCCACACGAAGACTTTTCCGTTCATGACGCTTGCTGCGACTCGCTGCCCATCAGCCGAGAACGCAACGGACAACACCAGATCAGCCGGTCCCGGAAGCGGCCCGATCAGTTTGCCGGTCCGCGTGTCCCAAAGACGCACGATGTGATCGACACCCCCCGTGACGATGATGGGATCGGTTGGCGAGAACGCAACCGAATAGACCTCCCGACCATGACCGCGAAGGACGTGCTTTTCTTGTCTGGTCTCGCGATCCCAGATGCGAACGAGGTTATCACCGCCAGCCGTGGCGAGGGTCTGCCCGTCTGGGGAGAATCGCACGGTGAGGTAGCCGAGTTCGCCACGCGGGAATGCTTCAAACGCCGCAGTCTGCTCGCCGCTTGTGATGTTCCAGAAACGAACGAGCTTGTCTTCGGATGCTGTGGCTAGCGTGTTGTCCGGAGCGAACGCGACGCTCCACACTTTCGCCGGGTGAACGAGCGAACGCGGACCGGTGGGCGTGGGTTGCGGTTCCGGTTCCGGTTGTGGTTGCGGCGAAGATGAGAGCTTGCCGATGGCCCAGGCTCCGCCCGCGAATGCTGCCGCGCCTACCGAGAGACTGACGAGTCTTCGACGTGTGAGCAGTTGACGTACTCGCGGCTCCGGTTCCAGCAGCGCGAGCGACGCGATGCGGAATTCGGCAGCAGTTTGGTATCGCCGCTTCGGGTCTTTCTCCAGCGCTCGCATCACGACGCCGTCGGCTCGCTGATCGACCCCGCTTTGCTGGCTGGGAGCTGCGAACACGCCGAGCGGTAAGCCGCCCGTGAGGAGTTCATAGAAGACCGCGCCGAGCGAATAGAGGTCGGCACGGTGATCGACTTCCTTGCCGCGTTCGAGCTGTTCCGGAGCCATGTACGCCCGCGTTCCGATGAGGGCGTTCGTTTCCGTGAGTTGTGTCACAGGCTTGCCGTCGGACGCGAGCTTCGCGATTCCGAAATCGGCGAGTTTCACCGCTCCGTCGGGGCCGACCAGCACATTCTCGGGCTTGATGTCGCGATGAACGAGTCCATTGGCGTGGGCGTATTCGAGCGCTTCACACACCTGAACCACGATCCGCACCGCATCGGGGAGCGGCATCGGTGCCGAACCCATGATCTCACGGAGCGAACTCCCAGGAACGTACTCTGTGGCAAGGAAATAGACGCCCGCCTCGCAGCCCGTGTCAAACACCAGCGGGATTCGTGGATGAGACAAGCCCGCGAGAACTCGCCCCTCGCGTCGGAAGCGATCCGCGAATTCCGCTTGTGAGGCACGGCCAGGGTGCAGAATCTTCAGCGCGACTTCACGGCCAAGCGACTCGTGCTGCGCGCGGAACACGATTCCCATTCCACCAGCGCCGAGCTTTTCGCACAGTAAATATGGTCCGACTCGTTCGCCCGATGCGAGACCATCTGAGGAGAGAGAATCTTCGGTGGTGTCGGCGGCGTGGTCCGTCAGCAGATCACGAAGCAAGCAGAAGGGACAGCCCGACCCGAGGCTCCCGGTACTGGTCGCAGGTCGTGCGCGGCCGCACGTTTGGCAAGTGATCGCGTCTGGCACTAGTCACCGAAGCCGGGTTTTTGGTTTTCGCCCTCTCCCCTTGCGGGAGAGGGCAAAACCAAAAGCAAAAACCATGGCTGCGTCTCACGTGTTTAACTCAGATCGGCACGCACAGACTGCCCGAGCATTGCGGTCAACTCGGCCATCGCTTCTTCACGCGAACCAACCGCTTCCGTCACGACCGCGAGCAGCAACTCCCGCAATCGCTTCCTCGCACGGTGAAGCGCAACCGACATTACGTTCTCGGTGACACCGTGCTTTTTCGCAAGATCGCCAACCGAAACCGCGTCGTCGGCTGATCGTGCGAGCAGCGCATCCGCGACCCATTCACGGCCAGACTGCCGCAACTCCTGCCGCAATCGCCCGAGCGCGACATCGAGCCGTTCGACTGCCCACACGCCATCGAATGCCTGATCCGGCGACTCCGCTACGTTCGCCTCCAGCCACTGCTCAGGACCGGCGATGTCGAACGTGAACCCGCGACCGCGTTTGGCAGCACGAGCAATGCGGGCCTCGTTCGCGAGGTAGTGTTCGAGGAGTCCGCGAAGGTACGCACGGAACCGCACTTCTCGCGGCCGCACTCGTTCGAGGAGTTGCTTCTCGATCACGTGAACGAAGAACCCTTGCGTGAGGTCTTCGGCTTCGGGAATGTGGCGGTTGGTTCTTCGGAGGTAGACGTAGATCGGTCGCCAGTATCGGCCCACGAGATCGTTCAGCGCGGCATCTTGTGGGTCGGCGATGGCACGTTCGACCAGCGACCACGCGGTAACCGGAAACTCCTCCTGACCGGGCGACTGATCGGGGGTCGACTCGGCCGGTGGCATCTGGCGTACTCGGAGGAGAAAGGGCAGGGGTCATTGTTCCGGCGTATGCCGCTTGCTGTCAAGGGATCAGGCACAATTGGTGTAGCGGTCGCCCAGCGGGGCGACATGCGGACCCGTTGGGTCCGCCGCTAACCATTTGCCTTTGTCTTCTCCGTCCAGAATTTTGCGAATTCCGGTAAGATCACGCCGCGAACTTACCTTAATGTAGTATTCCCGCCCCCTGACCCGACTCGGGAGCCACCCGATGCGGACCTTCTCCGCCATCCTGTTCCTGAGCCTCACCCCCGCGGCTGCGTTTGCGGCGGACCCCGGACCTGAGTCGCCGGTCAGCTTCCGCAATCAGCTCATGCCAATGTTCACCCGATTGGGGTGCAATGCGGGCGGCTGTCACGGGAAGTCGTCCGGCCAGAACGGCTTTCGCTTGTCGCGGCTCGGCTACGATCCGGTCGCCGACCACGCCGCCATCGTGAAGGAAGCACGCGGACGTCGCATTTTCCCGGCCGCACCCGAACAAAGTCAGTTCCTCACGAAAGCCCTCGGCAGCGTTCCGCATGGTGGCGGCCGTAAGCTGATCCTCGGCTCGCGTGAGCACAAACTTCTGCTGCGATGGCTGAGCGAAGGCACGCCGTTCGGGCCAGCCGACGAACCGACCGTCACAAAGATCACCGTGACGCCGAATGCCGCGACCCTCACCCGCAGCTCACGGAGTTCGGCCGGTCGTGGTTCGTGAGCAAGCCGATATCCGGTCGCGAACACTGGCCGCAGTGCAACTCGATCCTGTTCACCGGCGGCGGTTTGAAGATCGGGCAAGTGATTGGGGCATCCGATGCGAAGGCAGCCTTCCCGAAGGAACGGCCGATCACGCCGGAAGATGTGATCTCGACGGTTTATCATGTGCTGGGTGTGGATCAGAACATCGAGTACATGAACGATGCGAAGCGTCCCGTGAAGATTCTGAACAACGGCACCCCAATCCGCGAACTCCTGTGAGCGTCGCGGCGGGACGCCCCCCGGGGCAACGGTTTACCATGCTTTCGATTCGCACAATCTGGGTGGTGCTGCTTGCCGCAGTCGCGTCGCCGGTCTCGGCTGCGCCTGATTTCGACCGCGACGTGAAGCCACTCCTCGAAAAGCACTGCATCGCGTGCCACGGGGCCGGCAAGCCGAAGGGCGGTCTCGATCTTCGCACGCCAGCCGCACTGCTCCACGATGGACTCACCGAACGTCTCACCGATGGCACGATGCCGCCCGAGAATAAGCCGCGACCCACCGCCGACGAACTGAAGTTGCTCCGTGCGTCGATCACCGCTGAACTCGCCAAGCACAAGGAAACGCGGCCCAAAACCGATCACTGGGCGTTCCGCAAACTCGTCTCGCCAGCCGTTCCCACGGTGAAAGCGAAAGAGCGTGTTCGCACGCCGGTGGATACCTTCCTGCTGGCGAAGCTCGAAGCGAAGGGACTCACGTTCGCGTCCGATGCGGAGAAAGCCGCTCTCATTCGCAGGCTCACGTTCGACCTGCACGGCTTGCCTCCCACGCCCGAGGAGGTGGCCAACTTTCTCGCTGATACCAGCGCGAGCGCCTACGAAACGCTGGTGAATCGCCTGCTCGCCTCACCGCACTATGGCGAGCGGTGGGGTCGGCACTGGCTCGACGCCGCGGGCTACGCCGACACCATCGGCACCGACAACGACGTGCAGGGGGGCAAGACCCGCGAAGGCATGTGGCGCTATCGCGATTACGTCGTGCGGTCGCTGAACGCCGACAAGCCGTTCGATCGCTTCCTCACGGAACAACTCGCGGGCGACCAACTGTTCACATGGGATTCGTCGAAGTGGGGTCGCAACACCGACCGCGAGAAGGGTCCGGACCCGGAAGCGAGCTTCACCGCCGAGCAGAAAGAGCTGCTCATCGCGACCGGCTTCCTTCGCACAGCCGTCGACGGCACCAACAACTACGAACGCGACCGGCCGCTCGAACGGTTCCAGGTGCTGCACGACACCGTCGAAATCGTCACCAGCAATATCTACGGCCTGACCGTCGGCTGTGCCCGCTGCCACGATCACAAGTACGATCCCGTTTCGCAACGCGACTACTACAAGTTCATGGCGTTCCTCACGCCCGCGTACAACCCGGCGAAGTGGATCCAGCCACAGTTCCGGCACGTTGTCGCTTCCACGAAAGCCGAAGCGGACGCGGTCAAGGCGTTCAACACGGACCTCGACAAGAAGGCGGGCGAACTCGGCGGCAAGCAAGCGACCATTCGCCGACCACACGAGAACCGCATTTACGAGGCACGGTTCGCGGCGTTGCCCGAGTTGCTTCGCACCGATCTGAAGACGGCCCAATCGACGCCCGGCGAGAAGCGTACCGAGGTGCAGAAGTATCTCGCCGACAAGGTCGCTCCGGCCCTGCGACCGACGCACGAGGAAGTCACTGCGGCGCTGACGCCGGAGGAGCGCGAGCAGGACGCGAACCTCGAAGTACAGAAGACCGCGTTGCGTGCCCGCCATCGCGATGTCGAGAAGTTGCAGACGATGTGGGATGTCGGCCCTGCACCAGTGACCGCTCTGCTTCGCCAGGGAAGTCACGAGACGCCGGGGCGCGAGGTCGAACCCGGACTTCCCGCTGTGCTCGCGGGTTCGCCGCTGGCTGATGGTCCGCGTCGGCTCGCTCTTGCGAAGGGGCTCACTGAGGCGAACAGCTACTCGGCAGCGCTCATCGCACGGGCCCAGATGAATCGCCTGTGGCACCATCACTTTGGCCGGGGGATCGTTTCGACCCCTGGTAATCTCGGGAAGTCCGGTGCGTCGCCCACGCACCCTGAACTTCTCGATTACTTGGCCAGTGAGTTCATCAAGGGTGGCTGGAAGCTGAAGGCGATGCACAGGCTCATCGTCACTTCGACCGCCTATCGCCAGACGGCACGACCCGCGGCCACAACGCCCGAGACCGTTGACCCCGAGAACCTGTTGCTGTGGAAGACTCGCCTGCGTCGCCTCGAATCGGAAGCGGTTCGCGATGCGATTCTCACGGCGTCGGGGCAACTCGACCGCACCATCGGCGGCGCGTTCATTCCGCTCGAAGGTAAGCCGGATGGCACTGTTGCCATCGCGAAGCACGCCGACGCGAATCGCCGCAGCCTGTATCTGTACGCTCGGCGCAACTTCAACTTGTCCCTGTTGGCAGTGTTCGATCAACCGCTCGTCGCGACGAACTGCACGGCTCGCAAGTCGTCGGCGGTGGTGCCGCAAGCCCTGACACTGCTCAACGACCCCACGGTGATCGCGGTCGCGGAGCAGTTCGCTCGCAAGGTCGCGAAGGATGCGGCAACGCCGGAAGCACGAATCGAATTGGCGTTCCGTCGTGCGTTGTCGCGGGCGCCGACCAGCGAGGAAGCCAGCGGCGCCGCGAAGTTGCTGGCTCACCATGCGACGCGCTACGCGGAGTTGTCCGCGGGCGAAGCGGAGGTGCGGGCGTTGTCGCACTTGTGCCAGGTGTTGTTCTGCACGAACGAATTCCTTTACGTCGAGTGATGAGGGTTTGACCTCCCCCCTTGTGGGGGAGGTCGCCACGAGTCTTCGAGTGGCGGGTGGGGGGTAAGCAGTGGGAATGTTATCGGAGACCCCCCACCCGGCTCGCAAAGCCTCGCCACCCTCCCCCACAAGGGGGGAGGGCAAACCCGAAGCCGAAGTATCCGACAAACTACGGGCCACCCCATGAACTTCTCTCGCCGCGAAATGCTCTGCCGCACCGGGCTTGGTCTCGGTGGTCTCGCGCTGTCGTCGCTGCTGCAGGCCGAGGAGAAGGGCAGCGGCGCGGCACATTTCCCTGCGAAAGCGAAGTCGGTGATCCTGCTGTTCCAGAGCGGCGGGCCAAGCCAGATGGACCTGTTCGACCCCAAGCCCGAACTCCAGAAACGCGGCGGCGAGAAGATCCCACTCGCCATCGACAAGTTCCTGCCGGGCAACTCCGACACGCTCCTCGCAAGCCCGTTCAAGTTCCACAAACGCGGCAAGTCGGGCACCGAGATGTCGGAACTGTTGCCGCACCTCGGCAACATCGCGGACGACCTTTGCGTGGTGCGGTCGATGCACACGGGGCACGACAACCACACCGAAGGCACGATCATGCTGAACACCGGCAAGTTCACGATCGGTCGGCCGTCGCTCGGGTCGTGGGTTGGCTACGGGCTCGGTTCCGCCAACAAGAATCTGCCGGGCTATGTCGTGCTGCGTGACCCGGCGGCCTACGACTCCGCAGGCTCGCTGGCGTGGTCGCCGGGTTGGCTCTCGGCAATGCACGGCGGCACTGAGTTCAACTCGAAGGGCATCCCCGTGCCGAACCTTCGCACGCCTGGGAACGTGACCGCCGACGCCCGCCGCGAAGACCTCGACCTGCTCGCCGCGTTGAACGACAAGCACAAGCAACAGTTCCCGAAGGAAGCGGAGCTTGAGGCACGGATTCGCAACTACGAACTCGCAGCCCGGATGCAAACCGCCGCCACCGAAGCGCTCGACCTTGCGAAAGAAACCGCCGAGACACGCAAGCAGTACGGCCTCGATGATCCCGCGTCGGCTGGCTACGGCACTCGCTGCTTGCTCGCACGGCGACTCGTCGAATCAGGCGTGCGCTTTATTCACGTTTACTCGGACCAGACCGGCCAAGGTTGGGACTCGCACAGCAAGCTCAAGCCTGACCTCGAAAAGATGTGCAAGCAGACGGATCAATCCTCGGCAGCGCTGATCCGCGATCTCAAGGCACGCGGGCTGCTCGACTCAACAATCGTGATTTGGGCAGGCGAGTTTGGGCGGTTGCCGGTGTCGCAGAACGCCGACGGTCGCGACCACAACCGGCACGCTTTCAGCCTGTTCCTGGCGGGCGGCGGCTTCAAGGGAGGCATCGCGCACGGCAAGACAGATGAATTCGGGTATAAGTCGATAGAGAACCGCGTCAGTGTCGCCGATCTGCACGCGACAATCTTGCATCAGATGGGGTTGGATCACACCAAGTTGACGGTCAATCATCACGGTCGCGATGAGTCGTTGACCGACTCGACGGCTTCCGGCGCGAAGGTCGTCACCGAGTTGCTGATGACTTCGGTAAAGAAATGATGTTAGAGTTTGGCTTGGGTCCAGCAATTCCGCGCAGTGACCCGGAGCCCTCGCATGTCCTCCCTTCCTCATCGGGCCGGTTGGATTCTTGTTGCTTGCACCACACTCGCCACGTGGTCTCTGCACATGCGTCCCACACTCGCGGACGAAAAAGCGAAGCCACTGCCAGGCGTTCGGTTCCCATTCGGTGAAGATGAAGCCAAGAAGTTTCAGGACGACTTCGCACAGGCAGCCAAACTGCCGAAAGAAATCTCCACCGGGGCCGGCATGAAAATGGCTCTCATCCCCACCGGCACATTCGAGATGGGGGCGAACGGCAGCAAATACCGCGTCACGCTTGCCAGACCCTTCTACATCGGCATCACGGAAGTCACTCTCGGGCAGTACCGTCAGTTCAAGCCGGGTCACCGGGTCGAAGGAGCAGACGCTGAGTTCAACGAGGACGATCGGCCCGCGGCGGCGGTCAGTTGGGATGATGCCCGAGCTTTCTGCGAATGGCTCTCCAATCAGGAAGACGAGAAGAAGGCAGGTCGGGTTTACGCTCTGCCAACCGAGGCTCAATGGGAGTGGGCCACGCGAGCGGGCACGGCCACTGCCCGGTACTTCGGCGAGACGGATAAAGAGCAGGCCAAATACTCGTGGTTCAACGTCACGTATACGCCGAACCCGAAAACCGAGACGAAGACACGCGGGCGACAACCCGTGAGGAAGTTACTCCCGAATGCGTGGGGACTGCACGATACGCTTGGCAACGTCTGGGAGTGGTGCGCCGACCGTCGCAGCGACTCGGCAACAGGAGAGACGCGCGACCCCGTGATGCGTGGCGGGTCGTGGCGGTCCGGAGCGTTCCACTGCACGGCTTCCGCCCACGACCCGGGTTCGCCGGCAATGAAAGGCGACAACATCGGCTTTCGCGTCGTTTCCACGATCTCAAAGGTACAGAACTAACATTATCTGAAATGTGTGCTGGTATTCGTTCACAGTTTCTGGCTACACCATTCGTGAATCGCGATAAATTTGAAGAAGCCATCGCGAGCACAGCAAATTTTGTCTCGCTCCGGGACCACACTCCGCGAAGTGTCAATTCGGGTGTTCCTGGCTCTTGCTGAATCAACGCCCAACTGCAGGAGATTGACTCCGTGCCCATGTTGCCTCTGCGGGTTCTCATTATCGAAGATAACCCATCCGATGCCGAGTTGATCCTTCACTCACTCCAACAAGCGGGGTTCGAGCCGAAAGTCATCCGAGCCGAAACCGAAGTGGAATATCTCACTCAGTTGGAATCCGCTCCTGACGTTATTCTGTGCGACTACAACCTGCCCCAGTTAAGTGCCATGCGGGCGTTGGATCTGCTCCAGGAACGCCGCCTGGAGATCCCGTTTCTGATCGTGTCGGGTTCGATCGGAGAAGAAACCGCAGTCGAGTCGATCAAGCGTGGAGCAACCGACTACATCCTCAAGGATCGGCTCGGGCGGCTCGGTTCCGCAGTGACACGCGCCCTCGAACAACGAAAACTCCGGGATGCCGAACGCAGCAGTCAGGCTCAGCTTCGGTTCCAGAATGCGCTGCTCGAATGCCAGACCGAGGCGTCGCCGGATGGCATCCTCGTGGTCGGGCCGGATAATCAGATCCTGTCATACAACCGCCGATTCCTCGAATTGTGGGACATTCCTCCTGAACTCGCCAAAGCTGGAGACGACACACCAGTCCTGGCACTGGCCCGAAGTCGGACGGCCGACCCAGACGCTTTCGTCGCGCGTGTCGAGGCCATCTACGCCGACCCAGACACCCAGACAAACGAAGAAGTGGCCTTGGCCGATGGACGGACACTCGATCGGTACAGCGCCCCAATCCGGGGAACCTCTGGAGAGTTGCTCGGCCGTGTCTGGTTCTTCCGCGATATCACAAATCGAAAGCGAGCCGAGAGCGAAGTTCAACGACAGCAAAAGGAATTGCAACTTATCTTCGACATGGTGCCGGCGGTGATTTTCTTCAAGGATCGCGATCACCGATTGGTACGTGTGAACGACGAACTCGTTCGATTGGTAGGGTTGCCGAGAGAACGGCTCGAAGGGCGGACAGATGTGGAACTTGGTTCGCCACAGGCCGCCCAGTATTACCGTGATGAAAACGAAGTCATGACCACGGGTCGCCCGAAGCGTGGGATCATCGAACCGATTGAAACCGCGACTGGTACTCGCTGGCTCCAGACCGATAAGCTCCCTCACCGCGATGCAACCGGGCAAATCATCGGCGTGATCGGATTCGCGATCGACATCACAAATCGAAAGCAGGCCGAGGAGTTGTTCCGTCAGGCTCAGGAACGGCTTCAGCACGTCATCGCTTCGAGTCCGGCGATTCTCTTCTCGCTTGTCATCGAGGCAGATCACATCCGTGGAATTGCCTGGATGAGTGAGAACGTGCGAGACGTGTTGGGGTACTCCCCAGCGGAAACGTGTGGCACGTCGTGGTGGATGGCAAACATGCATCCGGAAGATCGCGATCGGGTGATGTCTTCCACGGACCAAGGATTGATCGCGAAGGGGCGAGTAACGCACGAATACCGCTTCAAGCACCGGAACGGTCAGTACCGTTGGCTCCGCAGCGAGATTCGATTGGTTCTGGATGCCACGGGGGAATCCGTGGAGGCCATTGGTTCGTGGTCCGACATCACCGAACGCCAACTCCTGGAAGAACAGTATCGGCAGGCGCAGAAGATGGAGGCATTCGGGCAGTTGTCTGCCGGCATCGCTCACGACTTCAACAACCTGCTGACAGTCATCAACGGCTACAGCGACCTCCTCATCGACGAATTCTCGCCAACCGACCCGCAACGGATCTCGGCAATCGAGATTCGCGAAGCGGGTGGTCGTGCCGCTGCGCTGACCGCTCAACTTCTGGCTTTCAGTCGGAGAACGATCGTCGAGCCCAAGATTTTCGATCTGAATGAATTGGTCGATCGAGTTGTGAAGATGCTCCGTCGGCTGATCGGGGAAGACATCATCCTCGTCACCGAGTTGTCTCCCACATTGAGCCGGGTGAAGGCAGACCAGAGTCAGATGGAGCAACTCATCATGAATCTGGCCGTGAATGCCAGGGATGCGATGCCCAAAGGCGGCCGGCTGACCATTGGAACGCAGAACACGGAGGCATTGAGCTTAGCCACACTCGCAACTCCGAACCAGATCCCGAGCCGTCATGTGCGAATCACGGTATCTGATACGGGAACCGGAATGACGGATGAAGTGAAGGCCAAGCTGTTTGAACCGTTCTTCACCACGAAGGGGGTTGGAAAAGGAACCGGGCTTGGGCTGGCGACGGTGTTCGGAATCGTGAAGCAAGCCGGGGGCCAGATCGACGTCACGAGCGAAGTTGGGGTTGGAACCATATTTACGGTACTGCTGCCCGCTGCATCAGACACGACAATCAAGCCCCCCAGCGGCAAGCTCGGAATTCCCAAACTCGGAAGCGAGACGGATGACGCGATCGTGCGGCACGGGGTCGTTGAGGAAACCGACGCTTTCCTTCAGAAGCCGTTCACTCCGCTGGCGCTCGCTCGAAAAGTGCGGGGTGTTCTGGATGGAAGCGAGTGAGGGGTTTGCGAGCCACGGGGTTTATCCCCGTGGTTGTTGGGGAAAGCAAAGACCACGGGGATAAACCCCGTGGCTCGTCAAATTCTGCGGATCACTTCAGGATGCCCGATATCACTTGCCCCTCGCAGAGCGTGAGGGGGCGATTCAGTCGATCACGCAGTTCCGTTCGCGGATCGACGCCCAGCAAGTGATAGATCGTCGCCGCGAGGTCAGATGGAGTTGTGGGATTCGCCGTCGGTTCCGCTGCGAAGCGGTCACTCGCTCCGTAGACCGCTCCACCTGCAACGCCGCCACCAGCCAGTACCGTGGTGAACACCTTACCCCAGTGGTCGCGGCCGTCTTTGCCAGCCCCCGCGCCGCCTTCCACCGCTTGACCCACCTTCGGCGTTCGACCCATTTCCCCGGTCCAGACGACGAGCGTTTCGTCCAGCATGTCGCGGCTTTTCAGGTCGTCGAGAAGCGCCGACGTTGCTTGATCGGTGACGGGGCACAGGCGAGTCTTCAGATCGACGAAGTTCCGGTTGTGCGTGTCCCAGTAGACGCTGACGTTCGTGATGCCGTCGTTCGGCCAGAAGACCGTGACGAGCGGCACGCCAGCTTCGACCAACCGACGAGCCTGAAGCACAGACTGCCCGTGGCGATTCATGCCGTAGCGTTCGCGTGTCTTCTGCGATTCGCGCGACAGGTCGAACGCCTTCGTGACCTGCGGCGCGGACAGCAGCGAGAACGCTCGGCGGTAGTGCGCTCCCATCGCTTCGAGTTCAGGCTGGTATTTGGTCATCGGTCCGGGTCGGTCGAACGCCTGCAACAGACGCTCGCGACCGAGAACGCGGTCGGCTGGGGTATCTTCGCTCAGAGCAAACTCGCCGACGCGATAATCCGGCGACGAGGCATCGGTGTCGATTCGCATGGGGTTGTAGACGGGGCCGAGCCAGCCCGCTCCCTGGCCATGGCTCTGTTCCACGAATCGCGGCGCCCCGTTGGGCACGACCGGCATCATCGAGACATAAGGCGGCAGTTGTCCGCGACCGTGGCCGAGTTTCGCGAGAACGGAACCGTAGTTGGGCCAGTCGTCGGCGATGGGGCCGGCTGGTGCGGGCTTGCCCGTGAGGAGATGGTGGGTCGCGGTAAGGTGGTTGACGTCCGTGTGGGTCATCGAGCGGATCAGGCAAAGGTCATGGGCACGCTTCGCCAACTGGGGCAGGTGCTCGCAAATCTGCAAGCCGGGAACGGTCGTCTGGATGGGCTTGAACTCGCCGCGATAAACGTCTGCGGCGTCGGGCTTCATGTCCCAGGTGTCTTGCTGAGCGGGTCCGCCCCACATGAACAGCAGGATGCACGCCTTCGCTCGTTTTTTCGGTGGGGTTGCGGTCGGTTCGGCGGCTTTCAGCAGAGTCGGCAATCCAAGCCCGAACAGACTGAGCGAACCGGCTCGCAGGAAGTCTCGCCGCGTATCGGGAGGGAGTCGGTCCATGGGAACCTTTCGTGCGATTGCCGCAAGCGGCGAATACAGGATTCTCCCCTACAGGATGAACTTGCTCAAGTCTTCGCGTTGAATAATCGCCCCGAGCCGATCACGGACGAACTTGGCGTCGATCACCACTCGCTTCTCGGTGAGGTCTGGGCCTTCAAAGCTCACTTCCTCCACGACTTTTTCGAGAATCGTGTGCAGCCGTCGGGCACCGATGTTCTGGTGCGTGCGGTTCACGTCGAAGGCGATATCCGCGATGGCCTCGATGCCATCTTTCGTGAATTCCAGATCAACGCCTTCGGTCTTCAGCAACTCCGAGTATTGCTTCGTGAGGGCGTGTTTTGGTTCCGTGAGGATTCGCAGGAAATCGGGCTTCGTCAGGTCGGTGAGTTCGACGCGGATCGGGAAGCGGCCCTGCAACTCCGGCATGAGGTCGGCAGGCTTCGACGTGTGAAACGCTCCTGCCGCGATGAACAGAATGTGATCCGTTTTCACGGGGCCGTGCTTGGTGTTGACGGTCGTGCCTTCGACCACTGGCAGCAAGTCTCGCTGCACGCCTTGTCGGGAAACGTCCGGCCCGTGCCCCGACGACGGCCCGCACACCTTGTCGATCTCATCGAGGAACACGATGCCTTGATTCTCGACCCGTTCGACGGTCTGTTCGGCGACCGCGGCCCGATCGATGAGCGCTTCCGTTTCCTGTTCGAGCAGCAGCTTGCGGGCGTCCTTGATGGCGAGTTGGCGAGGTTGCCCGCCCTTCGGCATGATCTTGTCGAACATGTTCTGCAAGTCGACGTCCATGTTCTCCATGCCCATGCTGGAGAAGATTTGCACCGGCACGGCCTTCTGCTCGACGGTCAGTTCCACGACGCGATCTTCGAGTTCGCCGGCTTCGAGTTTGGCCTTCATCTTGTCGCGGGTGCGCTGACGGCGTTCCTGTTCTTCCTTCTCCTGTTCAGGCTCCCACGGCGTGTTCTTCGGCGTCGGCACGAGCATATCGAGCAGCCGTTCCGTGACGCGATCCTTGGCCTTGTTCTGCACCTGAACTCGCATCTCGGCTTTGACCAACCCGATGCCCGCTTCCGTGAGATCGCGGATGATGCTTTCGACATCGCGGCCAACGTAACCGACTTCGGTGAACTTCGTGGCTTCGACCTTGATGAACGGCGCTCCGACCAACTGTGCGAGTCGACGAGCGATCTCCGTTTTGCCGACGCCGGTTGGTCCGATGAGGATGATGTTTTTCGGCGTGATGTCGGTGCGAAGTTCGGGCGAGAGTTGCTGACGTCGCCAGCGATTGCGGATCGCGACCGCGACGGCTTTCTTGGCCGCGTTCTGCCCGACGATGTATTTGTCGAGTTCGGCAACGACCTGTCGCGGGGTCATGGATTCGGCCACGGGGAAACCTCGGAAATGATCTCACGCAAAGCCGCGAAGCCACAAAGATATTCAGCTTTGTCTTGGTCTTCTTCGTGGCTTCGCGGCTTTGCGTGAGATTCTTGATTCACGTCAATTCAAGTACTTCAATGCTGCGGTTGGTGTAAATGCAGAGGTCGCCGGCGATCTCCAGGCCAGCTTTGGCGATCTCGGCGGGCTTCAGTGTCGTGTGTGCCATGAGCGCCCGGGCGGCGGCCAACGCATACGGGCCGCCCGAGCCAATCGCCAGCACGTTATCGGTGGGGGCGATCACGTCGCCGGTGCCGCTGAGAAGCAGCAAATGATCGCGGTCAGCGACGATGAGCATGGCTTCGAGGCGACGCAAAATGCGGTCGGTTCGCCATTCTTTCGCGAGTTCGGTCGCGGCTTTCGGCACGGAACCCTGATGGTCGCGGAGCTTAGTCTCGAAGCGTTCGAGGAGCGAGAACGCGTCGGCGGCGGCGCCCGCGAATCCGGCCAGAACCTTGCCGTCGTACAACTTGCGAACCTTTCTCGCGTCGTTCTTCATCACAATGTTACCGAGCGTAACCTGCCCGTCGCCGCCAATGGCGACGCCAGCGGAAGTTCGCACGGCCAGAATAGTTGTGGCACGAATTCGAGGCACGGATTTCTCCAAGGCGGAAGGCAGAGGGCGGAATGTGGAATGCGGAATCACTCTTCGCTTTCCATTCCGCCCTCCGCCTTCTGCCTTCCGCCTTGTCGGTTTAAGATCGCTCCAGGGCCGACGAATACAGTTCTGATGCTGCTAACCGGACGCGAATGGGGTGTTTGCTCGCATTCGCTCTGAAGGACATGATACCCAGCCGGTGCAACCGGAACAGGGAAGCCAAACCCAAGCCCGGAACCAATTTGGTTCAGCAAGCAGGGTGGGTCTGGGATAGAATGAGCAACGGAACGACTTGTGGGCGGTGCGCGTTGCCATGCGCCCACCCCCGTAACCACAAGGAGAAACACATGACCAAACTGATGACGACGGGGGCGATGATCGCAGCCCTCTTGACCGGTGGCCTCCTTGCGACGCCTGTTTTGGCCTCGAAGGCTGCCGCCGAATTGCCTGGGGCAATGCAGGTTACCGATGATGCGAAGCTCTTCTCCGACGATGCCGTGAAGCAAGCCGAAAAGAAGATGTCGGACGCCAAGTTCGACCGCGGCCTCCACTTCACCGTGGATACATACAAGGAAATTCCGGCCGACCGAAAGAGCAAGTACAGCCCAGACCGGGAACAGGAGTTCTTCCGCGAGTGGGCGAAGGCGGTCGCCACAGGCGACAAGGCTCGGGGCCCATATGTGTTGATCTGCCTCAAACCGGCCTACACCGAAGTTGTTGTTGATGAGGAGAGCCTCAATCGTGGATTCACCACGAGCAATGCAGCCACCCTGAGCAAAATCTTCGATACCGGTCTGCGGGAATCTGGGAAACTCCAGGGCGCTGAACGGGCCGCTCGCCGAGATAAGGCGCTTCTCGACGCGACCGATTACGTTATCAAGGATCTGAGCGGCGCCAAAGTTGTCGATGTAAACGGCAACGTGGTCAGCAGCACGACTGGCAAAACCGCACAGCACAACGAGCACAAGCAAGGAATGAGCGTCGGCGGGTGGGTTTGCCTGGGTCTGTGTGTTCTGCTCGGCGTGTGGCTCATGATCGGTTTGATCCGCGCGCTGACGGGTGGCGGCGGTGGAGGTGGCGGCGGTTATGGTGGCGGTGGTGGTGGCGGGGGTGGTTTCGGGTCGTCCTTGCTCGGCGGCCTCTTCGGCGCGATGGCCGGCATGTACATCTACAATAGCATGTTCGGACACGGTGGCATGTTCGGCGGCAGCTCCGACGCGTATGCAGGAAGCAGCGACGGGATGGGTGGAAGTCCTGACACTGGTGCTGGTGATTACGGTGATGGCACCTCTGCGGGGAGTGGGGGTGGCGATTACGGCGGTGGCGACTCGGGCGGAGGTGGTGATTACGGCGGTGGTGGTGGTGACTACGGCGGCGGAGGCGGTGATTACGGTGGTGGCGGCGACTTCGGTGGCGGTGGTGGTGACTTTGGCGGCGGTGGCGACTTCTAAGCCGCAAGACACAACAACCAAAAGCCCACCCGTTCGCGGGTGGGCTTTTCGCTTTTACTCCCTTACCATGACCACATGCCACACGATCCGAATTGTCCGATGTGCAAGACCGTCGCCGACCTCACTGCGGTCGGCGGGCCGGGGTTGGTCTGGCACTTCCCGCATTCCGTTGCGTTCCTCGGTCCCTGGCAGTTCTACACGGGTTATTGCCTGATCGTATCACGCGAACCTGCTTCTGAACTGAGTCAACTCGGACCGAATCGAGCCGCGTTCCTTGAAGAAATGGCCACGCTCGCGGAGGCAATCGAAGCCTGCTTCACCCCGCACAAACTGAACTACGAACTCCTCGGGAACGTTGTGCCGCACCTACACTGGCACATCTTCCCACGCTCGGCCAACGACCCTGAGAAACTGCGGCCCATCTGGTTCGGCACCGACAAAGCCGAGAACGATCCCGCCGAGAAGGCACGATTGCAGACGGGTAGCATCCCGCCGGCGGAATGCGTTGCGAAGTTGCGAGCGTGGCTGACCGCAAACGGGGCACCAACCGCATCATGACAACCTCTCTCCGAATCGGAACACGCGGAAGCCCACTGGCGCTGTGGCAAGCGAACTACATCGCGGATCGGCTGCGGGCTGTCGTATCGCCACGACGGGTCGAACTCGTGCTGATCGAGACGCACGGCGACCGCGATCAAGCGTCGGCACTGTCCGCGATGGGCGGCTTCGGCGTCTTCACGAAGGCGATTCAGAACGCACTGCTCGACGGGCGGGCTGACGTCGCGGTTCACAGCCTGAAGGATCTGCCGACGATCCCGGAAACGCAGTTGGAACTCGTGGCGGTGCCAGCACGCGGACCAACCGGCGATGCGTTCGTTTCGACCAGACACCACACATTCGCGGAACTTCCCAAGGGTGCGGTTGTCGGCACGAGTAGTCTTCGCCGACGGGCACAGGTCGCGAACCGGCGCCCCGATCTGAAGTTGCTCGACCTTCGCGGCAACGTCGATACCCGACTACGCAAGCTCGACGAACAAAACCTCGACGCGATCATTCTCGCGGAGGCCGGGCTCGTGCGGCTCGGGTTAGCGGATCGCATCACGGAGATTCTGGATTCGTCGTGGATGTTGCCGGCCGTGGGTCAGGGTGCGATCGGTCTCGAATGCCGGGCGGTTGACGACGAGACGAAACACATTGTCGAAGCCCTGCGAGACACCGATACATTTGCTCGCGTGACGGCCGAACGTGCGATGCTATACGCTCTTGGTGGAGGCTGCCTTGTGCCGATCGGGACTACGTCGAATGTGCAAGACGGCATCCTCACGGTTCGCGGGGCGGTGCTGTCGCCAGACGGCCGACGGCGTGTGGTTGCGACGCATACCGGACCAGTTCAGACGCCGCTGGCTGTGGGTCAGGAACTCGCCGGGATGTTGCTCGCTGAAGGTGCCGCGGAGTTGCTCAAGTCGGAACCCCAATCGTGACTGAATCCGTCGTCGAACTCGAAAACGTGACCGTCGTGCGGGGCGGTCACACGATTCTTTCCGGTCTGAACTGGACCATTCGCGAAGGCGAAACCTGGGCGGTCGTCGGCGCGACTGGCTCTGGGAAAACCACACTTGCCGAAGTGATTCGCGGCAAGCAACTCATCACGGGCGAAGTCCGCTGGCCGCTCATCGACCGCTTGCGGGCGAGTGGTCGGCGTGTGAATTATCCGTCGCAGGTCATCGCGCACGTCTCGTTCAAGGAAGAATCGCGTCTGTTCTCGTATGCCGGTCATTACTATCAGCAGCGGTTCGAGTTCGCGGACAGTGACGAGCCGTTGTCACTCGTGCAGTTCCTTCGACACGGCACGAACGCCACCGACGCGGAAATTCACGCCATCACGGATCGACTCGGTGTTCGCGAACAACTGACGCAGCCGTTCATGACGCTGTCGAATGGTCAGACACGCCGTTCGCGATTGGCTCGGGCACTTCTCGCGAAACCGGAACTGCTCATCCTCGACGATCCGTTCATCGGTCTCGACACCGCTGGCCGTGCGGACCTGACGGCGTTGCTGGACGAACTGCGACGCGAGGGTAAGCGGCTTGTACTGAATTGTCGCGCGGACATGGTTCCACCGTGGGTAACTCACGTTTGGGAAGGCGGAGGGCAGAAGGCGGAAGGGGGAATGGAACAGTCGAAACCAAGCCCCTCTTCCTTTCCGCCTTCCGCCTTCTGCCCTCCGCCTTCTGCGGAGGTCATCGACCTCCGGAATGTCACCGTTGCGTATGGCGAGAAACGCATCCTCGACAACGTGACGTGGACCGTGCGGGCAGGCGAACGCTGGGCGGTCGTGGGTCCAAACGGCTCCGGTAAGACGACGCTGCTGTCACTGCTGTGCGGCGACCATCCGCAGGCTTACGCGAACGACATCAGCCTGTTCGGACGCCGTCGCGGCACGGGCGAAACGATCTGGGATGTGAAGCGAAACGTCGGCCTCGTGTCGCCGGAGTTTCACTTGTACTTCACGGAACCGCTGACGGCAGATCGCACTGCCGCGACAGGCTTCCACGATGCGCTCGCGGATCGCCCAACGACGCCGGAACAAGATGCCCGTGTGCGGGAACTGTTCGCGGCGTTCGGAATTGCGAACCTTCACGGCCGGCTGTTCCGCTGTCTGTCGGTGGGCGAACAACGGCTCGTGTTGCTGGCTCGGGCGTTGGTGAAGCGTCCGCCGTTAGTGATTCTCGATGAGCCGTTCCAGGGACTTGACGCGGCTCGTGTGGAAACGTGTCGGGCTTGGCTCGACCGCGAACTCGGCGACGACCAGACATTGTTATTCGTGACGCACGAACTCGCCGAGTTGCCGCGAACCGTGACGCAAACGTTGCGGCTCGACCGGGGACGTGTGGGGTGATGGGTTTGCCGCTTGCGGCGTAGCAAAAATTGCAACGCCGCAAGTGGCGAAGATCAGGAAACGCCCATCGCGAGATCGACGACCCAACAGCCGCGAACGTGTCCTCCGGGTCGGCGACAGTGCCAGAGTATGTCCTCATCCTCGCAGCCAGCTTCTTGGAGCGCATCAGCGAGAATTGGCAGTTGGTCGAACGTGCGATCGCGATAAATGCCGCGAGCGATGAGCCGAACTGTTTCAGTTCGCCACGACGCCTGAAACGATTCGCCCGCGTTGCCTTCCCCAAGGATTTCGCGGATCGCAGCGAACTGGCTCTTCACCTCCCAAATTGCGGCCATGCTTTCCGGGTGTCGCGCGATGTGTGGGTGTTCCAATTCCAGAGCGTGCCACGCAGCCTGTGCCGCTATGCAAGCAGGCTCTTCAACCCCGTTGCGAACCCCATCCATGATCCCACCTTGCTTCGCGACTCGGCATTCATAACGAAACCTTGACCCATCGCAGCACGGGCAGCAATCGAAGTCGTAGAGTAGGTCGTACTCGTCGAACGAGGGTCGTGATAACCACACCGTTTCGCCGGATTCGCGAGTGGCGAGCGAGCGAATCCACCCCACTTCGTCCGCTGTGATTTTGCCGTCCGCGAACTCCTCCGTTGCTTCGACAGCAGCCTGATCGTGGAATGGCAGAACTTCCCAGACACGCCGCAGGAAGGCTGCTGTCAGCCGGTGTAGTTTGCGATCGGAGTAGAGGGAGAATTCGAGAGTTCGCGAGTCGAGATCGGTGCAATCGAGCCAGTCTTCGAGCGTCATCGAGAGCCGCATCAACGGATGCGGCGGGGGTTGGAATGCAAGATACCCGCAACCAGATTACCACACACGGGCGACGGATCAATGCCCTTGTTCGTTTCGGCGAACGCGGCTCGCGAAACGGTTGCCGATCCACATGAGGCCCCACGCAAGCCCGATGCCCGCAAAGCCGGTTCCGATGCCGCTACCACACGAACGAAACGGGCCGGTGCGGCGTGGCGGTTCCGGTGGAGGCGTTTTCTCTCGCTCCAATTGCCTCGCCGCGTCTGCTTCGGCCTGGGCTTTCTGAAACGCCCCCCATCCCTCTGGCGGAGCCCCAGATCCCCACGGCCGCTGCTGCCTTTTGCTCCACGGCCACGGTCCAGCGAGATCGGCCCTCGCTGCTGACGTGAACACGCCGACGAACAGGCACGCGGCCAATCCCAGACATGCGATTCGAATGTTCGTCATGCTACCCCTCCGTGGGGAGCCACATACACTCCTCACCGGGTCGTGGCTACACGAGATTGCACACCTTGCGGTACAGCGCCTCGTACATCACGGCGCTGCGGTCCCAACTCCAGTCCTGCGCCATCGCCGTCAGCATCACCTGCTGGAAATCCTTCGGGCGGTCACGCTGCAATGTCAGCGCCCACTTCACCGTTTCGTACAGCGCACTCGGCGTGTAGTCCCCGAAACTGAAACCCGTCGCACGACCGTCGGCGAGATTCTCTTCGGTCGCATTTACGACAGTATCCGCGAGGCCACCGGTCGTGCGAACCACCGGCGGCGTGCCATACCGCAGGCTGTACATCTGATTCAGACCGCACGGCTCGTAACGACTCGGCATCAGGAACAGATCGGAACCCGCCTCAATGGTGTGTGCCAGACCCTCGTTGAAGCCGAGATAGATGCCGACGCGATCAGGGTGCTTGTCGCGGAACGATTGCAGTTCGTCGTGGTATTCGCGGTCACCGTCGCCAAGCACGACGATCTGACAGCCCATATCGAGGAAGCCCGGAGCCGCACTCATCACAAGGTCGATACCCTTTTGGCTCACGAGCCTCGCGATCATGCCGAGTACGGGAGCCTTCGGGTCTTCGGGTAGGTGGAAGCGGCGTTGCAGTTCCGCCTTGCATAACGGCTTCTTCGCGAACACCGTTGCGGCTGTGTATGGAGCGACGATGTGACGATCGGCGGTTGGGTCCCAGTGCTCGTAGTCGCAACCGTTCACGATGCCGCTCAACTTCGCGTGAACGCCCGCCAGCAACCCCTCCAGCCCGCAGCCGAACTCACCCGTCTGCACTTCGCGAGCGTACGTCGGGCTCACGGTGCTTACCGCGTCCGCGAACACGACGCCCGACTTCAAGAAGTTCAGATACCCGTGGAATTCGAGCTGATTCAGGTTGAACAGCCACTCGGGTAGACCAGTCATGCCCATCACATCGCGGCCGAACATGCCCTGATACGCGATGTTGTGAATCGTGAACACAGAGCGGGTTCGCTGATACCCGCTCTGCCCTCGATACGCTTCCGACAGAAACACCGGCACGAGGCCTGTCTGCCAGTCGTTCGCGTGAATGACGTCCGGCATGAAGCCGAGGTGCGGCACCATTTCCATCACGGATCGCGAGAAGAACACGAACCGTTCGGCGTTGTCGGGGTAGTCGGCTTTGTAGCCGCCCCACATGGATTGCTGATACAAACTGCGGCCTTGCGTCGGGTCGTCGCGCTCGAAGTACGGCTGATGCTCGATCAGATAAACCGGCACGTCGGAATTCGGCAGCCGTGAACGGAACACGCGGCACGCGAGAATGCGACCGCCCATCGGCACGGGCAGCACAATTCCCGTGTTTTCGATAGGCATTCCGCTGCGGCGCACGGCGTTGTAATACGGCATCACGACCGCGACCTGGTTGCCGAGTTTCGCCAGCGCACGCGGCAACGCGGCAGCTACGTCCGCCAGCCCACCCGTCTTGGCGAACCCCGCCACTTCGCTCGACGCGACCAAAACCCGCAACCCAGCCACGGCACATCTCCCACACGGCTTCGCCGTAAATCCGAAACACACAAGACGAAAACGCAGTTCGCGAGCTCACAAGCACGGGAACTATAGGGTTGGGTGCTTGCGAATGACAGGCCAACCACACGATTAGGCCACCGCATGAACCGAATGCCTTCACATTTGTCACCCTGAAAAAATGTGAACTACGGCGCTTGCGGTCGGCGTTTCGGCAGATTACAACACTCAAACTTTCAGTGATCGAGGGGGCGTTTAGCTCGTCGCTCTGCGACAGGACGATGTTGCGTCGTCCGAGCAAATGGTCAGGTCTGCGTCCCGAGGAAGGCTGTTCCAGCACCGCTATCACCGGATGCATGGCCACCATGCTCGCGGTCTGGAACAACCCCACCAATCGTGGTTCCGCGAGCATGGTGGCCATGCATCCGGTGGCGGTGCCGTGAGCCTTCCGCGTGCCAGGTTCAGAAGTAAACGCCTCCTCGATTCGCTGATTGTTTTCAGGGGTGAAACATGGCGGCAACGTTAACACTCGACGACATCCGCAAAGCGTGGGATGCCCGCGATCCCCAACTCATCAAGCTCATCGAGCAACTGGTTCAGCAGGCCGTGCCGCGGCCCACGACGCCGATTCGCAAAGAAGCCCTCACATTCGACAAGTTCCTGCTCCAGTTAAAGGACTGGAAGTATCGCCACAAGACGCGCGAGGAGCAGACCCACTACCGCATCGAGACGTTGAAGGCTCTTGAGTCGCCGGACGCCGAGGTTCCGCTCGCCGACAAACTGAAAGTCCACGAGGTCATTTACGCGCTGTGGCTCTCCGACGATCCACTCGCCCGTGACTACTTACTGCGCATCATTGCCACGGTTCCGGTCGTTTACGGTCCGTGGAAAGCGTTGAAGAAGATCTTCAAGGAAAGCGAAGCGAAGCACGACACCGAGGTCTACGGCGCGATCTCCGCTCGCATCGACGCGGCGAGTGCGGCTGGCGGTTATGGGAAGGTCAGCGGTGCGACGCTGGCGTATTGTGCCCGTCGAGCGTGGCGGTATCTGCGGCGGATCGCGGTGCAACTGCCCGCCACCTACCCAGACGCCGCGTGCGATTACCTCATCAACTACACAGACAACACGCAATGGCGGGGCACTTGGGTCTACAACCACATCCTGTTCCACGACACGAAGAAGTACGGCCGCAATCGCTTCCGCTTCGGATATCGCGACCAACCTGATCCCACGAGCCTGAAGCATCGCGCATACGGCGACCTATGGAAGCGAAGTCACCGACCGCTGTTCACGCTGCTCGACCGGGCGAAATCCGATCCCGTACGTTCGTTCGCGATCTCGGCACTGAAGACCGACTTCCGCGAGAAACTGCGTGAGACCGAACCGAGCTGGGTGATTCGCCTCGTGGGTGTGCCGAGCGCTGCGATTCACGACTTCGTTGTGTGGATTTTGGAGAACGTGCCGAAGTTCGAGCAGAGCGCATTCCGCACGCTCGGGTTGCACGAATACGTGCTGAAGCTGTTCGATTCACCGTCGCAAGCAGCACGCGAATACGCAGCGAAGTACGCCCGCACTCACGCCCGCGATCTGTCGGTCGATGATCTGATTCGCCTCGCGAACAACGACAACGACAAGGTTCGCAAGCTCGCGTTCGACCTGCTCGGCGAACTCGACCCACGCAAGGGCGTTGGTCTCGACGCCTGGGGTCGATTGCTCGAAACCAACTACGGCAACAAGTTCGCCGGCGAAGCGATCACGAAGCACTTCGGCATCAAGGAACTCACGCCGGAATGGTTCGCGGGGCGTCTGCTTTCATCGAGCAGCATGGCGTTCGACTTCGCCTCGAAGTTGCTGCCGAAGACCCACATGCTCAAAGACCTCGGGCCGGCGTTCTTCATCGGGCTATTGCGAAAGTATCGTGCCGGCGACTCGAACCGCGAAGTGGCCAACTACGCGACAAAGGAACTCGCCAAGTTCAGTCTCGACAGCATCGACGCGGAACAACTTCGCTGGCTCGCATTGTTCCCGGCGAGCACCAACGACGTGTTCAGTTGGGTGCAGCAGAACAAGCTGAAGCCGCAAACGCTCGGCATGGACTTCTGGAAGATGATGGCGTTCCAGCCCGATTGGGACGCGAGCACCTGGCTCCCCACCTTCAAGGCGGCAAACGGTGCGTGGGCGAAGGAACTCAGCTTCGACGAAGGCAAGGCGGGGCAGATCCTCAACTGGTTCCGCGACGTGCGAAAGTTCACGCCGCCGGAACTCGGGTTCGACTGGCTCATGCGGCTCGTTGCACGCTCGGAGCCGATGTATCACGACTTCGCGAGCGACCGCCTCATCAAGACGTTCGTGCCCGCGGACTTCGCCCCGAAGACCGCAGCAACCACGGGAACGCCTGCACCAGCCACAGCAAAGTTCGACCTCGCAGGAGCAACGGTTTCGTTCACGGGCAAGCTCGCGACGATGACCAACTCCGAAGGCGAAGCGATGGTGAAGGCAGCGGGCGGGAAGTCTGCCGCGAACGTGTCGCCGAAGTTGCACTACCTCGTCGTAGGTGATTCGGGCTCACCCTTCTTGGGGCAGGGCGAGAAGGGCGCGAAGCACGTCAAGGCCGAGGAGTTGAACGCTGCGGGTGCGAACATCCGCATCATTTCGGAGTCGATGTTCCTTCGCCTGTTGTCGGGTGAGTCCATCGGTGCGGCTCCTGCCGATGCAACCACGGCGGGCTGCGAACGGCTCTGGCAACTCGTGATTGCACCCGGACCAGCGGATGCCCCCGTCGGGAAGTTTGCTCGCGAGTACATGCGGGCGCACCACACCGAGATCGCGACAAAGCTCGCGGGCAAAGCGCCCGATCCGGGTGCCGAGATTCCTGCGTCGTTCCTCACGCTGGAGCGAGTGTTCCCGCTGTTCAGCGAGACCCGCAAGCCGCTCCGCGACTTCGCCCTCGAACTCGCGAGCTACGAGTTCGCACGCTGGAACCCAGACGTCGATCACCTCGTGGCGATGTCGGACATCCCGTTCATGGATGTGCGGCGTTTCGTCGCGAAGGCCCTGCTCGCGGAAGACACGCCGCCGAACCGTCCGTTCCGCCTCGATCCGACGAAGTTGGAAGCGAGTGCCGTGTATCGGTTCTGCGAGTCGAACGACGAGGAAACACGCGCCCTCGGAATGGAACTCATCAAACGGCAACCACGGCTCCGCGTGCCCGAAGAACTGTTCCGCCTGTCGGAAAGCCCGGACCGCAAGGTGCGTGCGTTCGTCATTCACGCGCTGTGGTCGGTCTACCGTGATCGCGGCGTGACGGCTGACTGGAAGCCGCCGCCCCCACCGAAACCGACCGTCGGCGCGAAGGCCAAGAAGGACGCGGAGAAAGCGGCCGTGGCTCGCGGCGATGGCGTTCCGCACAAGCCCGAACAGTGGCCGGCCGCGAAGCCGACGCTCGGCGAATTCCTGCGTCGGATTCTCTTTGAGATTCCGCCGGGTCGTCCTGAGAAGTCTCGGGATGCTGTGGACGACGGCACAGAGCCGGGGGGCGATCCGAACGCAGCGAAGCCCGAGAAGGTCGTGAGCGTGAAGCCGTTGCCAGCACGCCGGGCGAAGCTCGATCTCGTGGAAGTAATGCGCGATCTGGCGTTGGAGCAGAAGGATTTCGGCGGTGGAATTCTGCCGCTGCTCGACGAGTTCATGACGTCACGCGGACCGAGCGAACGCGCTGCGTGTCTGGTTGCCGTCACGCGAATCAGGCACAAGTACCCCGAGTTCAAGAAGGCGTAACGCGTTTCGGTTTTTACCCCGAAGGGGTTGCATCCCAAAGCCCAGGGTCGCGCTTCGCGCACCCTGGGTAACCTTGCGAGGTAACCGGATTCCATTGCCTTCCCAGGGTGCATCCATCAGCTTCCCAGGGTGCGCCCAAAGCGGCGACCCTGGGCTTTGGGATACAACCCTTTCAGGGTAAAGACATCAAGCGGCGGAGCAGACCATGCCTACCGAAAAGTTCCTGACATACCGGGGCGACATCAAAGCAGCCGTCGGGGTTGGCGGAAGCCTCGCATTCGTCACCGTTCACCCTGAAGGTGCGGCGACCGCCCTCTATTGGCTCGACTCCGACAAGCTCACGCTGCAACAGGACGACCTGAAAGTCTGCGGCGGGGTTGCGCTCGCAGCCGACGGCAACACTGTCTACGTTGCGGGCACGGACCGGCAAATCTACGAGTGCAAGAAGGGCGTCAAGCCTGTCGGCAAGCCGTTCGGCGCAAACATCGTTGCCATCGTGCCGATCGCCAAGAAGCGCCTCGCCGTTCTCAACGGTAAGCAAATCGACGTCGTTTCGGATGCCGACGGTTCCATCCTTCAAACGCTCGAACTGCCCGAAGACGGAACGTGCCTCGCCACGGACAAAACGCAGTCGTGGCTCGCGGCCGGCACCAACAAGGGCACCGTCGTCGCCTTCGACGGGCAGGACAAGGACGAGTTCGAAGCCGGCGAGCCCGGCAAGCTCCACGAAGGAGCGGTTACCGCGATCATGTTCGAGCCAGAGGAACTGCGGTTCTTCTCGGCTGGTGCCGACAACAAGCTGTTCACGACGTTCGCCCGTGGCAACCTTGAGCCCGAAGACAAGGGCCGCGCGAACATGCACGAAGATGTGCTGACCGCGATGGTCATGGTTCCCGGTGATCGCTTCGTGAGCGGGAGCCGCGATGCGACCCTGAAGAACTGGCCACGCGGCGGCGCGATCAAGCCGAGTACGCTGAAAGACGAATGTGGCAAGGTCGTCGCGCTGGCGGTGGTCACGGTTTACAATCAGCCACACCTCGCTGCGTGCTGCGAAGACAACACGATTCGCCTCTTCAAGTTGGATGCTGAAGGCAAGTTCCCCGAGAACCCCAGTTACGCGAAGATTCACGGTGCGGCTGCGTGGGTGAAGAACGAACTCGCCCAACAATACGACGCCAAGCGCCGAGAGAAGGCGCTGAAAACGCTCTCGGAGTGGAAAGACTCCGCAAGCATCGACATCATCGGCGAACAGATCACCAAAGACCAGGATCCGACGCTGCGCCTCGCGGCCACGAAGCTGCTCACCGAGAGCGACAATCCGCGTGTCGTGAAGATTCTCGAACGCTCCATCGGGCACGGCGACAGCAAGGTTCGCGTGATGGCGTTCAACGGTCTGTTCAAGCCGTTGAAGCCCGACCTCGGGCCGATCGACCTCGCGCTCAAGAACGGTCAGGCCGATGTTGGCATTCTCGCGGTGAAGGCACTCGAACCGCTCGCAAAGACGGACGATCAGGCTCTCACGCGGCTCACGGATGCGTTGAACGCTCCGACGTGGGACGTGCGGAAGGCGGCTCTCGCGTCGCTCGAAACGGTTTACGCTGCGAAGAGCCCGACCGCAAGCCTCACGGCACTGAACTCCAAGCATGGCGACATTCGCGCACTCGCTCTGACCCGCACGATGGAACGCGGACTGCTCGAAGACCCCGCGGTTCAGTCCGCGATTCGTCGTCGGCTTGAAGACGAAGACACGGGCGTTCGCAAGGTCGCGTTCCTCCTGTCGGTCACCTCGAAGCCGCTGCTCGCGAAGGTGCTGCGGGCGGGCGATCAGGAATTGAACCGCCAGATCAACGAGTTGGAGAGGGTCGAGAAGCCGGACAAAGCCGCGCCTCCGGTGGCGGCGTATGAGAAGGGCGAACTCACCCCCGCGGATTACGACACCCTGCTGCAAGCCACTGCGTCTCGGGCACTCGATACGTGCTTGCGGGGTGCTCGCGGGCTGGCGGTGCTCGGAGATCCGCGAGCGTTCGGGTTGCTGTTGCAACTGAGCCGTGAGGAGGACGTGAACGCTCGCGTCGAAGTCTGTCGAGCGATCGCGGCACTCAACGATGAGCGCGCTGTGAACCGGATGCGGTCGATGTTGTTCGACAAGGAAGCGAGCGTTCGCGACGCCGCGTACACCGCGCTTCTCAAGATCTTCCCCGATTCGTTCTTGGGCGTCGCCGAGGCAGGATTAACGGCTGCGGAAGAAGATATTCGTCGTCGGGGCCTCTCCACGCTGCTTGAGGTGATTAAGCGGAAGAAACCGTCGGCTGCCGGCGATCCTGGTTGGGATCTGTTGGTGCGAGCGCTGAACGATAGCGCCCCCGGCGTGCGATCTGAAGCGTTCAAGTCGTCGCTCAACCTGAAGATCGCTGGCGGTGGTGCCGACACATTGCGGTTCGCGTTGCAGTCCATTCACCCGGACGTACGCCGAGAAGCCCTCACCGAAGTGATGGCACAGGAGAAAGAGGAGTGGGCCGCGCCGCTGCTGTATGAGTTCTTCAACGACGCTGACTCGGGGCTTCGCAAGGAAGCGTTCGAGTACGCGACCAAGAAGAACAAGGAAATCCCGGTTCTGGAAGTGGCTCTCACGTCGCGGTATCCGGATGCCCGCAAACTGGCTGTCGAGGCGCTCATCAAAAAGCACTCGAAGGCTGCACAGCAAGTGCTGCTGAAGGCGCTCGCCGACGCCGACCGCGAAGTGCGGTTGCTCGCCGTGAATGCGCTGGTCGATGACGACGCGAAGGGACCGCTCAAGGAAGCGATGAAGTTGGATCGCTCCGACATTCGCGTTCGTGCGGCGTCGGCGTTGGCTCGCCACGGTGACCCAAGCAGTTACGAGACGCTGAAAGAACTCGCGACCGCACCCGAACCACAACTGAAAGAGTACGTCTCGGATTGGCGGGACGCTGCCGAGCGTGCCCTGTATGGCCTTGGCGAACTCGGCGACACGCAGGCGTTGCCGCACGTCCTGCCACTGATCGACAGCTCGCATTCCGGTATTCGCAAAGCGGCGGCGATGGCGCTCCTGTGGATCGCACGCAACGAAACGACGGCGGCACTTCGCACGGCGATGCAGCACACCGACCCCGAAGTGAAGTTCCGTGGGGCGCTCGGGCTGGCGTATCTTGGCGACGCCACCGTTGCGCCGCTCATCCGTTCGGAAGCGGGCAGCAAGGTGCTAACGCCTGCCGAGCAGTTCACGGCGATGATCGCGCTGGGTGCGGCAGCGGGTGTAGCCGCGACGGTGTACCTCGACAGTGCCGACGAGAAACTGCGTGATCGGGCGTTGCTGGCGACGCTGCTCCTCGAACTGAAGGACACCGACGGGCAACCCGAGAAGTGCATCGAGTGCGTGTCGGCGAAGGGGCCACGGTTCCGCCTCACCGGAGCGCAGGCACTCGAATCATTCGCCGATCCGATCGCGTTCCGGGAGTTCGTCATCAAGGAAGTGAACGACCGCGGCGACGACACGCCGTGGAAGGTTGCTCCGGAAGTGGTCGATGACCTCGCGAACTTGCTGGCGTTCGCACCGCCGCAGATGAAGGCTCGCACGGCACTGCTGCTCGGGTTGTTCGACAACAAGGAGCAAGCCGAGTGGAACGCGGCGTGGGCGGTGCATTCGGCACGATTCGCCGCTGACATCCGCACCGCGAAGGATGCGGCGATGAACGCGGGGGTGCCGGTGGCGTCGAAGCTCACCCCAGAACAGTTGCGTGAACTGGCGTTCGGTGGCTACGTCGGGTTGGTTCGCGAGCAGGGGGCGAGCGGCGGCGGGCAGCCCATCGGCAAGGTTCGCCAGACCGCCCTGACCCGCATCTTCAAGATCGCCTCGAAGAATCCCGATTACGCTCGCTCGGCGCAGCCGGTGCTGGCGCAAGCGATGGGCGACCCGAACCAGGGCGTCCGCACGCAGGCGTTCGACCACCTCCTCGCGCTCGGAATGGACAAGGCCGCTCTCGGAGCCGAAGCTCTCGAAGCCGGCTTCACCGATCTCGGCGTGAAGGGGCTTGAACTGCTGACCGATGGCACGTCCGCGAAGAAGGGCGAGGCGGTTCTTGAACGAGTGATGCTGGCCCGCTCCGATGACCTTTCGATTGAAGCGGCGAAGCTGCTGCGCGACCGGCAGGGCAAGATTCCCACGGCGCAGAAGGCACTCGACGCGGTTCACGAGCCGATGCGGATTCAGGCGGTCGAGTGGTTGTCGTCGGAATACGAGTCGTCGGACGACGCGAAGAAGGCATTGCGGGCGGCGGTCGAGTCGCGTTACCGCAAGGTACGTGAGAAGGCCGCATTCGAGTTGGCCGGCAAGAAAGACCTCGCCGCTTACGACGCCCTCGTGAAGTTCCTCGGCGAAGCGCACGAATCGGCCCGCCAGAACGCGATCATCAACTCGCTCGTGGGATTGGGAGACAAACGCGCCGCCGATGCCTTCCTCGATCGCATTCAGAACGACGCGGCGGGCACCGCACAGGTCAAGACGCTCATCCGCAGTGCGGCGGGGTTCCGCGTACCCGCGAGTGCCGATCGCCTCCTAGGGTTGCTTGCGAAGACCAAGGATTTGCAATCTGATGTCTTCACGGCACTGAAGACGATCAGCGGGTTCGATCAGTCGATCGGCGATCCCGAAGACGAGACGCCAGCCGACCGTTCGTGGATGAAGAACCAGCATCCGCGGCACGATGTGGTGCTGGCGAAGCTCGCGGAAACGGCGTTCGCCGTGGGGAATGTCGATTACATCACGGCCGAGTTGCCGCTCATCCGCTGGTCGGAAAGCAACGCCGTCGAGCCGATCCTCGCGACGCTCTGCACGAGTCCGAACGTCGCGCTGCGTGATGCGGCGATTCAGGCAGCGGGCTGGCGGTTCCGCAAACGCAACGGCTCGGTCGATCCGCTGTTGAGGGCCGTGAAGCACAAGAACCCCGTCACGCAGTTCTACGCAGCGGAGGCGCTCGCTCGCGGTAAGCGACCCGAGGGGATGCAGGTTCTGCTGTCGGGGATCGAATACCTCGAAGACATGACCCACCGCACGCGGGCGGTGCAGGCTCTCGGCGAACTCGGCGACCCGCGTGCCGTCGATAAGCTGTTGGCGCTTGCGTCCGAGGACGGCAACCCGCTCCAAGACGCCGCAGCGGAAGCGATCGGTCACTTGAAGAAGTCGCCGCAAGCCGACAAGGTTTTCCAAACGCTGGAACGGCTCGCGAAGGGAACCGGCAACGTCGCGCAGCGAGCAATCGTCGGGCTGCGGTGGTTCGACACACCGGCTGGGTGGGATCTCGTTCGCTCGCGGATGAACGCGAAGGGCGGGCACTACCAGGTTCGCGGCATCAAGCAAACGGTCGCCACGCAACTCGGGTACAACGACGACCCCGCCACCCGCGAACTGCTGCTGAAAACGATTCGCACCGACGCCGACAACAACCTCGTTTCGGCTGCGTTCCTGAGTGCTCGCCGACTGTGGGGTCGCGAATCGCTCGATCCGCATTATCAACTGTTGCAGAACTCGAAGACGCAGGCACGCATCAAGGGGCCTGGCGACGAAGAGGACGCGGTCGAAGCTGTCGTGAAACGTGGTGATCCGCTGCGAATCATGGAGATTTTCCCGCTCTGTCCCGAGAACATTCAGGAGCAACTGGAGTCGGCATTGCTCACGCGGCCCGACCTGCCGGTGAAGGAAGCCATCGCGGCGCTCGGTCACGCCGACGACGGCACGGTTCGCCTCGCGACGCGGCTTCTCGGGCGTGTGAAAGACCCCGATGCCAGCGTGAAGAAGGCCGTCGGCAACACGCTCGAAAAGTGGTGGAAGATCTGGCAGGAAGAGCGCGTGAAGGCCGGCGGCATGGGAGCCGTCAGCACGGATGACGACGAAGACGACTACGACGATGACGACGATGATTATTACGACGACGATGACGAGGATTACGGCGAGGTCGATACGACCGCACACAAACGTGGGATCAGCTTGCCGCGACTTGGCGAGTGCGTGCAGAGCTTGCTTCACACAGCGGGTCGAGTGGGCGTGCCCGGGCAAGTGCTCGCTGACATCGCGAAGTCGCGGCCCGACGACTTCCTCGCCAAGAACATCCGTCTCGAAGCGGTTCGTTGCCTCACGCTGGGAAAGGTCTCCGGTGGCATCCTCGACATTCTCGAAGGCTTGACGACTGGCCCCGATGCCGATGTGCGGGTGCTGGCCGCGGAACTCGTCGCTCGTTACGACGCCAAACGTGGTGCGAAACTCGCCGACAAGTTGCTCTCGGATCGACCGAGTTTCAATCGGCTCGTTGTTGCGAAATCAGTTCACGCTGCTGACGTGGCAAGTGCCGCAAACCAAGTGCATTATCAGCCGGTCGTGCTGCCGGTGCTGGTCGGCGAGAAGGACGTGAAGACGCTGGCGGCCGTGGCGAAGGATCGGAAGGTGCCCGACGTGGCGCGTCTCGGTGCGGTCGAAGGGTTGGGCGTGATGGCGATCGAAACGGCCGAGGCTGTGCTGGTGGAGATCGGCACCGCGAAGGACGACGACAAGGAGATTCGCAAGGCCGCGTGGCGGGCGTTGCGTCGCTCGAAGCGGGCCCGGAAACGCGGGGCGGTGAACACGCTGGCGACGCTGCCGAAGGCTCCGAAAGCGGTGAAGAAACCGAAGACCGACGAGAAGAAGTAATTCGTTTCGTTTAGCGCTCGCCCCAGCGGGGCGACGCGGCGGCGTCCCGTTGGGACTGCCGCTAAACGCGGCGTGCGAACGTATTGGGGTTCACGATGGCAACCACGACCGAACCAGTCGAAGATACCGGCGAAGTTCCGCCACCGCCGTCAACGGGGGCACAACTCGCCTACGCCGGCGCGAGTCGCGTTGCGACCACCGGGAACAGTGCCCAGATCGAACTTTTCGGCAACCTCGCACGGCCACCGGTTCGCTTCGAGGGAAAGCTCAAGAACCCGCTGCGGTTCCGCGAAGCGGTGTCGGCGATGTACACCATCGTCGGTAGCGACTTCCGCTATGCCCCCAAGGATCGCACGCAATACATCGCATACCTGCGGCTGAAGCGAGACGCGGCTCCGCTCGGAGTGTGGCACGCACAGCAAGCGTACTTCTCGTGGATCTTGCGCAATGACCCCACGGCTCTCGCAATCCTCGATCCAATCGTCAGCGTTCACCCCGATCAGGTGATGTTCGAGACGTTCGGCAAAGACGAAAGCACATACGCTTGCCTCGCGTTCAAACGAACGGCGTTCGAAGAAGCGGGGTTGCCCACGTTCGGCACCACGAACGTCGATTTCAGCGACGCCCTTTACGCGAGTGCTCAGCAAATCCGAGGCTACCGCGACACCAGCTTCGCCATCGGTCAGGACGGAGCAAAGCCGACCGGCGAGGGTCGCAAGGACACGCTCGAAAAGAAGCTACAAGTGCCCGACTCGTGGCTGCGTGGCTTCCTCCAAGTGCAATCTGCAGCCACACTGCCGTTCGACCACGTGCGGCTGGCGCCGATGGACCTTTACAACGTCCTGCGGCACCTTCGCATGAACGGCGACCGCAAGGGCAAGAAGCGTGGTTTGCGGTTCGAGTTGGTGCCCGGTCAACAACCGCGAATTGTGGCCGAGCCGTGGGAAACGGTGTTCACCACAACCGAAGACGTGTTCCGTGGCAAGGCCGCTCGCCTCGTTCGCGTGTGGGGTCGCCGTCGCCTCATGACGATGAAGCGAATCCTGCCGTTCGTCGAGAGCGTGGATGTGTATCTGCTCGGCAGCGGCCTTCCGAGCTTCTGGGTCTTCCGTGCTGGTGACATTACTCTCACACTCGGGCTCACGGGTTTCACGAGTGCGAACTGGTCGTCGGCGCTCGGCTTCGACCTGCTGCTGCCCCGCAAGACGCAGGACGGCGAGCCGACGAAAAAGATCGTCAACTTCTTGAAAGAGAACCGCTGGAAAGCCGACGCCAAGGAACTCGCCAACGAGACTGGCGTGAAGGGTGCGGGTTTGGTCGAAGCGGTGCAAGTCGGCTGTCAGAACGGCGAGTTGATGTACGACATCGCGAACGGCGTCTACCGCTACCGACCGATCACCGATCAACCGCTCGACCTCGCACGCTTGCAGTTCCGCAACATGCGTGAGAAGGTCGCACACGATCTGCTGACACGACGCGGAGCCGTGAAAATCCAGAGCGAAAACCGCATCGCCGGCATCGGACTGGAACTGACGGGGCAGGTTTCGGTTGAGGAAGACAAGCGCGATTACCGCCCGCAGATGGTGCTCGCCGACGAAGGCCAGGTGCGGAAAGTGACCTGCACCTGTGCCGGTTTCCGCAAGCAGGGCATCAAGGCTGGCCCGTGCGTTCACCTGATTGCACTGCGTCTCGCGTTCGCCGAGAAGGAAGCGAAGAAGTCGAAGAGTGACGACGCCGTGAAGTTCGAGACGCGAGCGTTTGCGAAGCGTGACGGCGAGGTTGAGCATGTCGTGCAGATTTCGCTCGAACGCGACCGCATCAAGTATCGTTGGGGTTTGTCGGGGCAGGCGATGCGATTGCAGACGATGAAGTTCAATCACGACACCGACGCCCGTGCCGCGTACTTCACGAAGCTCGCTGAGTTGGACGCGAAAGGTTACCTCGACGCCATTGCAGAGTAACAGAGTTTCACCGCAGAGAACGCAGAGGACGCAGAGAGAAAACCGAGTCAATTTCAGCAGCGTGGTTCCGCACTCTCCTGATTTCCTCTGCGTTCTCTGCGTCCTCTGCGGTGAATCCTCCGAATCGAGCCACCATGACTACCGCCATTGCCACACCGCCGACCGCGACCACCCCCGACCACCAGGTTCTCTGGCGGCTCATCGTGCAAGCCGGGGGCATGAAGGCGTACATCGACGGACAGCTCAAAGAAAAGGGCTTCCTCGTCACACGCCGCGACGCCGATAGCATGTCCGACCGCGAAAAGGACAGCTACAAGAAGGCGTTGAAGCTGGAAGCGGAAGAACGCCGCAAGCTGCGTCGTGAGACGTGGGGCGCGTACAAGGCGAACCACATCGTTCACCTTGGCGAAGGCATCTTCTGGAACGACGAACTCAAGCACGACAAGTGGGACACACCCAACAGCGAAGAACGCGCTGCCGAGAACGAGTTGCCAGCGCTCGACAAGCCCGAGCAACTGGCCGAGGCACTTGGCGTCACGATTCCGCAGTTGAAGGGCATGGCGTATCACCGCGATGCCGCGACGAGCCTGCATTATGTGCGGTTCACGATCCCGAAACGCGACGGCACCGAACGCCCCATCTGGGCACCGAAGAAGCGACTGAAGGCGTCGCAGCGGTGGATTCTGCACAACATCGTCGAGCGGTTGCCGGTTCACGGGGCGGCACAGGGCTTCCTCGTTGGGCGGTCGATTCTCAGCAACGCGGCTGTGCATGTGAACTCGAAGATCCTGCTGAAGATGGACATCAAAGAGTTCTTCCCAACGGTGTCGCTGAAGCGAGTGAAGGGCGTGTTCCGGCGTGCCGGGTACCGCGACGGCATCAGCACGTTGCTGGCGTTGATCTGCACGGAAGCGCCGCGTGAAATCGTGCAGGTCGAAGGCAAGACGTATTACGTTTCGCTCGGACCACGCTGTTTGCCGCAAGGTGCGCCGACAAGCCCGGCCATTACCAACGCTCTGTGCCTGCGGCTCGACCGTCGGCTTGAGGGACTCGCGAAGAAACTCGGCTGGCGCTACACTCGTTACGCCGACGACATGACGTTTAGCTTGCCGATGGAGCACAAGGGCAAGCCACGAACCGGCACGATGATCGGCTGCGTGACGCGGATCGTAGCGGCTGAGGGCTTCGAGGTGAAGCAGGAGAAGACCCGCGTTCACCGCACGGGTGGTCGCCAGAGCGTGACGGGTCTGGTAGTGAACGGCGATGGCACGCCGCGAGTGTCGCGGAAGCTGCGTCGGCAACTGCGGTCAGCGACGCACAAGCTGAAGACGGGCAAGCCGCTGCAAGAGGGCGAGACGCTGGCGCGGCTGACGGGTTACGCGGCGTTCGTTTACATGACGAACCCGGAACTGGGGAAGAAGCTGTTGGCGGATCTGAATGGCGCGAGCGACGGCAAGCCGACAGCGTAATTCGGAACGGATGGTTCCGGACGTGTTTTCGATTCTTGCATCGCAATAATTTCTGCGCAACCACTGCCTTCAATTATGGTTCCGGATGTTCTGATATAGTTTCTTCCGGACGAATAGAATGGTTCCGGGTCTGAAATGATTGATTCCGGAGGTGGGGTGGGGAAGTGGCCCGGAACCAATTTCAGACCCCACAATCACAACCGACACTCGATCGTCGCGCTCACTCCGGGGCCTTCTTCCACTTCCACTCGCAGCACTTCCGGCACAAAGCTCTCGTGCGTCTTGAGAGAATCGAGTAGCCGATTCGCGAGGTAGCGAGCGAGCAGTTCCGCCGTCGTGTTCTCGATCGGCAGCAAGATGCAATCGCCACGCGGGAACACCCATTCGCGGTCGCGGTAACGCACGTCCACCCGCACGCCAGATTCCTCCACCTTGATGACGAGGTTCTTGGTCGCGAGCAGCATGTGGTGGTCGAGTTCGTCGGTGATGGCTTTCGTGCGTGCCTTCAACGCGATGAAGTCGAAGACGTAGTGATCCTCTTGCAGTGGGCCTTCAATTTCAACCGCAGCGCGGTAGTTGTGGCCGTGGAGCCGTTCGCACTGGTGGCCCTGGTAGCTGATGAAATGCCCACAGCAGAACACGAGGTGTTCTTTGGCGATGTTGATTTTGAAGCGTTCGGCCATGGTATGTCCTTGGTCACAGGGCTTCCGCCCTGTGCTACGAAAGCCGGCCCCAGTCGGGGCGGAAAACCAAAACCCAGCCACCCTCTTCGCCCTGGAAGGGCCGTCTTTCGTAGCACAGGGCGGAAGCCCTGTGTGCTGATGTTCACAACCAGTCGGAGACTTGCCAGCGAAACGGAGCACTCGGGAGAACCTTATTCTCCCGCAACGCCACGAACAGGCAAGCGGTTATCAGGTCAGCGGTCGTGCCTGGGTTGAGCTTGTTACCGTCGCTTCGCAGGTGCTTATCAAGAGCGACGCCAGCCTGCCGGCCTTCGGGGTTCGCGATGCCACCGAGAGCCTGCACTTCACGGGCTCGCTGCTGAACGTCGGTGGCAACCGCGACACCCTTCTTGCGTGCGATGAGCGAGTCCGGATACTCCGCGAGCCAGCACATTTGCGAGTCGATGATCGCAGCCTCAACGCACCCAAACCGCTCGAACGCCGCGAGAAATGCGGGCACGCCGAAGTCGAAGATGTCGGCGAATCCGTTGGCGTACTGGCGAGCGACCATGTCGCGATCCGCCGCGAGCTTCATGGCTTCGAGCAGCGTGACCGTCGGCTCGGAATGCACGTCTTGTTCGGGAGCATCGCCGAGTCCACCGGGGTTGGCAACACGGATCGCTTCGTAAACTCGTTTCGTGTCTGTGACGGTGAGGCGGCTCAATACCTGTTTGATGAATGACCGTGCATCGTTTTGAAAGAACACCGAAGCCAGGGGAGCAAGAAGGAGAATAATTCCGAGGTTGGTGTTCTTTGATGTCACCTCGCGTGTAGCATTTGTCGCCATCAAAATTGCTTCACCTACTGGTCGGTACTTGCCGAGACCCAGCGAAGCTGAGAACGCAACTGAACTCAGAATGAAATCGAGATAAGTCGTGTCGGCAAAGTCCGCGTAACGATGCACATTTCCCACTTTGCGTGCGGTGGCCTCCCACACACACGAAGTTTGAACCATCCATTCTTCAGGGTATCCATCAGCCTTAACCACGTATATCCTCACGTTCAGACGCTACGAACCGCACGATTTCCTTCGCGATGTCGATGCCGCATGTCACAGCGAGTGCCTTCCAGCCAGGGACGGCGTTCACTTCGATCACGAACAGCTCGCCGTTCGGTCCAGGCAGCAGATCGACGCCTGCGATGTCGCACCCGACTACCGCAGCCGCTCGCAACGCCAGTGACACCACGTTGTCACTCAGTTCCACGCTCTCGGTTGTGCCGCCTTGTGCCACGTTCGTTCGCCAGTCGCCGTGCGAAGTGCGACGCATTGCCGCTCGCACTTCCCCACCCATCACGAAGACCCGCAGGTCGTGACCCGGGTGCAGTACGAACCGTTGCTGATAGATCAGTTGTCCCGTTTGCTCCAGCACGCGGAACGTTCGCCACGCCAGCTCGCGGTCGCTGATTCGCTGCATTCCCCGGCCTTCCGCACCGAACACCGGCTTGATGACCACATCGCCACCGAGCTTCGCGAAAGCGTCGAACGCGTCGTCGGCTCGCTGGGCAACGTGCGTTGGTGGAGTCGGCAAACCTGCTGCCGCGAGTCGCACGTTTGTGAGGTACTTATCGACGCACGTTTCGACAGCACGCGGCGGATTCACCACCCGCAGCCCCCGCGACACCGCAGCGTGCAGCACATCCATGCGGAAGATGACCTGCTCCAACGAACCCGCCGGTACCGTGCGAACGATGGCAGCGTCGAAGCCTGCGAGTGGTTGCGGTTCCGCTTCGACACCTGCGGCGAGCGAGCGGAAGTCAACGATCTGTGCGGTGTGGCCGAGTTCAGTGGCGGCACGGAGCAAGTCCTGCACATGCCAGCCGGTGCCGCCGGAGAGGATTGCGATTCGCATCATGCCAACCCGAACGACTTGCGAACCAGGCCCGGTTCGACGCTGCCGAAACGGTGGCACTTTCCCGTCTTCAGGTTGCGGAACTCAACCTCGGCGGGCGAGAACAGCAGCGGGTCGATTTTGTAGAAGTCGCCGCCGTACTTGGCGAACACAGCCGCGAACGGCTCGCCGTGATCCTTCGACGAACTCGATGGCACCTTCGGCCCGATCTGCTCAAGTAACTCGTCGTCAGCACGCACCCAGAGTGTCACACGGCCACCGTAGAGGATGGCATCGTTGGTGCGACCGATGGCTTGCACGAAGTCCGTGGCGACCGGCGGCAACGGCGCGATGCCGTAAGCCGAGATGACTTGCGTGACATCGAACTTCAGTTCGTGGAGTTTGTGCAATGCGGTCTCGACGGAGCGTGCGACAACCTGCGTGGTGCCGGCCAGGCTCATCGTCGGGGCGACCAGCAGCGTGAGATGCTCCGCGACCTTCGGCAACTTCGACACGATCGCCGCGATGACGTCTTCCGTGGGGTGTTTGGCCGTTTCGAGAACGCCAACCGCGTGCGACGCTTCTTCCTTGCCTGGGATGTGGTGGAAGATGTCTTCGCGTGCCGAGACTGCTCGCATCGGTCCCGAGCCCATCGCGAAGAACTTGCCGACACTCACCTGCCAGCCGGCGTACTGCGACGCCAGACACGCTCGCACGGGATCGTCGGTAACAACCTGGACCGCAGGCCCGCCAATCTTGCGAATGGGGTACGGAACGTAGCTCACGTCTGCGAGATCAGCGAGGCACACGCGAGACATCGCAAGACCAGCCGCGAGGCTGCCCGTGACCGCGCCGCCGCAGTCGATGACGCGGGCACCGCCGACTTTCGACACGGATACCCGGTATCGGTCAGCGTGTGCAGCGAGTTCGTTGGCCACGAGGTTGGCACGTTCGTTCAGAGTCATGGAGAGCGTCCCGCGAGAAGGAGATCGAGTTCCTTGGCCCGTGATTGTAGCCGTTCACGGCACTCGGTGGGTGAGGAACCCGACACGAGCAGTGTAATAACTGGCTGCCCCGCGGGAATAACCGAACCCGCTGCGGGAATGTCCGCGAACGCAGGAAGTCGCCACGGATCGAACGGCGTGATGAGGTCTGCATCCCACGGTCCAGCGTCGGGGAAAACGAGCGAACGCGGAGCGTAGTAGATCGCTTTACCCACGATGGTTTGCCGTGTTGTGAGCCACTGCTGGAACACACCGCAACCGAAACCATGTTCAAACACCTCAACGGAGGCCGGATATCGTGGGTTCGATTCCACTGGCACCGCCTGCCCATCCCTCAGGATGAAGTCAAGGTTCCAAAACCCTCGCACTCCTAAATCCAGGACGACCGTGGCGCGGCGTTTGAAGATATCCAGGGGCACGTTGGGGGATCCAATCGAGCCACAGTAAAGGAACGGCTTCGCGTGCAGCCAGGGCTCACCGACAAGTTGTTCCGACACGCCGAGTAGAGTTGTTCCACCGTATGCCGCCGACATCGGCAGGCCGTCAATGAACTCCTGGAAAATGTGATCTGGTGACGCGGGTTCGTCCGGCATTGCGAAGCGGATGCCGAGGCCGCCACCGGAGCGAATCGGCTTGCGAAGCCAGCGGCCAGTTACAGGGCAAGGCAAACCTCGTGGGACAATGGCTGGCACTCTGAAACCAGCAGTAGCTAACAACGGAAACAAGCGAAAGGGATCGCGAACCGCTTCTAGTACAGTGGGTGATTCTCCCCACAGTTTGCGAGTCTCAGCGAGTTCCGCGACGATGCGAGGGTGATTCTCCAAGCCGCCGGTGTACATCACAGGGCCTGTCGGGAACTGCTTCGCCAACTTGGGTAACGCATCCGGGTAGTCTTCGAGCGGACACACGGCACACGGTGCAACCATTGCCAAATCGCGGTCGCCGAAGAGATCGACCGCCCACGCCTTGAAGCCGGCACGCAGCAGCGAATGCACCGCAGCTCTGGCACTCGCACCGACAACGCCAATCGTCTGATCGTCGTTCACGCTGGCCTCACCGAACACGCGACGCATACACCCACCATTCGGTGAGCAGCACCAGCAACGCCGCAAGCACAACCCACTTCCACAACTCACGTGCCGGGCGACGCACTTCCCCGGAGGCCGCCGTCTGGTTGCCGACGCTCACCGTGGGATGCGGCGAAAGGTCGCTCTCTTCAGCGTCGAGCAGATTCACTGCGAAGCCCATGCGTTCGGTGCCGTCGGTCGCGGTGTAGGTGCCAAGTTCAAGAGTGTCCGCGAACGCGACTTCACCTCGGTCGCCGGGGTCGAGCGTTTCCGTTCGGCCATCCGGAGGAGTCACGGTGATCTTCTTGCCGGCAGGACTTCGGAGCGTGATTGTGTCGCCGGGGCGTGTGATTTCAGTGGCGATTCCGTCGCGAACATTGCCATAAGTTCGCGTCACGTTCCGCAGGAACAGCACGAAGCTCGGCTCCAACGGCCAGAGCGTGTTCCACTTGCCGGCGTCGTCGAGGATCGGGAACGCCAATACCAGATCCGTGAACGGCGGACGCGGCACACCCGCGAGCAGCACGACGTTGCCATCCGATTCAATGAGGCGTTCGACGCCCGGCGGCAGCGCCGTGAGTCGTGACGCCTCCGCGATGGGCACCGTGTACAGATCGCGTAGTCCGCGTGTCACGGGATGCCCACCCGCCCAACCGACGATACGCGGATTCTTCACCGGTGCCGCGTCGACACTCAAACCGGGCGGTCGCGAACCGATGAACAGCGTGTTCGCTCTGGGCAACTCAGCAGCAGTAGCCGGGGCACAGCGGTCGAAGATCACGAGGTCGAACTTGCCGTTGCGGGCGGGGTCGAGGTACTTCGCGGCGTCTGTGAGATCGGCGGCAGCAAGGCGAGTCACGTCTGCAATCTTGCGGGTTTCACTCGAACCAAGGAACGCATCGAGAATCGAGTTTCGCGGACCGAATGCCGCGACGCGAGCCTTGCGAGCAACGGCTGGAACGATCCACGCCACGTCATCGAGCGGGAACGAATCGCTGGCACCTTCGAGCGTGACTCGCAGCGGCAACTCCGGATCGGTGATCGTGAACTCGACATCGCTCGAATCGTTCCGCTCCAGCTTCACGAGCTTCGTATAACTCTTCACGGCTCGGCTGCCATCGAGGGCATCGAGGCGAGCTGTGAGTTCAGCCCTGGAGTCGCGATAGTTGCGGATGCCAGCCGTCACGCTCAGTTGACCAGCTTCATCGCGAGTCGCATCGAGCCGAACGACGCCGATGTTGTCCGACTTCGCTCGCACGGGCGGCGAGTGATATTCGAGTGCCAGATTCGCCAACGCGAAATCCGTGACCGCAGGGAAGCCGCCATCCGAGTAAAGATGAACCTCGGCCGACATTCCCTCAGTCGGAACATAAGTGCGTTCCTTGCCAGGCTCGGCGTTCGGGGGGCGTGACGCCTCGTTCTCGGTCGAGTTGGTCGGGTTCGCCAATCCTGCCGCGAGCCGCAACGCTTCGTCGAGACGAGTCTGCCCCGCTGATTGCTTCACGCCACGAACCGCCACGCGAAGCAACTCGCGGTCGGCGGTGTAGCTCTGGCGAATCTCGGCCGTGCGATTGAAGGCGATCACCATGCCGACATCGCTCTCGCTCGCCGCGTCGATCTGTTTCAGCGCTTCGACCTTCGCCCAGTCGAGGCGAGTCGGTGGAACGTCGCTCGCAGACATGCTCGCCGAGTTATCGATCACGAGGATGTAGTGACGGCCTGAACCGGCAACGCTGTGCAGTCGCGGGCCGAGGATGCCGTACAGGAACAGGAACGCCGCGAGCAGTTGCAGCAACAACGGCACGTTCCGCTGAAGCCAACGGAACAGAGCGTTCGCGTGAAGATCGTCCATGCTCGCTCGCCAGAACAGCGTGCTGGAAACGATCAACGGTGTGCGGCGAAGGCGGAGCAGATGCAGAATAATGAGGGCGACGGGAACTGCGAGAAGCACAAACGCGGCAGGCAGCGAGACCGCGAGATGATGTGAGAGGCCGCCTCGATCTTCGAGCCAGGCGTTCAGATCAGGACCATAGCCGAATGCGTCGGCTGCTAACACGCCGACAGCGGGGATGCTCACGATGACGAGGGCCGCGACAGCGACCGGAAAGGCGAACCGCATACGAATGATGTAGCGATTCGCACAACGAGGTCAGCGGGTTGCAAGGTATTGCTGAATCGCGAGGTCGAAAGCTTTCGCCTCTTCGCTCTGATTCGTGAAGCCGAGCGGTCGTGCCCGAACGCGAGCTGCGTCGTCGTTCATGGCATCAACAGTGCGGAAATGCAGATACCACAACGCACCGGTTCGCACGCTGTCGTCGTCGAAGACGTAAATCGGTCGGCTCGCTTTGTCACCAACCGCCGCGTTGAACGCACTCAGACTCTCGGGTAGTTTCTCGGGTGTCGTTTCGATCGCGAGGAACTTCAGCCCGCGTGCCTCAGCGACATCCTTTGCTGCGGAGACATCTGCACCGGTTGCGTGCAGATAGATCACGGTGCGGTAGCCCGATTTTTTCAGCGACTCGAAGCCATCCAGTGCGGGCTTGCGACCCGTGGCCAAACCCGTTTCAACTTTCACGAAGCCCAGCAGGCCAGTTGTTGTCTCGGGTTTAGTGGCGAGAGGCGGTTCCGTGCGTGGTGCCGCGGGGCCGCCAAGCAATCCTTGGCCGGTGTTGTTCGGAGAGAAACTGCGCGACGAACTGCCCGGAATCGGATCCGGCAACAGCACTTCGGGCGCGGGCTTCGCGGAGTTACTCGAAGGAGGCGGCGGATAGTTCCGCATATCTGGTCCGACACCCGGAACGATCGGTCCCGTGACCGGAGCCGGAACTGGTGTTGGTGCTGTCGGCACGCCAGCCGGCGGCAGCAAGAACGGACTATTCGGAGCTTGCGGGCGGTAGGGCGCAGGCCGATTTTGCGGGTCGTTCAGGCAGCAGCGATGTCGGCATCCGGCCGAGAAAATCACTGCGGAAGCAGCAGTGGTCAGCAACAAGCGGCGAATCATAATGTCCCCTCCGCGGCGAACTTGTCCGTGTTGGATTCTAGGTCATCGGAGACACCGCACGGACGGAAGTTGAGCCGATCTCGGCACAATCCGAGCAATCGACGTGTCGGACTTACCGGTTGTGCAACTTGCGGAAGCGCCGTGATATGGGTAAACCTGACCGGCACGCCTTGCGCTGGCGTCATGTTGAATACTGTTGGAGCGTCCATGCCCGAGCCTGAAGCCGACTCGCCACCACTCCGCCGAGAACGCATCGCGGGCCTCGTCACCGCGGCGCTGGTTTGTTTCGCGTTGCCGTCCGTGTTGCTCCTCGTTTCGAATGTGTCCGACCCGCAGGCTCAGCGAGAAGCTCGGTCGTGGTTCGTCGGCGCCTTCGCGATCGGCATTCTGCTGCCCATGCTGTTCTGGTCGCGGTATCGCGCGTTGGGATTCGCCACGCTCACCACGCCGCTGTGGTTCCTCGCCGTCTTCTGGTGCGTCTTCTTCACCACGGGAAACTGGCCGGGCTGGGCACACGGGTTGCTGCTCGGAATCGTCCTCGGAGCGGTTGTACGTGGTCGTCGCGGTCCGGAACCCGGAGAGGAAACGACCGGCGTGTTCTTCGCGGTGCTGCTCGGTGGCGCGTTTGCGTGGTCATTCCACACACGCGGTCAACCATTCGACATGGCGGAATACTTTCTGCTGATCGTCGCGAGCGTTCTCGTGTGGTGGACGTGGACCAAGCTGTTTCGCCCGTGCTTCGAGCTGTCGCTGGAACCGATGGTGTGGATCGCCTACAAGATTCGCGGCCACGGTCCTGGGCTGACCGACTTCCCGAAAACCGGCCCGTGCCTCGTCCTTGCGAATCATGCTTGCTGGTTCGACCCGCTGTTTCTCGCGAAGGTCATCCAACGGCCGATCACGCCCATGATGACAGCCCGGTTCTACGATCTGCCCATCCTGCGTCTGCTGATGGTGTCGTTCGGCGTGATTCGCGTGCCCGAAAAGGCGATGAAACGCGACGCCTCGGAGCTGCAGGACGCGATCGCCGCGATTGACCGTGGCGAGTGCGTGGTGATCTTCCCCGAGGGATATCTGCGGCGAAGCGAGGAGCAACCGCTGCGGCGATTCGGTCAGGGCATCTGGCAGATTCTCAAGGCACGACCGAACACGCCGGTCTTCGCGTGCTGGATCGAAGGCGCCTGGGGCAGTTACACGTCGTACTTCAACGGGCGACCGACCCAGAACAAACGCCGAGATCGGCGTCGAGCAATCAATGTGGGTGTTTCCGCTGCTGCCACTGTTCCAGAAGAGGTTCTCAGCGAACACATCCGCACTCGCATTCACCTGATGAATCTGTCGAGCACGGCCCGCACATTTCTGGAACTACCTGCGTTGCCCGCGTTCGAGGTTCCCGCCAAGAGCGACGACAAACCCGACGAAGCTGAACCCAACGCTTGATGCAGTGTCAAGGAACGGAAGCAGTTCCTGCGTTTCTCATTGGTTCCGGGCGACATGCACACCCCACGCCCGGAACCATCCGAAACACGTCCGGAATCATCATTTCAGACCCGGAACCATTCGATTCGTCCGGAAGAAACTACATCAGAATATCCGCTCTCGCCCGATTTGCGTCGGAACGTCGTCGCGAGTACAACCACGACATTGGACCTAACAACTCACCGGAGCACGACGATGACGAGATTGTTTGCGGCTTTCGTGGCAATAGCTGGTTTGGCGTCACTTGCAGGATGCGGTGGCGGGAGCAGCGATGACTCCGATGTGTCTGGCACCGTGAACATCGACGGCAAGCCTTTGGCCGAGGGGCAGATCATCTTCGAGTCCGCGGATGGAAGCAAAGCTCCGGCTGCCGGAACAATCAAGGCGGGGCAATACAGCCTGAAGACAGCTCCCGGCGTGAAGAAGGTGAAGATCACGGCGACGCGGCCCGGCAAGAAAGTCGATCCGATGATGGGTGCGGCTCCCCAGGAAGCGCTGATCGGCCCAGATTACAACTCGGCCACGAAGCTGACTGCCGAGGTGAAACCCGGCAAGAACGCGGACGTGAACTTCGAGGTGAAGGCACTTCCGTGAATGCGAAAAGGCCGCGAGTTGATCTCGCGGCCTTTTAATGTACGAGGCACTGTGCCGCTCTTCTGTTCAGCGACGGCACACGGAGTGTGCCTCCCACTTCAAAGGCACACCTCTCACCAGCGGCGGAAGCCGTAGTTGTAGCCACCATATACCGGCGCGAAATAGTTCGGCTGATAGTACCGATAGTTGTAACCGGCACCATTCCACGGGCTGTACCCATATCCACGGCTGAAGGTCTGCCCGAACATATTGCTGCTGTAAACCTGGTTCTGGACGACGCCCGAGTACGGCGAGTAGAAGCTGTTGTACGTCCTCACTGCACCGGGAACGTAGTACGACTGGCTGCTTAATACCCCGCCGTTGCTTGGGACGGTGTACCCGTACATGAGTTGTGCATCAGCCTTGCCCGCAGACACGAATCCCAGAGACAAGACGACGGCCCCCGCGATCACGAAGCGTTTCATGTTGTACCTCTTGAAAGGAAACCCGTTGCGTCCACGGGTACTTCATTCTCCGAACGTGGCAGGCGTGGTAAGTTGCGCCTTCTTTTGTGTATACCCGGCTCAACACGAATCTTTCTGCACAAATTTCTCCGCTGTTACACGAATGGAAGAAGGATTTGGCGAGCCGCGACCGGAAGAGAGCGGGCGCCGTTTTCCGCTCCCTTCCGGTCGCGGCTCGCCAATCCACGCAGTTGGTTTGCGAGTGCCGTCCGCCCCTCACCCAAAAGTCTGGGGCGTGGTGGGTTGATTGCGATCTTCATGAAGGCAATCGGATGGTCTGAGCAAAAGAGAAATGCAGCCAGCCCCACCGCACCGATGCCTGTGCAAGAAGTAACGTGAGCAGCGCAGCGGCCCCCCAGCCGCTGCGGCTCACAGCCGCAAACCACGCCACACCTTCCCCCGAATGCCACTTCGTTTGGGTGGTCGAATAACGGCCATTGTGGTTGTCGTCCAGATGAGAATTGGCAGGCACCGCGCGGAAATGAGGCAAAATACTCGGGTGGCGCACCGTCTTGCTATCGGATCGTGGGGAGTTGAATGCGGTGCGGCAAGTTGGGCTGAAGCGACTCCGCTTGGGATGCCGACGCAAGTGAACAACCAAGTGGCGAGTAGACATTTCGCCATCAAGTGCGATATCATGGTGTAACTGCCTCTCCTTCACCATGATACCGCATCACTGAAGCTGATCCGGGAGAGTGAGATGACCCGCCGCCCTGTTATCGGGATTGCTACGCAAACGCTACCCGCTTTTACCGGCGAACGGCAGACGTGTTGGCTCATGGGTCGCAGCTACATCGAAGCGATGCGGGCCGTCGGCGGCGTGCCCTGGCTGATTCCGCTCATCCCTCACGATCGCGACACGCTCAACGAGATCTTCGACCGTCTCGACGGCGTGTTCATCACCGGCGGCGTTGACGTCGATCCGGCGTGTTATGGCGAACCGAAGTCGCCCTTGTGTGGCACTATCGACCCCGACCGCGACGCGGTTGAGATCGCGCTGTTGAAGCACGCTCTCGACCGGAAGTTGCCGGTGCTGGCGGTCTGCCGGGGGTTGCAGATTCTGAACGTGGCGTGCGGGGGCACTCTCTACCAGGACGTGGCAGCGCAAGTGCCCGCAGCGTTGAAGCACGATCATTTCCCGACGCCGGAACAACCGAGTCGGAAGTTCCTGGCTCACGACATCACGGTAAAGTCGGGTTCGCGTTTGGGGAAGATCCTGGGCGATGCCGTGGTGCCGGTGAACAGCATGCATCATCAGGCAATTAAAGACCTGGCTCCGTCGCTGGCCGCAACCGCATACGCTCCCGATGGCATCATTGAAGGCGTTGAGGGAACGGGTTCGCAGTTCGTGATCGCGGTGCAGTGGCACCCTGAAGAGCTGACCGACACGCAACCCGGCATGGCTAGACTGTTCACCGAGTTCGCCGCAGCCGCCGCGTGAAAACGAAGACAACTAGCCGCACGATCGAAACCCGATAAAGACACGATTCAGACAAAGACGGAGAGTGAGACAGAAGAGATTTGCGATGAACCAATTCGATGCTGATGTCTTCCCACACCGTGACATCACCGAACGAATCATTGGCGTCTTTTACGAAGTGTACAACGAACTTGGCTTCGGATTCTTGGAAAGCGTTTACGAAAACGCGATGGTGTTAGCGCTGCGGGCAATTGGTTTGAAAGCAGAACAGCAGCTAAAACTCCCTGTATTCTTCAGAGGCCATCCTGTCGGCGAGTTCATTGCGGATATCGTGGTCGCAGACGTTGTGATTCTTGAACTCAAAGCCGCCGACACACTCATCTCGTCACACGAATCGCAGTTGCTCAACTATCTCAAAGCCACCCCAATTGAAGTCGGGTTGCTTCTCAACTTCGGGCCGAAACCTCGATTGAAGCGTCTGGGCTTCTCCAACGAGCGCAAACGCTCTCGTCCGCCTGTTGTCTTTGAATAAATTGCTTTTCTGGTTTGATCGTGTCTTTATCTGTTTTCAATCGTGCGGCGATTTCTCTTTTGTTTTCTTCTCTGGCACACCCAATAGCTTTGGATCGGTCACGTTCTTGCCGTCGGGAATCTCCGGTATCGGTCGGTCGCTGAACCACTGCCCGTCAGCGTGCGGACCGTGCAAGATCGGACTCGGATACACCGGGATCATCCACAGCGTCGATTCCGGAAGCATCACGCCATCCTGAATGTGGAAGATCGCCTGGATGTAGTAGTGAACCTTCGCTCCCGCAACTCCGCCCTTCGTGTCGCCAACACACACAGCCCACACACCAGCGATTCGCTGATATCCAATCGCGCGCGGCTGCCCCGTAGGAACCGCCACACTCCAGCGCCGTTCTGCTTCGGTCATCGTCAGCGGATAAATCTCTCCCTTCGTGCCCTCGCTCAACGGCGACAGGAACACCTCTGCCATCTGATCGGCCTTGAAGAAATTCGCCGCAGTGTTCGGTGCTCGCACAATCTCAAGTCGAATGCGTAGCTGCTGCCCAGCCACCTTCGCCCCGGATTCGATCTCCGCGTCAGTGCTGCCGAGCACCGACAGATGGAACGTCGCCGTGCGGTAGTTGCCGCCGTTGAATAGCTTCTCGGAGCGTTCGTCGTTGCCGCGGTAATAGGTGTTGCGGATGCCCTTCGGCAGTTCGTGCAGTCCTTGCGGCCACGCCCACTGAAGTAACTTCCCGGACTGCACGTTTTGCGACTTCTCGGCTGCCGCCTGCTGTTGAGCGGTCGCATTCTGGATGGTCGCCGCTTCCTCGCGAGCCTGCTCCATTTCTCGCCACAGAATGGCGCACGCACCAGTTAGCAGCAGAATCAGGTAGACGCTGCGATGTGCAAACAGCTTCAGAAAACGTGACTCACGACGCGAGAACTGAAGCGTCAACACCAACAGGAACGCCGCAATCACCGCGAGGATGATCGGGCCATGTCGCTCGCAGAATTCCCACACTCGCAGCCATCGCGGGCGTTCAAGTTCGACCTTCACGGTCGGCGACATCTCCGCTGGCGGAAGATTCGCGAGATACGGGCCGGGGTTCGCCTGGAACTTCCGAACGCAGCCTTCGCAGCAGAAGTAGATCGTGTGGCCCTGATACTCGGCGTGGAATTCCGCAACGGCATCCTCGGTCGGCATCACCGGACACTTCGCGTTCGTGGGCACTGCGGCATTCGCTGACGCCAGGAAAGCGAGAGCGAAACTGACCAGAAGAAACCGAACGAAGAAACCCATTCGCGAGCCACGGGGTTTATCCCCGTGGTCT
>JAIOPV010000022.1 GCA_021413735.1 Planctomycetota bacterium
CGCAAGATGGCTTTGGCAATGTTGAAGAAAGCCGAGGCCAAGATGGGCATCAAAAACAAGCGACTGAAAGCGGGATGGGACACTTCATTCCTCGAACACGTTCTACGCGATTTCCTTGGCAAATGAATGCGTTTGCCCTGATGCGTTGGTCGAGGCGATGGCACCGGATCGGAGGATGACGGTGCTGTGTGGGCACACACACGGCGGTGGAGAAGCCGCGATCCTGCCGAACCTCCGCGTGCTGACCGGCGGCGCGCGGTACGGGCAACCGACAGTTCAACGGGTGATCGAGGTCGGGTGACGCAGCCCCAAGCCGTCAGGGATTGCAGCGTCATCGCAGAGAGAAGCAGAATCGGGTAAATACAATGCGTCCCGCCACTCACCCGAGGACCGTCAGCGCACCCGCCAAACGAAAGAAACGAGGGGTTTCATGTTCAAGTTGCGGATTGCCGTTTTGATGACAGTTTTCGCCTGCTCCGGCTCGGCGATAGCACAGCCGGTGCGCAACTACGACGACAAGGGTGCCCCGCCATTCAAGGTGCTGAAAGAGGGCGAGAATCCCCCGCTCGACGCCTCTGACAATTTCGTCATCGGGCCGAAGTACGCGCCCGCGCCGGAACGCAATAAGGTCGAAGGCGTTCCCGAAGGGAAGGTGCAGCAGTTCGAGATCGACTCGAAGGACACCAAGCTGTTCAACCCCGGCATCGCCCGCAAGGTGTTCGGGAAGGTGGACCCGAAGAACCCGAAGACGCTGATCGTCGAGACGCACAACATCGACTACAAGCGGAAGGTCGGAGTTTACATTCCCGCTCAGTACAAGGAAGGCACCGAGGCACCGTTCATGGTCGTCCACGACGGCCCCGGGCTCGGGATGAAGACCATCCTCGATAACCTGATCGCCCAGAAGCGAATTCCCCCCATCATCGTAATCTCCATCGCCAACGGTGGCGGCGACGCCCAGGGGCACGAGCGCGGCAAGGAATACGACAACATGAACGGCGACTACGCTGAGTACATCGAAACCGAAGTGCTGCCGCGCGTGGAGAAGAACTACAAGGTGAAGCTGACCAAGGACCCCGACGGCCGCGCGGCGATGGGTTCCAGTTCCGGCGGCTCGTGTGCGCTCATTATGGCCTGGTTCCGCACCGACCTGTACCACCGCGTCCTGACCACGTCGGGCACGTTCGTGAACCAGGCGTGGCCGTTCGACGAGAAGTACCCCGACGGAGCTTGGGGCTTCCACGAGACGCTCATCCCCAAGAACGACAAGAAGCCCATCCGGCTGTTCATCTCCGTCGGCGACAAGGATTCGCTCAACCCGAACATCATGCGCGATGACATGCACGACTGGGTGGAAGCCAATCACCGCATGGCCAAGGTGCTCAAGGAGAAGGGATATGAGTACCAATACCTGTTCTGTCGTGGGGCTGGCCACGGCATCGGCAACGCGCAGGCACAGTTCCTCCCGCACGCCATCGAGTGGGTGTGGAAGGGGTATGCCCCGAAGAAGGACAAGTAGCCCCGTGGAGTATCCCAGTAGTGAGGGCGATGGAGTTTGCCACGTAACCGCCGGTCACCCGGCTGATAACTCCTCCTCGGGGACATCCCCGGGAAGGCCACGCGCCGAACCCTCGGGATTCCTTACGGGGGGTCGTTGTGTGCCAGGCATGTTGTGTATGAGGAGATGGCTGCGTCTTTGTGGCTCAGCAATGTCGTGCACAACGCCGACAAGGATGGCGCGATCACGATTCCGTTCCACTCAGGGATTCTCGCTGTGATAACCACCCGTCGATCTTTTCTGTCATCTGCATTGGCTACCGGGACAGCACTGACAAGCACCCGCCGAGCGTTCACGGCGGACGGTCCCGCCGTGGTGCGTGACATTGGCTCGCGCCGCGAGTTGTTCGTCGATCGGTTCCTGATCGAGCAGGAAAAAGGGACGCAGCTCAAGTTGCACGATCCGCAACTCACGGCGGCAATGACCGAGCCGGCCGACAACATGGAATACGGCACGGTGATCAAGGATGGTGACCTGTTCCGCCTCTACACCCGAGATGGTCGAGGCGCGAAAGCCGATGGCACGGAACCGGAGGTTACACGGTATTGCGAGAGCCGCGATGGCATCCGCTGGACGAAACCCAAGCTCGGTCTGCATGAACTTGACGGCAGCAAGGACAACAACGTCATCCTGCACGAAGCTCCGTTCTGCCATAACTTCTGTCCGATGATCGACGCTCGCCCCGGAGTCGCGAACGAGGAGCGGTTCAAGGCTCTGGCTGGCACCGTGAAGTCGGGCTTGGTCGCGTTCGTGTCCAGAGATGGCATCCACTGGAAGAAGCTGCGAACTGCCCCGGTCATCACCTACACGAAGGAGTACGCCTTCGACTCGCAAAACGTCTCGTTCTGGTCCGAAAGTGAACAGTGTTACGTCTGCTACTTCCGGCATTTCCTCGACAAGAAGCTCCGGTCGGTCTGCCGCACGACATCGCCGGATTATCTGAAGTGGACCGAACCCGTGCCGTTGAAGCCGAACTTCCCGGGCGAGCACCTCTACACAACGCAGACGCATCCATACTTCCGTGCCCCGCACATCTACGTTGCCTTGCCGACGCGGTTTCACCCCGACAGGGGCGAGAGCACCGACATCCTGTTCATGACCGCTCGTGGTGACGGCCCTTTCGACCGCACCTTCCGCGAGGCATTCATCCGTCCTGGTCTTGACCAGGCACGATGGGGTAACCGCTCGAACTACGCGGCGTTGAATGTCGTCCCCACGGGACCGAACGAGATGTCGATCTACACCACGCCATTCCGCCGGTTTGTCCTGCGCACCGACGGCTTTGCCTCGGTTCACGCCGGAGCCGATGTCGGTGAGATGCTGACGCGACCGCTTCGGTTCACCGGCAAAGAACTGGCTGTCAATTACGCGACCAGCGCGGGAGGGAGTCTGCGCGTGGAGATCCAGAACGCTGATGGGAAAGCGATACCCGGCTTCGCACTGGCCGACTGCCGAAATCTGGTGGGCGACGCGATCGAACAGAAAGTGACCTGGGCGAAGAACAGTGATGTCTCGGCGCTTGTTGGCCAAACCGTTCGGCTCCGATTCGTGATGCTGGAAGCGGACTTGTTCGCGATGCAGTTCGTGAAGTGACCGCGCTGCCGCGAGCAGCACAAATAATCTGCTCGAAAGGCTCCTGAAGCTGGCGAAACAGAAATGAATGAGACCCCGATGTCGGCCACTCGAACGCGAGCTGCCGCAGGACGCACGCTCCGTACTCTGACGCAGTCGAAACCAACACGGAGCCAACATGCTGCTTGTCCGACGATTTCCATTTCTGATCGCGGTTCTCGCATTCGCCCTGCCTGTTCCCCCTGCTCCGGCCGATGATCTGCATGCGGAAAAGGTGACGGCTGCGTTGCCGCTGATTGAAAAATACACTGGTGAACTCCGCGAGAAGACCGGCATACCGGGCGTCGCGATTGCCGTCGTTCACGCGGACAAGGTCGTGTATCTGAAAGGTTTCGGCGTCCGCGAACTCGGGACGCCGGATGCGATCGACGCGGACACGGTGTTTCAACTCGCGTCCCTCTCGAAGCCGCTGGCCGCGACCGTGATCGCGGGAGTCGTTGGCGACGGGACCGTGAAGTGGGACTCGAAGACGTCGGACCTCGACCCCACCTTCCGACTGGCGGGCGATTTCGTCTCAAGTGAGGTCACGCTCCGCGATCTGCTTTGCCATCGGACGGGGCTGCCCGAACATGCAGGCGATCTGCTCGAAGACCTCGGCTACTCCCGGAGCGAGGTGCTGCACCGCCTGCGGTTCCAGAGGCCCGCTGGGCTGTTCCGGTCGAGCTACGCCTACACCAACTTCGGGTTCACGGAGGCCGGCGTTGCGACGGTGAAGGCGGCTGGCAAATCGTGGGAAGACCTCGCGGCCGATCGTCTCTTCAAGCCACTCCGCATGGACCGCACGAGTTACCGACACGCGGATTATGTTGCTGCGGCCAACCGGGCTCGGCTCCACGCTCGAATCGACGGGAAGTGGGCTGCGAAGTTCTCGCGTCAACCGGACGCTCAGGCTCCAGCCGGAGGGGCGAGTTCGTCCGTTCGGGATCTCGCAGGGTGGATGCGACTTCTCCTCGCAGACGGCAAGTTCGATGGCAAGCAAGTGATCGCGGCCGACGCCCTCGCCGAGACACACAAGCCGCAAGTCGTGAGCGTGCCCGCGAAGAAACCAACCGACCGCACCAGCTTCTATGGCCTTGGCTGGAACGTCGGCCATGACTCCGCCGGGCGGCTCACGCTCAGCCACTCCGGCGCGTTCGACCTCGGGGCCACGACATCCGTCGTGCTGGTGCCCGGCGAGAGACTCGGCATCGTTGTCCTCACGAACGGTGCCCCGATCGGCGTTCCCGAGGCAGTTGCGTTCAGCTTCCTGGATCTCGTTCACGCCGGGAAACTGGAACGCGATTGGTTCGCGACCATGACGCCCGTCTTCGAGGAGCTGGCGAAGCCGAACTACGGCACGCGAGTGAATTACAGGAAGGAACCGGTCGGCAAGTCTCCGCCGTTGCCGGCAGGAAGCTACGCGGGCACATACCACAACGACTTCGTCGGGGACGCTGTCGTCGCTGAGGAGGACAGCAAACTCGTGTTGAAACTCGGACCGAAACTGCGGGCGTTTTCGCTCACCCACTTCGACCGCGATACGTTCACGTACCAGCCAGAGGGCGAGATGTCGGCGGGGCTCAGCGCGGTGACCTTCCGCATCGGCCCGGATCGCGTTGCGGACAAGGTCACCATTGAGAACCTGAACGTGCACGGATCGGGTACGCTCACCCGCGTGGCAGTGAAGAAGTAAATCCGCTGTTCCAATTCGCTGGGGTTCTTCTCGCGTCTCAAGCAAGTCACCCTGTGGTCGCACAATGACAACGTGTCGCTCCGCGCTTGAGCTGGTGAACTCGGCGGATTCCGTGGGACCGACCGGGCTTCCGGGCTACGATACTCCAACGCTCGACCGACCAGGACCGATCTTCGGCCAACACTCCCGGGGAACGACGGAGTTGAAGCGGAACATCGACATCAACAAGACGTGGGCACGGGAGGGAACGTGATGCGAGGGTTTGTCAGCGTCGTTGTCGTTGTTGTTACTGCGTGCGGTGTCGCGTGCGCCGCAGAGCCCGCGAAGAAGCCGAACGTCGTGCTGATCCTCGCCGACGATCTCGGGTACGGCGACCTTGGCTGCTACAACCCGGCGTCGAAGATCCCCACGCCGAACATGGACCGTTTGGCGAAAGAGGGGGTTCGGTTCACCGATGCGCACTCGCCGTCGTCGGTCTGCACGCCGACCCGCTACGCGCTGCTCACCGGGCGGTATGCGTGGCGCACGCGGTTGCAGCGGAACGTGATCGGCCCGTTCGCACAGCCGCTCATCGCCGAGAAGTTGCTCACGGTCCCCGCGATGCTCCGCGAGCAGGGGTACGCCACGGCGTGTGTCGGCAAGTGGCACCTGGGCTGGGGTTGGTCCAAGCCCGACGAGGGCGGCACTCGCGACTTCAGGAAGCCGATCCCCGATGGACCGACCACCCGCGGCTTCGATGTCTACTTCGGCACCGACGTTCCGAACTACCCGCCGTACTGCTTCATCGAGAACGACCGCACTGTCGGAATCCCGTCGGAGGCGGCCCCGGTCGGCCGCGACGCTTTCAACATCGCCGGGCCGATGGTCCCCGGCTGGAAACTCGTGGACGTGCTGCCGGGTTTGGAGAAGCGAGCGGTCGAGTACATCGAGAAGGCCGCGAAGGACGACAAGCCGTTCTTCCTGTACCTGCCACTCACCTCGCCACACTACCCGGTGGTGCCGTCTGCGGCGTTCAAGGGGAAGAGTAAGGTCGGCGACTACGGCGACTTTGTGATGCAGACCGACGCCGTGGTGGGCACGCTGCTGGACGCGCTGAAGCGCATTGGGGCCGCGGAGAACACGCTCGTGATTTTCACGAGCGACAACGGACCGGAGATTACCGGCGAGGTGAACCCGGGAGCCTACGACCGGCTGAAGGAGTTCGGGCACGCGAGCATGGGTCCGCTGCGCGGCACCAAGCGGGACGCCTGGGAGGGCGGTCACCGCGTGCCGTTCATCGCGAGGTGGCCGGGAAAGGTCAAGCCAGGCACCCCCTCCGCCGAAACCGTGTGCCACGTCGATCTCATGGCGACGCTGGCCGAGGTGCTGAACGTGAAGTTGCCCGCCGACGCGGGTGTGGACAGCGTGAGCGTGCTGCCGGCGTTGCTCGGCGAGGTGCGAGCCGCCCCATTGCGTGAGGCGACGGTCCACCACAGCGCGCAGGGCAAGTTCGCGATCCGCAAGGGCGATTGGGTGCTGATCTGCGCGCCCAGCGGCGACGACAACGGCAAGAAGGGTGAACCCGCGTGGTTTCTGAAAGATCGCGGGTACGAACCGCACACTGAGGCCGGTGAACTGTACGACCTCGCCGCCGACCCGACGCAGAAACGCAACCGCTACAGGTCCGAGCCTGCGAAAGTGAAGGATCTGGCAGCCTTGATGGAACGCTACGTGACCGAGGGGCGGAGCACCCCGGGGCCGCGGCAGAAGAACGACGTCGAAGTCACCTGGGACAAACGGAGCAAGTGAGCCATGCGATACCTCACCCCGTTGGGGGTCGCAGTCGCGGTCTGGGCGACCCTCGTCGCGACCCGTGCCGACGACGCACCGCTGTCCGACCTGATCGCCAGGGCCGCGAAGGGCGACGCCCGCTCGCGGATGGACCTCGCCTACCGCTACCGTGACGGGAACGGCGTGAAGCGGGACTACGCGGAGGCCGTGCGGTGGGCGCACCTCGTCGCGGACGGGGGCGACGCGGACGCCCGGGACTTCGTCGGCTGGATGTACTTCCAGGGGCTGGGCGTCAGGCGGAGCCCCGAGATCGCCGCCGGGTACTTCAGGGCGGCCGCCGGGAAGTCTCCCACCGCGGCCTGGAACTTCGCCCAGTGCTGCTTCGCCGGGCTGGGTGTGGATCAGGACGTTCCGAAGGCACTGGACGCCTGGAGGAAGGCGGCGGGGATGGGGCACGGGCGATCCGCCTCCACCGCCGCGATGGTGTACCTGGCAGGCGACGGCGTCCCCTCCGACGCCGCGGAGGCACGCAAGTTCGCCGAGAGGGCGGTCGAGCTGAACGACCCCTCCGGGTACATCCTGTTGGGCGAGATCCACTTCCAGGCCGGGGAAACCGAGAAGGCACGCGAGAACTGGGCGAGGGTGTCGAAGACGAAACCGGTCGGCCCCACCGGTCAACCAACGCAACCGAGCGACCGGATGGCCGCGCAACAGGGGGCCGACCTCCTCAAGCTGATTGAGTATCGCGGCCGCAAGCCCGAGCCGGGGAAGTTCGCCCTGGTGTCGATGCAGCACGTTCACCAGGGGTGGAACAACTGCGGGGCGACCAGTTGCGCCATGCTCGCCCGCTCGCAAGGGAAGAAGGTCAGCAGTTGGGACTACAAGCGGTTGTGCGCCTCGCCGCCCGGCACGGGGACGGACTGGGGGGACCTGCTCGGGGCGTCGCAGAAGCTGGGCCTCCGCTGGAAGCTGATCACGTTCACGCCCGACGACGACGGGTTCGAGAAGGCCGAGGCGTTCGCCCGCGGCGAACTCGACGCCGGCCGCCCCCTCGTCATCGACTTCAAGTTCACCGGTCCCGAGTACGCGGGCGGCGAGGCCGGGCACACGCTCACCCTGGTCGGCTACGTCGCCAAGGATAATCTGTACGTCCTGTGCAACCCCGCCATCGCCACGCCCGGGTTACAGTTGATGTCCGCGAAGGATCTGAAACACTACTGGCGATCGGACCACTACGGCGCGATCTCGAAGAACGTCCTCTCCCGACCCGCCCTCGTTCTCGATCGTTGAGAGTCACGGGGGCGGGCGTCGGGTCGCGGGCGTGTGGCAGTAGTCCGTCGCCGCGAGGGCTTCCCCCATGGTTGAGAGCCGCTACTGTCCGTCGATCCTCGTGCTCCCTCTTCGCTGTGCCCTTGGCCTCGTCGCCGCACTGGCACTTGCCGCCCCGGCCGGTGCGGCCGACCGGCCCAACGTGGTCGTGTTCCTGATCGACGACCTCGGGGGGACCGACCCCGGCTGCTACGGGAACACGTTCCACGAGACCCCGCACATCGACCGGTTGGCGAAGGACGGCGTGCGGTTCACCAACGGGTACTCCGCGTGCACCGTCTGCTCGCCGACCCGGGCCGCGCTCCTGACGGGACAGTACCCGGCCCGGCTCCACGTCACCGACTGGATCGCCGGACACAAGCGGCCCTTCGCCAAGCTCAAGGTCCCCGACTGGACGATGCAGTTGCCGCTCGAAACGCACTCGTTGGCGGAGGCGTTCAAGGCCGCAGGGTACACCACCGCGAGCGTCGGGAAGTGGCACCTCGGCATGGCCGACTCGTACCCGGAGAAGCACGGCTTCGACCTCAACGTCGCCGGCACCAACGTGGGCAGCCCGCCGGGATACTTTTCCCCGGAGAAGATCCCGACGCTGTCAGCGGGAAAGGCCGGCGAGTTTCTCCCCGAGGTGCTGACCGCCGAGGCGATCAAGTTCATCACCGCGAACAAGGCGAAGCCGTTCTTCCTGTACTTCCCGCACTACGCGGTCCACACCCCGCTCGGCGGGAAGCCCGAGGTGATCGCGAAGTACACGAAGAAGGCCGAGGCGATGGGGGTGAAGAAGAACGCCACCTACGCCGCGCTGTTCGAGGGCGTGGACGACAGCGTCGGGGCCGTGCGGAAAGCGCTCGCCGACCTCAAGTTGGACGCGAACACCATCGTGGTCTTCACCTCCGACAACGGTGGTCTGCTCCCGATCACCACGAACCCGCCGTTCCGGGCCGGCAAGGGGTCAGCCTACGAGGGCGGTGTCCGCGTCCCGTGGATCGTTCACTGGCCGGGCATCACGAAACCGGGGAACACGTCCGAGACGCCGATCATCACCTGCGACCTGTACCCGACACTGGTCGAGGCGTGCGGTCTGAAAGTTCCCGCGACGCACACCGTTGATGGGGTCAGCATGGTGTCGGTGTTGAAGGGCGGTGCCGCACCGGAGCGGGAGGCGCTTTACTGGCACTACCCGCACTACCACCCCGGCGGGGCGACGCCTTATTCCGCGGCCCGGTTCGGTGACTGGAAGCTCATCGAGTTCTTCGAGACCGGCAAGGTCGAACTCTACAACCTGAAGGACGACGTCGGCGAGAAGACCGACCTTTCCGCCAAGGAGGCGGAGCGGACGGCCGGACTGCACGCCAAGCTAAATGCGTGGCGAAAGGCGGTCGGCGCACAACTCCCCACGCCGAACCCGGACCACGACCCGGAGAAGGACAAGCCCGCGTCGAAGAAGAAGTGACCTCCGCCCCCGAACACTTTCCACCCACCCGGTGCCGCCATGCCCCACTCGCCCTCGCTCCTGCTCCCGGTCGCCGTTGTCCTGGCTGCGGTCATTCCGATCGACAGCGCAATCGCAGCCGAGCCGCCGGCGAAGCCGAATGTCATCTTTGTGTTGTCCGACGACCTGGCCCAGGGCGACGTCGGGTGCTACGGTCAGAAGCTCATCAAGACCCCGCACCTCGACGCGATGGCGAAGGAGGGCACGCGGTTCACGCAAGCGTACTGCGGCACCAGCGTGTGCGCCCCTTCTCGCACCTCGCTGATGATCGGCAAGCACATGGGCCACAGCCCGATCCGGGCCAACCGCGAGGTTCAGCCCGAGGGTCAGAAGCCGCTCCCGGCCGGCACGTACACCGTCGCGAAGTTGCTCAAGGACAACGGCTACGCGACCGCGTGCGTCGGCAAGTGGGGCATGGGCATGTTCGACACGACCGGCAGCCCACTGAAGATGGGATTCGATCACTTCTTCGGGTACAACTGCCAGCGGCACGCGCACAGCTACTTCCCGACGTACCTGTACCGCGACGACAAGCGGTTCGACCTGCGGGGCAACGACGGCAAGGGTGCCGGGAAGACCTATGCGCAGAACCTCATCGCCGACGAGACGCTGACGTGGGTCACTGCGAACAAGGACAAACCGTTCTTCCTGTACTACTCGATCACGCTCCCGCACGGGCGGCACGAGATCGACGACCAGGGTATTTACAAAGACGAGAAGTGGACCGAACAGCAGAAGAACTACGCGGCCCAGGTCACGCGCCTCGACTCGGACGTCGGCCGGCTGCTCGCGAAGCTCAAGGAACTCAAACTGGACGAGAAGACGTTGGTGATCGTCGCGGGTGACAACGGGTCGTCGTTCGCCCCGAACTCGGAGATCGGCAAGCTGTTCGACCAGACGATGGGCGGGACGCTCCGCGGGTTCAAGCGGTCGCTGTACGAGGGCGGGTTGCGGCAGGCGTGCATCGCCCGCTGGCCCGGCGTCGTGCCCGCGGGCCGGGTGAGCGACGAGCCGTGGGCGTTCTGGGACTTCCTCCCGACGTGCGCCGACGTGATCGGTGCGAAGCTCCCGGCCGAGGCGAAAACCGACGGCGTTTCGATCCTCCCGCTCCTGAAGGGCGGTGATGCCCCGAAGCGCGACTACTTCTACTGGGAGTTGCACGAGGCCGGCCCGAGCCTGCAAGCAATTCGCTTCGGTGACTGGAAGGCCGTCAAGGCCGGTCCGTCGGCGGCCGTCGAGTTGTACGACCTACGGGCCGACCCGGGCGAGAAGACCGACCTGGCCACGAAGAACCCCGACGTCGTTGCGAGGGCCGCGAAGTTGATGGCCGGTGCCCGCGAGGATCACCCGGACTGGCCCCTCCGCGACGCCAAGAAGAAGAACTGACACCCCCCGGAGCCTCTCCATGCACAGAGTCATTCTTGGTCTCGCGGTACTCCTTGGGGCGAGCTTCACGCCGGCGGCTGTGCCCGCGAACCAGCCCAACGTCCTGTTCATCATCGCCGACGACCTGACTGCGGAAGCGTTGTCCTGCTATCGCAAAGGCACGGCCGCAACCCCGGCGGTTGACGGCCTTGCAACTCGTGGCACCCGATACACGCGGGCGTACTGCCAGTTCCCGGTTTGCGGGCCATCGCGGGCGTCGTTCATGTCCGGGTACTACCCGCACGGGTCGGGAACGATGGGCTACGAAAGTGGGCGGAAGCAGATCGGCCCGGACCGCCTCACCTGGACGCAGCACTTCGCCAAACACGGCTACCACACCGCCCGGGTCGGCAAGATCTTTCACATGGGCGTGCCCGGCGATATCGAGCGCGGGGCGGACGGGGCCGACGACCCCGTGTCGTGGCACGAGCGGTTCAACAGCCAGGGGCCGGAGTGGAAGGCCCGGGGTGACGGCGAGTTGCTGGAGAACAACCGCGACGGCAAGTTGCCGGTCAAGGGGGGGAACACCCTCGAACTGGTGAAGGCGGACGGCGACGACCTGGCCCACGCGGACGGTAAGACCGCCCAGAAGGCATGTGAACTGCTGAAGAAGTACAAGACCAACGGCAAGCCGTTCTTCCTGGCCGTCGGGTTCGTTCGCCCCCACGTGCCGTTTGTCGCCCCGCGGAACTATTTCGAGCCGTACCCCTGGAAGGATGTGACCCTCCCGAAGAAGGTGGCGGGCGATTGGGACGATATCCCGAAGGCGGGCATCAACTACAAGACCAGCCGCAACCTCGACCTCGATGAGGAGCGGGAGAAGAAGGCCGTCGCGGCTTACTTTGCGTCGGTGGCGTACCTGGACGCCCAGGTGGCCAAAGTGCTCGACACGCTCAAGGAGGAGAAGCTCGATCAAAACACCGTCGTCGTGTTCACCAGCGACCACGGGTTTCACCTGTGCGAGCACGACTTCTGGATGAAAGTGAGCCTGATGGAGGAATCCGCACGGGTGCCACTGATCGTAGCCGTGCCGGGAAAGAAACCGGGCGTCTGCAACACGTTCGCCGAACTCGTTGACCTCTACCCGACCGTGTCCGAGGTCTGCGGGCTGCCGGTCCCCGAACTAATCCAGGGCAAGAGCCTGGCGAAGACGCTCGACGACCCGAAGCACGCCGTTCGCGACGCCGCCTTCTGCGTCAACGGCGGGTCATTCCTCCTCCGCACCGACCGCTGGGCGTACATCCGCCACGGCCGCGACGGGCAGAACGGCAAGCAACTCTACGACATGGAGAAGGACGCCCGGCAGTACACCAACCTGGCCGGGGTGCCCGAGTACGCGACGGCGCTGAAGGACATGGACGACCGACTGACCCGCCGGCTGGCAGAGGTCGAAGACAGCGACATCCGCCGGAACCGACCGAAGAAGTAACGCATACCCAAATCGAGATGCTCACATGAGAATCAGGGCCGCCTTGTTGACGCTGCGGACGGTGGTGCTCGCCCTGGTCGGTCTGGTGTTACTGGGTGGCATTGCCCCGGCGGCCGAACCAAGCGGCAAGCCGAACGTCGTGTTCATCTTGGCGGACGACCTCGGGTGGGCGGACCTCACGCCGTATGGCAGCACCTTCCACGACACGCCCAACCTGAAGCGACTCGCCGACCGGTCGGTGCGGTTCACCAACTCCTACGCCGCCAGCCCGCTGTGCTCACCGACGCGGTCGAGCATCCTCACTGGCCTGTACCCGGCCCGCACCGGCATCACTGCGCCGGTCTGTCATCTGCCCGCGGTTCAGTTGGAGAAGCGGCTCGTCGCAGGGTCGCCGAAGTCCCGCGTGATTCAGGCCGACAGCCTCACTCGGCTCAAGGGCGAGTACGTTACGCTTGCCGAGGTGTTCAAGGAGGCGGGGTACGCGACCGCTCACTTCGGCAAGTGGCACCTCGGGCACGGAACAGGGTACGAGCCGAAGGACCAGGGCTTCGACGCAGACATCCCGCACACGCCGAAGGCTCCCGGGCCGGGCGGCGGGTACTTCGCCCCGTGGAAGTTCATCAACGATCCGCAGTTCAAGGGCAAACCGGGCGAACACATCGACGAGTGGATGGCCGGGGAGGCCGCGAACTTCATCACCGCCCAGAAGGGCAAGCCGTTCTTCCTGAACTTCTGGATGTACTCGGTCCACAGCCCGTGGAACGGAGACCCGAAGTTGATCGAGCAGTTCAAGAAGTCCGCCGACCCGAAGGCCCCACAACGAAACCCGGTCTACGCCGCGATGCTCAAGAACATGGACAACGCGGTCGGCAAACTACTCGACGCACTCGACGCGGCAAAGGTCGCCGACGACACCATCGTCGTGTTCACCTCGGACAACGGCGGTTGGGCTTACCCGCCGAAGACTACCGACCCGAAGGGCTATGAGGAAATCCCGGCGACGAGCAACGCGCCGCTGCGGAGTGGGAAGGCGTCGCACTACGAGGGCGGGACGCGGGTGCCGTGCCTGGTCGCGTGGCCGGGGAGGGTCAAGGCGGGGACGAGCGACGCCCTGTTCAGCAGCGTGGACTGGTTCCCGACGCTGCTCGCGATGACCGGCGTCCAACCGAAGTCGATGCCGAAGGTGGACGGCGTTGACCAGACGTCCGCGATCGTGGGACAGAAGTCCGTCCGCGACACGGTATACGTCCACTTCCCGCACGGCAGCGAGACGCAGGAGGTCGGGATTCCCGGGTTCTGGCCGGCGACGTGGGTCCGCAAGGGCGACTGGAAACTGATCCGGTTCTACGCCAAGAACGACAACGGCACCGACCACGTGGAACTCTACAACCTGAAGAATGATATCGGGGAGACGAAGAACCTCGCTGCCGAGCAGTCTGCTCTGGTGAAGGAACTCGCGGGGTTGATCGACGCCTTCTTGAAGGACACCGAGGCAGTTATCCCGAAGGCGAATCCCGGATTCGGCAAGCCGCCGGTGGCTAACGGCGTGACTGGTTGGACGCCGAGCAAGGATGCGGTCGTCGCAACGAAGGACGGGGTTCTCGTGATCACGTCCACTGGCGGCGACCCGTCCATCGTTACCCGCGACCTGCCGGCCGGGGCGGGGCCGTACACTTTCGAGTTCAAGATGAGGTCGGGCAGTCGCGGCAACGGGCAGGTGTTCTGGACGACGGCTGACGACAAGGGTTTCCACCGCGACCGCTCTGCGACCTTCGAGCCGAAGCACGACGGCGAGTGGCATGAGTATGCAGTCAAGCTACCGGTCGAAAAGCCGCTGACGGGGCTTCGGCTCGACCCCTCCACGGCCGCCAGTGAGATCCGCCTCGACGCGATGAAGTTGAAGGACAAGGACGGCACGACGATCCAATCCTGGCCCAACCCGCCCACACAGAAGAAGTGACCACGCCCGAGCACACACGGAGCAACCTCACCATGACATGGAAACTGATTCCCCTCGCGCTTGCCCTCGTCGTCGCGTGGCCCGCCCACGGTCAAGCGCCGAAGGTGACTGTCAAACTCACCGACGCGAAGGTCGTCACGGCCGACCACGTCTACAAGAAGACGCCGGAAGGTGACCTGACGCTGCACGGGTTCTTCCCGGCGGACTGGAAGCCGACCGACAAGCGGCCGGTGGTCGTGTTCTTCTTTGGCGGCGGGTGGAAGAACGGGGCGTTCACGCAGTTCGTCCCGCAGGCCGAGTACCTCGTCTCCCGCGGGATGGTCGCCCTCAGTGCCGACTACCGCATCGAATCGAAGAACAAGACCACGCCGGACAAGTGCGTCGAGGACGCGAAGTCGGCGATCCGCTGGGTGCGGGCGAACGCGGCGAAGCTCGGCATCGACTCCGACAAGATCGTCGCCTCGGGCGGGTCGGCGGACGGGCACATCGCCGCCTGCGCCGCACTGGTGGACGGCTTCGACTCGGCCGGCGACCCGAAGGGCGTCTCCGCGGTGCCGTCGGCGCTGCTGCTGTTCAACCCCGCACTGAACCTGACCCGCCCCGTGATGGACGCAAAGGGCAACGACATCTCCGCGAAGATCTCGCCGACGCGGTTCTTGAAGAAGTCTGCGCCGCCGACTTGGCTGGTGTACGGCGACGAGGACGCGGCGTTGGCGCAGGGCCGGGAGTTCGCCGCGAAGGCGAAGGAACTGGGCGTGTCGGTCGAATTGCTGACCGCGGCGAAGCAACCGCACGGGTTCTTCAACCGCCCGCCGTGGATCGAATCGACGACTCTCGCCGCCGACGCCTGGCTGGTCTCGAACGGCTACCTCACGGGTGCCGGTTCCCTGAAGCCGTCCGAGGACGCCAAGTTGACGAAGCAGTGACTGCGAACTCGGTGAGAACCCGAGATCGAAACGCAACCTGAGGAACCAACCATGCCTGCCATGCTCCGTCGCCTGTTGGCATTGATCTCCGCGGTGCTCGTCGCGACTGCGGCCTCCGCCCAGGACAAGCCCGCCGAGACGAAGTACAAGACGGTGAAGGACATCCCGTACCGCACCGGCGACGGGCTAACCGACGCGATGCGGGAGCGGTGTCGGCTGGACGTCTACCACCCGGAGGACGCGAAGAACGTCCCGACGGTGGTGTGGTTCCACGGGGGCGGCCTCACGAGCGGGTCGAAGTCGATCCCGACCGCCCTCACGAACAAAGGTCTGATCGTGGTCGCCGCGAACTACCGGCTCGCCCCCAAGGCGAAGTCCCCGGAGTACGTTGAGGATGCCGCCGCGGCCGTCGCGTGGGCGTTCGAGAACGCCGAGAAGTACGGCGGCTCTCGGAAGCTGATCTTCGTCTCCGGCCACTCCGCGGGCGGCTACCTCACCAGCATGGTCGGCCTGGACAAGCGGTGGCTGAAGGCCCACAAGATCGACGCCGACGAGATCGCCGGGCTGGTGCCGCTCAGCGGTCAGGCGATCACGCACTTCACCGTGCGGGCGGAGCGGGGCATCGAGAAGACGCGGCCGGTGATCGACGACATGGCCCCACTGTACCACGTCCGCAAGGACGCCCCGCCGCTGCTCATCATCAGCGGGGACCGCGACAAGGAGATGGTCGGCCGGTACGAGGAGGCGGCCTACTTCCGGCGGATGATGAAGGAGGTCGGGCACAAGGACGTCGAGTTGCTCGAACTCCAGGGGTACGACCACGGCGGCATGGCGGAGCCGGCGTTCCCGCTGCTGGTGAAGTTCGTCAAGGCCCGCGCCGCAACTGCCGCCGCGAAGCAACCTGAACGTGTGCGTAGCCGGCAACGGCGCAACACGTTTCGCCGCCGACCATGCGCCGGAACTCGAACGCCTTCTTCTTCTGGCGTCGTGATCAGGCGACGATCTCCGTGATGCAGACTCGGCTGCGCAATCGGGACTGCCCGGTATCGCTTTGATCAAAGCCTTGACGTAGCCCACGACTGCAACGGATACCGTAGCCCTATCGTCCGATCACGAAAGCAAGCAGGCTCAGAATCGAGTGGAGGCCAGGTATGGCGATGACCTCGGAGAGGTTCGTTCGGCGGCTCTGCATTGGGAAGGTGGTGAACTGCACCGTGCACACCCGGCGAAGGGAATTATTGACGCGGTGTGTAACTTCGAGGATCGCCCGATTCCTTGGAGATCACCTCATGCCCGATAGCAAACAACAGGAATGGATCGCACGCCTCAAGCGATTCCAGGAACAGCCCACTTCGGTTCAAGCATTCTGCCGAAACGAAGCCATCAGTTCCGCTTCCTTCTAACTCTGACGGCGTTGACTGTGCTGAAGCCCGATGGCGAAAGCCGTGGCATGGTTCGGCTACGGTGGGAAACGGTGCCAAACTGGGCAGATCACACGATCGCAGCCCCCCCCCAAGTCTTCAACGGACTCGCCGAAAGCGTGGGGGTTCAAGTTGTTACTATCCGGCCCGAATTCAAGACATCTGCCAGAACGAGGACCTCGACCGGTCACGTAAAACCCTTGCGGATCGCGTGAACTTAATTTTCGCACAAGTAGGGTGCTGCACGAACTTTTCCTGAGGGGTCGATGCAGACTTTTCCGCACCCTGCCTCAATTCAACTGATCACCACGAGGGGTTCTACCCCGGAAGGCTGTCGATTTCGAGAACATGCCGGACGAACGCTGGATGGGACAGCATATTGAATTTGTCAAATCTTATGACTATCCTCCACAGGCACCTTGCAGTAACCAACTCGAAAAGGATTTATGATGACCACGGCAACCGAGCACGGTCGACAGGGATCGCCGGAAAAACTGATTGCGCCGCAGGGCTTCTGGGCTGAACTCCGGGATGCTGTCTCGCTGCGCACGGTCTCGCTGATCGGCGGCGTGTTGCTCCTGCAGTTCGCGTTCATCCTGTCCTACGTGGCCGCGTTCCATGCCCCCAAACCCCACGAGATCCGGCTCGGGATCGTTTCGCCACTGGAAAAGATCACCGAGCAGACCGCCGACAAGATGAACGCGATCGACTCCGCCCCGCTCAATGCCATTCCTGTCGCCGACAAGGACACCGCCATCAAGCAGATCAAGTCCGGAGAACTGTCTGCGGCGCTGGTCATCAACATTTTTGGGAAGAACGACACGTTGCTGATCTCCAGTGGCGGCGGCGCCACGGTGGCGAACGCGATCACCAAGGTTGTCACCGTGCTGGAGGCGACCCAGCACCGGACCGTGACCGTCGAGGATGTGGTGCCACTGCAGAGCGGCGACAACTACGGATTGACCGGCTTCTACTTGGTCCTCGGCTGGATCGTCGGCGGATACCTGATGGCTTCTCTGCTGGGCGTCTCGGCCGGCGCACGTCCCGCAACACCGCGACGCGCCTACTTCCGGCTGGGCGCCGTCGTGCCCTACGCGATCATCTCCGGTTTCGGCGGCGCCCTCATCGTCGACCAGGTTCTGGGTGCGCTCACCGGCCACTTCGTGGAACTGGCGTTGCTCGGTGCCCTGCTGGTCGCTGCGGCGGCGACGGTCACCATGGCGTTCCAGGTGATGTTCGGGGTGATCGGCATCGGTATGGCCGTGCTGGTCTTCGTGATCCTGGGCAACCCGTCGGCGGGCGGCGCCTACCAAACGGAGTTGCTGCCGCCGTTCTGGCGCTTCCTGAGCGAGTGGCTGCCGACCGGGGCCGGAACCGACACCGTCCGGCGCATCGTCTATCTGGGCAGCAACGGCATCAAGGGGCACCTGACCGTCATCTCGGTCTGGGCGATCGCCGGCACGATGATCACTGTCATCGCCTCCTACCTGAGGCACTGGTTGGTGCGAAAGAACGAGGTCAATTCATCTGCTGTTGGTGGCATAATGGTCTGATCAACATCGCCCCGGACACGTTGAAGGGGAACAAGGGGGTGTTCGGGGTGACCGAGGTCCGCGACAGGGTGTACCAGACCAGTCTCGACTAGGAGTCTGTCCGACAAATCGGTGTCGTTCGGTAGACGCACCGATTGATCTTTCCGGGTTCGACTGTTCCAGCGATGCTTGTGGTTGCGTACCGCGACGGCAGGTTGCGAAGGAACCCGGGGTCAGGGATCATGGACG
>JAIOPV010000115.1 GCA_021413735.1 Planctomycetota bacterium
GACGCCGGCGACGACACGCTTGTTCCCGTCGGCATCACCACCGACCAACGCGGCACGCCGTTCAGCCGAAAGTTCGGCGCTCACGTCGATATCGGTGCATTCGAGGCGACGCCGCTGATCGTGGACACGCTGGCCGACGAGAACGACGGCGACTATTCCCCCGGCGACCTGTCCCTGCGTGAAGCCATCTTCTTTGCGAACGCCACCCCAGGTGCAGACACCATCACGTTCGACTCGACGGTGTTCGCAACGGCGAAGACGATCCTGCTTGGCGGAACGCAACTCACGCTCTCCGACACGAGCGGGTCGACGACAATCACCGGCCCAGTCGCAGGCTTGACTATCGACGCCAACAATGCCAGTCGCGTGCTTCAGGTGAACGCTGGTGTCACCGCGTCCGTCTCCGGACTGACTTTCACCAAAGGCAGTATCGGTAGCGGCGACGGCGGCGGCGTGTCCAACCTTGGCACATTGTCGCTGACCAACTGCACGATCAGCGGAAACTCCGCCGCCGTCACCAGCACCCACGGCGGCGGCGGCTTGTTCAACAGCGGTACGGTAACGCTAACCAACTGCACCCTCAACGGAAACACCGCCTCCATCGGCGGCGACGGCGGCGGCTTGCTCAACAGTGGCACGGCAGCACTGGCCAACTGCACCATCAGCGGAAACACCGCCGCTAACTTCGGCCGCTACGGCGGCGGCGTGTTCAACAAGGTCGCCGCTACGCTAACGCTGACCAACTGCACCATCAGCGGAAACTCCGCACCCATCGCAGGCAGCGGCGGTGGCGTGGTCAACCGTGGCACGGCGACGGTCACGAACACAATCGTCGCAGGCAACACAGCGACAACCAATGCAGACCTCAGTGGCTCGCTCACGCCGGGGAGCACAAACAACCTCATCGGTGGGAGTCCGCTCCTCGGTCCGCTCGAGAACAACGGCGGGCCGACGCAGACGATGGCATTGCTCTCCGGCAGCCCCGCCATCAACGCAGGCGACGACTCCCTCATCGCCGGCATCACCACCGACCAACGCGGCAATCCGTTCAGCCGGACGTTCGGCTCGCACGTCGACATCGGCGCATTCGAGGCGACGCAATCGCTGGTCGTGGACACATTGGTCGACGTGAACGACGGCGACTATTCCCCCGGCAACCTGTCACTGCGTGAAGCCATCGCGTTGGCGAATGCCACCCCCGGCGCCGACACGATCACGTTCAAGCCCGGCTTGACTGGCACCATCACGCTGAGCCTGGGCGAACTGGCCATCACCGACGATGTGACGATCACCGGTCCTGGGGCCAACCTGCTGACCATCGACGCCAACGATAACAGCCGCGTCTTCAACGTCGATGACGGCACCCCAACCGTCAAGACCGTGACCATTGACGGACTGACCATCACTCGCGGCAACATCTCCACTGGAAGCAAAGCCGGCGGCGGCATTTTCAACAACGAAAACCTCACGGTGCGGAACAGCACCCTGTCGGGCAACACCGCCACAGGGGGCGTGGCTACCGGTGGTGGCGCTATTTTCAGCACCGGGGCGCTGACGGTGCAAAACAGCACAATCACGGGAAACAAGACGACTGCGACAAGGGCGGCCGGCGGGGCAATCAGCGTGACCGGCGGCACTGCCACGATCCAGAACAGCATCTTCACCAACAACTCGTCTTACTACGGCGGCGCGCTGTCCAATAGGATCAGCACGGTCATGGTGACTGTGACTGGCAGTACCTTCTCGGGGAACTCCGTCACCGGAACCCTCTCCCTTGGTGGCGCGATCTTCAACGCTCGTACGATGACCGTGCAAAACAGCACGCTTTCAGGGAACACGGCCACCACCCAAGACGGCGGTGGTGCCATCACCAGCGTAAGCACCCTCACGCTGCTGGACAGCACGATCGCCAACAACACAACGACGGGCTCGGCTGCGGTTGGTGGCGGGCTCTACGTGCGTGGCGGCACGGCCAACGTGGGGAACACCATCATCACTGGCAACACGGCGACCAACTCCGGTCCCGACATCAGCGGCCCAATCGCCTCGCAGGGCCACAACCTGATCGGCAACACGTCCGGTGCCACGGGGTTTGTCGCGAGTGACCTGCAAAACGTGGCGAGCGGCCTCGACCCGGCCGGCCTTCAGAATAACGGCGGCCCGACGCAGACCATCAAGTTGATCGCCGGCAGCAAGGCCATCGACGCCGGCGACGACACGCTCGTTCCCGGCAGCCTGACCACCGACCAACGCGGCACCCCATTCATCCGCAAGGTCGGCACCGTGGACATCGGTGCGTTCGAGGCTTCTCGCCCGCCGACAGCCGCCGTGACGACACCGGCGCCCGACATCAACGTCGCAACGGGCGGCACAACCACGAACTCGGTGACGATCACGTACACCGACGCCGGCAGCGGCGTTGACACTCGCACCTTCGGCACCGGCAACATCACCATTGACAACGGAGCCACGGTCAGCAGTATCTCAATCTCGGGCAACGCGGTGACATACTACATCACGGCCCCCGCTGCGACCTGGGCAGCCAGCACACAAGGCACCTACACCATCTCGCTGGCCAGCGGAGCCGGGGCGGTGAAGAGCTTGGCGGGCGATCTCGTCATCAGTGGCACCATCGACAGTTTCAACGTCGATACCCTCGCTCCGACAGCAGCGTTGACGACCTCCGCAAGCAACATCAACGTGGCGACCGGCGGCACGAGCACCAACACAGTCGTCATCACGTACAGCGACGTTGGCCTCGGGATCGACTCCAAAACCTTCGGCACGGATGACATCACTGTTGACAACGGGGCGACAGTCACAGGGTTCTCGGCTGCTGGGAATGCGTTGACGTACACCATCACCGCCCCTGCCGGAACTTGGGCAGGCAGCACGCAAGGCGAGTACACCATCGCACTCGTCGCGGGCAGCGTGAGAGATATCGCTGGTAATGGCGTCGCCGGGAACGCTTCCATCAACTCGTTCAACGTTGACACCGTCCAGCCGACGATCACGAGCATCAGCCCGCCGGTTGGGTCGCCCCTTGGCGGTGACACCATCCAGATCAGGGGAACGGGCTTCACGACCGCCACCGCCGTCGCCTTTGGAGGCACCCCGGCTGCGTTCGTGGTGAACTCGGATACGTCCATAACGGTCACGAGTCCTGCGGGTGCGGTCGGGATCGTCGATGTGACAGTCACCACCACCGGCGGCACGTCTTTGATCACGCCCGCGGATCGGTTCGCATACGTCGTGCCAACAGGCACGTTTGCGAAGGTTACAAGCGTCATTTCGAGCATCACGAGCGGCCGCTATCGTGTCGGTGGGGTGATCCCTGTAACCGTGAACTTTGACCAGCCGGTGACACTGAGTGGCGGCAACCTGATCGTGCTCCTCGACTCGGGTGGCTCGGTCAGCATCACGCCGTTCAGCAACGCCACGCACGCGACCGGCACTTACACGGTGGCTGCGGGGCAGAATAGCCAATCGCTCAATTCAACGGGTCTGGTTGTGGCCGAGGGCGCCACGCTCCGCGACGGCAGTGGGAACAACGTGAACCTCGCAATTCCGACGGGCCACACGCTGTCGAGCACAAGCAATCTCCTCGTCGATACCAAACGCCCGACCGTCACCATCGAGGCTCCTTCCGCGACAGCCACGACGCACGGACCGATCACGTTCACGATCAGTTACGCAGACACGAACTTCAGCACCAACACCCTGACGGCAGCGGACATCACGCTGACCAAGACCGGCACCGCCAACGGTACGGTTACGGTGACAGGCGGTGCCGGTCTGTCGAAGACCGTGACGATCAGCAACATCACAGGCACGGGTACTCTGGGCATCTCACTCGCGGCTGGCACCGGCAGCGACACCGCAGGAAACCTCACTGCTGCTGCCGGACCAAGCACCACGTTCGGCGTCTCCAACGAGACACCTACCACAACTGCGGCGTTTGCCGTCGGCGGAGCAGACGGCACAGTCCGGCTTCTGGACGATGCCGGCAACCTCATCACGACTGTGATGCCAATCGCGGGGTATCCAGGTCTCGTGTCGGTTGCGCTGGGCGATTTCAACGGCGACACGGTTCCCGACCTCGTGGTCGCGGCAGCCAATCCCGCGGGTGTGGCGGGACTCTCCACGACCGACGCGGGGAAAGTGTTCGTGTACGACGGTGCGGCACTTGCTCAGGGAGCGCTGACGCTCCTTCGCACGTTCACGCCGTTCGCCAATCACGCCGGCCCAGACGGAACCACGGGAGCGTACACCAACGGCCTGAACATCGCGGTTGGCGACGTGGACGGCGACACGCACGCTGATGTGATCGCGGGCACTCGCGGCAAGAGTGCGTCTGCGGGACAGGCTGAGTTCGGTCGACTCGTCGCCATCAACGGGGTGACTGGAGCGGTGATCGGTGGAGTCCAGACCCCGTTCGGGGCTGGTTATCAGAAGGGCGTGATCGTTGCTGCGGGGAATGTCGACGGGCTCGGGGGTGATGAGATCGCAGTCACCCGTGGCGGACCCGTCGCGAACCCCAACCCCGCCGTTCAGCAGATCAAAGTCAAGGTGCTGCAACTGAAGGGGACGACGCTCTCGGAACTGCCACTTAATGCGGACGGGACGACGGCGTTCGCACCGTTCGTGGGACTCACTGGAGCGGCGAGCGGCATCAACCGTGATGGTCGCGTGGCGTTCGTGGACAGCAACGGCGACGGCAAGGACGAGCTGGTCTTCACGGCTCTCGACCCGCTGACCAACACCACCAACGAACAGGTCCGTGTGGGGGTATACGCGATTGATCCGACAGCTTCCAAGGGTGCCGCCACGATCGCCAGCACGGGCCCCGACGCCGGAACCTACCTGACGGGCACGGCCGTGAATGACCATGCCATCACGCACGTCGCCGCGGTCGGAACGCAAGAGAACATCGCCCTGCTCACGGAAAGTGCATCCTCGGGCGTGGTCTACCTTGCACCGCTGACAGGAGCCGTCCAAACCGGGGGCTTCTCACTGAACGTTATCACGGGTGGCATCACCGTTGACGGCATCTGATCCTCCCAATCGCAGCTTCGACGCGCGAGCCGAGGACCTCTCTCGGCTCGTCGCATTCTTCCCGGAACCATTTCGACATTTTTCCGTCATCTCGGGAGCGGACGGGTAATTAACAGGTAGGAGTTCTTTTCCGCCAGACAGCCGCTGGTCGCCAGGCGAAGGTTGCTGTGGGCTCACCCCTTCACAGGTGACCACATGCTTCCACTTTCCGTCTCACCGAACTCACCCCCGACGAACGATTCTGCGAGGCCGCGGCGAGTTTCGAGGAGTTCGTGTTTGCAGAATGGGGCCAGAAATGGAAGGCCGCCCTTAATATTAGCGGTCGTCGGCCCGACACACCGACGAGTGTCGCAAGTGTAGCCTGACCGCGGCACCGGCCGACTACCCCAATCACGCACGGCTCAGACCTCTGAGCCCGGCAGCGATGGACCGTCGGAGACAAGGAAGCGCACGGCTGCCCGCTAGAATGCCCAAACCGCAATGCTCGGCGACGCTCTCGGCAACCTCCGTCGGCCGACCACTGACCCGGCTCACGCCAACGACCGTGGCCCTCGGTCAGCTTGGCACCCAGTGGAAGGCGCCAGCAACTCGGGCTGGCTTGGCGTTCACGTCGTAACACGAGGCGGCAGGGGTTGGTAGGCGAGGTCACGCCTGGGCGTGCGGCCTTCTGCCGATCCGTTTCTTTACTCCGACGGTCCACAGGCTCGCATACACCCGGTTTGCGTGCCTCCTTTGCAACAACCACCGCATCGCTCGCAGGCCGAATCGCTTACAACGCGAGGTGGTTCGGTCGCGGCTCAGAGATCTGAGCCCGTTTAACGCCATCACCGTCGGAGCCGAAGGATCAATCGTCTGCCCGGTTCAATATCCTTGCAGGCGACCAAGGCGGGTGATAGCCTGCGGTTGTGCACTGACCCATTACAAGTACGGCCGCCGGAGGCACAAGCGGGTGGACGCCCTTGAACGAGTGTTGCGGATTCGCCGGGAGCTGGCGACGGAGCGGTGGCCGCCCGAACGATTCCGTCAAGCCGCTGCCGAGGGCAAGCGGCGGTGGGCAGAGGCCGAGGATCTGTTTGGCGTCCAATGGTCGATGCTCAAAGACGCAGTCGCACTCATCTCGCCGGACTTCAAGATGCCTCCCGCCGAGGAGGAAGCCGCTTGGTCTGTGGACGTTCCAGGGATGCGAAACGTCGGTCCGTGGGTGGCAGTGTCGTTCGTCCGGTGGGAACGCTGTCCGACGACAGCCGGCCTGCCCAACCCTTACGAGCCGTGGATCGAGATTTGGGAGCACGGCGGGGGCTTCAGTGTCGAGCACGGGCAGTTCGTTGACGTGTACGACAGCGAGTTCACGCCACTCGGCTGTATCGTCGTCCGTCGGGCGTAGCGAAGGCACACCGAACCAACTTCTGCAGGTGACGGCAGACCGCTATCCGCGGGCTCGCCACACCTGAGCAGTAGTTTTCGGCAACAGGAGTGCTAGCGGATGGGGGTGGACACCTACGGTTATGTGGAGGTTTTGACAGCCGGCCGGTGGACGTTCACTGGCCGTATGGTCCCCAACCCAGACGGTGAGTACGATCCGACCGAGCAGCGACTGATGCCTGAGGAGCTGTTCCACACGGATCATAAGGAATTGGCCGCCATCCTGACTCACACCGGTAACCCGATTCGGTCGAGTGAGCCTTATACACCAGTGGTGCCGCGACGCGGCCTTCCCCCGGATCTGTCGTCGGAGTTGTCGGCGTGGCTACGGCGGTATGAGAGTGAGTCGTGGTTCGATGCCGCTTGGTTCACGACCACTTGGTTTACCGCCCGCGAGGCAGCCGAGTTCGGGTGGGACAATCGCCTCATGCGGCGTCAGGCGTATGTCACGCCGCAGGCAGCCGCGCTGTTCGATGGCTGCCCACGTGGCTTCCCGTGGGCACGTTGGCCAGCCGGCGTTCCGATCAGCTATGCCCAATGGAGCCGCGAGGGGTCGAGGTCGAGTGGCTGGAGTCATACGCGGAAATCGTCCCGGAGTTTGCCCACGACGTTCTCCCGCAGCTCGCCGCGCTTGGGCCTCCGGACCAGGTGCGGCTCATCGTGGCGGCATCGTAGTAGCGCCGGACCGCTCTGGTGGTCAGCGCGACCTGAATAAAAACGAAGATCCCGGGTCGGTCTCAACGCCCGTTCTGAAACATCCAACCCGCCAACGTCAGCATTGGATCAAATGCGACAGCAACAAGCTGCACACGCCGACGCTGACAGTGTGGTTCACGCAGCAGTTGCGTGGGTACAAACTTGCCTGTGTACGATGCAATCGATGGTTGACCACGAGCCGTCAAACCCTCTGGCGAGTGCTTGGCGTCCGGTACTTGTCCAGTTAAGCCGGACGACTCCACGGGCCTTACCACTTTCTCCTCGCGATTCCCTGCCAACCCTTCTCGAAAGCACTCCATGATCGTTCGCAACTTATCCGCTGCCGTGGTATTCACGTGCCTGCTTGCCACCTCCGGCGTGGAGACGCGATTTTCGCACTCTGCCGAAGTTCCGGCCCCGCAGAAAGAGACGCCTCCTCCTCCAGAATGGGTCAAGGAACGGCTCGCGAGCGTGGACAAGAAGCTCGATGGCAACATCAAGGATCTCGTTGCGTTGTACCAGCATTTACATGCGAACCCTGAGCTCTCCTTGATGGAGATGAAGACAGCATCTCATCTTGCTGAGGAAATGCGAAAACTTGGATACACCGTCGCGGAGAAGGTTGGGGGTAATGGGATAGTCGCCGTGTTGAAGAATGGCCCCGGTCCGGTGGTGCTGATCCGCACGGATCTCGACGCGCTGCCAATCGTCGAACAAACCGGTCTACCGTATGCGAGCAAGGTGAAGGTTAAGGACAAGGCGGGGGTGGAAGTCGGTGTGATGCATGCTTGCGGGCATGATCTACACATGACTTCGTGGGTAGGTACGGCGGGGGTGCTGGCGTCGATGAAAGACAAGTGGTCCGGCACGGTCGTGTTCATCGGCCAACCTGCGGAGGAAGTCATCGCCGGGGCGCGAATGATGCTCGACGATGGCCTCTACAAACGCTTCCCGAAGCCAGATTACGCGCTGGCTCTGCACTCCGACCCGCAGGCGCCCGTCGGCACCGTTTCGTTCTCGGAGGGGCTTTCGCTTGCCGCGTCGGACACCATCGACATCGTCGTGAAGGGGAAGGGCGGTCACGGGGCTGCTCCGCACGTTTCGGTCGATCCGATCGTTCTCGCAGCGCGAATCATCCTCGATTTGCAGACGATCGTGAGTCGTGAGGTGAACCCGCAAGATCCGTGCGTGATTACGGTGGGTTCGATTCACGGCGGCACGAAGCACAACATCATCCCGAACGAGGTGCTGCTGCAACTGACCGTGCGAACGACGAAGAACGAGGTTCGCGATCATGTGCTGAAGGCGATCGAACGCATGGTGAAGGCAGCGGCGGTGTCGGCTCGCGCCCCTGAGCCTGATATCCGCGTGAACCTCGATCATTACACGCCAGCGACGTTCAACGATGTGGCGTTGGCTCGCAAGTGTGCGGCGGTGTTTCGGGGCGTGCTGGGTGACGAGAACGTGCGGACGCGGCGACCGGTGATGGGGGCGGAGGATTTCGGCCGCTTCTCGGAGGGGAAGACGCCGATCTTCATGTATTTCCTGGGGACGATCTCGAAGGAGAAGTTCGACGCGAGCGAGAAGCCGGGTGGGTTACCGTTGCCGGGGATGCACACGGACGCATACGCTCCGTTGCCGGAACCAAGCATCCGTGCGGGCGTTCGCACGATGAGCCTCGCCGCCATGAACCTCATGCCCAAGGAGAAGTAGCTGGCGAACTCCGAGTGCCAGCGAGAGGGTGGCGTTAGCACGAGTGTCAGCAATGGAGTGTTTGAGTTAGCTTTAACCAGGGATATCGCCACCCCCTCGCTGGCACTCGGGGTTCGCCTGACATCGTGGAGATGCGACATGAATCGCTTCTGGTTCTTCACTTGGCGGACCTTCGGCACTTGGTTACCCGGCGCTGCCGGTTTCGTTGGTGACTTCGTGACCACCAGAGGCGAGCGCGTCACGCAGAACGTTCCAACCACCCCAACCGCCGATCCGATGCCCGCTCTGGAACGGTATGCGGAATCCGCGATGCGACGTTCGCCTGTCCTTCTGAATACGGAGCAGGCGGCAGTGTTACTTCCCAAACTCATCGCACACGCGAACTACAGAGGCTGGCAGCTTGATGCTGTCGCGATTTTGGTGAATCACGTTCACGTCGTGTTTGGCGTTCCCGACGAGCCCGACCCGGAAGAAATGCTTGCGGACTGGAAAGCTTATGCGAGTCGTCCACTCAATCAATTTGTAGGGTGGAGTGGCGAAGCTGATTCCAAGAGGAAGCGAGGCGAGAAACGCACGCGGCCGATCTGGTGGGAACGAGACGGTTCGACACGTCGCCTGAAAGAGCAATCGCATCGAGTGGGAGCGATTCGCTATGTTCGCAATCAGGATAGCCCATTGGCTGTGTGGCTTACCGAAGATGCTCACCGCGTCGCCGCAGAACTCGATGTAGCCGAAGGAAATGGTGAAGGCGATCCTAATGTCGAGTAGCGTTTGAGGGCGAACCCCGAGTGCCAGCGAGGGGGTGGCGTTAGCACGTGCTTGAGCTGTCTCAAATCCCCCATCGCTTGCCTTCGGTTTAACGTCACCCCCTCGCTGGCACTCGGGGTTCGCCTCATCACCCAAGCCGCACGCGGAAGATCTTCCTTCCGAGGCGAATCACAAGCCCATCGGTCACGGCGACGGTCGCCTTATCATCAGCGACCGCCGTGCGGTCCGGACCATAGTTGAACGCCCCTTCCTTGATCTTCCGCTTCGCCTCGCTCTTGCTCGGCGTCAGCTTCGACTCGGCGATCAGATCCACCGCGAGCATCTGCCCATCCTTGAGCTTGCTCGCGGGAATCGTCACCTCGTCGATGTGGTCGGGGTCGCCCTTACACTCAAACTGCTTCTTCCAGTCCTCGCGAACCATCACCGCGGCCTCGTCGCCGTGGTAGAACCGCACGATCTCGGCCCCGAGAGCTTTCTTCGCCTCGTTCGGATTCGACGCAATGAGTGCTTTCGTCTCCTCAGGGTTACGATCGGTCAGTAGCGTGTACCACTCCGACATCAGCGTGTCGGGAATCTTCATCGTCTTGCCGAACTTCTCCTTCGGTGGCTCGTTCAGGCCGATGTAGTTGTTCAGGCTCTTTCCCATCTTCTTCTCGCCGTCGAGGCCGCGAAGAATCGGCATCGTAAAGCAAATCTGCGCTGCTTGGCCCGCACCACGCTGAAGGTCGCGACCCACCATCAGGTTGTAGAGCTGTTCCGTGCCGCCGAGTTCCACATCCGACTGAATCTCGACGGAGTCCCAACCCTGCATCAACGGGTACAGCATTTCGTGCAGGTAAATCGCCGTACCGGCCTTGATTCGCTTGCTGAAGTCGTCGCGTTCCAGCATCTGCTGAACAGTCATTTGGCCGAGAAGTCGAAGCATTTGCGGGAAGCCGAACTTCGAGAACCAGTCGCCGTTGGGGCGAATCTCGAAGCGGCCTGGCGTCGTCAGGTCGATCACCTTGCCGATCTGTTCCAGGTAAGTGCAGGCGTTCTTCTCGATCTGCTCCGTGGTCAATCCCTGGCGGCTCGCGTCTCGTCCCGACGGATCGCCGACCGCGGCCGTCGCCGTGCCCATGATGAGCACGGCCGTGTGGCCGAGTTCCTGGAACTGACGCAACTTCCGCAGCGGAACCGTGTGGCCGAGGTGAACGTCGAAGCCAGTGGGGTCGATGCCGTACTTGATGCGCAACGGCTTCCCCGTCGCGTGACTGCGTTCGAGTTTTTTCTTGAGTTCGTCGCGAGTCTCGATCTGCGTGGCGCCACGAAGAATGATCGCGAGTTGCTCTTCGACTGGTTTGAACTGGCTCATTTTGCTTTCCCGTCCGGGGTCGTCTCAGGCTCTGATCGTGGCGGTTCCTCCGACACGTCGAGCAACCGGTTCACCACTGTTTCGATCAACTTCTCGCGTTCGCTCGCACCCACCGCTACCGGAACCTCGGTCTCGACAATGTGCCGGATCACTCGCCGAAGCTCATGCTCGGTGACCGGTCCACCCGCAGCGATCACGTCCATGTCGAGATGGGCGGCGGCATGGAGGTGAATGATTTCGATCCACTCCGGGAGCGTTCGTCCACCACTCGGCACGACCGGGAGCGGCGGGATTCGTGGGAAGCGAAGCACACGAGCTTCGCGGCGTTCCTTGTAAATCATGCCGAGAATCGCCCACCACACGAACAGCAACAACAAACCAAGGCCAACGGGGGCGAGCATACAAATGGCCAGCGCGTCCCCAAAACCTTCCATCGAAGCATACAACGGAGTGAGCGAAGTCACGGCATCTCCGTCGTTTTGGGTTAGCTGAAAAACTGGAACTTGCCCGTGGCCTCGAAAGCATGACGGATGTGCTTCACCACGGGTTCGCGGGCATGTGCGGGCCAACTCATCGCAAGCACATCGAACCGCACCGCAATCTTGCCCAGCAGCTTGCGGGTTGCCAGGAAACGCAACGTCGCCCCGGTGATCTTCCGCTGTTTGCGGAGGTCCACCGAGGCGGCGGTTTCTTCCAGTGCATTCTCGCGGTCCGAAGCGGTCGAGCGAACCTCAACCACAACAAGCGTTTCCCCGTCGAGGGCCAGCAGATCGAGTTCGCCGGTCGGGTCCGAGACGTTCGCGGCAAGAACTCGAAAGCGGAGCGATCGCAAGTATCTTGCTGCCGCTCGTTCGCTGCGTCGCCCGAACCATCGGCGATACCAAGGCCAGCGCGTGAACCCTGGCTCCACGACCGGCTCGGGTGGCGTCGCAGCCATGACGAACTACTTCTTCTTGCTGGCCTCGGCTTCCTTGCGGGCCTTCTTCTTCTGGGCCGTCTTCGACATCCCACCCTCGGCCGTGGCGCGAGCGGCTGCTTCCTGAGCGGCCTTCGAGGCTGCCTCGGCTGCTGCCTTCAGGTCGGTGTCGATCTTCGTCTGACGCTTCACATCGTCCTTGATCTTGGTCGCCTTACCGACGCGATCACGGAGATAGAACAGCTTCGCACGGCGAACCGAGCCGGCCTTCTTGATGACGATCTTCGCGACTCGCGGCGAGTGAATCGGGAAGATTCGCTCGACGCCTTCGCCCTGCACCAAACGGCGAACGGTGACGGTTTCGCGAACGCCGCCGTTCTGTCGACCGATCACGTCGCCTTCAAAAATCTGGATGCGTTCCTTGGCACCGTCGAGGATCTTCTGGTGAACCTCGATGCGGTCGCCGATGCGGAAGTCCGGAACGTCCGACTTCAAATGGCCCTTTTCGACAAGGCCGATGAGGGGTTTCAACATGACCCACCTTTGTCTTTCTGGGCGGTGACTCCGCCCCCACTGTCGTCACTGGTTGTTTTGCTACGCCGCAAGCGGCGATCACTTTTGACTTCGTTTGTCGGACTGCTCTTGTCGCCATTTTGCGACGGCGGCATGGTTACCGCTCAGAAGAATCTCAGGAACCTCAACCCCTCGGAAACTCCGGGGCCGAGTGAACTGCGGATACTCCAGCCGACCAGCTTCGCTGTGCGATTCGTCGGTCGCGCTGTGTTCGTCGCCAAGCACACCGGGGATGAGCCGGATTACCGCATCGATTACAACCATCGCCGGGACTTCACCACCGTTGCAGACAAAGTCCCCAATCGAGATTTCACGCGGGTTCAGGATCTGCCGAATGCGGTCGTCGAACCCTTCGTACCGCCCGCACAGTAGCAGCAATCGCGGTTCCTGGGCCAGTTCCTCAACCACCCGCTGCGTCAGTCGCTCGCCCGCCGGGGTCATCATGACCACCTTGCCGAGCGGTTCTGCCTTCGCCTGCACAGCCTCGACAGAATCGAGAACTGGCTGTGCCATCAGCACCATTCCAGGGCCACCGCCGAACGGGCGATCATCGACTCGCTGATGCTTGTCGAGCGTCCAATCTCGCATGTTCCAGGCGTGAACCTGAACCAAGCCTGATTCGATGGCATCCGCGAGCAAGCTCTGACCGACGTAACTGTCGAAGATGCCCGGAAACAGCGTCAGCACATCGAAACGGATCGTGCGTCGCGCGGCAATCGGAACGTCCACAGATTACGCTTTCGGGGCGGATTCCGCGGCCTTGGCTTTGGCTGCTTCTTCGGCGGCCTTCGCGGCTTCCTGAGTTTCGATCTCTTCCCACTTCTTCATGTGCTTGGTGAAGATCGCGGCGCAGTGCTCGGAGGGCAGTGCCCCGACGCTCTGCCAGTATTTGATCCGGCTCGGCTTGAGCTTCACGCGTGCTTCTTTGTCGGCAACGTGCGGATCGTAGACGCCCAACTCTTCGATCACTCGGCCGTCACGCGGCTGGCGAGCGTCGATTGCGACGATACGGTAATAGTGCCGGTGAGTTCGGCCCATCTGTTTCATTCGAATACGAACGGCCACGGTGGCTTCCTCATGAATCCAACAATTCGCAGAGACGGATCATGATAGCGACGCAGTCGGGAAGTGACTACAGCATTGCGAATTTCGGATTAAGGAATTCCTTCCCGTTGGTGGATCGTCATGCGAGCCACGGGGTTGATCCCCGTGGTCTTTGGTAATGTGGAGACCACGGGGATCAACCCCGTGGCTCGCCAATGTCTCGTCTCACTTCCCGCAGGCGAAGCGGAACAGAATCTCGGCCGCCGGTTCGAGTTGGGCGAGGTCAATCCACTCGTCTTTCGTGTGCGCCTGAGCGATATCCCCAGGACCAAACACCACCACCGGCACACCAGCGTTCGCCACGGTCGAAGCGTCCGTTCCGAACGGAACCGGATGAACCGTGTGCTTCCCGACGACCGAATCAATCGCCGCACCAAACCGCTTCACCAACTCGCCAGATAACGCGGGGCTGAGCGGCGGGCACGCGGCGTGTGTCTGCGTCAGCGTGAAAGGGAAATCGAACCCGCGACCGTTCAAGTAGTCGCTGAGATGAGCTGCCGCGCTATCCGACGTTTCGCCAGGAAGAAGCCGACGGTCGATGTCGATGCGGCAGACGTCCGGCACCGTATTCGGCGAGACGCCGCCGGTGATGCGGCCAACCGAAATCGTTCGCGGACCGAGAACAGGATCGGCGGGCAAATCGCGGACTTTCTCGGCGTAACCGGGGAACTCGGAGATCACGCGAGCCATGCGATAGATGGCGTTCACGCCGTCCTGGGGCCGAGAACTGTGGCACGCTCGCCCCGTCGTTTCCAGCACCCAGCGAACGACGCCCTTGTGAGCGTTCACGATGTTCAGCAGCGTCGGTTCCGCGACGATGGCGTAATCCGCACGCACGCCGGATTTCAACAGCTCTTGAACGCCGAGGAAGGTATGTTCCTCATCGACTGTGTAAGCGAGGGTGACGGCGGCACTTCCCGCTGGCTTCTCTTTGATGAGGCGTGCGAACGCAGTGAGCATCACAGCGCCGCCGGCTTTCACGTCGCACGACCCGCGACCGTACATCTTCCCGTCTTCGATCTTTGCGCCGAACGGTTCCACGATCATCGCGTCGACGGGCACAGTGTCCTGGTGAGCCTCGAACATGACGCTGAACGGTGCCGGGCTTGGCGGCGTGTATTTCGCAATGAGATTGTCGCGACCGGGCCGCACGGTTTGTCGGCGAACCTCGCAGCCGAGAGTTTTGAGTTGCTCTTCGAGAAACGCGGTGACGCGAGATTCGTACAGAATCTCGGTTGGGATGTCGGTGCGGCCCATCGAGTTGACCGACGGCCGGCGGACGAGTTCAGCGAGTAGTTGTGGCAGTGGCAGCATGCCTGACATTGAACCACAAACTCACGCCGACCGCCACCCACGCGAGGCCCGCTAAACGAAAAAAGCCCACCCCGAAGGGTGGGCTTCACTGTTACAGCTTCGATTACCGATGCCCGCCGCCGTGTCCACCACTGTGGCCGCCCATGCTATGGCCGCCCATGCTGTGTCCGCCACTGATGTGACCGCCGTGCATGCTCGACCCACTATGGAAACTCGGCGCACTGTGGAAACTACCCGAGTACCCCGGATGAATCGTACTGCCGTAATGCATCGTCCCGGGGTGGACGCCTGTAGTCCCGTAATGCATCGTTCCGGGGTGAACGCCGGTCGTGCCGTAATGGACCGTTCCGGGATGAACGCCGGTCGTGCCGTAATGGACCGTTCCGGGGTGAACGCCGGTCGTGCCGTAATGGATCTGCGGAGTCGAGTATCCCGGATGGCTCAGTGCCGTGCCACTGTGCATCGAAGGATAAACGCCCGTGATCGACGGATGCGTGCCCGCGACCCCCTGATGAACTTGCCCCACACCGGAGTAATGCGGCGTGATCGTCAACCCTTGGTGATTCACTCCCGACCCGCCCATCGCGTGATTGTGCGTCGCAAGCCCGTGCGCCGCTGATGTTGCGGCAATCGAGTGTGCGACGTGCTGCGTCGGTTGCACCAACGAGTGCGGATGCGTTACCGCGCCGTGATGGGTCGCGGTAGCATTCCCAACGTGAAGGTTCGGGGTATGCAGGTTCGCCGAGTGAACGTTCATCGGATGAACAACTGAAGTGGCCGAACGCACGGCTGTCTGTGCCGCACCGCCAATGCCCGTCGGGTGTGTCGGGTGAACGTGCGTTGCACCTGGGTGCGGCACACCAATCGCCCGACCCGCGTAGACATTGCCGACATGGTTCGCGTAGCCCGGATGCGTGCGGTTCAAGTAGCAGTAGTGGTTCCACAGCGGGTTATAGTAACCGCGGTGTGTGCCATACCACGGAACGTACCCACCGTAACCGCCGAGACCCCAGAATGGACTGTAGCCGAAGCCAATGCCCAACCAGCCGTTCCCGTAGCCACCGTAATTGCCGTAGTAGTAGTTGTTGCAGTTCGGCCCGATGTACAGCGACGAGAACAGACCGCCACTACCCCAACCGTTGCCAGAGCCGAGACCAACTGCGTACTGCGACTGATATGCCCAACCTGGCGTCTGCCACAGCGGTTGCGTGAACGCCACAGATGGGTTCAGGATGCCGCGATTCTCGAGCGGGTAATCCCAGTAACCAGGAACGTACATGTAGCCGTAAGCCGTCGCGACGTACTGGCTCGGAACCCACATCTGGTTGCCATTGGGGTTCGCCCAGTAACCCGGACGCCAAACGTACTGCTCGTTGCGGAACTCCCACGCTCCCGGAATCCAGAGGCCATTTGGATTCGATGCCGGGGTGCTCGGTCCGTTCTCAACGGACTCCGGCGGCTTCGGCAGGTCGATCCGCCAACTGTTCTGGTCGGTCGCTCGCCAGGTGCCAGGAAGGTATGCCCATTGCCCGCCGACTTGCTTCCACTGACCGGCAGACCACGCACGACCTGCGGGAGCATTCCGCCAGAACCCGCTCACCCAAACGAAGTCCTTTTGATCGTCGGACCACATCCAGTAGCCAGAAATCCACTGCACGTTCTGACCGTCGGGCTTCGTCTCCGGCGGCAGTTCGGGAATCGGCGCTGGCGGAGCCTTCGGTGCGGTCATGCCCTGACCGCGCACTTCCGCGCCTGGTTGTGCGAATGCTTCGTGAACCGGACCCCGATCCAAAACCTTCACGCCAGGCTCGGGTTGAACCACGGGCCTTGGCGGCGGCAAGGGATCTTGCGCCTTCTCAGGCGGAGGAAGCGGTTGCAGTTGACCGGGGGGCGGGAGAGGCGCTTGGGCGCGCACAGATGAGACGATTGCGAATGCCGCTGCGAGTGCGGCAAATCGCGCAAGAGGAAGTGTCACGGTGCTACCTCATGAAAAGCAACGAAAGGTTCCGCTATCTCATTATACATCCTTCACAAGAGATTCTTGCCAACGTCTTGAACTGATTTCGGCTGAGTGGCCCCGGAAGTGACCGTCTACCCCTCCCCAACGTGCAAAATCAGCAGCAGACGCTGACCAAAAATGATACTGCCGACGATTGCTGACGTCATGCCGGCGGCCAAGACAGCCCCCGCAGCGATATCGAGGCAGCCCTGAATCCGGGTCTTGCTATCGTCGTCGAGGCCGTGGAAAAGCGTCTCGATGGCGCTGTTGAAGAGTTCCGCCGTGATGACCATTCCGATGCAGCCGATCACGAGACACCACTCGATGAGATCACACCTGAGGGCGAGAGCGGCGGCCAGTGCGAGAGCGGCAAAGAAGAAATGCACGAAGAAGCTCGAGTGCCCTCGCACGCCAAGTTTTATGCCACGGAAGGCTTCACGGAATTTGTCGCGCCAGGGCCGTGGTTTCTTCGACCGACGCGAATCGGCTTCGCTGGCTGGCTTCGCCTCCCACCAGTCACCGGGCATACCGCCTCCAACCCGCCGAGGTTCATCTTCGCCGCTTGGGGCTTCGCAGCTGTAAACGCTACGCCGCCAGCGGCGAAATCTCGATCGTTATCGTCGCCCGCTCACCGGTGTTCCGGTGAACTGCCCGCCGGGCACAAGTGCATTCAACAGGTTCGGCATAATCATGAACTGAATGCCGAGGTTGTGGACCAAAGAATTATACGTCAGACCGAACGTGACTGTCAGATCCGAGCCCGTTCGAGTCAGGTTCAACGCGTTCGACAGCGAGTGAACCCCGAAGTCGTAGCTCGTGGACGAATTCAAGTAGTATCGCGGGCTGAGCTGATACGTCACGCTTCCGTTCAACGCTCGGCTATTGATCGGGTCGGTTTGCCGATAGCTGAAGTTGAAGCTCGTCCGGTCATTGCGATTAAACGCAGCCCCAACCGTGTAGTAACGCGAACCATTCGTGTACGGCTCGAACCACCCAGCCGAGTAAACCGCTGTGCGGTCGCCGATGTTCCACAACGCATCGTATTCGAGGAACGCGAATGGATTCCCGAAGTTATCGCGAGACGACTCAGGGAAGTACGACGCCGACACATCGAGGATGAACGCATCGACCGTGTGTTCCATCCCCGGATAACCGCGCTTCGTCTGGAACCGCTGACGCACATCGCCTTGCAACACGTTGATGTCCGCGAGCGTGTCGATGCGGCCAGTTGCGTCACGACGAACGAGGTATTGCTGCGGGTTGAACTGACTGGACGGATTGCCGCCGGTTGCGAGGAGAACGCCGTTCGGCCCAGGAACGAACATCGGTTGCATCGGCGTGATGTTTCGCCACGATTGATCGGTTGAGTCGTCGTTCAACCGGTCGAGCAACGGCAACTGGCTAAACGGCACGTTGGTCTTTGCGTAGAGGTAATTCGCCCCGAACACGACTTTGTGGTTGATGCCGCGAACGTTGAACAGTTCACTCGTCGCGTTCTCGTAGAGTCGCGTCAACGGCAAAGTTCCGCGAGCACCACCACCACCCCACACGCGGCCCGCATTGTTGCCGTTGAGGTCACTGGTGTAGTCCGCGAGATCGACGGTGGCATAGGGTGCGAGTTTCACTGGCCCGAGCGCAAACGGTGCGCTCAACTCTTGCATCAGGTCGAATCGACCCGTGTTCACGTACTGGTCGGTGGAGAGAACAGACGTCGGGTACACGGTGCTCGGTCGTGCCTGTGCGTAACCCGCGCTGGCGTGTCCCGAGTACACGAAGATGTCATTGAGGAATGTCTGCCCCGTGAGATAAGCATCACCGCGAGGCAACCACTGCGTTTCGGGAATCCACGGGCGATCAAGCCGGTACTCCATGAGTGCCGACAACTCGAAGTTCCGACGCTGATACGCCAGGTTCGCGAACGTCTCGTGGTTCGGTCCGTAGGTGAAGTCCTGGTTGTAGTACTCTTCCAGGAAGTTCTTATCGCTCAGGTATGCGACCTGTCCCTGGTAATACAGCCCCTCGATGATTTCCTGCTGGTGTCGCCAGTCGGCGCGACCTCGCCAGTTGGCCCCGCCCGGCGTGCTCGGTTGCGCAGGCTCCGGGCCGCGATTGCCGCCCAGGATGTCCTGCCCGTGGTCGTTCAAGCCGTAGAGCTTGATCAACCCATTCGGGGGCGACAGCCCGGACTCATTCGCGGGAAGGGTATACGTGTAGTCGGTGCCGAGCGCGAATCCGCGTGCCGACATGTAGTCGGTGTTCAACCGCCAGCGTTGCCCGACCGGTGGTTTGAGCGCGAGCAAATCGAACATATCCCAGGAGCTATACACTCCGAAGCCGAAGATCCGGCTTTGCCCGAACGACAAACCAATGAACGGTCCCAGCGGATCGTTTCCATCCACTCGGATTCGCGGGAAGTAGAACAGTGGTAACCCGACGAGTTTCGGCACCGACCCGTAAGCGGTCAGCGTTTTCTCATCGCCTTCGATCGGTTCGCCGGTCAGGAGGTTGCGGTACGGAATGCCGAACACGTTACGGAGGGTTGTCCGCCGCATGTTCATCGTGACTCGCTTTGCGTCGATCCGCAGACCCGGATCGGAGGGCAAACTGCTGCCGTCGAAGGAGGCCGTGAGCGCTTCCCAGTTCTCTGCGTCGAGCCGGCGAAGTTCTTCACCCCGGAGCCGAACGGGCGTTTGAAGTTTGTTCGGCGTAAACTCCAGGCTCGCGTTGACGCAGACCGCTCGCTCTCGCGTCATGTCGTAGTAGACTTCGGCAGCACGGAGCGTTTGCAGCGGTTCGTTCTTGGACTTCGTGCGAACGATCACGTTGCCGGCCATGTATGCTTCGGTTTCCGATTTCTTGTCAGGCGTCGATTCAAAACCGTTCTGGATGTTGTCGATGGCCAAACCGCGAACCCACACGACCACATCGTCGGCAGCGAATTCTGTCTCGACGCCATCGTCGCCGATCGCATTGAGGATCACGCCGCCGGTGAACACGAATCGTCGTGTCCCATCCGGGAGCAGTTGGCTATCGAGTGTGTTGGGAGTTCCGTAGCGTCGGGTGAAGCGGAACTGTTGCGACTTCCCTTGCGGCACAGCGATGACCGAGCCATCGGGCAAAGTGAAGTCGGGTTCATCGGGCACGCCAGCCGGTTGACGGTTCGGCTGGAACGCCGTGCGAGGCGGCACGGCCGGCGCAGGCGAGAACAGAGCGTCGGTTGGAAGCGGACGCCCAATTGGTCGCCCGATCACCGGGGACGGTGATTGCGCGAACGCCTGGGTGCCGACCGCAAGTGCGATCGCCACCGCGACACAGGTTATTACCCAGCCCCTGACCACGGTGCCTCCGCCGTCCGTCAGCCACCCGAGAAGCTAATGCTTGAAGGTCGGGGACTATAAGCAGACTCGCGAGGGAATCAAGGCTGATTGCGGCAAGGCGGAAGGAGGAAGGCGGAAGGCGGACTTGGTTCTTTTCCGCCTTCCGCCTTCCTCCTTCCGCCTTGCTATGGTCATCGCGTATACTCTCTTTAACCCGCCCGGCCACCGCATCGGAACTCTCTCCATGCCGCGTCTTCTGCCCATCCTCTGCATTGTCGCGCTTACCTCGCCAGTCACCGCAGCCGACCCAAAGGTCGATTTCGCTCGCGATGTGCTGCCCATCCTGTCGGACAAGTGTTTCCAGTGTCACGGCCCCGACGAGAAGGCACGCAAAGCCGACCTGCGCCTCGACCTGAAGGAAGAGGCTCTGAAAGCGCCCGTGATCGTCGCGGGGAAAGCTGACGCGAGCGAACTGGTGGAGCGCCTCGCACCGGCTGACCCTGCGGAACTGATGCCGCCGGTGAAGTCGAACAAGAAGCTGAGCGCTGCCGAGATCGCGACACTGAAAGCGTGGATCAACCAGGGAGCGGCGTGGGGGCAGCACTGGGCCTTCGTGAAGCCCGAACGGCCGAAGGTGCCGACGATCAACAATCCGCAATTCACCATCAATAACCCCATTGATGCGTTCATCGCTCAACGGCTCATCCGCGAGAAGTTGTCGCAGTCGCCGCCCGCCGAGAAGGAACGCCTTATTCGCCGTGTCACGCTCGACCTCACAGGTCTGCCGCCGACGCTCGAAGAAGTGGACGCCTTCCTGAAGGACGATTCGCCGCAGGCTTACGAGAAGGTGGTCGATCGGTTACTCGGCTCGCCGCGGTACGGTGAACGCATGGCGTGGGACTGGCTCGACGCGGCCCGCTACGCCGACAGCAACGGCTACCAGGGCGACGGCGAACGCACGATGTGGCCGTGGCGAGATTGGGTGATTCGCGCGTTCAACGACAACATGCCATACGATCGCTTCACCGTGGAGCAGCTTGCGGGCGATCTGTTGCCGAACCCCACGAAGGAACAGATCCTGGCAACGGGCTTCAACCGCAATCACATGATTAACGGCGAAGGCGGTCGCATCGCGGAAGAGAACCGCGTCGAGTACGTCTTCGATCAAGCCGAGACGACCGGCACCATCTGGCTCGGGCTGACGTTCACCTGTTCGCGGTGCCACGATCACAAGTTCGACCCGATCTCGAAGCGCGATTACTACAGCCTGTTCGCGTACTTCAACCAGTCACCCGTGAACGGCGGCGGCGGCAACGGTCAGACTCCGCCCGTGATCGACTTCGCTTCGCCGGAGCAGGAGAAGAAGCGGAAGGAGGCTCAGGCTGCATACGACACGCTCGTGATTCGGATCGTGCCGATCGAGAGGAAATTGCGTGAAGCCGGCATGGTGAAGAACAAAGAGGGCAAGTACGAAACGACTCTGCCGCAGTTGATCGAGTCCGCACTACGCAAAGGCCCCAACGACCGTGCCGACCAGAACTACGACGAACTCATCAAGCACTTCAAGGACAAGGAACCGGAGTATGTCGCTTTGCTGCCGAACTTGCGGAAGGCGAAGCAAGCACGCGACGCGGCCGCACAGGGTGTTCCGAAGGTGATGGTGATGGCAGAATTGCCCGCACCGCGCGAAACGTTCATGTTCACACGCGGCGACTACCAGAAGAAGGAAGGGAAGGTAGTGCCGGGTACACCGACCTTTGGAAAGGCGGAAGGCGGAAGGCAGAAGGGGGATGCAGCATTTGGTTCGGTCTTGGGATTTTCCGCCTTCCGCCTTCCGCCTTCCGCCTTTCCTCGTGAGAATCGCCTCGATCTCGCACGGTGGATTGTGTCGCCCGAGAATCCGCTGACGGCTCGCGTCACCGTGAATCGATTGTGGCAGACGTTCTTCGGCATCGGATTGGTGAAGACGACCGAAGACTTCGGCGTGCAGAGCGAGCGACCGAGCCACCCGGAACTTCTCGACTGGCTCGCGGTGGAATTTCAGAACCCCACCCCCAACCCCCTCCCCCAAGGGGAGAGGGGGCTAAATCCGGCTCCCCCTTCCTTCCCAGGGAAGGGGGTTGGGGGGGTAGGTTCTCCGCAACCGTGGGACGTGAAGCACATGGTTCGGCTGATGGTCACGTCAGCGGCGTATCGCCAGTCGTCGGTGGTGACGCCCGAGTTGCGTGAACGTGATCCGGACAACCGCCTGCTCGCTCGTGGTGCCAGGCATCGGTTGCCGGCGTGGATGATTCGCGATCAGGCGCTCGCGGCGTCGGGGCTGCTGACGTCGACCATCGGCGGCCCAGCCGTGAAGCCGTATCAGCCTGCGGGAATCTGGGAAGAAGCGACGTTCGGCAACAAGCGTTATCAGCAAGACAAGGGCGACGCACTGTATCGCCGCAGTCTGTATGTGTTCTGGCGGCGAATCGTCGGGCCAACGATGTTCTTCGACGCCGCGAGCCGGCAAACGTGTTCCGTGAAGGGCACGACAACCAACACGCCACTGCACGCACTCGCCACGCTGAACGACATCACTTATGTCGAAGCCGCAAGAGCTCTCGCACAACTTGCGATGGAGAAGGGCGGGGCCACCGACGCGGAACGAGTCGCGTTCGCGTTCCGCCGCGTGACGGCTCGGAAACCTACCGATACACAGGTGAAGATCCTTGTCGCCGGTGTCGAGAAGCAACGTGTGTTGTTCGCCGAGGACAAGGCCGCTGCCGCGACGCTGCTGAAGACGGGCGATTCACCCCGCAACGAGAAACTTGACGCGACCGACCACGCTGCGCTGACGGTCGTGTGTTCGCTGATCCTGAATCTGGATGAAGTGCTGAACAAATAACAATTGTGAGCGTCGAGGCGTAAGCCCGACGGTGCGAGATACCGACGGTGCAAGAATCCACCGTCGGGCTCACGCCCCGACGCTCGCCTGGAGATACGAAATGCACCCCGTTCACGAACACGCATTGCTGCAATCGCGGCGGCACTTCTTCGGCCGCACCGCCACCGGCATCGGCACAGCTGCGCTAGCAACGCTCCTCAATCGCGACATCAGCGCCGCAGCACCAAAAGTCATCGGTGGGCTGCCGTCGCTGCCGCACCATCCGGCGAAAGCCAAGCGGGTCATCTACCTGTTCCAGAACGGTGCTCCAACGCACGTCGATCTCTTCGACTACAAGCCCGAACTCACGAAACGCAAAGGCGAACAGATCCCCGATTCCGTCGTGAAGGGGGCACGCTTCAGCACCATGACCGGCGGCCAAACCGTGCGGCCGTGTCTGCCGAACATCACCAACTTCGCACAGCACGGCAAGGGTGGCGCGTGGGTGTCGGACTTCCTGCCGCACACCGCGAGCATCGCTGACGATTGCTGCTTCGTGAAGTCGATGTTCACCACGCAGGTCAATCACGCACCCGCGATCTGCTTCATGCTGACGGGGTCCGAGATGCCGGGCCGTCCGAGCATGGGTGCATGGCTCACTTACGGTCTCGGCACCGAAACAGAGGAACTGCCGGGCTTCGTCGCCATGACATCACGCGACAAGGAAGCGTCGTGCGGTCAGATCTTCTACGACTCCTACTGGGGCAGCGGCTTCCTCCCCACGAAATTCCAGGGCGTGAAGTTCCGTGGCAGCGGCGACCCCGTGCTGTATCTGTCCAACCCCGACGGGCAGAGTCGCGCGAGCCGTCGCACGGCGCTCGACGATCTGAACAAGCTGAACGAGCTGACGCTGAAGGAATTCGGCGACCCCGAAACCGCGACGCGGATGTCGCAATACGAGATGGCGTATCGGATGCAGATGAGCGTGCCCGAACTCACCGACTTCTCGAAAGAGCCGCAGAAGGTTCTCGATATGTACGGGCCGGACGTGAAGAAGCAGGGCTCGTTCGCCTTCAACTGCCTCATGGCTCGTCGGCTTGTGGAACGCGGTTCACGCTATGTGCAACTGCTGCACGCGGGCTGGGATCAACACCGCAACCTGAACACGCAACTCAAGGTGCAGTGCCAGGACACCGACGGCCCAAGCGCCGCACTCGTGAAGGATCTGAAGCGGCTCGGGTTGCTCGAAGACACGCTCGTGATTTGGGGTGGCGAGTTTGGCCGCACGCCGTTCTTGCAGGGCGACATCAAGGACGTGAAGAGTTGGGGTCGTGACCACCATCCGTATGTGTTCACGGTGTGGATGGCGGGCGGCGGCGTGAAGGCCGGCACGAGCTACGGCGAGTCCGACGACTTTGGCTTCGCCCCCGCCAAGGACGCGGTTCACATCCACGATTTCCAGGCGACGATCTTGCATCTGCTGGGCATCGACCACACGAAGTTGACGTTCCGCTTCCAGGGTCGCGACTATCGCCTGACTGACGTTCACGGCCATGTCGTGAAGGGCTTGCTCGCGTGAGGCCCGACACCGATGCCGGCCATTTACGAAGCCAAGTGTTCTGCCTGTTGCTGTACAAATGAAGGCATCGAACGCTGTCGCCAAGAACAACTCCTCTCGACGGGGCTCATACCGAATCGGGTTGGATGGTAGAGGTGCGTTTGGTTTTCGCCCTCTCCCCCAAAAATCTGGGGGCGAGGTGGAACTGGTTGCATTTCTCTTTTGCTCACGCCACCCAATTGCCTGCAGGAAGATCGCAATCAGCCCACCTCGCCCCAGATTTTTGGGGGTTCCCGACGAGATTTCGAGTCCCGGGTGAGCGACTGTGTTGCCGGACCGGGGTTAGTGGCTAACGATTCTCAACACTTTCCAGGCGTTACACCCAAGTCACTTCCCGTCGTCGGGTTGCAACTGCCACTGTTCGCCGAAGAATCCACCACGGACAACCTTCCCCGGATAACGCGAGTTCACAGGCGTTGTGATGTCGATCACCGCGTAGTCGGGCAGCTTCGACACCTGACGAGCGTTGTTCAGGTAGTCGTACTCGCGAAACGTGAAGCCGCTGTTCAGCACGACATATTTCTTCGGGTTCAGTGGATTCGGGTAGATCAGCACCGGAACGTGCGTGCCAGCTTCGTAAGTCTTGTCGCCGACGACCACGCCCTTGTCGGTCCACTTGATCGGCAGCTTATCGGCGATCTTCGCCAGCACCGCGTTGCTCGACGGATCACCCCACAGCACGAGATTGCTGTTCTTGATGTCGTCGTCGCTGATTTCGCTGTCCTTCTTCACGATGGCGTCACCGCGATACTGGTTCCTCCAGTGCTTGACCGCGTGAGCCATTTCCGCTGCAGCCCACTTGCCGACCGCTTCGTTCAGCGGCTTGCCCGACGGCGACACCATCACGAACGAGTCCATGAACGCATCGTCGATCGGCCCTTGCAGACCTGGGATTTTCGCAATCTTCGTTGGGTCCGGTTTGGCGAGGTCCGCCTCCCACTTTCCATCGACCTTGCGGAATCTCGCGGCGAAAGTCTCGTTCTCCTTTTTGAACGCTGGTAGGAGGATGGGGGTCCCGTCAATGTTGAAGGAAACCGTGTCGATGGGACCGGGGGAATAGAGCGTCATTGCGGTGATGTTTTCAGTCTTCACGGTGATGCTGGCCGCTTTGGTGCCGGGGGCGCTATGCGTTCCTTCGATCCTGGCACGCTCCCAGTGCTTCGCAAGTCCTTCGATCTTGACCCAAGCGCAGTCGTTGTAACGCAGCGTGAACGTCGTGAACCGAATCTTCTCGGGCATCGCCGGCTTGCCCTTCGCGACAATCGCGTCGATCTGCTTGTTGAGTTCTTCCTTCGCGGCCTTTTCGTAGCTGTGACCGGTCTTCGGCCCGATCAGGTGGTTCAGTTCGAGCCCTTCCTTCTTCATCTCGCGAGCCATCACGTCGGCGGCTTGCTTCTGCTTGTCGTCGGCACCGCTGTAGGCCACCGTCGGCACATCGAAGATGTTCGCGGCCACGTCGCTGGCGTTGTACATGTGCCAGAGCTTTTTCTCGTACCACGGCGGATCGACCTTCTCGTTCTGGAACACGTTCAGGAACTCGGGCGTTTCGCTGAAGCCAGCGCCGGGTGCGTTCGCGGCCCACATTGTGGGGAAGTGTGCGCCGAACTGCCAGCACGCAGCGCCGCCCATGCTGAAGCCGCGAGCCACGAGACGGCTCTCGTCAATGCGATAGTGCTTCTTCGCGTGTTCGAGGCACTCGAACGTATCAACTTCGCCGGCGAACTTGTTGGCGTTGCAGTACCGGCCATACGGATGCAGCACGAGAGCGCCCGGTGCCGGAATGATGCCGCCACCAGCACCCGGCGACCCAGCCATGAAGTTGGCTTCGCTCAGCGTTTCACCGCGACCGTGCCACCAGAAATCGAGCCGATGCGGGGTCTTTGCTGCGAAGTCGTACTCCTTCGGGATGACGAGCCAGTACGGTTGCACGCTGCCGTCGATCTTCGAGCGATACCCACGAAGCACGCCGCCGGTTTGCGTCGTCCAGGGCGTCTTGCCGTCTTTCAAAGCCTTTGCACGTTCGAGCCCGGCAGCCAGCACTTTCTTCACGTTGCCAGCTTGCGGTGGCAGCGTCTTGGCATCTTTCGCGGGCTTCGGGTCGTACACCTCGTCGTAATCGAGGGCGTACCGCACAGCCTTCTCGTAGATTTGCACGTCGGGCAGCAGTTCGTGCTTGCCAGCGTCCTTGATGAGCCCTTGAAGCTCGGCGAGCCCCTTCCGGAGTTCTTCTTTTGTGGCGTCGGAGAGTTCGCTGCCCTTCGGTGGGATGGGCGCGACTTTATCCGGGAAATTGTCAGCGGGGCCGTCGGCGCGAGTGCTGGGCAGACTCGCCAGCCCGGCCAACGCGACAACGAAAAGGGGAATGGAGAGGCAGCGCGCGAACATCGGTGTTCCTCTGTGGGTCAATGGTCAATGGAAGTGTAAGCGGACAAACGTTACTTGGCGACCAGAATGCAACGCCGCAAGCGGCGAACACTTGTTGCCGCTTGCGGCGTTGCAATCGAATCCCTTCTCTGTTTGTCCGTGATCTGATAAACACATAGGTAACTCAATCACTGTGCGGGTCATCGAATTGCGGTGCCCGCCAATTCGGTAAATGAGAACGCGGCCGGCCGCGTTCTGATTTAGGAACAGGAGGCGGCCAGTGGCGTCAACCAAGATGATCGACATCCGGCGGGGGATGGTTCTCAACATGAACGGGGCACTCTGGTACTGCCTCGACCGCGACCTCAACACGCCCGGAAACTGGCGTGCGATCCTTTATTTGAAGCTCAAGAACCTCACCACCGGCAGCATCACCCAAGAGCGTGTCCACCCGGACGACAAGGTCGATGTCGTCTATCTCGACACGAAAGACTTCAACTACTCGTACAAGGACGGCGACGACTTCATTTTCGTCGACGCCGAGACGTTCGAGCCGGTCACGCTCAGCGCCGAGATGGTCGGCGACATGATGCAGTACCTCCGCGAGAACGACACCTGCAAGATCACGTTCTACGATGGCAAGGCACTGTCGATGGAGTTGCCGCAAACGGTCACGCTGAAGGTGATCGAGACGGAACCTGGCATCAAGGGCGCGACCGCTGCTGCTCAGACGAAGGCCGCAACGCTGGAAACGGGCCTCGTGATTCAGGTGCCGTCGTTCATCGCGGTCGGCGAACTGATTGTGATTCAGACGGAAGACGGGAAGTATCTGAAACGAGCGGCGAAGGAAGGGAAGTAGTTCCGTGAAGCTCTACGACTTCCCGGTGACAGCGATTGACGGTACTCCGCAGACGCTCAACTCACATCGCGGCAAAGTGCTGCTGATCGTGAATGTGGCGCGCAAGTGCGGCTTCACGTCGCAGTACGCCGGGCTGGAGGCGCTTTACCGGGAGTACAAGGATCGCGGCTTCGTGGTGCTCGGGTTCCCGTGCAATCAGTTCATGCATCAGGAGCCAGGCAACGAAGCCGAGATCAAGCAGTTCTGCTCGCTGAAATACGACGTGACGTTCCCGATGTACGCGAAGATTGACGTGAACGGTCGCGGCGCTCACATCCTCTATCAGTATCTCAAGGCCGAGAAACGCGGCTTCCTGTGGACGAAGGCAATCAAGTGGAACTTCACGAAGTTCCTGGTTGACCGCACGGGGAACGTCGTGGCTCGCTTCAGCGCGTTCACGAAGCCCACGAAACTGAAGCGACGCATCGAGGGTCTGTTAGGATCGCCGTGAGCGTCGTGCCGTCAGGCCGACGGTGTGCTGCGAAACGCCGTCAGGCTCTGGTATTTGCCAGCGTACCGTCGGCCTGACGGCTCGACGCTCACGGGTTTCTCACTCCACGGTGACGCTCTTCGCCAGGTTTCGCGGCTTATCCACGTCGCAGCCACGCAGCACTGCGATCTCGTAAGCCAGCAATTGCAACGGAATCGCCGACACGATCGGCTGCAAATACTCGGGCACGTCGGGCACCGGAATCACGTCATCCGCCACTGCTGCAACTTCGCGATCCCCAGGGCTGCACACGGCGATCACCGGTCCGCGACGAGCCTTGATCTCCTGCATGTTCGACATCACCTTGTCGAAGACGTTGCCTCGCGGCACCAGGAACACGCTCGGCGTATGTTCGTCAACCAGAGCGATTGGCCCGTGCTTCATCTCGGCTGCCGCGTACCCTTCCGCGTGAATGTAGCTGATCTCCTTCAGCTTCAACGCACCTTCGAGAGCAGCGGGGTAGAGGAACTGCCGGCCCAGATACAGCACGTTGTTCGCCTCGGCGTACTTCTCGGCGATTCGCTTCACATGATCGTGACACGTCAACGCTTGCCGAATCGCATCGGGAAGCGCTCGCAGTTCATCAATGATGCGTTGCCCCTGGATGCTCGACAGGTGCCGCGTGCGACCGATGTACAGCGCCAGCATCGCCAGCACCGTGACCTGCGACGTGAACGCCTTCGTACTCGCAACGCCAATCTCGGGGCCAGCGTGAAGGTACACGCCCCCACAGGCTTCGCGGGCAATGCTGCTGCCGACGACATTGCAAATCGCGAGCGTCGTGTGACCCATTCGCTTCGATTCACGCAACGCGGCAAGCGTATCGGCAGTCTCACCCGACTGCGTGATTGCCAGCACGACCGTGTTGCGGTCGATCGGTGGGTTGCGGTAGCGGAACTCGCTGGCGAACTCCACCTCGACAGGCAGGCGGGCCAGTTCCTCGAACAGATATTCACCGACGAGGCCAGCGTGGTAGCTTGTGCCGCAACCGGTGATGATGATGCGGTCAATCTGCCGGAGTTGTTGTGCTGTGAGGTTCAACCCGCCGAAGTGAGCGGTTGCGTCGCCGTCCGCGAGTCGGCCCCGCATCGCGTTCGCGACCGTATCGGGTTGCTCGTAGATTTCCTTCAGCATGAAGTGCGGGTAGTCGCCGATCTCTGCGTCGCCGTCGCCGAGGTACTGGCCGATGTCGTGAACCGAGGCCGACACCGGCGACATATCCTGATCGCGGATGTCCCACTCTTCGCCCGAGAGCGTGCAGAGCTGGCGATCGTTGAGGTACACCACCTTATCGGCATAGCCTGCGAGTGCGTTCGCATCGGAAGCCAGGAATGTACCGTCCGCCCCAACGCCGATCACCAGCGGACTGCCGAGCCGAGCGCCGACGATCACGCCGGGTTCCTGCTTCGACATCACCGCGATGCCGTACGTGCCCTTCACGAACGTCAGCGCTTGCCGAACGGCTCCCGCGAGATCGCCGTGGTAGTAGCGGCCGATGAGGTGTGCGAGAACTTCCGTGTCGGTGTCGGAACGGAACTTCACGCCTTGCGATTGCAGTTGCTGCTTCAACGGCGAAAAGTTCTCGATCACGCCGTTGTGAACGACCGCGATGTTTCCGGTGCTGTCCATGTGCGGGTGGGCGTTGCGGTCGGTCGCGCCGCCGTGCGTGGCCCATCGCGTGTGGCTGATGCCGTAGCAACCCGGGGCGGGGTGCATCGCAACGAGTTTGCCGAGTTCCGCCAGCTTCCCAGACTTCTTGCGAAGGTGGAGTTCGTTACCAGTGCCGGTAATCATGCCGGCACTGTCGTAGCCGCGATATTCGAGCCGACGCAAGCCGGCCATCAGAACGGGTGACGCCTCGCGCCGCCCCGTGAATCCCACGATTCCGCACATTTCAGATCCTCCTGCCTTGAAGTGGGCGGGAGTGTAACGCTTTCCGTGCGAAATGTGGAAGACGAGTTCGCGAAGTCAGTCCCGCACGATTTTCAGCACGCGGCCGTTGCTCGCGTCGGAAATGTAAATGTCGCCGGTCTTCGGGTGAACGATCACACCGTGCGGTTGGTTGAACTCAGCCTTCAACGGATCGCCATCGACACCTGCGGTGCCCTTCTTTCCGGTGCCAGCCACCGCCGTCAGGGTGCCTTCCTTGGGGTTGAAGCGCACGATGCGATGGTTCTCCGTGTCGGCGATCAGCACGGTGCCATCGCGGTCGATACTGAGATGCTTCGGGCCGTTCATCGCGGCTTCGAGTGCTTTTCCGGTGCTCATGCCCGCCTTGCCGGTGCCCGCGACCGTGCGAATTTGTCCCTTCGCATCGACCACTCGCAAAGCGTGACCGCCGCGTTCGAGAATCCACAGGTTGCCGTCCTTATCGACGGCATGCGCTCGCGGATCGACGAGCGGTTGTTTCGTGGCATCCTCACCGTCCTTGGGCACGCCCTTCTGGCCGTTGCCGGCCACGGTGGTCACGATGTTAGTCTTCATGTCCACCTTGCGGATGCGGCGATTGTCCAGATCGGTGATGAACAGGTTCTTCTTTTCGGGATCGAAGCTGACGCAGAAGACGCCGCCGAACTTCGCTTTCTCGGCTGGGCCACCGTCGCCCGCGAACCCCTTCTCGCCTGTGCCTGCAAATGGCGTCACGGGTGCGCCGGTCTTGCCAAGATCGACCTTACGCACGCGATTGTTCCAGGTATCCGCAAGGTAAACGTCGTTGCCGTCGCCGATGGTCAGCGAGTGCATCCCGTTGAACGTTGCTTTTGAGCCTTCGCCGCCGTCGCCATCGTTGCCCTTCACGCCTTCTTTCCCCGCAATCGTAATGAGGCTACCTGTGTACGGGATCATCCGAACACGCTCCCCCTTTGCCATCTCGACAATGAGCGTGGTGCCTTTCCAGAACTCAACGCCGAACGGCTGAATCAGCTTCGCTTTCGTGGCTTCGGTGCCGTCGGCTCCGTCACCGCCGCCTGCGACGAGTACGAGTTTGTCCGCACGGGCCACGGTGGGCAGTACAAGGAGCAACGCGAGAATAGCGAGTACACGCATGGTGGGTTCCTCTTTGAATGAGAAGGCGACCTGCCGAGTTCTCATTCACCCGATAGGAGTGGTGGAGTGTAGACGGTTGTGGGCAAGACTACCAACTCGTTGGCGGTATGTTTAGGATCGGTGTTCTCGTTTTCGCCGCAAGCGGCAAAACTGGTGGAGAGTAAGCCTTGTTCCACCCCGTCGAACTGATTCTCGCGTTGATGGTGGCGGCCGTCGCCATCGGCGTCTTCGCGCGCTTCCTCGGCGTGCCATACCCCATCCTCCTCACCATCGGCGGACTCGTTCTCGGACTGCAACCGTGGACGCCACACGTCACCCTCGACCCGCAAGTCGTATTCCTGTTGTTCCTGCCGCCGCTGCTCTATGGCGGTGCGTTCCGAACGGAGTGGCCCGAGTTCCGTGGCCAACTCCGCCCCATCACTCTGCTCGCCGTCGGGCTTGTGCTGTTCACCACCGTTCTTGTCGCTGCCGCCGCTCACTATTGGGTTGGCCTGTCGTGGGTCGCGGGGTTCGTCCTGGGTGCGATTGTCTCACCACCAGACGCAGTCGCCGCAATGGCCGTCACGCAGCGGCTTCGCGTGCCAAGGGTCATCACGACCATCCTCGAAGGCGAAAGCCTCGTGAACGACGCCTCGGCGTTGGTCGCGTTGCGACTCGCGATTGGGGCGATTGGAGCGACGACTTTCTCCGTGTGGGATGCTGGCATGCAGTTCGTCATTGTCAGTGCCGGCGGCATCGGCATCGGGTTGATTGGCGGCGTCCTCGTCATTCGACTGCACAAGTGGCTTGACCGCCTCAAACTGACCGACAACAAGATCACCATCACGATCACGCTGTTGACGCCATACGCGATGTATCTGCCTGCCGAACACTTGCACGTTTCGGGCGTGCTTGCTGTCGTGACGGCGGGATTGTGGGTCGGTACGCGGTGCGAACAGGTCTTTTCCTGCGAGTTCTACAAGGAAGCCAGCCACGTTTGGGAATGGGTCGAGTTCATGCTGAACAGTCTCATCTTCATCCTCATCGGGCTGGCGATTGGGCCGATTCTGGAGAGCCTGAATGGGCAGCACAGCTTTGAGGCGATCATCACCGCGACCGCGATTATCTCGGCGGTGGTCATCGTCGCGCGACTCGTGTGGATGTTCCCCGGAGCCTACCTTCCTCGCTGGCTCGATCGGCAGTTCTTCACCACCTACGATGCGTATCCACCGTGGCAATCGGTGACCGTGGTTGGCTGGACGGGTATGCGAGGGGTCGTGTCACTGGCAGCAGCTCTTTCGCTTCCGCTGACCGGCGCCGATGGCGCTCCCTTTCCGGATCGCGAGGCGATTCAGTTCCTGACGTTCGGCGTGATCTTCGTGACGCTCGTTGGGCAAGGGCTGACGTTGCCGTTGTTGATTCGCACTCTTTCTGTGTCGATTCCGCAGGGGGAAGATGAGTCGACTGACGGAAACGGACATGACAACCCGCACTGTGCCGGGTAACGTGATGCCATCCGATTTCTTTCTGGAGAACTGCTATGCGGCTGATTCTGGGGTCTGCGTTGGTGATGGCACTGTGCGGGGCGACTCTCGCTGGTCAGGCAGCAAAGGTCGACGGCAAACTGCTCGCCGGCAAATGGGAGCAAACACCTGACAAAGTGGATACGAAGAAAGATAAAGAGGACAAAGAAAAGAAAGCTCCACCGCCCGCTGGCCCGGCGATGGTGATCGAATTCACGCCCAATGAAAAGATGCCTTTGATGGGCACGATGTCGGTGACCGTGACCGACGCGGGCAAGGATTTCAAGGTCGATGGAAAGTACACGCTGGCAGCGGACAAGCTCACAGTCGAGATGAAACTCGGCGACAAGGACGTGAAGGAAACGCTCACCATCAAGAAGCTCACCGACTCGGAATTCGTGACCGAGGATTCGAAGCAGAAAACCGAAAACCTTCGCCGCAAGCGATGATTGCGTTTGGCGGGTGAGACGCACCCGATCGCTTGCGCGTTTTGGAGTTGCGCTTTTGTGTTTGTGCTTGGTTTTACCCCGAAGGGGTTGGAGAACATAGCCCAGGGTCGATCGCGAAGCGAGCGCACCCTGGGTATCACGCGAACCAACAACCGTTCTCCTTACGAACCCAGGATGCTCCCCTGCTTGCGAACCCAGGGTGCGCCCCAAAGCGGGCGACCCTGGGCTGCGTTGTGCAACCCCTTCGGGGTACAAAACACAACTGCAAAAACCCAACTTCAAAACTGGCACTCGGGTTCGCCAGGTTACGCAGACTTGGCGAAGCTTCCAAGAAAAACGTTGACCATTGCCCCTCAACGGGCTTTAACTGTCCGTGGTTGTCTCGCCCCGTTTCTCGCCAGGTTGCAACTCGCGCAACCTTTTCTCAGAAGGCGCGAATAGTTTGGTCAGCCAAACCGTCTTCGTTGTGGGTTCGGGTGTTTCAAATTTCACGGCATCAGATTTCTAACCTGCACCGTGAAAGAGGAAACCGGAGCCGACTGTAGTTGGAATTGGTTCTTTAGTCTCAGCCTCTCGCCGCCCCGGAACTGGTCTGGGTGTGGCACAACGTAGGAGTGCATCATGCGTCTGATCCGTACACTCGCTCTGGCTCTCGTCGCTGGTCTGTTCGCTGCTCCGGTCAACGCTGACGACCTGAAGTCGGGCCCAGGCGAAAAGATCGCCGGACCGTTCCAGGTTAAGGCCATCACCGGCGAAAAGAAGGACACGACCCTTTGCTACGTCTGCAAGTTCGGCGCTGAAGAGCGTCCGGCCGTTGTCCTGATCTTCACCCAGAAGTCGGACGAGAACCTCGCCACGCTGGTCAAGGCTGTTGACGAAGTCCAGAAGAACAACGCCAAGCTCGGCACCGTGGTTGTTGGCGTCAGCGGCGTTGCAGACGCCGACTTCGCCAAGCTCCAGGAAACCCACAAGCTCATCACCCCGCTGACCGTCGCCGAAGACAAAGACGGCCCAGCCAAGTACAAGCTGAACAAAGACGCCGCCGTCACCGTTCTCGTGTACAAGAAGGGTGGCGCTATCAGCAAGACCTTCGCGTTCAAGGACACGAAGGCCGCCGCTGACAAGGCCAAGGACATCGCAGCAGCAGCCACCGAAGTCGTGAAGTGAGTTCGGCTCGTTGAATGACGATTGTTCGAAACCCTCGTTCCGTTTAGCCGCGACGCAAGGCGGAGCGCTCCGCTTCGCGTCGCGGCTAAACAGGACGAGGGTGTTTTTCATGTCCCGCCGCGTGACGCTTCTCGCAATTCTTCCGCTTCTCGGTTTTTCCTTCGCGGCCGCACAACAACCGGACCTTTCCGGCACGATCAATGTCAGCCCGAAACACTTCTCGACCGACGCTTCAGTGAAGCTCGACTACGACATCGTCTATGTCCGCGCTCCGCGAAAGGGCGACGCTGTCGGCACGAACTGGCCCGAGATCGCGAACCCCGTGTTCATGGACCCCGGAGCCGATCTGATGCTCCTCCATCCGGACGGCAAAGAGGAATTGCTCGTCGCGGGCGGGCTCGGTTCAGTCACCGATCCGATGGTGTCGTTCGACGGGGAATGGGTGTACTACTCGCTGTTCCACGACATGAAGGGCGCGGCAACCACGCACGGCCCAGCCGCCGGTGCCGACATCTACAAGATCCATGTGAAGTCGAAGAAGATCGTCAGGCTCACGACGCAGCAGTTCACGCCGAACACCGGCGCGGGGAATTGGTCGAAAGACTTCCACACGCCCGAGACTGGCAAGAACGCGATTGCTTACGGCGTCTTCAACATGGGCCCGTGTCCGCTGCCGGGTGGGAAATTGATCTTCGCCAGCAACCGTAACGGGTTCAAGCCGCCGAAGCGATTGCCGCACACACTGCAACTGTTCGTGATGGACGAGGACGGCAGCAACGTCGAGTGCATCGGGCACTTGAACCTCGGCATGGCGTTGCACCCCGTTGTGCTGCGTGATGGTCGCGTAATGTTCTCGTCGCTCGAATCGCAGGGGTTGCGCACCTCCACGCTCTGGGGGTTGTGGAACATCAACCCGGACGGCACCGGTTGGGGACCGCTCGCCAGTGCGTTCGCGGTTGGCGGCAACCCGAGTGCATGGCATTTCCAGACGCAGCTCTCCGACGGCAACATCGTCGCGGAGGAATACTACAGCCAGACGAGTAGCGGCTTCGGCGGTTACGTGAAGTTCCCGCCAACGGTGCCGAGCGGTGAAACCGCGTTCGGTTCCGGATACGTTGGCGACCCCCGCAACCCGCCGCTGCGTCACGGTCGCCTCGACAACGGAAGCCCACGCATTCGGAAGTTCCCGTTCAGTCCGTTCGGCCTTGAAAACATCACGCCGTTCGCCCGCACCGACGAAGGACCGGCCGACTTCTCCGTTCGCGGTAGCCGCAACTCGACTCGCGTTGGGAAGGTTACCCATCCGTCGGCCGCACCGGACAATCACCTGCTGACGGTGTGGTCGTCTGGCCCGGTGAACGGCGGCTACACCGTGCATCAACCTGCGGTCGATGGCGGGCTGTATCTCATCAAGTCGGGTAAGACGGTGGACGAACCCGGCCAGATGTTGCTCATCAAGAACGACCCGAAGTTCAACGAACAGTGGCCGCGAGCGCTCGTGCCGTACAAGCGAGTTCACGGCATCGACGAACCCAAGATGCTGACGCCGCTCGCCAACGACGGGAAGCTGTCGCCGCAGTTGCCGGCCGGTACGCCGTTCGGGTTGGTCGGCACGTCGAGCTTTTACAAGCGCGAAAGCTATCCGAATGGCGTCGTGAAGCCCGGCAGTGTCACGGCGGCTTTTGCGGGTGGACCGGACGCCAACGGCACACAAGACCTCGACCCGTTCAACACGACGGCGGAAGCGGCTTCGCTGAACTGGTTCAATCAAGGAGCCGACGCGGGACGCTACACGAACGATGATGTTCACGCGGTTCGCATCCTCGCGATGGAGCCAACGACTGACCGGAACACGGGTCCGCATTCGGGCCGCACGTTCCGCAGTCACGCGAATGAACGCCTGCGAATCCTGGGCGAAGTTCCGCTGCGAAAGTTCGCTGGCGACAAACAACCCACCGATCCCGACGGCAACCCCGATACGAGTTTCCTCGCGAAGATTCCCGCCGATGTGGGGTTCACGTTCCAGACGCTCGACAAGCACGGCATGGTGTTGAACATGGCTCAGACGTGGCATCAAGTGCGCCCCGGCGAGATTCGCCACGATTGCGGCGGCTGTCATGCTCACAGTCAGAAGCCGACCGAGTTCAAGCTCACGGCGGCCGCGAAGCCCGACTACTCCGTCTTCGATCTCACGGAGAAAGCGCCGCTGCTCACGAGCAAGGCCAAGGACGAATCGAAGCAAAAGTGGGACACCAAGGACACCACGGGAGTCCGCTTCGAGAAGGGCGTGAAGAACGTCGAGTTCTACCGCGATGTGAAGCCAATTCTCGATCGGAGTTGTGCCGCGTGCCACACGGGCAAGGACGCGAAGCCCGCCGGCAACCTCGTGCTCGATGATAGCAAGATTGTGAACCTCGCCGACTGCGACGATGTACCGGGCACGTATTATCGGCTGGCGATGGACTTCGCCGCACGCTTCGGACACAAGCCGCTCATCGGTTCGTGGAAGAACCAGAACGCCTCGCGATACATCCGCATGTTCCAGTCGCGTCGCAGCCTGCTCATCTGGAAGGTCTTCGGCGAACGGCTCGACGGCTGGAGCAACGACGACTTCCCCACGGAAACGACTCCGGGCAACGCCCAAACGCTTCAACTGAAGGGCCAACCGGTCCCGAACACGCCAGCGAACCGCAACCGTGCCGACCTCGACTTCACCGGAAGCGTGATGCCGCCACCCGACGCCGTGAAAGCCGGCAAGGTGCAGGCACTCACCGACGAAGACAAGTTCACGTTGGTTCGGTGGATCGACCTGGGGTGCCCGATTGACCTGGATTATGACGCGAAGAACCCGACGAAACCGGGCTTCGGCTGGGCGCTCGACGACCAACGACCGACGCTCGCGATGGCGATGCCGAAGGCTGGCGCGAACCTTCCGCTCGAACGAATCCTGATCGGGATGCACGATTACGGCAGCGGTCTCGACACAGCGAGTTTCGCGGTGACGGCGGACTTTGAGGTGAACGGCGTGGCGGTCGGTCAGAACCTGGCGTCGAAGTTCAAGGCGACTGGTCCGGGGGTGTTCGAGTTGGTGCTGTCGTCGCCGCTCTCGGTTGCGAAAGGCAAGATCACGGCTGGCGTGAAGGACAAGCAGGGGAATGTGACGCGAATCGAACGCACGTTCTCAGCGGGGAAGTAATCGCTTTGCGAGCCACGGGGTTTATCCCCGTGGTACAAGTCAAGAAAAGCAAGGCCACGGGGATAAACCCCGTGGCTCGCCAGCTTCGTATCGAAACCAATCAATAGCGGTAGTGGTCGGTCTTGTACGGGCCTTCCTTCGGAACATGGATGTAAGCTGCCTGCTCCGGCGTCAGTTCGGTAAGCATCACGTTCAGTTTCTTCAACTGCAACCGGGCGACGTGCTCGTCCAGCTTCTTCGGCAGGACGTACACGCCAACGGGGTACTTGGCGTTGTGCTGCCACAGTTCGATCTGCGCGAGGGTCTGGTTCGCGAAGGACGAACTCATCACGTATGACGGATGGCCGGTGCCACAGCCCAGGTTCACGAGGCGGCCCTTGGCCAGCAGGATGATCCGCTTCCCGTCCGGGAAGATGACGTGATCGACCTGCGGCTTGATCTCTTCCCAGCGGTAGTCTTCCAGCGATGCCACGTCGATCTCGTTGTCGAAGTGGCCGATATTGCAGACGATGGCCTGATTCTTCATCTTCGCCATGTGAGCGTGCGTGATGACCTTCAAGTTGCCGGTGGTCGTCACGAAGATGTCGGCCTTGTCCGCGGCGTATTCCATCGTCACAACGCGGTAGCCTTCCATCGCAGCCTGCAACGCACAGATCGGGTCGATCTCGGTAATCCACACCTGAGCCGACAGGGCACGCAGGGCCTGAGCCGAGCCTTTGCCCACGTCGCCGTAGCCTGCGACGACGGCAACCTTGCCCGCGATCATCACGTCGGTGGCGCGTTTGATGCCGTCAACCAGCGACTCGCGGCACCCGTACAGGTTGTCGAACTTGGACTTGGTGACGCTGTCGTTGACATTGATGGCGGGGAACTTCAGGTCGCCGCGTTTGTGCATCTGATACAGGCGGTGAACGCCGGTCGTCGTCTCTTCCGTCACGCCCTTCACGGCCGCGAGGCACTTGGAATACCAGCCCGGCTGCGCCGCGATCCGCTTCTTGATGGCGGCGTACAGGATTCGCTCTTCCTCACTGCCGGGCTTGTCGAGGACGTGGATATCCGCCTCGGCACGTGCACCAAGATGCAGCAGAAGGGTCGCGTCGCCGCCGTCGTCGAGGATCATGTTGGTGAAGCCACCGTCGGCCCACTCGAAGATCTTGTGGGTGTAATCCCAGTATTCAGTGAGCGATTCACCCTTGTAGGCGAAGACCGGAATGCCGGCAGCGGCAATAGCAGCGGCGGCGTGATCCTGGGTCGAGAAGATGTTGCACGAGGCCCAGCGGACCTCGGCACCGAGATCCTTGAGCGTCTCGATCAGCACGGCCGTCTGGATGGTCATGTGGAGCGAGCCGGTGATGCGAGCGCCCTTGAGGGGCTGGCGAGCAGCGTACTCCTCGCGGATGGCCATGAGGCCCGGCATCTCGGTTTCGGCGATGGCGATCTCGCGGCGACCCCACGGCGCGAGCGCGATGTCGGCGACGTGATAGTCGGTGAAAGTGGCGGACTTTTGTGCAACGGTACTCACGTTCAAAGTCTCCTGACAAATGAACGGGCGCCGTTGCACGGTAGTAATTCCACCTCCGCGAGCCTGGCAAGTACGCCGACGCGTCCCGTTGCAGCGCCCCTCGAAGAGATGGGGTGGTTTGAGATTATCGGCTCAAGACTGGGTCTCGTGTGGTGATCTCACCGGGCTATTATCGACACGGGCAGACCGGTCGTCCACACCAGAACGGCAACGATGAGCCCATACTCGCGAGCCGTTGGGCGATGCAAAAGATCCCAGGCCGTTGGCCTGGGCTGAGGGAGCGCGGTCCTTCAGACCGCAAAGACATTCCCGGTTTTTGAGGTCTGAAGGACCGATCTTCCTCAGCCCGGGCCAACGGCCTGGGGTCTTTTAGGCTCCGGCGCCCATATCATATTCGCCATGCCTGAACCCGTTCTCGAAGTCACGGAAGTCCGGAAGCGTTACGGCGAAACCGTCGCGCTCGACGGCGTATCGCTCACGGTCGAAGCCGGCGAGCTATTTGGGCTGCTCGGTCCCAACGGTGCGGGCAAGACCACGCTCATTTCCATTCTCAGCGGCCTGAACGACGCGGACAGCGGCGAGGTGAAACTGTTCGGGCAGGTCTTCACGCGGGCGAAACGCGACCTGCGGCGGCTCGTCGGCATCGGCACGCAAGACCTGTCGATCTATCCCGATCTGAGCGCCCGCGAGAACCTGCGCTTCTTCGGCAAGCTCTACGATTTGGGCGGTGCCACGCTGCAAAAGCGGGTCGATGAAGTGCTCGCGGAAGTGGGGCTAACGGAGCGAGCCGACGACCGTGCTGGCACCTTCTCTGGCGGCATGAAACGCAGACTCAATCTCGCGGCGGCGGTGATTCATGGCCCGAAGTTGCTCTTTCTGGATGAACCCACAACCGGCGTCGATCCACAAAGCCGCAATCACATCTTCAGGCAAGTGAAGGCGCTCAACGCGGCTGGTGTCACGGTGATTTACACCAGCCACTACATGGAGGAAGTGCAGGCGCTGTGCCGACGCATCGCCATCCTCGATGGCGGCACCCTGCGAGCCTGCGACACGCTTCCGAACCTGCTGAAGACGCTCGACGGTCGCGTTCGCTTCAAGCTCGCGGCACCGATTGCGAACTTCGAGGAACGACTCGCGAAACTGCCCGGCGTGAAGCAGGTGAAACCAATCGACGAGGGCTTCGAGGCGACGACCGATTCGGTGCCTGAGTTGCTGCCAAGGGTGATGACTTTGTCTGGCGAACTCGGCGCTTCGATCACGGCGATCGAGCCGCGAGAACCGACGTTGGAGCGAGTTTTCTTGCACGTCACTGGTC
>JAIOPV010000023.1 GCA_021413735.1 Planctomycetota bacterium
TCGAACAGCGACGGCCATTGGGCTGTGGGCAATAAACCGGTCAAGTACCGCATCCAGTAACATCCGTGTCCCTCCCAGCGTCTACACAACTCCTGCCCACGTAGGCTATTGGGAATGATACCTGAGCGTGAAGAGGGATGAGTTCCGCTTCCAACTCCGCGTTCTGTTGTTTCAAGCGGATGTTCTCGATCTCGGTCTCGGAGAGGATCTTCGCTGGTCGGCCCGCTGGCTTCAACTCCAGAGCCGCGATGCCCGCCTCAATCGCCAGCACGCGGAGTCGCTCGAACCGTTGCTGGCAGATGCCCAGTTGTTTGCAGGCTTCCTGAACGCGACACTCGCCCGCGATGGTCTCCAGGATCACTTGCATTCGCTCACGGGCCAGTGCCGAGCCAGCCAGCTTCTCGGTCAACTCAGGTCCCACCGGTGTTCGGCCACGCATCGTTGGTTCTCCCAGAAGCCATCGGGCCGGGAGATTCCCGGCCCGATGGTGTTCACTCACACGGTTCCTCCAACACCTGGCGGCTCCGTGCCGGGAGCGACCTCATCCCGAAGTTGCTCGGCCCGACGCATGGCACGCACGTTGGGCTTGCGTTTACGTTTCGCCTCCTTGGCGGGTGCGGGCGGCGGCACTCCCACGGTCCGCTGCGTCAACCGCACCAGCGACTGATACCGCGTCAACTCACGCTTGAGCCGGTCCACGTCCTTGCGAGCACTGGCCAGTTCCGATTCCATACTCGTCTGCCGACCGCGTGGTCGTGGTTCGCACGCCGCCAGCAAGCCGTCCAGAGCACGCGATTCCAGTTGGTAGTAACGCGGCAGCGACACGCCCAGGCACTCGGCGGCTTGCAGCGGCGTCCGCGAACCCACCAGCACGTCCAGAATGGCCAACGCCATTCGCTTGGCTTCCTTGCTGGTCTCGGGTTCCTTGCCAGTGTGCGTCACAATGCACCTCCTTCCGTCGCGTCCATCTCATCCGTGTCCAACTCGTCGGCCAGCCGCGACAGTCCTTCGTCGAGGTTCGATTCGCCGGGTGCGGGCGGTTCCTCGAACCCATCACCGGTGGTCGAGACGACCCCGTGCGGGCAGACCGGTTCTGGCAACGTCACCTCCTCGGCTGGGCGTGTGGGCAGCAGGTCGATCTCCTTGCGACCCTCGGTGCTGGTGAGGATGACTCGTTCACCCTCGGCATGGACACTGAAGGGTTGCCCACCCGCCTGACCGGTGAGATAGAAGGGAGCCTTGGGCACACCCTGGCGGGCCAGCTCCAGGGAGTTGGCGGCCACCCGCGATGCCAGCGTGCGTTTGACTTCCTCAGCGGCACCAAAGAAGCGGTCGGCGGGCGTGGACCCGTCGATGCCCTGGTGCGTGCGTTGGAAGTTGTAATGGTCGATGAACAGGCCGATCCGCTGTCGGGCCTCGCCGAGGTCGGTGAACACAGCGGTCTCAAGGCACTCGCGCCAGAGCGTTCCCCAGAATCGTTCGATCTTGCCGAGCGTTTGCGGTCGATGCGGCTTGGCCACGATCTGCTTGATGCCGCGTTTGTCGCACTCGCGGGAGAAGGCACTCTTTCCCCTCCAGGTGATGTACTGGCTGCCGTTGTCGGTGAGCACTTCCTCGGGAGTCCCGAACCCGGTAATGGCAGCCCGCAAGACTTCGAGCACCAGCGCGGAGGATTGGCTGGCATGAAGCCCATAGCCGACGAGGAATCGGCTGTGGTCATCCATGAAGGCGACGAGATAGACCCGTCGGTTCTGTCTCTTGAGGATAAAGGTGAACAGATCGGTCTGCCAGAGTTGATTGGGCTTGGCCCGCTCGAAGGAAGTGACCTTGGGTTCGTGGTTGTGGGTGGCGACCTCCTCGCTGTGGTAACCCGCTTCGTGGAGAACGCGTGCCACGGCGGCAGCGCTGGCGGGCAGTGCAGGTCCTCGCAGGAGCATGTCGCTGATCCGCTGGCATCCCCAATCGGGGTGAGCATCCTTGAGCATGAGGATGGTGCGTCGCGTGACTTCGGGCAACCGCGATCCAGCGGGTTGCCCCTTGGGCTTGTCCATCAGCCCAGCGGGTCCCTCTTCGTCGAACTTCTTCTTCCAGGCGTAGAGAGTGTGCTTGGACACGCCGACGAGCGGAGCGAAATCGCCAGCGGGGATTCCGCTTCGTCGCCAGGCATCGAGGATGAGAAGCCGCTGCTGGGGTGTGATGGGGTCGGTAGGGGTGCTGGGTTTCAGCGCCGCTCCGGGTCGCGGCCCGCGTCCGGAAAGCGGCGGCGCACCGGGTGTCGTGGGTGACTCGGGCGGTGGAGCCGAGTCGGGTTTGGGGACGGAGTTCAGGCGTTCTTCGGACATGACCAACCTCTCCTGGCGGACAACGCCGCCGACTGAGAGGAGGCAATTCACCCACTCATTTCAGCTTTTCAAGCGGACAGACTTTCCGGAGGGTAGACAGCTCACGACGTTCTTGGCTTTCGCAGCACTGACAGCTCGGCGGATAGCGCGACGTAGGTTCGAGCGGAGAGAGAAATGGCGCAACATGGCAATACCTTTGGGTAAGTACAGAGCAGACACCGGCCGACCGACGGTCGACGGCATCGCGACTGGATCAGGCTTGGGTAGGTGAGTTGCGGGAGATTGCATTAACTGTGCCAAGCACAAGCGAGTGAGTGGATACCACGCCGGACTGCTTGCGTTGTGCAGGAATTGCTTGGAAATGATATCGCTGGTCTCTCGAACGCAATGCCTTAACAAATGTCGAATCGTATGTTCTCCGGATTACCTGTCGGGAAAAGACTGTGCGGAACCGCTCACCCTGTGCCAAGCCGATCACCCGGCGCAAGGTGACCGTCGTTTGGAACGCCGCTGGCAAGTGGAAGCAGCGATTCGGAGAGGGAATGTTGAGTGTCCGTATTACTTCAACCAGCCTTTGAGGGCGGTCAGATCGGCGGGCGGCTTCGCGGCTACGAGGTAGTCTCTGTCCAGTTCGATTCCGAGCATGTGGGTTTCGACGCGAAGGGGTCGATGCCGGTCGAGTGACCGGGGGGCGTGCAGGGGGCTGTCCTGCATCGGTGAACCGGAACCCGCGTCCCGCCCCTGCTAACACGAATTGCAACTCTGCGTATGACGGCAGGCTAACACCAGACATGTGAGCCGGGAAGGATCTCGTACACTCGGTCGTGCGACTCCTCGTCTCCGACAGTCACACGGCTGCCGGGCTCAGATCTCTGAGCCCTCCAACCCGATGCTACTGGACACAGTACAGCACCTGACGGATACTGGCCGCATCGTCCATTTCCTCAGAGGCTCTCTCGTGCGATCCACTGCAACAGTCCTCCTCCCCCTGGCAGCGTTCACGCTTACGACCCTTCTCCCGGCGAGGGCGGAACCCCCGAAGCCGGAGAAATTCGACGACACCGGGTTCGTCACGATCTTCGACGGGAAGACACTCAATGGCTGGAAGATATCGGCGAAGACCGGCCACAGCGGCAAGAGCAAGAACAAGAGCGGCGGCAAGTGGGTTGTCGAAGACGGGGCGATTGTCGGCAGCCAGGACGAGCCCGGTAACGGCGGCATCATCATCACCGAAAAGGAATACGGCGACTTCGAGGTCGCCCTTGAGATGCGAAACGACGACGGCCCCGATAGCGGGTTGTTCCTTCGCAGCACCGACACGGGCAAGTGCTATCAGGCGATGATCGACTATCACAAGGGCGGCAACCTGATGGGCATTTACGGCGAAGGTCTCGGCGGCAAACCGCACGTCCGCAACTTCGACTTCACGAAGGACGTAACCGAGATCAAGGTACCCAGCACGCAACCAGACGGCGGCTTCAAGTGCCCGATCGCGGCAGCGGATTGGCCAAACTTCTGGAAGCCGGGTGAGTGGAACGAACTGCGTGCCCGCATTGAAGGCAACCCGCCGAAGCTGACGACATGGATCAAGGGCGTGAAGTTCATGGAGTACCAGGACACGGAGAAGCGGCTCGGCGACAAGGGCGGCATCGCGTTGCAGGTTCACGGCGGCGGCGACTACACGAAGCAGTTCGTCCGCTACCGCAACATCCGCGTAAAGGAACTCGGCAAGAAGTGATTCGATCGTGGATGAAGCCCCAAGACAGAAATCGCCGCACGATTGAAACCCGATCAAGACACGATCAGACCAAATGCAGTGTAACAACCGCGTTCCGTGGCTTTGAAAAATGGCTCTCTTGGTTTTGTCTGGATCGTGCCTTTTATCTGTCTTTGATCGTGCGGCGATTTCTGTCTTGGGTTTTCATCTTCTTGCATCAAGCGTCACTTCGCGTGCGGTTTCACGATGTCGGCGAGCAGGTCGGCGTGACCGCTGACCTTCTCCAATCGCGGGTAGCTCAGGCCGCCCGCGTACTCCACCGCGTACGTCTTGAAGAAGTCGCCGCTTTCCACGAGCAGTTCCAGTTTGCCACCCGCCTTCGTGTTCGCCACCGCAGACTTCAGCGCCTCCGACGAGAACCGTCGACCGTTCACGGCGATGACCTTCATGCCAGGAGCAAGTCCGGCTTTCGCAGCAGGCCGCTCGGGCACCACATCCGACACCGCACCCTCCGCACCCAGTAGCAACCCGAGCGAATCGAGCAGGTTCACACCACGCGACAAGCCTTCCTGTGCTGCGAACAAATCCGACGGCTTCTCGTTGAATGCGAGCTTCCAGCCCGAACCGGTGATGCCTTCCAACGGAGGCGAATCCGCAACCGCTTCCACACGTCGTGCGAAGTAACGCTTCCAGTCGGTCGAGGCATCCACAGCCGTAAGGGCCGCGATCACGTCGTCGAGCTTGTAGCCCTTCACTTCAGGCTTGCCGCTGCCAGTGCCGAAGAACGCCTTGCAGAAGTCGTCCAACGATTTCTTACCCTTCGTCGCAGTGCGAATCATCACGTCTACATCGAGCCACAGCAGCGTTCCCTCGTCGTAGAAGTCCACCGCTCGCCGTGCGGATGCCCACGAACGCGGCGCGTCGAACAACACGCTTGCCGAAGCTGCGGTATCGTCGAGCGGTCGCCATGCCCGGCCGCGTGAGTTGGTCATGCGGGCGGCCGTGAGGGCGAGGTATTCGCGAGCATCTTCCGGCGAGAACAAGCCGCTGCGTGCCGCGAGCAACCAGCCGAGATAGTTCGTCAACCCTTCGTAGACCCACAGCAATCGCGTCTGTTGCGGCACCTGATAATCGTTCACGATCATGTCGGCGGGTCGGCGATACTTGCCATTCCATGAATGCACGAACTCGTGCGGAAACAGCGTCGCCGACATTCGCCGTTCGCCAGCTTTCACCAGAGCCAACTCCGCCAGCCGATTGTCACTCGATTGATGATGCTCGATGCCCGCTCGCGGAACGTAATTGCTCAACCCAAGGAGGAACGTGTAATGCTTGTACGGGCGGTCTTTACCGAACAGCGCCTCTGCTTCAGCCGGCAACTGGTTCCACGCTTTGAGCGTCTCGGGCGTCACTTCTAACCCGTCGGGACTGTCGCACGCGAGCACCACGGAATGTTCCTTGCCCGCACCAATCGGAACAACGCGAACATGCTCCCCGGCCAGCACTGGCGAGTCGATCAGCGTTTCGAGCGGCACTTCTTCCGAGACGAACCCCGCATCTTTTTCCGATGGTTTCACGGGCAACGCGGTGCCGAACTTCCAGCCCGTCGGCAGCTTCACCCGAGCGACGAACGGCAGTTCCAACGGCTTCGCCGCCTTCGGATACAGCAGCACATCGTTCCAGTTCATCGTCATGATCTTTGGCGACGCAACCGTCATGAACTGCGCTCCGCCTTCGGAGCCTGCCGCGAGCAACAGGTCGAAGGTCACTTCCACCGCCTTCGCTCCTGTGGGAACGGTGCAGTGGATTGTGAACGGGTCCGCATCGTCGCGGTGCCACGTTACCGCTTCGCCCTTCGCGGCGATCCGCAACGCAGACACATTCGCGATCTGCCCGACGGGTCGGTGCCTGCCTGGAATCCACTTCGGATAGTGGAGTGTGAGCGGCCCCGGTTCGGCAGGCACCAACTCGCGAACGTGGATCACCCTCCGACCGACTTCCGACGCATCGACATCGAGCAGAATCGGGGCAGCGTGGACGTTCGCGGAACACGCGAACACGACGAGAACGGCAATCGGCAAGCGACGCATGGCAGTGACTCCGGGGAAGCGATGACGGAAATGATACCCGCAATGCGTCGCGATTGCAGAGTGTAGTCCGCTCGCTCCGCGAGCGGATTCGTAAGTTTTGGAATCGTTCTGTTCGTTCACGGAATCGTAGACCGCTCGCGGAGCGAGCGGACCACAATCTAAACGGCCATTTTCCCGCGATTGGGCGGGCTTGACGTGGATACCGCAGTGAGGCTATGTGGCCCGCACCCATGCTTTGGAGACGATCAATGGCCAAGTTCCTGAAGTGCCTTGCGGTTCTTTTCGTTTTGGCTGCCGGCCTCGCGTCCGGTGCCGGTTGTTCCAAGGCAATTCAGGGAGCAACGGCGTCCGCGTACAGCAAGTGATGCGGCCGTTTATGCGGAAGCGGTCCATCGCAGGATGGGTTCCTTCGCCGCCTTCACTTCGTCTGGTCGGCAGATGATGTGCGAGTGCGGCGAGGTTCGGAGCAAGTCAGCGTCCTCGCCCTTGATCTTCAGGAGTGCATCGGCGAAGGCGTCGAGCGTTTCCTTGCTCTCGGTTTCGGTCGGCTCCATCATCAACGCTTCCGCCACGACCATCGGGAAGTACACCGTTGGCGCGTGGAAGCCGTAGTCGAGGAGCCGCTTGCAGATGTCCATGGCGCGAACCTTGCGTTCGCGAAGCAGCGTTCGGGCGCTCGCCACGAACTCGTGCATACATGGTCCGGCGTGCGGAATGTCGAACGCTTCCGATACTCGCGTTCGCAGGTAGTTCGCGTTCAGCACGGCCTGTTCGCTCACTTCACGCAGACCATCCGGCCCGAGCGTGCGAATGTAGCAGTACCCGCGGAACAGGATGCCGACGTTCCCGAAGAAGCTACGAACTCGCCCGATGCTCTTCGGCATGTCGAACAGCAGCCGGAAGCGGTCGCCGTCTTTTATCACCACGGGAGCGGGCAGGTACGGTGCGAGGAAGTCGCGGACAGCAATCGGACCGCTGCCGGGACCGCCGCCGCCGTGCGGACCGGTGAACGTTTTGTGGACGTTGTAATGCTGCATGTCGGCGCCGAAGTCGCCGGGTCGCGTGATGCCGAGGATGGCGTTCATGTTCGCGCCGTCGAGGTACACGAGAGCGCCAACGCCGTGCAGCAGATCAGTGATCGTCTTGATTTGCGTCTCGAACAACCCGAGCGTGTTCGGGTTCGTAATCATGAACACGGCCACGTCTTCGCTGAGCTTCGCCTTCAAGTCCTCGATGTCAACGAGTCCCTTCGCGTTGCTCTTCACGGTGACGGTGTCGAACCCGGCGAGTGCGGCAGACGCGGGGTTGGTGCCGTGAGCGGAGTCGGGCACGAGAACCTTCTTGCGGTGCGTCTGCCCCTTGTCGCGGAAGTATGCGGCAGCGACGTACAGCGCCGTCAGTTCGCCCTGAGCGCCGGCGGCAGGTTGCAGCGACACGGCCGGCAGCCCGGAGATTTCCGCGAGGTACTGCTGCATCTCGAAGAGCAGTTCGAGCATACCTTGCGTGGTGTCGTCGTCTTGCAGCGGATGCAGGCTAGCGAAGCCGGGGAGTGCGGCGAGGCGTTCGTGCCGCTTGGGGTTGTACTTCATGGTGCACGACCCCAACGGGTAGAAGTTGGTGTCGATGCTCATGTTTCGTGCGGACAGATTCGTGAAGTGCCTGATGAGGTCAATTTCGCTGACTTCGGGCAGCGGCGGCGGTTGCGTGGCGAGGTGCTCGCCTGGAATCAACTCGGCGAGCGACTGGGTGGGCACATCGCTTTGGGGCGTGCGATGGCACCGCCGACCCGGCCGCGAGAGTTCGAAGATGACATCGGTCGATTGCGTATTGTTCATATTGAATCACGAGTGAAGTTGCTGACAGTTCGCTTCTTGCAAGCGGTCAGGGCGTTACCTCGCCAGATATTCTGCGAGTGAGTTGAACGGCGGCCAACGTTCTGACCCGATACGGTCCAGCGATAAAATGCCGTACGGCTCAAAGGTGGCTATCTGCCCAATGTATGGCGCACGAGTGCCGAGAAATATCCACTCATAGTCGGCGTACCCAATCGGTAGGAAGCTCAGAAATGCGTCTCGCACCGAAGAGTCGGTTGTGGTCTCAGCAGTATCAGGCTGATTGACCCAATCCCGGTAATGCGCAATCTGGTTGGCGACGCTAGGTTGTATTCCCTCACCAAGAAGTGGGTAGAATTTCAAATCGATGTCGTTGTAAATCGTCTCACCATTCACAATGCCCCAGAGGCGTTTGAGGCAACAACCGTTGTGATTCAGCAGGAACGCTCGGTAGTCAGGTGAGAATGTGGCCCCGAGTTGGTGTTCGACAGCAGAAATGTCCGAATCAGTCACAACTGGCCCGCGATCGAAGGCATCCGCGGTGTCTGTGCGGACCCCAATCGGCGGACGGCTGACGCGAGCCGCCCACACCGGATCGAGTTTCTTCGCGAGTTGTCGCAGCGTCTCGCTTTCGCTGGGGTCATGCGTGGCCGCCCATTCGTGCTCCGCACGCAGATACGGGCCGCGTGGGTCGTCGTGATCGTCGAGCCAATCGGCGTAGACGAGACGCGGCGTGTCGTCGCCAGGGTTGTCCACGATCGCACGGATAAACGCCTCGTCTTCGTTCACGACTCACTCCGTCACTTGCCGACGACGTATGCGAAACGCTCCGTGAACTGGGCTGGCGTCATCTTCACCACGGCGGCCAGCTTCTCCAGCTTGTGCGAATCCTCGAAGTCAGCCTTCTCCAAGCGGATCATGTAGCGGCGGGCCACTTCGTAGTTCTCGCCCGTCACTTCCACCAGTCGCGGGCGCATCTTCTTCGTCTTCGGGTCAATCATGTCCTGGAACGGACACGGAACCATCGAGCCGCCCACAAACGTGATGACCACGCCGTTCTTGTCGGCTGCTGGTGAGAGCAGGAACTTCACCGCACCGTAGCCAAGGTTACGCGTGTATTCGGCGTCGAACGGAATCGGGTCGGCACAACGCAGTTCGTAGCCGAGATCCTTATCGACCATGTCGAACTTCAGGCCGACCGCCTTGAGCCGTTCCGCGAGCGTTGTGCGGATCATGCGACCAAACTCGATCTCGCCAAGACGCAGGTGCCCGAACGCGTCCAGTTCGATGGTGCCGAACTTGCCCGGGTTCTTCGTCATGATCTCCTTCAACCGCTCCTCGCCGATCTCCTCCATCAGCCCTTCGGCCATCACGACCAGGCCGTAATCCTTGCCCTGCGCCGCCTTCCGCTTAATCATCGAACCCATGATGATGTCGCAGATCAGTTCCAGCGAAACATCGCGATCCGCGAACTCCTCGGCGATGATGGTGAGGGTTGCGGCGGATGCCTTGCCAATGCCGAGCGCCAGGTGACCGGCCGCTCGACCCATGCTGATGATGAGGTACCAGCGAGTTGTCGTCTTCGCGTCTTCGTGAATGTTGCGTGAAAGTTGCACGCCGTAGTGGCGGGCGGTCTCGAAGCCGAACGTCGGGATACCCGGAGGCAACGGCAGGTCGTTGTCGATGGTCTTCGGGACGTGCGCGACCTTGATCGCTCCCTTCGCGTTGGCGTACACCTGACTGCCGCTGAACGCCGTGTCGTCGCCGCCGATCGTGACGAGATACGTGATGCCCAGCTTCTTCAGGCTTTCGAGCACGTTCGCCATGTGGTTCGGATCCTTCGCCGGATTCGTCCGGCTGGTTCCGAGCATACTGCCGCCCTTTTGGTAGAACGGGGCGACATCGGGAATCGTGAGGTTGTGAACGTGCGTGATGTCGCCTTTGACGAGGTTCTTGAATCCGTCGCGGATTCCGATCACTTCCAAGCCTTGATTGATGGCCTCGATGGTGACTGAACTGATAACGCCATTGATTCCCGGAGCTGGTCCGCCGCCGACCACGATACCGAGTTTACCGCGCGAAGATTCCGACATTGTGAATGCCCTTACAAAGAACGCCAATTGCCCGGAGAGGGGGAGACGATTAGTGGCCGGGCCGACACCGTTAGGATTGGAATTGCCGACGCGGATTCAAGAGGCTGGCTATGTCGGTGACCCCGTTGGGGTCACCGCTAAACGCGGTTGAAACGTCACCTTGACTTCACTCCACCAGTTCAGAGATGGGTTCGCCGTCGTCGAGGAGTTGCATCGGACGGCCACCAAAGTCGAGCACCTTCTGCTTCCAGTCGATGCCCAGCGTGTGGTAGATCGTGCCAAGCACGTTCTGAGCGCCAAGAGCGCGAGTCTTCGGCCGTTCGCCGCGGCTGTCGGTTTGGCCGATCACCTGCCCGGTCTTCACGGCACCCGCGAACAACGCAAAACTCGCGTCCGGCCAGTGGTCGCGACCACGCAGCGAAATCTTCGGCGTGCGGCCGAACTCACCCCACACCACGACCAGCACTTCCTTGTCGAGACCGCGATCGTGCAGATCGCTCACCAGTGCGTGAATCGAGCGATCAAGCAACGGAAGCACCGTCTTCAGGCTGTGCCAGATGCTCACTCCACCGACCTGCTGAATGACGTTCCCGTGGTGATCCCATTGCCCCATTCGCAGCGTGACCACCGGCACGCCCGCCTCGACCAATCGCCGAGCCAGCAGGAACTTCTCGCTGTCCCAGACCGAGTCGGACTTCGTGCCGACGTAGGTGTATTTGTCGTCGCGGGCACCGTACTTCGCCCGCACCTTCTCGGGCTCCTTCGACAGATCGAACGCCTCGCGTGCCTTCGACGAGGTGATCATGTCGAGGGCACGGGCGCTGAAAGCGTCCATGTCGGCAGCTTCTCGCTTGGTGTCGAGATCGCGGCGGAACGTGTCGAACTGACCGAGCAAGTCCTGGCGGGCCGTGAGCTTTGCAGGGGTCACGCCCTGAATCAGACTGAGGTTTCGCACAGCGGAAGTGCCGACGAGTTGCAGCGGTCGGTGTGCGGCTCCGATGTATTGCGGGCTTTCGTAGCTCGTCGTGGTCGTGCCGTATTCGAGGCTGACGTATGACGGAAGCTTGGGATCGCCGTTACTGAACTTGCTCACGACTGACCCGAACGACGGTCGGCGAGCGGCTTTCGGGAACCCGGTGAACACCTCTTCGAGTTCGTGCTGCAACGGCTCCACGAACTGCAAACTGCGAACGAGCGCGAGTTTGTCCGCGATCTTCGTCTGAAGTGGCATGTGTTCGCAGATGTCGAAGCCTGGCACGTTCGTCTTGGTCGGCTTGAACTCGCCACGGTAATCGTCCGGAGCGTTGGGCTTCAGGTCGTACATATCCATGTGCGACGGGCCACCCGCGAGACAAACCATGATGACCGCACGCGGCGAACGAGACGACCCCGACTCGGCTCGCAGACGCAGCAGATCGGGCAGCGTGAGGCCACCGAAACCGAGGGCACCGACACGGAGGAAGTCGCGGCGTGTTCCGTTTGAAAGTGTGAGCACGACAGGAACTCCAACGCGAAGGGTGGGCTTTGGGGCAGACGCGTCGCAGCGAGGATGGGAAGAGTATACCACACTCGCGGTCGGCGGAAAGCAGCTAGCTGGCGGGGTCGATCACCGAACGCCATCGCCGGGGAACACCTTCCCACGCGGCAATATAGGTCTTCTCCAACGGCACCAACACATACCCATCCGGCACGAGATACAATGGCGAATCTGGTAGCACGTCGCCCACGGCAACCGGTTCGACATACGCGGTGATTTGGTCGTTGCACTCGTAAGACGCGACCGTCAACGGCTTCTCGGTTTGCTCCGCATCCGACCCATACCAGACAGTGTCCCAGATCGCCGCGTGAATGCCGTTCGGGTCGTGCTTGCCTGGTGGTTGCAGGTCGATGACGAGCAGGTGAATCTTGTTCTTCAGCAGATCCTTCACTTTATCGAGGAACGAACGGATACCGTGTTTGTTCTTGTTGCCGGGCGACACGATCTCAATGACTGCGACGACTCGATCATCGGTCACATGGCGAACCGTAATGTGGCGTTGCTTTCGGGTGTAGAAAGTGTTGTCGGTCGTTTCGACGATTCGTGCTTTTGGCTTCGCAACAAGCAATCCTGTTCCGCCGCTTGATGGTGATTCGTCGGTGGACTTATCCGCGAGCGTCAGGATATCCGGCCCGACACCCGCCGCCTTCTGTTCCGACAAGGCGTAATATTCTGGCGGCAGGATGCCATTGTTGAGTGTGTGCTTGATGACCTGAATCCAGTCGCCGTGGAAGTCGTGAAAGATGCCGGCTTCAACCTTCGACCAGTCGTGGATTGGCATTGGGTCGTCCTCCTCTTGGCTGATTATACCCGAACCGCATTGCCGCCCGCAGTGTCTGTCACCCACCACACGGAGCCAGGCATGTCCGGCATGTATCCCAGTCGTGCTCGGGCGGCCACAATCGCTCGCGAAACGCTCGATATCCTCACCGCAGGGCGGTACGAGAACCGTAGCGGCACCACCGTGCATGTGAAACACCTCGTCGAATCGGCACGAGCAGGCACGGAGACGTACCCACCCGACGAGTCGTTGCCGCGATTCGTGCCGACCGAACGACCAACCGCCTTTCAGATCGTGAACGACACCACGCTCGAAGCAGCAAGGCAACTCGTTGCCGATGGGTTCCGGCCAGTCGCGTTGAACTTCGCATCAGCCAGACATCCCGGCGGCGGCTTCCTTGGCGGGGCACGCGCCCAGGAGGAATCGCTTTGTCGTGCGAGCGGCCTGTATCCGTGCATCAACAACAACGCGATGTATCGACACCACGCGACGCTCCCCGGCGGTTGGTACTCGAACTACGCGATCTATTCGCCAGACGTGCCCGTCATCAAAGACGACACTGGCGAACTCCTCGAAGAGCCGTATCTGTGTGGATTCGTCACGTCGCCAGCCGTGAACGCGGGTGTCATCCGCGACAAAGATCGGGAACCGATTCACGACGAGATGCGGGATCGCGTCGAGAAAGTGCTGACGATCATGGCCGGTTACGGACACGACGCGGCGGTTCTCGGTGCGTGGGGTTGCGGTGTCTTCAAGAACGATCCCGAGGTCGTGGCTCAGCTATTCTCGAAGGCGTTGCGAGGTCGGTTCAGCGGGGCGTTCGCGAAGGTCGTATTCGCAGTTCTCGATTCGTCGGAGGATCGGCACTTCATCGGGCCATTCGAGAGACGGTTCGGAGCCGCGTGAATCGTGTTCGGATTGCGTGCGAGCAACGGGTTTGTTTAGCATGTCGCCCTGATACCGATTCCGGCCACGGAGGGCAGGTCATGCGACGGCTCATTTTACTTGCGGGGTTCGTGCTCAGTGCAGTCAGTGCGGCAGTCGTCGCCATCGCACAGACTCCAGTTTCGCCTCCCGCAGTTCCGGCCGTCGAAGCCGTTCCACCCGCAGCCCCTCGAACGCTGCCCGCAGTGCCGGCAACGGCCACTCCGGTAACTCCAACCGCCGCTCTGAACGAACCGGCGCTCGGTCAGTTTCAACCGCTCAACGCATTCCCGCACCCGACTCAAAGCGCGGTCCGTGGGGTGTTGCTCGGATCAGGCTGGATGACCCGTCGGAATCAGCCGCAAGGGCGGTTCATGTTCGGTTTCATCCCGGCTCTCGGGCAGGTTCTTCCAGGCGATCACGACTTGAAGCAAGCTCGCGGAGCGCTCGGACTCGCACAGGCCGCCAAGTTCAGCGGCGACGAGAAAGAAGCCGCGATGGCCAGCCAGACTGCTCTGGCGTTGCTTGCCGCGACGAAACTCGACCCAGCCGATCCGAATTGCCGGGTGCCGGTGCATTCGTCGATGCTGTGCAATCGCATCGGCTTCGCTGCCACAGTCGCACTCGCGATTTACGAACTGCCCAACGCCGATGCCCGGTTGGTTGCCGAGGCCGAGCGGCTCTGCGAGTTTCTCCACCGTCAATGCAAGACCGATGGTTCGGTGCAGTACACCGACAATGCGAGCGATGATTCCACGAAGGTCGATCCGGACGGCATGAACGAGTATCCCGGAATGGCATTGCACGCGATCATGGCAGGCAATCGCGTGAAGCCCGCTGCATGGAAGACGGATGTCGTGAAGAAGGCGCTCGAACATTACCGGGCTGCGTTCCGAACGAAGCCGCAACCGCTGATGGCGGCCACGCTGACGCCCGCGTTCGCCGAGTTGTACATGCAGACGAAGAACGCGGACGCTGCTGCTGCTGTGTACGAAATGAACGACTGGCTGTGCGGCCTTCAGATTTCCGGCAACGATCCGCGAACGCCGCAGTGGGCAGGTGCGTTCCGTGCTGTGGTCGATGGCCGCCAAACAGACGCGGCCCCCGGCACGGAAACAGGACTGTATGTGCAGAGCCTTTCATACGCGTGCACGCTCACGAGGCTTACTCCCGACCTCGACCGCAACCAGAAGTACAAGGTCGCGGTCACTGATGCAGTGCAGTTCCTCACGGGGATGCAGTACGTCGAAGCGAACACGCGGCACTTCGAGACGTCGTTCCGTGCGAACATGCTGATCGGCGGCTTTCACCTGTCGCCGAATGATGGCAACCTGCGAATCGACGCGACCGGCACCGCCGTGTCGGGACTGGTGCGGTTCTTGTCGTCGGGTGCGGAGAAGTAACCGAGCCACGGGGTTTATCCCCGTGGTCTTTTCATCACTTCAACACCACGGGGATAAACCCCGTGGCTCGCCCAAATCACCACGAGGAACACCCGATGCGAGTGTTGTTGTGCGGATCGTTCCTCGCGCTCGGGTTCGCTTTCGCGACCGCGCAGGACAAGCCCGATGATCTCGTGAAAGCTGCCATCACGTCGGCGGGCGGCGCTGAAGCACTCAGCAAATACCCAGCAGGTCGCGTCGTCGGGAAAGGCGTCATGACCGTTGGCGGCAATGAAACTCCGTTTGTGTTTGAGCATGCATACCACGTCCCTGGCCGATTTCGGACGCAGATCAACTGTGAAGTGCAGGGGCAAAAATGGGAACTTCTGCAAGCAGTCGATGGAGCAGTTGCGAAGCAAAAGATCAACGGTCGCGTCGTTCCGATCACGGCTGCGGGTGTTCGCGAGCTGCAACTTGCGGTACTCTTAAATGAGATCGCGCAGTTGACGCCGCTCGTGGCCGACCGTCGATTCGTGCTGAAGCCAGACAAGCAGCTCAAGGGGCCGGACGCCTCGGGGTTGCTCGTGCAGGTGCGGGGGTACCCTGAACTTCGGCTCGCGTTCGACAGAAGAACCGGGCACCTGGTCCGCATCGCTCACAAGAGCACCGACCCCGAGACGGGTAAGGAAACGGACCTGGAAACGACGTTCTCGGACTTCAAGGAAGTATCGGGACTGGCGAAAGCAACGCGATCTGTGGTCACACGCGACGGCAGGAAAGTAGCCGAGCTTGTGATCGAGAAATTCACCTTGCTGGAGAAGATCGACCCCACGGCGTTCACGCTCGGGGAATGATCCATAAGCCGCTTGCGGCTTTGCAACATGAGACACCGTTCATGCCGCCGATTCAGTTTGTCGTTGACCGTCGAGAACACAACAAAACGCTCGCGTTCGCACTCAAGAATCGCTACGGATTAAGCTGGTCGCAAGCGAAGCGACTGGTCGAGGGCCGACACGTCAAAGTGAGTGGGCAGGTCGAGCCGAACGTCACGCGAAAGCTTCAGCTTGGCAAGCGAATTGAACTCGCGTCGGGCACGATCGAACTGAAGCCCGAAGACCGCAAGAAGCTTGCCGACAAAGCGAAGCGAAAAGCGGAAAAGAAGGCGGAGGGCGGAGGGCAGAAGGCGGAAAAGGCCAAGGCCAAAACCAAACCTGGGGTTTCTCCGCCCTCCGCCCTCCGCCCTCCGCCCTCCCAACGGTTGCCGGAATCCACCATCGTTTACCAAGACGAGTCGATTGTCGTGGCGAACAAGCCCGTCGGCCTCACGACGATGCGTCACAAGGACGAAGCTGAAGAGTTCGGCGAACGTGCCCTGAAGTTCCTGCCGAAGACGCTCGCGGACATGCTGCCAATTCTGCTCGGCACGCCGAACCGCCCCGTGATCGCCGTTCACCGCATCGACCGCGACACCAGTGGCCTGGTCGTGTTCGCTCGTACTCGTGACGCAGCTGAACACCTCACGAAGCAGTTCCGCAAGCACACCGTCGAACGGCAATATCTCGCTCTCACTCGCGGCACGCCGCCTGCCAAGCGAATCGACTCCGTGTTCGTGCGAGATCGTGGCGACGGTCGTCGCGGCAGCACCACGAAGGCCGACGCCCCCGACGCAAAGCGAGCCATCACACACGTTCAGGTTCGGGAATCGCTCGGCAACTTCGCGTTGGTGGAATGCCGTCTCGAAACGGGTCGCACGCATCAGGTTCGCATTCACCTGGGCGAAGCGGGCACGCCCCTCTGTGGCGAAACGGTCTACGATCGCCCGATCAACGGGAAGCCGTTGCCAGACGACAGCGGAGCGACGCGACCGATGCTGCACGCGGCGCGGCTGGGATTCGTTCACCCGGACAACGCCACGACGTTGAACTGGGAAGCCGCCCCGCCCGAAGACTTCGCGAAGCTGTTGGAGAGCATCCGGAAGCAATGATTTGCTGGGCGAACTCGATCACCGGCAAGGCCGTCAACAATGCTTCACGCTCGGTCATGGTTGCATTCCCCACCAAACCAGATTGAGCAACCCCCTCTTTCTGTGATACACGCAATCGTCGAGATCGGACGAGGAAGCCAGTTACACCAGACGCGACGACTACCCCGTCGGAGCAACGATTCCGGTCATGTTTGATAGCCACAATGTCGGCAGCATCGCCGTCGCGGACGTGTTCGGATAGTTTCTTTCGGACGTGTGAAATGGTTCCGGACGTGGATTTGATTCTCGCGACAGCAGAATTGGTCGTAACCGATTCCAAGAAATTGCTTTACACACATTCTGATGTAGTTTCTTCCGGACGATCGAGATGGTTCCGGCTCTGAAACGATTGGTTCCGGACCTGAAACGGTTGGTTCCGGACATGGGGTGGGGAAGTAGGCCGGAATCAATTTGCAGCGCACATCACGCTTGACTCTCCACAAACGTTGACTCCAGAAACCGGTGCCACACCCTCATTCGGTTGATCTAGATTCCGCTATCATGCGTTGTTATGCCTCCGCCGCTTGGATTCTTCCAATCGAGCGAGGCGTGCGAACAATGGTCACGGTGGCACCACGAGTGGACGAAAGCATCCGAATCATCACGGAACCAGCAGTCTACGTCGTCGGAAAGCAGACGATCGAAGACGCTGAGTTGTCGCGTTTTCTCGCCGATCACGGCGTCAGTTGGGAAAGCGATAGCGAGATCGCTGGCGAAGTTCTCACCGAGACCGCCGGGCGTGTCTGCTATCTGAGCTTTGCCAAGCCGCGACCGGGTGGAAACGCCGCGTACCTCACGCACATCAAGGAAGTTGGTCACGGGTCGGTTCTCGAACATGCCGTGTGGAATTTCGTCATCACGGGCGTGTCGCGAACGCTGACACACGAGTTGGTTCGCCATCGTGCCGGCATGTCGTACTCGCAGCTTTCGCAGCGATATGTCGATGAATCCATCGCGGAATATGTCGAGCCGGACATCATCGCGAACGACCCCGAACTGCACGCTCTTTGGCTCGAATCGGTGAAACAGGCACACGCTGCATATGTGAAGATTGCCGAGAAACTGAACGCAAAGCTCGCCGATCCGAAGGCTGCGGCCGCTGCGATGGTGCCACCAGACGCGGATCGCACGACGCGCCGCAAGACCGCTCGCCAGGCTGCTCGCAGCGTGCTTCCGAACGCGACCGAAACGAAGATCTTCGTGACCGCGAACGCACGGGCCTTGCGGCACTTCCTCGAACAACGCGGCAGCGCCTTCGCCGAACCTGAGATTCGCAAGCTCGCCGGCAAGTTCCTCGACATCTTGCAGAAAGACGCTCCGAATCTTTTCGGCGATTACGTTCGCGTTCCACTGCCTGACGGCACTTTCGAAGTGACCACGCCTTACAAGAAGGTCTGAGTTAAGATGGATCTCACGCAAAGCCGCAAAGCCACAAAGAAGACAGAAGTTCGTTTTCTTCCTTTGTGGCTTTGCGGCTTTGCGTGAGATTATCAATCATGGCCACTGAAGTTCGGCAACTCGTTCTCGCCATATACGCGGAAGCCGATGCTGCCGTGGCTGCGGCCGGTCCGCGTTGCGATGCGTCGGGCCGTTGCTGTCGCTTCACCGAATACGACCACACACTGTTCATCTCGCACTTTGAAGCGGAAATCCTGCTCGAAACCGCGCCGCCATATTCACAGCCCGTCACTCGCGATGGTTGCCCCTTTCAGGTGAATGGCCTTTGCACCGCTCGCGACGCTCGCCCGCTCGGTTGCCGCATCTACTTCTGCGATCCGACCTACACCGATCGCATGATCGACATCACGGAAACAGCCATCGCGAAGTTGAAGGCCATCGCGAACGAACACGACACCGGCTGGAACTACGCCCCGCTACATCACTTCTTGAACGCGGCACAGCGACAGGGGCCAGCCGTTTCCCCGCCGGATAGCATGAACCCACCGGATTCCCGGTTCTCGTTGCCGGTGGTTCACCCTGCAAGTGAGTGAGCCATCAGTTTGCCAGGAGGTTTACCGCATGCTCCGCTTCTTGGCCTCGCTGTCCCTCACGCTCGCTTTCACCTTCACACTCTCCGCAGCAGATTGGCCGCAGTTCCTCGGCCCAACACGCGATAACAACACCCCCGAAGTCGTCGAGAAGTGGAAAGACGACATCAAACCATCGTGGAAGATGCCGGTCGGTGAGTCGCACAGTTCGCCGGTAGTCGCGGGCGGAATCGTGTACGCCTTCTACCAACCGAAGGGCAAGAACGCCGACGCTCTCGCTGCGTTCGATGCCGCGAAGGGCGAACTGCTCTGGGAGAAAAGCTACGAGCGTCCCGAGTTCAAGCCGTTGTTCGGGGCTGGCCCGCGTTCGACCCCCGCAATCAGTGGCGGCTCGGTGTTCACGCTCGGCGGCACGGGCATCCTCGCCTGCTGGAACGCCAAAACCGGCGAGATCGTCTGGAAGGTGGACACGCTCAAAGAGTTCAACGCGAAGAACCTGTTCTTCGGCATCTCAACGTCGCCAATTGTCGTCGATGACAAAGTGGTCGTGATGGTTGGTGGCAAGGGAGCCGGTGTCGTGGCTCTCGACGCGAAGACCGGCAAAACCGCATGGCAATCGACTGACGAACCCGCGAGTTATTCGTCGCCGGTCTTCGTCGGCGGGCAGTTCGTGTTCCTGACCGGAGCGAATCTCCTCGGGCTCAACGCGAAAGGCGAAAAGCTGTGGTCGGTTCCGTTCGAGGGCAAAGTCGGCAACCTGGTTGAGTCCTCGGCGACGCCCATCAAGGTGGGGGAAATGGTGATTGGCAGCACCGTGACGTCCGGTGCGATCGGCTTGCGAGTCGCGGAGAAAGACGGCAAGTTCACCAGCGAGAAGGTGTGGGATAACAAGAAGCTGACGTGTTACTTCTCGACGCCGGTGGTGGTTGGCAAGCACCTCTACATGATCAACGGCGTAGCCTCGATCACGAACCCAAACATCACTCTGCGGTGCGTGGAACTGGAGACCGGCAAGGTGGCGTGGGAGAAATCCGGCCTGGGTAAGTATCACGCGGCCCTCATTCGCTGCGGCCCAACTGGCAAGGAACGCCTGTTGATGCTCGACGACGACGGTTCGCTCACACTGATCGAACCAAACACGACCGAGTTCAAGCCGTTGATTCGCACCAAGGTTTGCGGCAAGACATGGGCACACCCGGCGCTCGTGGACGGCAAACTCTACCTCCGCGACGAGAATGACCTGATGTGCATTCCGCTGAAGTGAAGACCCACGTTTAGCCGCCGCCCCGATGGGGCGGTGTTTGCGAACCGCTCCGATGGGGCGGTCGCTTCACGAATGTGCCCGCAGGTGCCCCGTGATCGTCGGGTTAATTATCGCCGCGCTCCTGGTGGTGCTCGGGACGGGTGCCGGGTCGCGGCAGCTTCGCACCCTGCGCCGCGTCCATGACGAACCATTCATGCCCGACGTGGACCGGCGATACTTCCGCGGGCAGGGTCGCCGTCGGCTCGTTGCGTCCGGGTTGTTGGTGGTCATTGGCCTGCTGATCGCGTTCTACTATGTCTCCGGCATGGACGCCCGCATGGACGAACTCGGCGAGAATCGTCCCGAAAGGCAGCCGTCCGAGGACGACAAGAACTTCGCTCGCATGGTTGCGGTGTACTGGATCGGCGTGATCTTGCTGGTGGGCGTAGTGTTGCTGGTGGCCGTGATCGATTTCTGGGCGACGCGAGTGTACTGGATGGCTCGCTATCGCGAGATCAAGACGGACCACGACACGAAACTTCAGCGTGATCTGGCGGTGTATCGGCAGCAGAAGTTGAACGACCGCGTGAAGGGGCTCAAGAAGCCGACCGACGACACGACCCCCGAAGGCGAACCGCCGCTGTAATGACCTGTACTTGTTTTTCTGTGGACCGCGATCGGCAGACGATATTGCAGTTTCACTCGAAGTAGTCTTCCGCAGCGGCCTTCTGTTTATCGGTGATCGGCACCCTCGCATCGCCGACCAAATCGCGAACCACCACACTTGCCGTTCGCTTCCGCAGTCGGCTCTCGGGCTTCAGAATCAGCCGATGCGCCAGCACGGGCTGTGCCATTTTTTTCACGTCATCGGGTAACGCAAAATCACGACCACTGACCGCCGCGAGAGCCTGTGCCGTGCGGAACAACGCGATTGACGCACGCGGACTGCCGCCGAGCAGAATGTCTTCGTGGTTGCGACTCGAATGCACGATTTCGAGGATGTACCGCATCACCTTTTCATCGACGTGAATCGAGCGAATCGCCTCCTGACACGCCAACACATCCTCGGCAGGAACGACCGTCTTGAGGTCGTCGATGGGGTGCCCTTTCTGCAGCCGTGTGAGCATCTTCCCTTCTTCTTCCCGGCTCGGATAACCGAGACTCAGCCGCACGAGGAAGCGGTCGAGCTGTGCCTCGGGAAGCGGGAACGTGCCTTCCTGATCGACGGGGTTCTGCGTCGCGATCACCAGAAACGGCGGCTTCAGTACATACGTCTGCCCGTCGGCGCTGACGCGACGTTCGGCCATTGCTTCGAGGAGTGCGGCTTGCGTTCGCGGTGTGGCGCGATTGATTTCGTCAGCGAGCAACGTCTGTGCGAACACCGGTCCGGGGCGGAACTCGAACTCGGTGGTCTTCTGGTTGAAGATCGACACGCCGGTGACGTCACTCGGCAACAAATCCGGCGTACATTGGAGGCGTTTGAAGGTGCAGCCAACGCTGCGGGCGAGGGCGCGAGCGAGCATGGTCTTGGCGACGCCGGGCACGTCTTCGAGGAGGATGTGCCCTTCGGAGAAGTACGCGGCAATGGCGAGTGTGAGTTGCGGTCGCTTGCCGATGATGACCTTCTCGATGTTCGAGATGATTCGGGCAGCGGTGGCGGCAACGTCGATATCGGGCATGGAGGCTTTCCGGCGGATGGATTCGCTCAGAATATCGCGCACGACGGTACAACGACGCTCGCGAACGGCGATTCCACAATGTGGAGCCGTCCGTGCCCGAGCGCCAGCGAGGACAGCGAAAAACCTCGCTGGCGCTCAGGCTCTGCCACCGCGACAATCAGTGCTACAATTCGACGACACTGAACCGCGTTCCCTGTCTGCGTGTCCGTCCAACATGAGCAGCAGCATGATCGAACTCGACGGCTCGGAAGGCGAAGGCGGAGGACAAATCCTTCGGTCGGCGCTCGCGCTGTCGATCCTCACCGGCAAGCCGTTCAAGCTCATCAACATTCGCGCCAACCGCTCGAAGCCTGGCCTCGCACCGCAGCACGTCATGTGCGTGAAAGCGGCGGGCACCATCAGCGGCGCCACGTACAAGGGAGCCAGCAACGGTTCCGCGGTGCTGTATTTCGAGCCAAACGCGGTGAAGCCCGGCAAGTACGTCTTTAGCATCGGCACCGCTGGCGCAACGAGTCTTGTTCTGCACACCATCGCGTTGCCGTTGGCGTTGCGGGGCAGTTCGTTGAGCGATATCACCATCACGGGCGGCACACACAACACCCACGCACCGTGCTACCACTTCCTCGAAACGACATGGACTGCCTATCTCCGACGAATGGGCATCGTGATCGACGTCGAGATGATCCGCCCCGGCTTCTATCCACGAGGCGGCGGCGAGATTCGGGCCGTCATCCATCCGTGTAATCGCGTGAACGGTCTCAGCATCCTGACGTGCCCCGAACTGACCACGGCAGGCGGCTTCAGTGCATTCGCGGATCTGCCGGAATCAGTGGGTCGCAGGCAAGCTCGTCGGCTGTCGGTGCGGTTGAAGTCAGAAGGGATCGAGTCGCACATTCCGGTGGAGCAGTGGGAAGCCGCGAATCCGGGAACGGTCGCTGCGGTGATCTTCCGACAGGCTCCGGTGCCACCGCTGTTCTTCGGATTGGGGGAACGCGGCAAGCCTGCGGAATCCGTCGCCGACGAAGCTGCCGACGAAGCGATTGCGTTTCGTGATGCGAAGTGCCCGGTTGATCCGCACTCGGCCGATCAGTTGCTGTTGCCGTTGGTGTTCAGCCCGGATGCGAGCGAGTATCGGACGTCGGAAATCACACGGCATCTGACGACGAACATTGCAACTGTGCGGAAGTTCGTGGATCGTGATGTGACATTGGATGCAGAAGAGGGATACGCCGGAATCGTGCGCATTCCCGCTGTGGTATAATGCCACAACCTCGGAGCCAAAATTCACGATGTCGAATCCCGTGGCTAATGCCCTGACGATGCAGATTGCTCAGGTCGTTCCTTGCACCGAAGCAGAGGGGCCAGGGAAGCGGTTCGCGATCTGGTTTCAGGGTTGTCCGTTGCGGTGCCCAGGCTGCTGCAACCCCGAGTTCCTTCCGTTCAAGGGCGGGCAGACGAAAACCGCCGCCGAGATGGTCGAATGGTTGACACGCACCCGCGATGAATCGGGAATCGAAGGAATCACGCTTCTCGGTGGCGAACCGTTCGCACACGCGCTGCCTGCGGTCGCGCTGGCCCGAACCGCCAAGCAGCTCGGTTTGTCTGTGATGGTGTTTAGCGGATACGTCCTTGAAGATTTGCGAGCGAAAGCCGAACCCGAGATTGCGGAACTGATCGACCTCACGGATATTCTGGTTGATGGCCCTTACGACCGCGATAAACCGGACACCGAACGCAGATGGATTGGTTCAACCAATCAGCGAATTCACTTCCTCACAAATCGCTACCAGTTCGATGAACAGTGGCGAAAGAAAAACACGCTCGAGATTCGAGTTATCGGTCGCGAGATCAGCGTGAATGGTTTTCCGGCGAAGGATGCTGTAGGCTTGTGGAAGGGATGGACACGTAAGAAACCACTCCCGCTGGCGACACCAACTTCGTCGCCGGATTCGCGAGGGGCTGACTCGAAATGACCCGTGCCGTCGTACCGCCGCGTCCGCCAGAGCCAGACGGCCCACGGCAGGTCTCGAAGTTCGAGTTCAACCTGCTGCGCATCCTGCGGTTCATGGTCGGGCACTTCCCCGCAGACCAGGGAATGCAGCTCGTTCGCGCCGCCGTCAACCGACCGGAATGCCTCAGTGCAGGGGCGGTTGATCTCATCAAGGACACGCTTGGCAAGGCGTGCATCCTGTTTCTCGTACGGCAGGGTGCGTGGCGGAACGACAAATACCTCCGCGAAAACAACCCAACGCCGGGCCGCGTGTGGGAACGAATCCCGCTCGAAGAACGCAGTCTGATGTTCTCGCGGCCCGTGCTGGAATTCTTGCTGTGGGCGACCGCCGAGAAGGTGAACGACACGAAAGCCGCGTGGGATGCCGCCCCGAAAGCTCTGACCCCAGCCGACGAACTGTTCTTCTGGCTGGCCTTCGACGCCACTCGCACCGATCCCGATTTGCTCGCGGCGTTGCGAAAGAAAGACGCCTTCCGGCTGAATCCGCTGTGTTGGGCGACGTTCCCAGGCGACATGGTTGAAGGCGACGAAATTACGCCGCCGAACTTCTCGCCGATGTTCGAGGGACAACGGGCGGTGTTGCTTGAATGCCTCCAACCGCACCTGATGCATCGTTGGATTCGTTCGGAGCGAATGAAGGGTCAGATGGGCGACTGGAAGAAAATGCGGCAGCAGGGTCGCGCCGAGTTCGCGGCACTGCAAGCGTTCCTGAAGGCCGCTGCGGAGGCGAAACGCACGGACCTTGCGCGGTTCGTGCTTCGCACCAACGCCGCTCTGTTCACGAGCGAGATGACGCCCGTGTTCTGGACCGGCGGCCTCCAAGGAAGCGGTCCACCGCGACTCGCTGATCGACTTGATACGCAGCGTTCAGCGCTCGCTGTTCCTCGGCAAATGGACATTCTCGAAGGCTGGCAGAACGCGGCGTTGAACATCGGCTACTTCGACGAGGGCTACCAGGCGAGCCAGATGTGGAAAGCCGATTGGGAAGCCGTGAATGGGAATCGTGTCGCGGCTCGTGCCCGTGCGACCGTGGAGATGCTGGAACCGCTCCGCGGTCCGGTTGGCGGACCGCCCGCAGCGAACCCCGCAGCCGCACCAAACGATAACCCCGAAGGCAGCCCTGGTTGATGTCATTCGTCTGATTCTTTCTCGTGACCTCTGACCCTTTGGAGCGAATATGAGCCGAGCTTACCGCATCACCGTGAAGGAATCGGATACCCGCCATCTCAAGGCCGGGGACGAGATCTGCACGCAACTCGAAATCCTCGAAATCCTGCCACCCGAAGACATGGCCACACTCCTGAAGGAAGAACTCAAGAAACGCGGCTTCGAGGAGCAAGACGACGGCACGATGCTTCGCAAGGACGGCGAACTCACCGTCAAGATCGACCCGTGTTCCGGCGAAGTGTCGGTCAAGGCCGAGACGGAAGAGACCATTAACCAGGAAGCGAAACGCGACGCGACTGGCTTCAACGATGTTGGCCCGAGCGAGAAGAGTCTGCGGGACCGCGTGAAGGATCAACTGAAGTCGGACCTCGACAAGAAGTTCGAGCAGGAACAATCGCGTCTGCAAACCAAGGCGACCGAGAAGCTGGAAAAGCACCTGCAAGAGTTGCAGCCGGAAATCTCGGAGGTCGTGAATCAGGTGACTCGCGACGCTCTCAAGCAGAAGGCCCAACAGATGGGCACCGTGAAAGAGATCAGCGAGGACGCCGAGAGCGGTTCGCTGACGATCAAGGTGGAAGTCTGAGCTATCGGCTGTCAGCTATCAGCTTTCAGCCAAACAACCAAATCCTCAACCCGAATTCTCCGGAGCGATTGCAGATCGCCCGGAATGTCTGGCTGAAAGCTGATAGCTGACAGCTGAGAGCTTCCAAGCAATGAGCATCATTGTCACCGAGAAAGAACTGCCCAAGAGCCTGACGCCCGAACAGGCCGTCGAAGCAGCCTACGCTCAGGAGTTGGCCGACATCGCCAGCAAACTGATTCGCGGGTTGCCCGTGCTCGTCGAGTGCGACAAGGAACTCGCCCCGTACCTGTTCCTCAACGTGCGGAACCGGCTGCGCGAGGCGAAGCTCCAGTGCATCTACCTCGACGGTCGGCAACGCGACCCACAACAGGGCGCGGTTCCGATGGGTCTCATCGGAACCATGATCGCCCAACTTCGCGACGCCGTTCGCGGTGCCGTCGAGCGTCGCGTTGTCGTGTTGCCACACCTTGACCTGCTCACCACGAGCCAGGGCGGCCTCACTGGCGAAGCACGCGAAGTGATCCCGCTGCTGTATGAGAACCCCGAACTCGTGTGGCTCGGCTTCAAAGACCCGTCGTTCCCGCTGCCGAAGGTCATCGAGAACTTGTTCCCGTGTTGGACCGGCATCCTCGGCACTTCGCGGAATCGACTTCGCCAGCTCGTCACGCAATCCGAGAGCCGCAAGTTCGGTCGCGATTTCTCGCCGTGGCAGCTTTACAAATACGTGTCTGGCGTGAACGCTGTGCGACTCCGACGACTGCTCTCGACACTCGAAGGCGAGGACTACCCTGCCGATCCGAAGCGTGCGTACTCACAAATTCGGCAGGCGACGCTCAGCGGTCACATGGAGATTCCGAGCATCGATCTTGAGAAGGACATCGGCGGCTACTCGAAGGTGAAGTCGAAGCTGCGGGCCGAGATCCTCGACACTCTCCAGAAACGCGACAAGGCCACCGACCCCGAAGAGATCGCGCGACTCGAAGAGTTGATTCCTCGTGGCATGATCTTCTGGGGACAGCCGGGCACCGGCAAGACGTACTTCGCGAAGGCGATTGCTGCGAGCATCGGCGCTGCGATCACGATTGTGTCGGGTCCGGAACTGAAGTCGAAGTGGGTCGGCGAATCGGAAGAGAACCTCCGACAGATCTTCCACAAGGCTCGGCAGTCGGCACCGTCGATCATCGTGTTCGACGAAATCGACTCGTTCGCCACGGCTCGCGGAACGTACACTGGCAGCGGCGTCGAGCATTCGATGGTGAACCAACTCCTCACCGAAATGGACGGCTTCCACAAGGACGAACTCGTCTTCATTGTGGGCACCACCAACTTCGTGGAATCGCTCGACCCCGCGTTGTTGCGGCCGGGCCGCTTCGAGTTCCACTTGCACATTCCGTATCCGGACGACGACGACCGCCGTGCGATCTTCGAGATCTACAACAAGAAGATGAAGCTCCAGTTCACGCCGGACGCGATGGAATACGCCATCAACCGCACCGGAAACAGATACATCACGTCGACCGGCACGGCGTTCAGCGGTGACCACCTGAACGCCCTGTGTCGGGCCGTGGCCCGGTTGCGGATGCGAGAGAACATCACCGGCGAAACGACGCCGAAGCTGATCGAGAAGGCGATCACGGAGTTCGATGAGAAGATCGAGGTTCACGAGAAAGATTTGCCGATGGTGGCCACGCACGAGGCGGGCCACTTCCTCGTGTCGATCTTCTGTCCGAACCACGCGCCGCCCGAAAAGGTGACGATCCAGAGCGACATGCCGTGGGCACCGTTCTTCACGCAGTTCAAGCACGAGAAGAAGCGGATCGGCATGAGCCGCAACGAGATGCTCGACCAGGTCACCGTGCTGTACGGCGGCATCGAGGCGGAACGGTTGCTCATTGGCGACGTGTCCACGGGCGCGAGCGGCATGGGCGACCCGAAATCGGATCTGGCGCGAGCGTCGCTGTTCGCGGAGTACATGGTCGAGGTGTGCGGCATGTCGAACCTTGCGGCGCCGCTGCGGTCTTTCCGGGATCACAAGGGCGACCGCCAGGTGCTCTCGGGCTCGATGGCGGAAGCGATCGACCGGCAGGTGAACACGCTGATCGTTGAGGCACAAGCGAAGGCGGCCGCGATTTTGACGAAGCACAAGGCCGACCTCATCAAGCTCCGCGACGAGTTGATTGAGAAAAAAACGATTGAGGGGGCGCGGGTTCACGAGTTCATTGAGGAGTTGCGGGCACGCTACCCGAAGGATGTGGGTGCGCCTGGACCAGAGGTGAAACTCGGAGCGGGTGCAGGCACCACGACCGATGTGAATGCAACGCCCGACAAGAAGCCCACGAAGAAGAAGGACGCGGAATAAACCTTTAGCGGCAGCCCCCACGGGGCTGCGCCGCCGCGAACATCAACCGCACCGGAGATAGCAGACACATGGCCGAAATGATTATCATGCTTCGCCGCGATCCGAACACGGGCAAGCAGAACATCATCATCAAGCTGGATTCCGATCCGGATGCTTTGCCGCACGAACACGAGCAGATGCACCGCAAACTCGTCGAGAAGGTCACGGGCTTGAAGCCGGAAGACTTCGGCGAGGTGATCGTCGAACGCGAGTCGGAGGCGCAGCCGAGCCAGCCCACGACGACACCAAACGAGCCACAGAAGCAAAAGACCAGCAACAAGGGATAACCAATCGCGTAGCCGCGACCGAAGGGAGCGCGAACGCTCCCTTCGGTCGCGGCTAATCGGACATCTCACCACGACCACACAACCCCCGTCCGAACCCATGATCCTGCTGTTTCCGAACCTGGACACCCTGCGGCTCGCGCTGACGAGCAGCATCGTTCCCGCCGACGTGACCCTCGCCCCCGCTGCGGTCACGCTCGACGACCAGGGGAAGATCTACCTTGAATCAACCGCGTCGCTCAACAAGACGGTCATCAAGAACCTCGACAAGATCGGCGTCAAAGGCTCGAAGCGGCACGCCACCGACACGCCCGAAGACGTCACCTGCTGGCCGCAAGTGCTGCCGGTCACGCGTGAGTCGGGCACGCCGACGGTCTCGAATCAGGCTCCCGTTTTGTTCGAGCTTTCGGATGCCGACGATCTGCCGACTCTGGTCACGGAAATGCTCAGGCTCGGCAACGATCGGCAGGGGTTCCGGTGGTTCGCTGCGCCGGGCGACGCCGACACCAAGCGTGTTTTGCTGCGAGTGATTGGCCCGCCGTACTACACGCTGCTTCGGGCGATGGACAAGACCGCAGCCGGCACAAAAGGCACCGTTCGTGCTTACCTCGAACGTGCTCCGCGAGTGTGGGTCGAACTCGGAAGCACGCACCCACTCGCGAACCAGATTCGTGTCGCGGATCGACAATTGCTGTTGATCCGCGAGCCACGCGAATGGGTGTATCTCGACGAAGCGGCGTTCCAGGATGTCTACGACATCATGCAGTTCAAGCTACCGACGGCCCCCGTCGGCTGGACTGAGACGAAAGCGCCGAAGAAGATGTCGGTGCCGATGCGGCTCACCGCCGGGAACGCCGCCGACATTCCGGAACTGTGGGTGCTGCGCGAGAACGCCGTCGAACAGCTCGACGTGCTCGTTCGCGATTCCGACGACCGCCTCACGCAACGACTCATGTTCGCGGTCGCTGCCGACGCGAAGGGCAACCGCACGGTGGTACTGCGGACCCGCCCGTCGAAACTCGCACCGCCGGCGTTGCCGCTCGAAAACGCGCTCGGCTTCAAACCGTTCTGGAAGTTGCCAAACCTGTTCGTGCCCGTCGGCAGGCGACTTCACCCGACGCTGCGCCGCGACGCCGTTCGGCGACTGCTCGCGGACGACGCCGATCAGGTCGTGTGGCTCTACCCCGACGAGAACGGCAAGTTCATCCCCGAGAGCGTGCCGGACGGCGCGTTCCGTTCGCTGGAAGACTGGGTCGATTACGTCATCGAGGCGGAGCAGAAGCCGCTCGGGGCGTGGATCGAAGCCACGCGATTCGATTTCGACCACTTCATCTGCAAGGACGCATCTGGGCCGAAGACCAAGCCCGACAAACCCGAACGCGACCCGAAGGCGAAAGACGAAGACGACGCTCGTGGGCCGAAGACGAACGCACCACAGCCGAAGACAACCGGCAAGGGCAAGACCGTTGGGCCGCGAACCACAACCGACTTCCTGCCGCAAACGGAAATCGTCAAGCCGCCGAGCGAGTGGAAACTGCGTCGCGAAGAACTGGAGAAGCAGTTCCTCGCGGTCGAGGGCGGGCTTGATGCTCCCGAACGTGTCGCGTTGTGGCCGGAACTCGCGATCGCCAGCACTGGCATGAACGACCCGCCCGAAGCTGCGGTGTGCTGGTTGAATGCGATGTGGGATGCCGACCCGATTCCGCCCGAATGGATTGGCGGCTGGGTTCGCAGCGAATTGCTCGCGACCGGGGGCAGCATACGCGCCGAGGAGTTCGACAAGCGGCTCGCGAACCCCGCTCCTGGGCAAGTTGAAACTCGGCAGGTCGTGGCGAGCTTCCTCTGGCTCGCGAGCCAGAACCCGGTGCCGCCGTGGCTCACGGCGCGGCTGCCGGTCGTGCAGAAGTTCCTTGAACAGCACGAACAGGCGCTTCCGGTGCGGGCGGTCTGGCTAATGGGCTTCCGCCTCGCGCAACTCTCCGGGGCAGACGTCCTCGGGTTGGCCCGCGTGCGCGACCGCGTTCTTCAACGGTTGCTTGAACAAGGGCTGACTGCCGAGAAGGATTTGCCGAGCTTCCTGCGGTTCGCCGGGCACAAGGATTCCGAGCGAATGCGGATTGTTCGCGACAAGTCGATGGAGCTTCACGCGGCCGTTCGGAAGTGGACAGAAATCATACCCGTGAACCTGCCGTATGTCGATCTGCTGTTCGCGTTCGCCCTCGCGAAACTGCAAGAGAGCACGCAGGCGAAGAAGTTGGTTGAGGATGCCCGCAAGGTGATGGAGAAGCCGGTTCCGGCGTCGTGGCAGGATAACAAGCACTTCGAGGCGGTCGTGTCGGCCGTCACGCAGAACTTCCTGTTCAAGGCGTTCAAGTATCGTGTCGATCAGGTGCTGGCCGGCAAGCCGCACACGGGGCAGATGTCGGCGGAGCTCGTCGCGGACCTCGAAGAGATCGGTAGCAAGGGCAAGTCGGGCGGCACGAACAACCCGTACCTGCGGGCGGATTACGTGATTGGCCGCATGCGGGAACAGTCGCGCATCATCGAACCGCAGGAGCGGCTCGACCCGTATGCGTACTGGACCAAGAATCAGGACGCACTCAAGAAGGAGCTGGCGGAGCTTCACGCGATCAAGGAGCCCGGGCGCCTGGCAGACAAAATCCGCAAGCTCTACAAGGAAGGAGTCGCGGGCAAGACCACGAAGGAAGTGCAGTTCTTGGTGCTTCACGAGGCGGTGCCGTTGTCGCACCGCGTTGGCGAGTCGTTCACCGTGGAACTACTGCAACTTGTGCCCGCGGCCCTGGCTGGAGGGCCAACGCCAAACACGCCCGAGCCGCCGGACATGCCGAAGAAACAGGGCGAACTGATCGAGCGTTCGCTGTTCATGGCGGGCCACTTCGACCGTGGCGACCTGGTGAAGAAGCTCGTCGATGAAGTGTCGGAATTGATCCGCAGCAAGTCGGAAGACTCGCGGTTCAAGCTCATCAACGTGGTGGCGGGGCAGTGCCTGCGAAGCCTGAAGAAACTCGGGATGCGTGACGAGATCGACCGTTTCCTGGCGAAACTTCGCAACGAGGTGCTGCGTGGTTCGACGACGGCGGAGTTGAAGAAGAAGCATTCGGCGAAGCCCGAAATGTGGGGTTCGGTGCTGCAAACGCTACTGAACCTCGCGGCGGGTTGGCTGACGTTCGGCTTGCACGAGCAGGCGGCACCGATTCTGGATGAGGCCCGCAACGAGTTGCTGAATCCGAACGCGGTGAAGTTGCCGCCGAAGGAATACACGGCACTCGCACAGACGTATGTTTCGGCTCTGGGTCAGGGACCGTCGGAGACGGGGCTGGCACGGATCACGGAGCTGTTCCGCAAGATGGACGACAAGCGGATCACGAACACGTGGACGACTGCACAATACTACTCGCGGTTCCACCTGAACCTTGTGGAAGACGTGATTCGTGCGATTGTGAGCGACGATTTCGCGTTGGGTCCGACGGGTCGGAAGTGGCTCGACGACGACGAGTATTTGGTGCGAAAGCGCATTCACGCCGACATGCGCCGACACCTCGTGCAACTGGAGAAGGGGCATTGATTTTCCACGCCGCTTGCGGCGTAGTGATTGTGGTTCGGTGGTTTTGTAGCCGCGGACGCGGCGACCGAGTGTAGCCAGGGGTGGAGCGAAGCGCAACCCCTGGTCCCCGGCGAAGGCGAAAAGAGAAATGAAGCCCCGGTAGGGGCGACGGAACCTAACCTTCGGGTGATTTTCCGTCGCCCCTACCGGGGCTTGGCGTTTGGTTGGACATCGCTTACCAGGGGTTCCGCTCACTTCGTTCGCTCACCCCTGGCTACATTCGGTCGCCGCATCCGCGGCTAAAAATACCCCGAAGGCACAACTTCACCCCACAATTCCCTGAATCGGCGTGCCCGCGTTGACTGAGCGAACGAGGGTGTACTGGTCGGCGAGTTTCGCGAGCAGCGGCAGGTGTTCGGTGATGTGCGTGCCCGGCACGCTGGTCGCGATGGGCTTGAACTCGCCGCGAATCTCGGCGGGTGCGTCGGGCTTGAGGTCGAACGTGTCGAGGTGCGACGGCCCGCCGTAGTTGAACACGACGATGCACGCCTTCGCCTTGCCGAAGCTGCCGGTGCGTGCGGCGGTTGGCGTGGCCCGCACGAGATCGGACCACGCCAGCCCAGTGAACCCAAGGCCCCCGACACGCAGGGCTTCGCGACGAGTAATGCCGTCGCAGAGTCGAACCGAGTCGCCGAGGATGGAGAGCATGGGGAAGACTCCCAGGTTGCCTGCTTATTTTCTCGGGACAAAACGAATGTTCTTGGGGCGTGGATTATTCCACGAGCGGATCACGCTCAACCGCAATTCGGACGGATCGGAGTCAGGGATCGACACATAGTGTGCGCTGGGCAGCGTCGTGGTCAGGAGGGTTCAAGTCCCTCCGGTGTCCGGATGAGGGGCACCGTATCCGAAGGCGGGGGTAATTCCTCGCCGGCCGGGGAGAGGAAGGTATGGAGAACCCTAAACGGGCACGAAGGCGAAATCCGGACACAGCCAAGGGGAACCTGGAGCCACCTCTCGTAACTCGGAGGGCAGGGTGTCCGCCGCGAGGCGGGATCCGAAGGGCATGAGGAGAAGTACCGGGCCGTAGTCGATGGGGGCTGCCTCAATGACGAACCGGTCGGCCAAAGGTGGGGCAAGGTCGAGCCCGCACTATGGGGGCGAAGGCGTTACTCATCCACCCACCGTATCAAGGTGTTTGCGGACGGCACGGTACAGAAGACCATGACGTGACCCCAGGAGGACTCGACCGGCTCTCGGGTGGAACCGGGAGAAGCGACCCTATAAGCGTCAGCGAAATGGGAAGCGGGGCCGGTCGAGTTGTCGGACCACTGCATATTACCTGAAGCGTGGTGAAAGCCACGCGACCGAGCAATCGGCAGCCGGGTGGGCTGGGGAAGGCGGTGGGCAGAGGTGGTCGGTGCAGGCAAGGACACCAGATGAGCAAGGGCGGTCGCGTGGAGAAGTTCCATGAGTGAAAGACCCAGAAGCGAACGCCCGAGGAGACTGGCGGACTGGCTCAATCCGACCGGGGCGAAGAAGGTCCACTCCTTGGTGGACAAGGTTTACAAGCGGAAGAACTTGGAGATGGCCTGGGCTCGGGTCCGGAGTAACGGTGGGGCGGGTGGGGTAGACGGGCAGAGTGTGGTGGAGTTCAAGAGGGTGCTCGACGAGCAACTCGATCGGCTCGGCCATGAACTTCGCACGGACACCTACCAGCCTTTGCCGGTGCGACGGCACCTGATCCCCAAGGCCGGCCAGGCGGGGAAGTATCGCGCACTGGGTATCCCGACGATCTACGATCGCGTGTGCCAGCAGGCGTTATTGAACCGCCTGGAACCGATCTTTGAGCCGGTGTTCGATGATGCCAGCTTCGGATATCGGAAGGGGAGATCGACAAAGGATGCGTTGAGGAAGATCTGGAAGGAGTTGAACGCGGGGGCAGAATGGATCGTGGACGCTGACCTGAGAGATTTCTTTGGTTCGGTGGATCACGAGAAGTTGCTGACTCTCGTTGCCCAACGAGTTTCGGATAGTCGGGTGCTCCGTCTCATTCGAGGTATGCTCAAAGCCGGCGTGCTGGCCGACGGCCAGCGTCTGCCGACCGAGCAGGGAACACCCCAAGGGGGAGTTATTTCTCCCATGCTCAGTAACGTCCTTTTGACTCCGTTTGACCGGGAGATGCGTCGCCGAGGCTATCGGCTGACGCGATATGCGGACGATTGGGTGGTCACCTGTAACACACGGGCGGAAGCGCAACGTGTGTTGGTGGAGGCTACGGCCCTCTTGAAGACGCTGGGCGTGACGTTGAACGCGAGCAAGACGCGCATCGTTCACGTACAATTCGGTTTCGAGTTTCTGGGGTACAAGATCAAGCGGGGTACGCGGCCATTGCGGCTTGCACCTGGCAAGATTCGTAGCGGCGTCCGTTCTGGCGACCTCTATGCGTATGCCCGGCAGAAGTCGATCCATCACTTCAAGGACCAGATCCGTCAGCGTACCCGGCGTAAGGCTCCGTTAACCACTCCGGAACTGGTCGCCGAGATCAACCCGGTGATTCGCGGCTGGGGTTTGTACTATCACAAGGCCCATGTCCGCAAGCTCTTCGCTCAACTCGACCGTTGGATCCTGCGGCGTCTCTGGTCGCATCGGTTCAAGCGGTGGCGTTGCCGGGGTTGGAAACAACTTCCGGAGCGACATCTCTACGGCGAGTTGGGTCTTGTACGCTTGATCGCACTGATTCCTTCGATTCGCCTTCGCGAATAGCGGACCTTTGTGAAAGCGGAGTGCGGGAAAACCGCACGCTCCGTTTGAGCGGCGGACGGAGGCCAGCGTGAGGGCAACCGAACGCGCCTCCTCCGACCCGACAGAGGTAATCTCCTCCGCTTGCCATCGAGCCGACACTGCTCCCCTCATCGCCCCGCAGAATGATGAGGTCGGAGGGTTTGACCCCTTTGATCTCCGCGAACCTGAAGTATAAGAAGTACCCGCCGACCCGCTGTTCTGCTGGAAACCAAACAAGCCGGTGTGTGGACAGGGAACGTTCCTCAATCCACGCATGCCCGAATCGGATCGACCCGCCCGGTATCTCGAGTTCACTTGGGTCCGCGGCTAGCTCTCTCACCAGAACCCCTCGTTCCGTAGCTTCACCTGCACTCCACGAGTAGGTGACTCCTTCACCCTTGAAGTCGTCGAAGGTGGAATCGAGGAGTGCCTTCGCCCCTGTGATCACGAGGAAAATGAGCGAGAGCGTACAAAGCCAAGTCACCGTGCATTTGCCCATGTTCACAGCTCCCAGCCCTTGCGGTACTCGCGGCGGATGAACTTGTCGGCCTCCGACGTGTTCGTTGCCACCATCTTCGCGGCGTCCCAGGTCAGCTTCTTGCCGACACGATACGCCACGTTACCGAGGTGGTTCGCTTCCGTCAGCCAGCCCGAATACTCGAAGTTCGCATGGCACGGCTTGCCGCCCTTGCACGCCCCAATCCACTCCGCGTAGTGGCTCGACACTCGCGGGATGCTCTGCTCGGGGAGCTTCACGCCCGCGAACTCCTTCTCCGGCAACAGCACGAACTTGCCGTAGTCGGCGAGCAGCATGCCCTTGTCGCCGATGAAGAGAACGCCGTCGCCCCACTGCGGGATTTCCTTCTTCAGCCACGGCGTCGGTTTGTTCTCGCCCTGATGCCACGTCAGCTTCACCGCCGGTTGATCGCCACGCGGGCCGTACTCGTAAGTCGCACTCATACTCGCTGGGGCCAACTCCGGATGCGGCGGCGGTCCGGATGCCTCGATCGTCAGTGGGGCTTGCAGCTTCAACGCCCAGAATGCGAGATCGTTGCGGTGACTGCCAAGGTCGCTCATGGTGCCGTTGCCGAAATCCCACCAGCGATACCATTTCGGCCCAGGCACATACACGTTGTTGAACGGACGATGCGGCGCCGGCCCGAGCCACAGTTCCCAGTCGAGACCGGTCGGCACCACGTCCTCGGTCTTGGGGCGGTCGGTGATCGTCACGATGTCCTTGTTGCGTTTCGCGGCGTCGGCGTCTTGCAAGCCCCACGCCCGCGACACCCACACATGAGCCTCGCGAACCGGCCCGATCACGCCGCCCTGCACCAGTTCCACGACCCGCCGATAGTTGTCGGTCGCGTGAATCTGAATCCCCATTTGCGTGGCGAGTTTCGTCTTCGCGGCAGCCTCGCGAATCATGCGGGCTTCCCAGATGTTGTGCGTCAACGGCTTCTCGCAATAGACGTGCTTACCGTTCTTCAGCGCGAGCATCGTGGCGAAGGCGTGCGTGTGTTCGCAGGTACTGACCACAACCGCATCGAACGCCGCCGGCTTGTCGAAGACCTGCCGGAAGTCGGTGAACTTGGCCGCGTTGGGGTGCTTCACCGCGGCAGCATCGACTGCAGCTTTGTTCACATCGCACAGGGCAACGATGTTCTCGGAAGCGACTCCGTTTAGGTTCGCCCCGCCGCGGCCACCGCTGCCGATGATGGCGATGTTCAGCTTTTCGTTTGCGTTGCGGGCCCGCAGGAAACGCGGAGCGGCGAGCGTGGCGACCGCCGCGGCTGTGGTTTTGTGGAAGGTGCGGCGAGTGATGCGTCGCGTGGCGGACATGCGGGGTTCTCCGGGGGAATGTGAGACAGGCGTGCCGATGCAATGATACCCGCAACGCAGCCGCGTCGCAAAGCGCTGCCCCGTTGGGGCGGCCGCTTAACCGGGCTTTCTCGTTCCGCCCGTCCACTGCATCGGGTATTCTGCACGTCTCGCCAAACCAACACCCCCGCATCACCAATGACAACACAACTTCCCCGCCTGAGATCGCTCGTCGCCATGTGCGGCCTCGCGTGCCTCGTCGCACTCCTCACGCAACCGGCCCCGGCCGACGAACCGCAAACCGATCTCGCCAAGAAGCTCGCTGGCGTGAAGTTCGACCACTACGCCGAAGCCCCCGGCTACTCCGAAGGACCGACGTGGCGCAAGGGCGAGGTCTTCTTTTGCAGCGGAGCACTTCTGCGTGTCGATGCGAAGAAGGTCGTCTCGAAGTATCTGGAGATCGGGCCTGCGGGAACGGTCCTTAAGGCCGATGGCCACATGCTCATCGCCGACAACAAATACAAGGCAATACTTGACGTGTCACCGGAAGGAAAGGTCGGCATCGTCGCGGATCGGCACGAGGGCCAAACGCTGCGTTCCCTCAACGATCTCACCATCGACGCTCGCGGCAACGTCTACTGGACCGACCCCGAAGGTTCCACGCCGAAGACGCCCGTCGGAAGCCTCTACCGCGTTCGCCCAGATGGTCGCGTCGATCAGATCGGCACGGGGCTGGCGTTCCCGAATGGCCTCGACGTCGATCCCGCGAGCAAGTTCCTGTACGTCATCGAATCGCAAACGCAAAAGATCCTGCGTTACCCACTGCCTGCCGACAACGAGCTGCTCGGCAAGCCCGAACTCTTCTACGACCTCGGCGGCTCCGGCGGCGATGGTTGTGCCTTCGACGCGGCCGGCAACCTCTGGGTCGCTGACTTCCACCGCCCCGACCTGAAGACCGGCCGCATCACGATTCTGAGCCCGGAAGCGAAGGTGCTGGCGTATTTGCCGGTACCCGCGAAGGTGGTCAGCAACATCGCGTTCGGCGGCCCCGATCACGATGAAATCTTCTGCTCCACCGGCGACCCGCCCGGCGTGTTTCATGCAAAGGTCGGCGTGAAGGGCTTCGCGGGTCACCCCGGCAAGCCGATGAAGATCTCGCGATACCTGAACGTCGTGCCGCTGCAACCACACGTGGACGCTGAGCGGCTACGGAAGGTCGCGAAACTCGCTGCTGAAGCAAAGTTGGTGGATGGAACATTCGACAACGAAAGCGATACCGTGTTGCAACTCGGGATTCTGATCGGCTCAACGAAGGATGAGGCAATCCGGAAAGACCCCCAGGCACTTCGCAAGATGCTTGAGAGCGCCGCGGTTCAGCATGCCAAGGACAAGTTGTTGCTCGCCGAAATCAAACGACTCGGCGGCACAGCGACAATCGAGGTTCATGCACCGGAATCGTGGCGGTCGATTGCCAGCGACGAAGCGCTGCCCGTGTTCGGCCGCATTACCGAGATCCTTCTGAACGAACGCTCCGACGGTCACAAGGCACCCACGCCGAAGGCTCTCACGGATCGCGTCACTGACGACTGGCTGAAGAAACTCGCGGGGCAGGATCAACTGCGACGTCTCGAGCTCTCGGGCACGGCTGTCACGAGCGCGGGTCTGGTTCATCTCAAGGAGTTGAAGAACCTCGAAATCCTGAACGTGTGCCTCACGGCGGTGAGCGACGACGGCTTCGAGCATCTCGCGGGCCTCACCAAAATGAAGCGGATGGTTGTGTGTGCGTCGAAGATCACGGGTTCGGGCTTCAAGCATCTCGCGGGCATGAAGGAGATTGAGTCGATCAACCTGCACTCGTCGCCGGCCAGCGACGCGGGGCTCGAAGCGATCGGGAAGCTGACGAACCTTCGCCGGCTGGAGATTGTTCACACGGCGGTCACCGATGCTGGGCTGAAGCACCTCGCGAACCTCGTCAACCTGCGGCAACTGCACATCGCCAGCCACGACACCACCGAAGCCGGGTTGCCGTTCCTTGCGAAGCTGACGGAACTCGACCAACTCGACGTTTACGAGAAGACCGCGAGCAACGCCACGCTCGAACAGATCGCAAAGTTGCCAAAGCTGCGGCTGCTGATGCTGATTACCGGCACGTTCGACGACGACGGCGTGAAGCAACTCGCCAACCTGACGACGCTGGAGGAACTGACCCTGAACTCGAGCAAAGTGACCGACGCGGCGTTGCAGCATCTCACGGGGCTGAAGAATCTGCGCAAGCTGAATCTCGGCGGCACGAAGGTCACTGCTGCCGGTCGGGAGATGCTGGCGAAGCAACTTCCGAAGCTGGTTATGACGCCGTGACACGGTTGTAGTGTGCCGGCTGAGCCGGCACTACAAACTGGCGAAGACAGAAAGCTCAACTCGCTGTGTGCGTTGCCAGAAGTCTCGCCACAGCGGCGTGCCCCAGATTCACCACCTGCTTCGGATTCGCTCGCCACAGTTCCGGGTTCATCAGTTCCAGCGAAACCGCTCCCGCGTAATTAATCTGCTTCAAACGACGCACGACAGCTTCGAGTCGGAAGTCGCCATCGCCCGGCAACACGCGATCCGCGTCGGTCATCACTTCACGCGGCACGCCAGCCACATCGCACACCTGAACGTGAAACAGATTCGCGGTCGTGAGGCGTTCAAGATCCTCGGGCTTGCTCGGTCCCTTGTAGTAATGGAACACATCAAGGCACACGCCGACGTTCGGTTCGCGGCACTGCTCGACCAGCGTGATCGCGGTGTCTAGCGAGGAACAGAACGCATCGCCGCCGCGAAACTCCAGAGCAAGACGCACACCGAAGCCGGCAGCCCACTGCCCGGCTTGCGCCAACGACACGATCGCACGGCCAAGGTCTTGCCCGTCGGGTTTCTGCGAGAAGTCGGCAGCGAGAATCAGCGTGCGGATGCCGAACGTCTGACACAAATCGAGCCGACGCTTGAAGTGATCGAAGTGAGCCTTGCGTTGCTCACCCTGCGCGAGCAGCAAACCACCCTGATACGCTGCGGCACTCAGTGTTAGTCTGCGCTGTGAAAGAGCTGCGAGTGTGTTCGCGGCCGAGACGCTTTCGAGGTGTTGCTCCAGTTTCGTGAGCCAGACCTCGATGGTTTGGCATCCACCGGCGGGGTAGTTCTCGGCGTCGTCGGCGAACGAACTCGGGAGCGTCGTCGCCTGCGAAATACACGGAATCATGAGGATGTGGCAAAGCTATTGGAGATGTTTTGCGAGCCACGGGGTTTATCCCCGTGGTGTCTTGCGTTCGGAACTGCCCACGGGGGTAAACCCCGTGGCTCGCAATTCACGAGGATCAGCCTGCGTTTCCTTTGCCCTTCTTGGGTGGAATCCGGTCTTTATCCGGTGCCTTCTTGGTGGTGGGCACCGGCTCGTCGGACTCGGACGAATTGAACGCACCGAACACCCACAACAGGATCATGGCCACGGCAGTGAGGTGGAGCATACCACCGAGAATGAGCAACATCTTGCTGCGAGATTTCTCCTCATCCGTCATGGCCCGCGGCGCCCGCTTCGCGGGAGCGCTCGACTGGGCCTCTTCAAACGCGCTCGGACCAACACCCCATTCGTCGCTGAGTTCAGATGCGACTGCCTCTTCCGGAGGCGCAGCGCCAAGCGCCGCATGACCAGCCGCGCCATTGGAATTTACGGGTGCGCCATACCCGACGATGGAAGCCGGGGAAGCCAGCGGAGCCATCGAGTGGCTCGACTGCACAGTCGCCGGCCGACAGAACTTGCCGAGCAACGTTTCGACTTCGTGAGCACTCGCCGGGCGTTCGTGAGGTTGCTTCGCCAACATCTGAGCAATCAACGCGACGAACTCAGGCGGCAAGTCGGGTCGCAGCGTTGCGAGCGAAGAGGGAACCTTCGACCGGATTTTGTTCAAGAGATCGGGATCGTCCGCGGGGAAGGGAGGTCGGCCCGCGAGCAGGAAATACAGCGTTGCTCCGAGACTGTAGATATCGCCGCGAGCATCCTGCGACGGCGAATCCAACCGCTCCGGCGGAAGGTACGGCGACGCGACCATCGGGAACGCCGACGCTGGCGGACGCACGGGAACGAGGCCAAGCTCCGCGAGCTTCACTACCGCATCGGGTGCAGGTCGGCGACGCGACTTGCCCTGCGGGTTGGTCTTCACATTCAGCGGACCGATCACGAGATTCGTCGGTCGGATATCGCCGTGCGTGCCGCCGTGTTCGTGTGCGGGGCGAAGCGCCGAGGCAACCGACCGACCATACTCGGCAGCCAGGAACCCAGGCATCGCGCCGCCGATCTCCTTCGCCAGCACCTCGAGGTCGGCAGAGTCGGTCGTCGACTCGATCACGAGGTACATCTCGTCGCCCTGCATCCCGGCGTCGAGAAGGGGAACGAGATTCGGGTGCGCGATCATGCCGAAAGCTTTGGCACGGGCCAGGTAGTTAGTCGGATTGTCGATCGGGGAAAACCAATCGTTGCGAAGCCGACGCAGAACGATCGGCGTTCGCAGAGCGGGATGCAACGCGCGATATGCGGTGCCGCCGGGGTAGGGGCCGATTTCGTCGATAATCGGGTAGCCGCCGTAACTCAGTTCGTGCCCGCGGTGTTCGCAGAGCGCCGCCGCCTGGAAGCGTGTGAGCACACCGTGGTTTTGGAGGTATTCGCAGAAATTGGTGAGGTCATGCTGCGGAATGTCCGGCTGCATGATGAGCTGCTGAACCTGTTCTGGGAACAGCACGCGGCTGGCCTGAGCGCGGTCGAGAAACCCCGCGACGGATTCAGAAGGCATGTCAAATCGTCTCAAATGAAGTTCGGCGAGTGTGCTGGAAGGATTGTAGCGTATTTCGAGATGGATAGCGACGCGCAACACAGAGTTTCACATTCCAAAATCGAAACCCATTTCGTCGCCGGTCGCCAAGACATCACGTTGTCGTTTTCGTGCCGAGGTTCCAGTGGTTACCCCACTCGGTCCATGAAACGCGACGAGCCAGATCCGCGAGGCCCATTCGCGGCATCATCTCGTCCGAACGTGTCTCGCCGTTCACACAGTCGGTTGCGGCCATGTCGAGCATTCCGCGAAGCACCACGATGAACGCGCCACGCTGAACATCGGTCAGCTTATCCAGCCAGCCCGTCTGCTCGACACGGGCCTCAATTCCACCATCGACATTCTCGAACCCCAGCACAAACGCATCCTTCGCCAGCGTCGGCGCCACGAGTTCCACGGTGACACGCTGGCAACCGAACAGCACACTTCCGACTTTCAATTGAATTCCGCCCCAATCTGGAGAATGCGACAGCAGATGAACCACTTCGCGATCCACGAAGTGATACACGCCTTCCACCGCATGATCGACTTCGTGGTGCAACCGGCTCGCCTTGGTGTGGTTCGCTGTGCGCATCTTTCGGAACAACTTCGGGATCGTGCCCGAGTGGAACCCCGGACGCAGCAGCCCTCGCATGGATTCGCCGTGCGATCCGAGCGTTACCGGCCTGAGCAGTTCCGAACGATTCGCCGCGTACAGTCGCCAGTTCGCGAGTAGTTCCCACGCGATGAACCCGAACACGCCAGGAATGCCTGCGACGATCCAGAACGCCCAGAAATTCGCCTTCTCCACTCCCCAACCCGTGGAATTGGCCAAAACTTCGCCAAAGGTCGAGAGAACCGTTGCGGGGTCGCCGCTCACCACGAGCGGAAGCAGCAACTTGTGCGACACCGTGACCACCGGGAAGTGCTTCACCGGGTTGATCTGCGGTTCGAGCAACAGATTGAACGCGAAGCGAAACACATACGCGAACGGAAACCAGATCAGACCGAGCAGCGATTTCACGACGAGCGAGCCTTGCGAATCGCCACCACGGAATCGGAGACGCTCATCCACGGAGTAAAACCGACGTTCGATCCAGTTCCCGAGCCTGCGGAACAAGTCGATGATCGTGGCGATGAATCCGGGGATGAGATTCACACGAACGACTCGCCACCAGTCGGAGACTTGCTCGGCGATGCGGTCCTGAATCACCCAGCCCCACGGGGTGTTGTAGAAGAGCGTGAGCCCGGCCCAGATCGCCCAACCCCAGCGTGCCGTGAATCGCGGATCGGTGCCGAACACCGACATCAGTCCGATCACGATGGCAGCAATGAGCAACGGACTCCAGAAGTATCGCAGCACCAGGCGAACCGGTCGGCTGAGCTTGATGCCTCGCACAACGTCGGACCGCCAGACCCCCATCGGGACATCCCAGAGCAGACCGCGTAACGCCCACCAGAGATACCTGATCGACACGATCACCCCGCGTCGGAATGCCGAAATGTGGATGACCAGGAACAGGAACACAGCCAACCCACCCACCCAATTCCACGGGACATGAAACGTGTGATGCCCTGCCTTTTGCTGCGCGGACGTCTGCGATGGGATGAACACATCCTTCACGATGTTCACCGGGTGCGGAGCGTCCTGCCAGAGATAGTCACCCGTTTCCTCGTCCACTTCGACCTCATCGGTCGTTGCTTTACCGTCGGGCGGCTCGACTGGCGGATTCGCTGGATTGGGAACGGGAACTGGCTCCGCGACCTGGGGAGGCGGAGGTTGTTTCCCGGTCATCTGCTTCGCTGCGAAGTTGTAGATCTTCTCCCCGATGTGCGTCATCTCCTGGGCACCGACGACCGCCATGAACCCGCCCGCGAACGGCAGCAGGAGATACAGGAACAACGCACGACCCAGCGGCGTCGCGAAAAACAGCGAACTCCCTCGTTGAAGCCAACGCAGGTAGAACTCGCCTTTGCGGTAGATTCCATCCAGAGCGTAAGCGAGGTTGAGATCGGCTTTCAGAAGCGGATCGCCACGGAGGAATTCGGCAGGGCCACTCAGGTCCGGCATCTTCAACCGATTCCGGGCAATGGCGTCGCGTAAATCACCGATTCGCAGATAGCCGAGAGAGCAGACTCGGTCGATCAACTCGGCGACGAGTTTCTCCCGGGCAACCTCATCGACCGTGTTCGTAGCGACGAGTCCAGCCTGGGCCAGTGCGTCCGTGATGACCGGCGTGAGTTCGTGTCGGATGTTGTGTTCGAGTTTGTCGAGTTGGTGATGGAACAGTCGGTCGAGGCGGAACTGTGCGGCGTGCCCAAGATTGGCACGAATCAACTGTGTGTGCGCTCTACGAAGCCCCATCAGAATGAGGACGGGCTTTGCTCGCGGGAGCGGTCGCTTCACGGGCCGTTTGCCGAGGGTGCGGATCGCTTCCGCGAGATCGACGGCGTAGACTTCTCGCGAGAGATTCGCTGGAATCTTCTGGAGTTCGTAGAGACAGCGCGCCGCACGCGGCCAGACACCCGAGCGTGCGGCATCGAGCAGGGGATTGAGTGCCTGCCGCCATTCTTGCCGCATGCCGTGGTCCCAGGCGAACATATCGCCAAGCGAATCGACGAGCTTTCCGAGCGTGGTCCGAGCACCCGTGAGGGCGAGTTCCTTTTCGTCTCCCGTGGCGTGTGCGGCAACCTGAGTCCGGAGAATCGCTGCACGGACGTTGTTCCCGTTTTGTTCGGCGTCGAGGGCATGTCTGAGGATACCGCTGCGATCGCTGATTGAACCGTGCGAACTCGACTGCGCCGTGTCGGGGGTTCCCCATTGCTCGTCCGGTGCCGGTTCTCGTTCGGGTTCCAGCGCGTGCGGAAGGCGAGTTCGTGCGAGAAGAGCGTCGGCGTCCACATCTTCGGCGAGCGCTGTTTTGACGATGTCGCCGTGTGGAAGGCTCGGGAACAACGCTTCGAGGCGATACGGCCTGAAGATCGCGCAGCAAAGGTAAACGGCCGCGAACGAACGATACCGGGCGACATCGTCGGCTTCTGGGGAAACGAGGTGTTCCGATTCGAGAACGTAGCTGATTTCTCGCCCGATTGCCGGGCCGAACTGGTTGAGTCTCGCGCTGCAGATGGCTGGCGTCAGGCTTCCGGCTTCGATCTTGCGGTCGATCGCTTGCATGATCGCCGCCTCGAACAGCACCTCCCAGAACACGCGAAGTTGTTCGGCTTGCGATTTCCGGTCGATCATCCGATCGTTCGGATCGGTGATGAGCAGCAGCGTGGGTTCGGTGCCTTCCATCACGCGTGAAGGCAGCACATTGGCGGAGACGAGATCGGTGCGATTCACCCAGAGGGGCAGTTCCGGATTCGTCGGCAGTGCCACCCCCCAGTCGATGAGGTAGTTCAGCACTTGCCTGAGATGGCGTTCCGGAAGCAGTCGAGCTGCGGGTTCGACTGCTCGCAGAACAGGTTCCAGGCTCGAATCGTGCGACACGCAAGCACCTCAACGCAATCGGAAGGCAGTGCCCAAAATCATCGACGAAGACGGCCGCACGTCAAGCCCGTCTGCAACAGCGGCTTTCTTGGGGTTTGCGAGCCACGAGGTTTATCCCCGTGGTCTCAAGGGAAGTCCACGGGGATAAAACCCGTGGCTCGCAAGGCTCAGCCTTCGCTGCCGCCACAGTCCCGCAGAATCTTGCGGAACGCTTCCACTGCGTACGGGAACAGATCGGGACCGGTGATTCCGCCGGTCGGTCCGCCGCCGCGAAGGTGCGGTTCCATCGTCGCGAATCCGTGATAGTCTCGCTTCACCGCAGCCTTGATGCTGTATGCGATGTCGCCGTCGCCGGTGCCCGCGATGACGCCGTACTCGTGGCCGGCTGCATGCCCGCCCTTCTTCCAGTCCTTGATGTGAAAGTGCGACGTGAATTCCTTCGTCTTCTCCCAGCCCTCGACCGAATCGAAGTTCCCGAAGACGTAGTTTGCGGCGTCGTAGGCCGCACGCAGTGCCGGGCTGTTCACGCTGGTGAAGATATCACGAACGCGGTCGGGGGAATCGCCGTAGATGCGGTGCTCGTTCTCGTGGAACAGCACGACCTTATTCGCGACCGCGATCTCGGCCTTCACTCGCATTCGGCGAATCACTTCGTCGCGCGACGCTGGCCAGTTCTTGGTGTCGAAGTTCGGATCGTTGCCCGGTGGGTAGTAGCTGAAGATGCGGATGTTCGGCGTTCCGAAGACGCCACACAGCTCGATGGCTCGCTTGAATTTGTCGAGGTGCGGCTCGAACGGAGCATCGACCGCGAGCTTGCCGATCGGCGACCCGATGGCCGAGAGCTTGAACCCTTCGCCGTCGAGGAGCTTTTTGAATTCCTTGATTTGCTCATCGGAAAGAGCCAGCACGTTTGTCTTGTGAATCGAGCGGAACTCGATGTGCCGGATGTTGCACGCCTTGAGCACGCTAATTTGCTCGCGGGGATCGGGTGAGATTTCGTCGGCGAATGCACTGAGGATGAACATGACACGCCTCACTTGTGGCAGAAGGTTTGCAGACAGAGTAGGCTTGATGCGGGAAATGGCGAGCGCTCAGGGAGAATCGAGAATGCGTGTGGTGTTGTTCGCGATGCTGCTTTCGGTCGCGATCGGATGCTCGAAACGGGACTCCGCGCCGCTGAATGTGCAGGTCACGCAGCCGGAACCCACCCCGGAGGTGAAGCCCGTTCCCCCGGTTCCTCCGGATGAAGCGAAACCACCCCCGCCAAAATCACTCCTCAAACTCGATTTCGCGAACCTCTGGGAACAAACCGGACCGAAACGACTATCGCCCGAGGAACAGGAACGTCAACACCACGGGCGTGTTGTCTACGCCGATCACGCTGACGAATGCCTTGCCGGACAGGTCGTTGGCGGCGGGCTTGCTGGTCCGGTCGCGGTGATCGCTCGCCTTCGGATTCAATCCGATGTCTTGAAGCGAGTGCGTGCTGCGTCGGAGGAACCGCCGAGCATCAGGCCGACTGGGGGATTGCTTGCCAGCGGAGAGTTCGGCGGCAGACGCCTGACGTTGATCTCGGTCGTGGAGAAACAACCCGAAGCACGCGACCGATTTCGGGATTTCATGCAAATTGGCGTTGTTCCCGTCGTGGCGAAGGCTACGGGAAGCCCGACTCGTCTTGAGACGCGGCACGGGGTTGTGTCGATCACACGCATCCCGTTCAAGACATCAGACCGCAGCGGAACAATCACGCTCGCGCTGGTGTTTCCGAACACGGAAAAGAAGGCTCTCGATGAACTCATCCCGCCCGACGACGTGGTGGGGCGGTCGTTGCTCGCGGGTCATCGGGAAGGCGATACGCTGCTGATCGCAATTGTCGATGAGCAATGACTTCGACGCTCGCAATTCAAACTCTCAGCGCTCGACACGTCTCCTCGTGTGGAATGCTTCCTCGGCGATATCGGCAGCACGCACAACCCCCAGATTGCCCTTCAACTGATCCCGACACTTCTCAGCCGCCGTGCGATAGCGTGAATCGGAAAGCAACTTCTGGATCATCGCCCGCACCCGTGCCGCCGTCGCTTTTGCTGGCTTCAGCGTTTCACCCACACCGAGCCATTCCACACGCCTCGCGACCCCAGGCTGGTCATTGGTGATCGGCATACACAGCATCGGAAGCCCGCGAGCCAGCCCTTCGAGTGCCGTGTTCAGGCCAGCGTGCGTGATGAGCAGATTCGCTTTATCGAGGAGCGTCAGTTGCGGCGAGAACGGCACCACGACCGCATTCGCGGGCACCGGTTGATCCCAAACTGCGGCCTTCCTTCCGAGCGACAACACGACTTGCACGGGAAGATCAGCACATCCGTCGAGGATCGCCCGGAAGACGTGCTGAAGGCGGTTCTGGAGCGTGCCGAGCGAGGCGTAAATCAGCGGTCGGCCATCGAGTTTGTCCCACGGAAACGGAATCCTCTCGCTGTCGCGTCCGTGACCGTGCCAGGGACCAGTGTAGTGAAAATGCGTCGGCAACTGCGTCCGCGGAAAGTCGAAGAGCGCCGGTTGCTGTGCGATCTGAGCAAGTCCCAACTTCGGCGTGTCCGTGAACAGATACGGCCCAAGACCGTGCTTCACCCGGTACGCGGTCACGGCGTTGCTGATCGGCTTGGCCGCGATCTTCAGCACAGTATTACCGATGCGATTGCGGATGCGACCGAAGAACCCCGGCGAATACGCCCAGTTCAGGACGCCTGGCGGCACCCCAGGCTCCTGATGCATCGCCATCGCGTTGCACGCCATCACATACGGGAGCTTCAGCACATCCGCGAGGGCACTTCCCGACGGCGAAACCTGATCGACCACCAGCGCCTCGACGCCAGCAGCCCGCAGCACGTCCGGAGCGTCTCGCAACGTGGCAACAGTTTGATCGCACAGCAGTTGACCTGTGAATCGCAGCGCCGCAAGCCCCGTCATCTTCGCGAGTTTGTCGAGGTCGGTCTGGCGCTTGCCGGACTCGTGCTCTTTTACGCCGACCGGCAGCAACTCGAAACGACAGGCATCGGCCTTCGCTTTCGCCATCGGCGAACCCACGAGACTGACCCGATGCCCGCGGTTGGCGAGTTCGCGGCCAAGCGTGGTCATGGGGTTGAGGTGCCCGTGCATTTCCGGACAGACGAGAGCGATGTGCATGGGTTCTTCACTGCGAAACGAACAGCGTGAAACGAGGAAGGAAAGACCCGGTGTCTTTCTTGCTCTGCGTCTTCAGCGTTCCAAGCGGGGAAATCTTACGATCAAACTGCGGCGACGGGTTCGGCGAGTTCTGTGATGTGGAATGTGAGGCGGCGACCACAAAGGATGATTTGGTCGCCCGACTGCAATTTGGTTGGACCGGGGATCTTCTTGCCGTTCAGCACAGTGCCGTTCTTGCTGGCGACATCGTGGATTTCGCACCGCATGTCGTGGTGAACGACGACAGCACAATGACGACGCGAAACGCATTCGTCGCGGATCACGACGTCGTTATCGGGTAGACGCCCGACACTGTTCAGCCCGAAGTGCAGAGGGTAGACGTTACTGCCGTCCTTGATGTAGAAGGCAAACCGACCAGAAGCGCAAGCAGCGGGTGCGTTTGGGGGAACTGCGATCGTGGGATCGTCGAGATGCTCGTCGGAAGCGAGCATGCGGAGATCGCCGGCAAGCGTTTGATTTCCACACGCAGCCTGAATAGCCTGTCGCGCGGCGCGGAACAAGTCCCGCCGAGGCTGGCCTTCGAGGTGCAAACTGTGGAGCCGAGGATCTGACATGCCGCCTCCTGTGGCGGGCCAGCTTCGGGTTGGTGTTACCAACCCCATGAGTAAGTTTCGGCTATAGAGAGAAACAGATCAAGTGGGTGGATTGAAAAACTTGCCCCTCTTGTACGTTATTCCACCGAATGCGCCCACCCAAAAACGACGGAAACAGCGGAATCGCTGCAATAATTATTGCCTCAGCATAAATTAGAGATTGGCAGCCGAAATCTCCAGAACCTTGAAGCGGAGTTCGCCCCTCGGAACTTGAATCTTGACGGTCTCGCCCTTCTTCTTGCCCATCAGCCCCTGACCGATGGGGCTTGTGCTCAGGATGCGTCCCTTGTCGGGGTTTTCCTGACCAGGGCCAACAAGTTCGTAGGTTTCCTCTTCGTCTTCGTCGAGGTCCTTCACACGAACTTTACTGCCGAAGGAGACCACGTCTTTCGGCATTTTGCTCGGGTCGATGATGACGGCGCGCGAGAGTCGATCCGAGAGGTCGTTCACACGCGCCTGGAGCATCCCTTGATCCTCCCGCGCGGCGTGGTATTCGGCGTTCTCGCTCAGGTCGCCCATCTCACGTGCGGTTGCCACGCGTTTGGTGATTTCCATCATCTCGACGCCGCGCAGACGCTCGAGTTCTGCCTTCAGCTTGTCGTACCCTTCGCGGGTCATTGGAATGCGATCATCTGTCATGGTCGAACGCTCCTGCGTCCTGGATTTCGAGAGCAGATTGGGAGGTTGGATTGGAGTGACGGGTCGCTCGTTTTGGAGGAACGCACCAAGGGGTAAGCAACGCTCAGTCACCGCAACGCAATCGCAATCCGCGGATCTGAGATCCTCAACATCTGCATCATGCGAACCGGGTAGGGCGTTCGAATCCCGGAGCCATGAAAAAAGGTCCGGCGGCCAAGCGCTGAAGCTCGCGACCGCCGGGTGATTGCAACGTCCGGCTATTATACATCGTCGTCGCGAACGGAGCGCAGAATAATTCGCTGAAACGGGCGTCCGGGAATGTGCCAGCCCTGAGCGGTCCATTCGCCTTCCCGGACACGATGCGGCAACTCCAGCTCCGCCACCTTCGCCTGACACGTTCGTTCCGCAGCTTCGAGGGTCTTCGGAGCCGCGAAGCGGTTGCTTCGCCGCAGCGCGACGACGCCGTCGTCGATGATGGCGATCACGCATGGTGCATCGAGATCGAGCAATCGAAGGGCGACGGCTTCGACGCTTGCGGTGGCGAACACTTTCTTGAGCGCGGGCACATCGTACTTGCATTCACGCAGCGCGGCCCGGAGAAGTCGCGTCGGAATCAGAATGCGGGGGATCACGAGCCCGCGAACGTGAGTGCTGAGTGCTTTGTCTTCGGAGCCTGGGGGAATGCCGAGCTTCCGCAAGATATCCGGAAGCAGTGTTCGTGCGATTCCGTCGGCAGCGGCTTTGTGCTTCTGCTCAGGGGTCATGTCCGGCGAGATGAAGATACCCGAGCCTTGCGGACGGGCCTTCGGGCGGCGTCGGCCGTGTTCGTCTTCCTCGGCTGGTTCGACAATCTCGACGGGGATGCCGAGATGATCTTCGGCGATGTGCAGCGCATCGACCGGTGGCGCGGTTACGCCCGCTCGTTCGAGCAGACCGTTGACGAGCCGTTCGACGGCTTCGATCAGTTCTTCTTGTGAGAAGTCCATACCCCAAATGTATCGCGGAAGTGCGGGGAGGTAAAAGTCAGAAAAATGCGAAGCCGCAAGCGGCTTCCTCAACCTCGGAAGCCGCTTGCGGCTTCGCAAGCTGACCAAAAAGCGAGCATTCTCGCCGATCACTTCCTCTGGCCCGAGAGTTCCGCGAGGCGGCGTTCCGATTGCTTGATCCGCTCCGGATCCGTGTCGTGTGCGATCACATCGCGATACAGTTCCATCGCCTTCGCTCGCTCGTTGAGCTGCTTGTCGTACAGCGTTGCGGCCCGAATTCGTGCGTCTGTGCGTGAGCCACGCACCCACTGGAACGAACGCTCGAAATACTTCGCCGCACGGTCGTACTGCTTGTACGCACGACCTTCGTACAGGTCGCCGAGTTGATACGCCACGTCGCCGATCTTGTCCGAGTTCGGGTACTTTTCCAGAATCTCGCGGAACAGAATCTCCGCTCGTCGTTGGTTCAGGATGTAGTCGTTGCCGAAGCCTTTGCCCTTGTACTCCATCGCGGTGCGGTACAGCTCGTTCGCCTCGCGAACGTTGACCTTCGCTTCCAGACTCGGCGGCGGCACATCCTTCACGTCGAGGTTGTACGATGGCTTGAAGAGCATGTGATGCCCCATCAACTCCTGCTCTGTCCATTGACTTCGGAGCTTCTCGCCGTGCTTGATGTAATGCTCGTGGAGTTGCTTCAGACTCGATTCGTACTCTCGGCGTGCTGTGATAACACGCTCGACGAGATCAACGTCCGAGGCGCCCGGAGGAAGTGACGACGATTCCGGCGGAGGACTCTTCTTTGTTGGCTCAGAGAGCGGGGTACTCGGCGACTGAGCAACAGCCCAACCCACGCCTGCGAACACCAAACCGCTCAGGACAATGCGAAACATACGAGCACCTTTGTTTAACCGCGACTCGAAGAGGAGCGTGAAAACCAGACGCCCGCTCCCCTTCCTGGTCGCAGCGAAACGTCAGGCTTTCCCGTCTCTGTCAGTCCCTTTCATCGGCTCGGCAGCCGACGTCCGGGAATCTCCCGGAACGCCGCCACTCACAGCAGGAACCCCGCCCGGCGCAGGCGTGTGCGAACCAGAAGTCCGCTGATCGGGACGACCAAAGATCATCCGACCCGCCGGCGTTTGCAGTACGCTCGTCACCACGATCATGACCTCCTGTCCGATCAGCGACCGCCCCATCTCGATGACAACCATCGTGCCATCTTCGAGATAGCCGACGCCCTGCCCAACCTGATCGCCCGCCTTCACCACTCGCACGTTCATCGCTTCGCCGGGCAACGCGACCGTCTTCATCGCATTCGCCAACTCATTCAGGTTGATGACATCAACCCCCTGAAGCTGTGCGATCTTGTTCAGGTTGAAGTCGTTGGTCACCACCCGTGCGTTGAGCGCCTTTGCAAGCAGGACCAGCCGTTCATCGACCCTAATTCGCTCGCCCGTCCGCAACTCGGCAACATTGCCGTCGTGCATTTGGAGTTCGATCTTCGGGTTGGTCTGAAGTCGCTTCAGAATGTCCAGCCCGCGTCGGCCGCGATTCCGTTTCAGCTTGTCCGAACTGTCTGCGATGGCCTGCAATTCCTGCAACACGAACCGGGGCACCACGAGCTTCGTGTCGATAAGTCGAGTATCGCACACGTCCGCGATTCGGCCGTCGATGATTACGCTCGTATCGAGCACAAGCGAGCGCCCGCCCTTCACTTCTTTGGCAAATTCGACATAAGGGATAATGAACCGGAACTCGTCCTTAGTCTGGAGAAGCGTTGAAATCGTCACATAACAGCAAATCACGGTAATCAGCACCCGGCTCAGTTTGAGCATCTGCGGTTGCTTATCGAACGCGGACTCCAGAATCGGTTCCAGGCCCATCGAGAAGAGGTAGCCAAGCAGCAACCCGAGCATTAGCCCGAAGTAGATTGCTGAGATGGTGGTGATCTGTTTCTGCTTCTCGCGGATATCGGTGAATAGCACAAACCCACCAATCGCCATGATCGCGATCGGCACGACAATCACGTTGGAGTTCGTGTGGCCATCCTGATCGACGAAGCTGGTCGCCGCGAAAACGGACAGACCGAATATCAGGGCAATGTACGCCCCGCGAATCAACCAAAGGAGCATGGGAAAGCCTCACTTGTCGGGAGAGGGATTTCGGATTCGGGACTCAGCAAAGCAAGAGGGTCACGCAGGCATGGACAAGCCACCCGAATGCGGCCTGTGGGCGACTTTCGAATCCTTAATCCTGGTTCCTGCATCTCATTCTATAATTCTGTCGATGGCAAAAACAGGCGGCGGTATTCGAGTTGGGCGTAGCGATCCGTCATGCCAGCCAGGTAATCGCCAACCACACTTTCAAGGCAGTCGAGAGTGTTACGGGCAGCCGTCACCCAACCGGGTGGTGGCGGACCGATGACATCATTTGCACCGGTCCATCTTCGTAGATGTTTCTCGGGCATAAGTTCCGGACTCCGGACATATTCCGCGAAAAGTGCTTCCAGCACCCGCTTCCCGTTGGCTGTCATCCGCAAAACCCGGTGGTGTCGATACACTCGCTCGTGCAGGAATCGTTCCAGCCCGGCCTTCAGTTTCCGGATTTCCGGCGTGAAGCCAACCAACGGGTGCGCTGCGGCACGCACGTCTTCCGGTGAACGAATCTTCCCATCTTCGAGGCGCCGAATCGTCTCCGCGAGCAGGTCGGTCACCTGCCAGGCGAGCAGTTCGCGAACCACCGCGACCCGCAACGGATGCCCGCTCAATCCGGGTGTGTGACCATGAACTCGTTCCGTGGCACGCGCCCAGAATTCGACGCGAGCCAGTTCGTCCATTGTGATGAAGCCCAGCCCGAGCGCGTCGTCGCAGTCGTGTGTGTCGTAGGCGAGTGAATCGACGACATCGACGACCTGCGCTTCGAGCAGTGGCCGCCCTGCCCCGATGAATTCCGCACATTCGGGAGCGTCGAGTCTTCCACTATGTTGGACGAACGCCTCGCGAACTTCAAACGAAAGATTCAAACCGGGGAACTGTGGATAGCGCTCTTCCAGTTCATCGACACGTCGCAGACCGAACAGGTTATGGTCGAAGCCGCCGTGATTCTTGAGGCACGCATTGAGTGTGCGTTCCCCGGCGTGTCCGAACGGCGGGTGCCCGATGTCGTGCGCGAGTGCGATGGTTTCCGTGAGGTCTTCGTTAAGCCGCAACCGCCGGGCGACCGTGCGAGCAATCTGGGTGACTTCGAGCGTGTGCGTGAGGCGTGTTCGGTGGTGGTCGTTGACGCTTGCGACGAGAACTTGCGTTTTGCCGGTCATGCGGCGAAACGCGGTGCAGTGAACGACTCGTTCGCGGTCGCGTTGGTAGAGAGAGCGAAACTCGTGTGAAGGTTCGGGATGTTTCCGCCCGCGGCTTGCCCGTGACGGCATGGCATACGGAGCGAGCCAGCCATCCTCGAATGCTTGCCAATCTTCTGCGGAAATCGGAGAGTGAGCCACAATTCAACTTCTTGTCGGGCGAGGGAATATCCCGTCAGTTTACCAGAACACGTACCACGATTTGTATTGGAACGCCCAGGTCTCCCACGGCTCGTAGTCATACGCACCGCAGGTTGATCGCCAGTCAGCCACTCGTTCCGCATTCCCCGCCGGCATCCTCCACTCATTCATCCGCATCGTGTGGATGAACGCGTCCGGAAGCATGATGTTGTGCTTGTGGATGTAATGAGCAAGACCTTCCGGCCATGCCCAAATTCCATCAGAGCGTTCACAGGAGCCCATCCGGACGGGATGTGCTCGACAGCAATGAAAACGGCACCACGAGTACCCCAGAGCGCCACCACAAACCGATCCAGACCGCAAGTATCTCGTGATGCGTCCTCTATTTTCCAATTCCCAATCGCTGTTCACCAACCAACGCGGCGACGGCCATTTACGGGGCGGTCGCCAGAAGCCAACTGCTTTTAACTTCGGAACGGCCTCTTCCTCGCCTGTCACGTTCGCAACGCCTCAATGAGCAGTTCGTAGAGAGCGTCGAGAGATTGCGAGATCACCTTCGTGTCCCCAACCACGGGCATGAAGTTCGCGTCGCCGTTCCATCGCGGCACGATGTGCCAGTGAAGATGTCCCGGTACGCCCGCTCCCGCTGCCGCCCCGAGATTCAACCCCACATTGAAGCCGTCGGGCCGCATCCGCTTCTCGATAATCGCGATCATTTCACGCAGCACGAGTTGCAGATCGAGCAGTTCTTCCGTCGTGAGTTCTTCGAGTTTCCCCTTGTGAGAACGCGGACAAACCAGCAGATGCCCGTTGTTGTACGGGAAGCGATTCAGCACCACGACCGAGCATTCCGTGCGGTGAACGAGTAGGTTTGCGCGGTCATCCGTTGCCGCGACCGCACGACAGATGAAACAATCCGGGCCGGTTGTCGTTGGCTTTTCCTTCGGTGCAGCGATGTACGCCAATCGCCACGGTGCCCACAGTTGATCCATTTCCGCTCCACCGAACACTATTTGTTGAACTCGCCCTTATCGAAACGCTCCCAGAACTCCTTGGCCGGCCAGGCTGTGTAGTGCCCGAGGCCGATGGTCTTGAGCGTCTTCTTCTCACGGATGATATCCAAGCCCGCAGTGATGTTCTTGGGAGTGAAGCGAAGGTCTTCAAGTTCAATGTCTTTCAGGGGAGTCAGGTCGCTGACGCCGGGCGCATCAACGTACAACTGCTTCAACGGCATTTTCTTGAGCGGCTCCAGGCTCGTAATCGAAGTGTTATCGAGGAACAGCATCGTGAGCGGCATACCCCCAAGCGGCGAGATATCTTTAACCCCGTCGCAGTTACTGAGGATTAACGAGGTGAGCGGCATGCCTCCCAGTGACTCAAGATCTTGCATTCGGTTCGAGTTCAGGTTCAGCGTCGTGAGCTTCATTCCCTTCAGCGGCGCAACGCTCTCGACTCTGCATTCGTGAAGGCTGAGCCCGGTCAGTGGCATGCCTTTGAGCGGCCCGATGTCCTTGACCGAACCGCAGAACTCAAGGGTCAGCGTCGTGAGCGGCATCCCTCTGAGCGGTTCCAAATCCGTCAGTTCGCGGTTACCACTCAGATTCAGTGAGGTGAGCGGCATGCCCTTGAGTGGCGTCAGGTCTGTGACCTTCATACCAAGCACTTCAACCTGCGTTAGATTCTTCATGCCCTTCAATGGAGAGATGTCTGACAACTGGCCATTGCCTCCGGCCGAATCGCATTTGAAAGATTTCAGCCCAGCGAAAGCCCGCACAGGTGAAATGTCGAATGCGTTCGAGGTTTCATGCAGCCAGATTCCCGTTATCTGGGTTTCGTCGGACGCGGTGACCATGAGGTAGCATGGCGAAACGGGATTGCGTTCCTTCAACTTGGCAAGGACCGCCGCCGCCTGCTCTTTGACAGGCATCGCGGCCACGCTGCGTTCCCAGAGTAGCGTGTCGGCATCCGTTTGAATGACGCACTTTGGCAACGCCTTCTTCAACTCGTCGATTGCCGTGGCGGAAACGTTTGTTTTTTGAAGGCCAATGACTTTCAGGTTCTTGCAGTTCTTGAGATGAAGCAACCCAGCGTCCGTCACCGAGGAGCTTTCGAGGTAGAGTTCCGCCAGATTATCGTGCTTTGCGAGATGGACGAATGCCTCATCGGTCAGTTGCCGACAACCGACCAACCCGATTTTCGTGAGGTTCGGCCACTGATCGACGTTGCTCAAACCCGCATCGGTGACCGCAGTGTGATCGAGATGGATGACCTCAAGCTTCGTGCAGTTCCGCAGATGGTTTAATCCCGCGTCGGAAACCTTCGTCTTGTGCAGATTGAGGAGCGTGAGATTCTTACAACCCGAGAAGTAGGCAAGCCCCTCGTTTGTCAGCGGTGTGCTGAAAACGCTGAGAGTCAACAGGTTCTTGTTCCCGCTGAAATTCGCAAAGCCCGCAGCCGTGAGGTTGAAAGTCGAGGGGATAGTGATTGCAGTCAGGTTCTTGGTGTCTTTGAACGCGGCTAAACCCGCGTCGTTGACGGCATTACCCCCAAGATAGACGGTAGCAAGTTTGAATGGAACCTTGGGTAACTCGTCCACGGTCCGGAAAACGCGTTTATCACCTTCAAGACCCACACTTCCGTGAACGCCGATGACGTACTCGGCGGCTCTGCGGTCCGGGTCCATTGAACCCACTAACGGGGTCTCTTTCTTCTGCGTGTTCGGATTCTTCAGTGGTTGAGGCGGTTCGTCGTTGTTCACCACCTCGGCGGGTTTCTTTCCAGACTGAGACGCAACGAACCCGACCACTCCTGCCACCGCGAGCAGCACGACAGCAACCACCGCCCACATCGGGAAGCCCGTGCTTGCTTTGGTCACGCGAGTCGGACGTGGTTGGTTGGCGTTATCGGCTTCTGCGTCTTTCTCTTCTTCAGGCGACGCGATTGCTGCCATGCTGACTTCGGTCGCGTCGAGATCGGCGAACGGATCAGGTCCGGATTGTGTGAGAATCAGCGGTGGCGGCGAGTCGAGCGGAATGACTCGCACCGCGTTCGCAAACCCGCTCTCGATGTCTCGCAACTCGTTGGCCGCGATCTCTGCTGTTGGTGGGCGATACGCGGGGTCTTTCGCGAGCAAACGCAACACGAAGTCGGACAGCGATTGCGGAACAGCCGGATTCTTTGCGATTGGCGGCGGCGGATTGTCGAGCGCGAGCGACGTGAGAATCGCAAGCGGAGTAGCTCCGCGAAACGGAAGTTCGCCCGTCGTCATTTGGTAGAGCATCACGCCGAGGCTCCACAAGTCCGTGCGGCCATCGACCTGCAATCCGCGCCCTTGCTCGGGACTCATGTATTGCGGCGTGCCGACGACCGCACCTTCTCGCGTCAAAGGGCCGTCGTCGCCTTCAGTTGCCTCGGCGTCGATCGTGGTGCGCGCGAGTCCGAAATCGAGAATCTTGACGCGGAGTTTCTTTCCTTCGAGCCAGATGTTTGCCGGCTTGATGTCGCGATGAACAAGCCCTTGCTCGTGCGCTGCGAACAACCCTTCGGCAGTCTCGCGAGCGATGCGGATGACTTCCGGCAGCGGGGGCCGCGGATTCGCCTTGAGCGCAGCATGAAGCGTCAAGCCCTTCAGCAACGGCATCACGATGTACGGCAATCCCTCGTGATCCGCGATGTGGAGAATCGCGACAACGTGATCGTGTTCGACCTTGGCTTGAGCGCGTGCTTCACGCACGAATCGGAGTTTGGCTTGCCCGTTCTGAGCGAACTGTGGAAGCATCACCTTGAGCGCGACCTCGCGCTTCAGTCGCGGGTCTTCAGCGCGATAAACGACGCCCATTCCGCCGCGGCCAAGTTCGCCGAGGAGAACGTATTCGCCGATCCGACTGGGCGTGGCGGAATCGGCTTCCGGATTGCCGAGCGTGTCGTGAGCACTTGGTGTGGATTGAGAAACCGACGATGGAGCAATGTTCACGCTACCGTCACTGGAATCGCTGTAGATGTTGGTGCTGGTCACGTCTGTGGCGCGAACAGGACGGTGAACGGGGTCTGACACGGGGCGGGACCTCGCGGTGAGCGAATCGACGATTATCTTCGCATAAGCAGAACGCACGGACAAGGATTCGCTGGATTTTGAATTTTCCCGATCTCACCCGCGAGGCCGTGACGTTCCCCTGTCCGTTCCTTGATAGAGGTGTACCTTACCCATCACGATACGCCTCGGGTGGTCGCACGGCACGAAGTCGCGGCCTCGTGGGTTGCTTGACACTGAGTGCAGCCGGTCCTAGCATGACCGTCTTACTCCGAATCTTGATCTGACCGCGAGAACCGTGATGGCAGTACCCAAAAGACGCACCTCCAACGCCAAACAGGGCACACGTCGTAGCCACCAACACATTGTGCCGGTACAGATTCAGTTCTGCCCGCGTTGCAACGAGCCGGTGCTGCCTCACCGCGTCTGCTCTGAGTGCGGATATTACCAGGGCCGCGACGCGGTCGTGAAGGACGCTGACGACAAGAAGAAGTGAGAAGTTAGCCATGCGGCTTGCCCTCGACGTGCTGGGCGGCGACAACGGTGCCGCCCCAAACGTGGCCGGTGCTGTCCTCGCCGTCAACGCGATTCCCGACCTCACTATTGTTCTCGTCGGCGATCAACCCCAAACCGAAATCCTTCTCGCGAACGCGTCCTTCCCCGCCGGAAGGATCGAGTTTGCCCACGCCCCCACCTTTGTGGACATGAAGGAAAAGCCCACGGAGGCGCTTCGCAAGAAGCCCGACGCGAGCATCTTCCGTTGCTGGCAACTCCTCGCTGAAGGGAATGTGGATGGTCTCGTGAGCGCCGGGAATACTGGTGCAGTGGTCGTCGGTGCGGTGAAGACTCGCAAGTTCCTCAAGTGCATTCAGAAGCCGGGCATTGCCACGATCATGCCGACCGCACGCGGTCGCTGCATCATTGTCGATGTCGGCGCGAACGTATTCCCGAAGCCGCGTCACTTGCTCGAATACGGGGTCATGGGTTCAGTGTTCGCCCGGAAAATCCTGGGCATCGCGCAGCCCACCCTTGGTTTGATGAACGTCGGCGAAGAAGAAGGCAAGGGCCACGAGCTCGTCCAGAAAACCTACGATCTGTTCCGTGCGAGTGGGTTGAAGGAACGCTTCGTCGGCAACATTGAGGGCCGCGACATTCACCGCGGAGCCGTCGATGTCGTCGTCACGGATGGATTCACGGGAAACGTCGTGCTGAAGCTCTGCGAGGGCGTGTTCGAGTTCGTGATGAATATGGTGAAGCAGGACGTGCTTGGGGTACTCACCACGGAGCGTGACACGGGCATTGCGGCCGTGAAGGGCATGCTCGGAAAGTATCACTACAGCGCGTTCGGTGGGGCCCCTCTGCTCGGCGTAGATGGCGTGTGCATTATCTGTCACGGCAGTTCATCGGAGCGTGCGATTGCGAACGCGATTGGCGTTGCGGCGACCGGCGTTCGCGAAAAGGTGAACGACGCGATCGTCGCCGAGATCGAAGCGCTGCCGAAAGACGAGTGAACCATTTAGCCCGGCGTTTACGCCGGGCTCCGGGTTGTAAAGCCCGGCGTAAACGCCGGGCTAAATGGATCAAATCATGTCGCGTCTCGCTTTCCTGTTTCCAGGTCAGGGTGCCCAAACGGTCGGGATGGCCGGGCCACTGTGTGCCTCGTTCCCCACCGCGAAAACTCTCTTCGACCGTGCCGCCGCCATCCTCGGATACGATCTGCTCGATATCTGCGTGAACGGCCCCGCCGAGCGCCTCAACGCCACTGACATCAGCCAGCCGGCTATCTTCGTTGCAAGCCTCGCCGCTCTCGAACAGCTCAAGATTGCCGAACCCGATGCGTTCCCATCTGTGGTCGCCGCTGCTGGCCTCAGTCTTGGTGAATACACGGCACTCGTGTTCGCCGGTGCCATGACCTTTGACGATGCCCTTCGTGTCGTGCAGGTACGCGGACGGGCCATGCAGGACGCCGCAGAAGCCACGCCATCGGGAATGGTCAGCGTTCTCGGCCTCGATCTTCCGGATATTGAAGCACTCGTGATTGAAGCACGGACGGCAGGCACCCTGGAAATCGCAAATTATCTCTGCCCTGGAAACACGGCGTTGTCGGGGGCGTTGCCGGCCATCGAAAAGATCGAGCAACTTGCCGTGCAGAAGGGCGGCATTCGCACAGTGCGGCTCGCGGTCGCGGGGGCTTTCCACACAAACATCATGAAGCCAGCCGACGACAAACTGGCCGCGGCGCTCGCGGGCGTTGCGATTTCTTCGCCGACGGTGCCCGTGTGGTCGAATGTGGATGCAAAGCCGCACACTGATCCCTCGGAAATCCGCGATTTGCTCGTGCGGCAAGTGCTTTCGCCTGTGAAATGGGAAGACACGATGCGTGCTCTTCTTGCCGACGGCGTCGAGCGTTTCTACGAGATTGGGCCAGGGCGGGTGCTGGCCGGGCTTATCAAGCGAGTGAACCGCAAAACGGACATTCGCAACATCACCGCGTGAGAATTTCAGAGTGGAGATTTGCGATTGAAGGTTGGCAGAGAAGAGGTGCCGTTTCTTCTCAATCTGCAATCACAAATCGGCAATCAAAAATCATGGCGTGGCGGTGGGCTTTCCTTTTCCGCCCGGTGTCAGTAAAGTCTGCCCAAGGGTCGGAACCGCGCCGAGTGTCATCCCACCCCACGCTGCGGCACTCCCAACCGAAGCGTGCGAACGATATACCATTGGTGCCGAGGAGTCGGTTGGAGCCGACACCAGGCCGCGGGACTCGCGGTGGCCCAACCATCGCCACTGTCCGGAGGGCTGAGAAGTGTCCGTCGAGCAACGCGTGATCGCCATCGTCAGCGACCACTTCGCCTACGACAAAGAAAAGATCAAGCGAGCCACCACGTTCATCGAGGACATTGGTGCAGACTCGCTTGACATCGTCGAGTTTGTCATGGAGCTGGAAGAAGAGTTCGACATCCAGATCCCGGACGACCAAGCCGAGAAAATCAAAACCGTAGGCGAAGCGATCGACTACATCGAAACCGCGATCAAGAACAAGCCTGCACAGTGACGCCGTGACGACCACTCCCATGACGCGCCGCCGGGCTGTGATTACCGGGTTGGGAACTGTGAACCCACTCGGACTGAACGTGCCAACTTACTGGCGAGCTTTGCTCGCCAGTCAAAGTGGCATCGCGCCCATCACTCTCTTCGACACGACCGATTTCAAGGTCAAGTTCGGCGGAGAAGTGAAGAAGTTCGATGCATCTGGCGCGATGGATACTCGCGATATCCGTCGTTCAGATCGTTTCACGCAATTTGCGATCGTTGCCGCAACCGAAGCAGTCAAAGACAGCGGCATCGACTTCGCAAAGGAAGAAGCCTTCCGTTGCGGCTGCATTTTCGGCAGCGGCATCGGTGGGCTGAACGAACTCGAAGACGGCGCGAAAACCCTCGCCGAGCGTGGGCCAAGTCGTCTCGGGCCATTCCTGATTCCCAAGATGATCGCGAACGCCGCGAGTGGGAACATCTCCATCAAATTCGGGCTTCGCGGCCCAAATACCACTGTCGCAACCGCTTGTTCTTCCGCGGCACACGCCATCGGCGACTCGCTCGCAGCGATCCGTTATGGTCAGGCCGACGTCATGGTCACTGGCGGCAGCGAAGCTGCCATCACGCCGCTCGGTCTGGGTGGATTCATCGCCTGCAAGGCTCTTTCGGAACGCAACGACGCCCCTGAACTCGCGAGCCGCCCTTTCGATAAGAACCGTGACGGCTTCGTACTGAGCGAAGGCGCTGGCGTTCTCGTTCTCGAAGAGTACGAACACGCGAAGGCTCGCGGTGCAACGATCTACGGCGAGGTCTGCGGGTCAGGCAACACCGCCGACGCTTACCACATCACGGCACCACACGAAGACGGCCTTGGTGCAGGTGAAGCAATGCGGGTAGCGATGCGTGACGCGGGCTGGAATCTGAACGAAGTGCAGTACCTCAACGCACACGGAACCAGCACCGGACTTGGTGATGTTGCTGAGACGAAGGCCGTGAAATCGGTGTTCGGCGACCACGCCAAGAAGTTGATGATTTCGAGCACAAAGAGCATGATCGGGCACTTGCTCGGAGCCAGTGGAGGCGTCGAAGCCATCGCGTGCGCCCTGAGCCTGCGATACGGCGTCCTGCATCCGACGATCAACCTTCAGAATCAAGACATCGAAGCGGGATGCGATCTCGATTACATTCCGAACGTGGCCCGCGAAGTGCGAGTGAAGAAGCTGCTCTCGAACAGCTTTGGTTTCGGCGGTCACAACTGCTCGTTGGCTCTCGGCGCGGTATAGCGTCATGCCTCCGCAAGGCGGATTCCCGTTCGCTATCCTCGGCTTCATCGCCTTCTGGATATTCGTCTGCAATCTCATCGGTTACGGCTCCGGGTGGTGGACGCTTTGCAAGTCGTACCAACTCACGGGCGACTTCAGAGGTAAGCGTCGTCGCTGTCACAATCTCCGCATGAATCAGGGCAATTACGGCACCATGACCGTCGGAACCGACGCGAATGGCCTCTATCTCGCAGCGTTCTTCCTGTTCCGTCCGGGCCATCCACCCCTTTACATTCCGTGGGCTGACATCTCGGTTCAGATCGTGAAGGGGTGGTTCTGGACGAACTACATGGAACTGACGTTCGCTCTGGCTCCGCAAGTGCGGCTTCAGATCCCGGAGAAGTACGGGAAATCGCTGGCGGCCGACGCGAATCTCGCCTGGGATAGCAAGAAGACGGACGACGAGAATTCCTGACCGCCGCTTGCGGCGTAGCGCTCTTTCGGAGCGCTACGCCGCAAGCGGCGAAAACTCTTCCATCTCGATTGGGCTTCGCGCCGGGTTCCTCAAGTCGTTACCATCTCGCACCCTCTTGCCTCACCACGGATGGTGCCACGATGCGGTGGCTGCTCATCGGCTATATGTTCCTGTTCATCGACCGACCATTCGAGGTCTGGTCGTGGCTCGGTGATCTGCACTTTGAGCGAATGTACATGCTGTTCACGATGGCCGCGTGGATCGTGTACCCGAACAAACGCTGGCTGCCGAACGCACAGCAAGGAGCGTACTTCGCCTTTGCAAGTGCCGTGGTGCTGTGCTGGCTCATGAGTCCATGGAGCGACAAAGGCCAACCCATCGTCGAGGACTGGTTCAAGATTCTCGTCTTCTATTACCTGTTGGTCACGACCATTCACGACGAAGAAGGACTGCGTCACGTGGTGCTTGGCTTCCTCGCGGTGATGTGCCTGTATCTGCTGCACTCGCTGCGCGAATATATCGGCGGTCGGCACACGTACCGCATGGGCATCAGTCGAATGATGGGCGTCGATTCGTCGCTCGGCGACCCGAACAGCTTCGGAGCGAGCATCATCTATTCGCTGCCGATTGTCGCTGCTGTCTGGTGGACCGGCATGGGTGGTCGCCTGATGCGGCTTGTGCTCACGGGCTACGTCGGGCTGTCGTGCCTCTGCATTCTGCTGACCGGTTCGCGGGGGTCGCTGCTCGGGTTGATTGTGTGGTTCGCCATTGTGATCTGGGGAACGCCGTACCGGTTCCGGGCGTTGGCGGCGTTCGTGGTGGCCGCCCCGCTCGCGTTCATGGCGCTGCCGGATTCGCTCCAGAACCGCTTTGAAACGATGATTCACCCGGAGGTCGGACCGAAGAACGCACAGGAATCGGGCGAAGGGCGAATCTACGGATTCTACATGGGTTTCGAGCTGTGGGCAGCAAACCCATTGAACGGCGTTGGCCCTGGCGCCTGGCGACCGGCGACCCGGCAGCCGATTGAATCGCATAATCTCATCGGGCAACTCGTGGGCGAACTCGGCGGGTTGGGGGTCATGTCGTTTGGGTCGCTGCTGGCGTGTTACTGGATGAACCTCCGAACAATGAAGCGACTCCGAAAGCACTACCCCGAATGGCAGAACGAACTCGTGTTCACGCTACCGCCGGCGATTGGCGTGAGTGTTTTCCTGTTGCTGTTCCTGGGCCTCTTTGGGCACAACCTGTTCCGGTTCACCTGGCTGTGGTACGGTGGCTTCCTCATCATCGCGAGACACTGTGCCGAATTGCGGGTTGCGAACTGGGAGCCTACGCCGGAGGTTGAAGAGGAACCAGAAGAAGAATTGGAACTCGCAGCGGGTTGGGTTCTGCACCCACCGCACATCTGACACGAACGTCACGGCGTCTGGCCGAAGTTCGCAGGCAGCACGATCAGCCAACGTCCGTCAATCGCTCGCAAAGTGATTGCGTCCTTGAACTCGTGCCTGCCGGTTCCGCTGCTGGTCAGTTCGAGGTGATTCGTGTTCCCCACAACAACTGAACCACCCAAGGGAAATGTAGCGTAGACTTATCGTTGTCCCCACTGCGGAGAGTCACCGTGTCCGACCTCAGCCGATTCTCGGTGTCTCTCGAATCTGATCTGCTCGAAGCCTTCGACGTTTTCGTTCGCGATGGCTCGTTCGCCACCCGCAGCGAGGCCATTCGGCAACTCCTTCGACAAACGCTGACCCGCGATGCATTCGAGGGCGACGACAAGCCCGTGACCGCGACGCTGACGCTGGTCTACGATCACCACCGCCCGCATCTTGTCGAGAAGTTGTTGGAACTCCAACATCAGCACCCAGGGCAAGTGGTCGCGACGTTGCACGTTCACCTCGATCACGATCGCTGTATGGAGGTGATTGTGTTGAAGGGGCCGGGCGGTGAACTGCGGAACCTGGCCGCGTCGCTGCGTGGCTTGAAGGGCGTTCACGCGGGGGAACTCGCACTGGCCGGATCTGCCGAACACGACCACAATCACCCGCACGATCACGATCATCCGCATAGCCACGACCACGGCCATACGCACAAGAAGAAGTGAGATCCCCGCATGACCGTTCGCGCCGCCCTCTTCGACTTCGACGGCACCCTTGCTGACAGCTTCGCCGCAATCACCGCCAGCACCAACCACGTCCGAACGCACTATGGTTTGGGGCAAATTCCCGAGTCCGAAGTGCGAGGTTATGTCGGGTACGGACTCGCGGACCTGATCCGAAATCTCGTTCCGATTGCACCACCAGACGAAGCACTCGCTCTGTATCGCGAACATCATCAGACCGTGATGCTCACAATGACGCGGTTGCTGCCGGGCGTCGCGGAGGCGATTCCGGAACTGGCCCGTCGCGGGTTCAAGATGGCGGTGTGCAGCAACAAACGAGTCGAATTCACCCGCCAACTCGTGGCCGCATTGGGACTCGGGGATTACTTCACGGCGGTTCTCGGTCCTGAGGATGTCGGGAACCAACCGAAGCCGCATCCGGCGATGGTGCTCGAAGGCTTGAACCGCCTCGGGGCATCGCGAACAGAAGCCGTTTATGTCGGCGATATGTCTGTGGATGTGCAGACGGCGAGAGCGGCAGGCGTGACAGTGTGGATTGTGCTGGGCGGAGCCGCAGGCCACGAAGACGCAACTGCAAGCAAGCCCGATCGTGTGTTGACGCACTTCGGGGAGTTGATGGCGTTGCTGCCTGCCAGTTGACCTGATCGAGATGCCGATCAAACTCGTTGAGGATCCCCGATGTTTGTTGTGAGTGTGTTCCTCGCGGTGCAACTGACCGAATCTCGCTGGGCAGCCATGCTCGCGTGCCCGAAGGTGACCGCACCGGGAACGGCCGAGGGCACAGGCGTCGTGATCGGCGTGCAGGACGGGTTTGCGTATGTGCTCACGGCGGCTCACGTCGCACCGTCGGACCTCGTGACGTTGAAGTTCACATCCCGTGCGAACTACCCAAAAGCCGCGTGGTTTGGCGATGGGGCGAAGGTCATCGGTTGCTGGCCCGATCCCGATTTCGCGCTCATCAAGTTTCCCGTTGGGAAGCGGGTCGTGCCGATCATTCCGCTTGCCCCCGCGTGGGATCGTCCGAAAGCATTTCCGGCCGCAGTTCTGAGCGTGGGTGTCGGCAGCGGGCCAGCGTCGACGGTCTGGTCGGATGTGATCCTGGGAAAAGAGTTCGTTCGGCGTGAAGGGAAAGGACCTGCGTTCTTCTGGCGAACGAAGGTTGCCCCGGAACCCGGCCGTTCGGGTGGTCCACTCCTCGATGGTAAAGGGCGCGTGATCGGAATCACGGTGGCGTTCCGGGGCGATGTGGGGTATTATTCGCACCACGACGAGATTCTTGCGGCGCTCAAGCGTGATGGGTTCGGCAGCCTGATTCCCACACCCAAACCATAGGTTGCCCGTGCGAAAAGTGATTCTGGCGTTGCCCGTTGCGGCCTTGCTGCTCGCTGCTGGCATTCTCCTCACCGAACTCGGTGGCGCATTCGCGGACTCAGGGCCGACAGTCGCGGTTCCCGTCGCACCCGTCGAATCAGCGGCCACGTCCACGATTCCTGCACAACCCTGCTGGACTGAGACCGGCCCGCGAAAGATTACCGGGAAGTAATTCGCTGGCGGATGCGTTCGACGCTCGCTCAATGGTGAGGCATGCCCGCCGGAAACTCCAGTTCCGCGCCCACTCAAAACCTGTGGGCCGCGGGTGGGTTTCTCCTCTTCGCACTTGTCGCATTCGCACCCTGGGCATTCGGTTCTGTTCCGCCGGAATGGCAACTGATTCTCACGCTCGGAATTCTCGCGCTCGTCTGCCTGTGGTCCGTACACGTCATTCTCACCCGCCGCATCGCCTACCAACCCGACGCAATCTCGACCTGTCTCCTTGGTCTTGTCGTCCTCACGGCGGTGCAGCTTATTCCGCTCCCTGAAGCCGTCGTCCGGATCGTTTCCCCCGCTGCGGTTGACTGGCATCTGACCCTCGCTCCCGAGGCAAGCGAACTCCTGCCCGGTGAATCCGAAGCGGACGCACCGAAACGGTCGCGATGGGTTCGGCTCTCGGTGGCACCAGCGAGAACGCAGGATCTGCTCGCCGAACTGCTGGCGGTGTTTCTGGTCTACGCGGGGACCCGGAACTTCGTGCTGATTCCATCGGCAACGGAATCGCTGCGCCGGCTCGCGTGGATTGCGTTCATCGTCGGCGTCTCGATGTCGCTGCTTGGTCTGTTGCAGGCACTTTCCGGCGAACGCACCCGAATTTACTGGCAGAAGGTGACCGAGACGCAGTCGTTCGGGCCATACCGGAACAAGAATCATTTCGCGTTCGAGGCGAACTTGCTCATGGGTCTGGCGGGCGGGTTGTTTGTGTCCGTGGCTCGTCGGGGTGGTTGGCGAACGCCTATCGGGTTGGGTCTGTTGGGTGGAATTAGCCTGATGACTGCTGCGGTAGCTTTCAGCGAGTCGCGTGGCGGACTGCTCGCGGCTCTCGCGGCGGCTGCGTTTGTTGCTCTTGTCGCATGGTTGCGGAGACGCGGCCAGAAAAACTCGCGAGACAGTTCGGCGGGTTTTATCCTCGCCGTCAGTGTCGCTCTGATCGCCGGTGGGCTGATTGCCTGGCTCGGATTTCACACGGTTGTTGATCGAGTCGCGACACTCTGGGACGGGAAGGCCGAGAGCCGCGCTGCGAACTGGCGTTCGGTTTGGCCGCTGGTCGAACGGTTCCCGCTGACGGGTGTCGGTGGCGGAGGTCTGGCCCGGACAGAGCCAACGGTTCGCACACGCCCCGAGCTGAATGTCGTCTTCAACACGGTCGATAACGAGTATCTCGAAGCACTGGTCGAAGGTGGCGTTGGACGGCTTCTCCTCACGATCTCGCTCGGAATCGTCGCGATCTGTGCGGCGGTCCGTGGCTACTTCCGCACGGGTGACCCGCTCCTGCTCGGGTGTGCGTTCAGCCTGACAGCTGTTGCGTGTCAGAGCTTCGGGGATTTCGGCTTGCACGTTCCGAGTGTTGCGTTGACCGCGGCTGTCGTTGCTGCTCACGCCTCGGCTCGGAGTCGGAGCAACGCGATCGGAACGCGAGAATCGAGCAACCGGAGCGAATGGGTCTTCACCGGAACCGCTGCTTATCTCGCGGCAGTTTTGCTGCTCGTTTCGGGTGTGGCAATCTCGCTCACTGAGTGGCGTAAATCGCGCATGGCACGCTACCAGGAGGTCGCGCTCGCCTTGAGCCGATCCGGTTCGCCGGAGCAACGAGCCGACGCGATTCGTCTTCTGGAAGCCGCAACCCGGATTCGTCCGGATGATCCCACAGCGTGGGAACTGTTGATGTTCGCCCATCTCGCGGCTGCTGCGGAACGTCAACAAACCGCGACCGCAGCATTGACGGGTTTCGCTGTGCTCGCTGACTCCGGCGATCCACTGCCGACCGGCGATCCAGATGGCCAGATTGTCGCTGCGCTCAAAGCGGCTCGCAATGCACGCGCCTGTCAGCGGCTCAGTTCCGTTTCGCATGTCGTCCTTGGCACCTATGCCCAGCAGTTCACGCGATCGGAACCGGCGAACGTTCACTTCGACCGAGCCAAACGCATCGCGGCGTTCGACCAGGATGTGTGGTACGCCAGCGGACGAGCGGCGGCGTGGCGTGGCGACTGGTCCTTGGCTGTCGCCGATTGGCGTGAATCTCTCGCTCGTTCCCCGAAGCGACTTCAAGCGATTGTCTGGCTGGCAAGAAGCCACTTCCAGCCAGACGAACTCAGGCAGCGTGTTCTCCCCAACGATCCCGCTGTCTGGCTCGCCGCGACACCATTCGTGTTTTCGCTGACCGACGACCCCGGTCGCGCTGCCTGGTACAAGACGATCGCTGATCGCTGGGCGAGTGGTCCAGAAGCCATCACGATTTCCGGCTTCATCGGCTGGGCAACCGCTCTGGAGAAGTTGGGGGAAGGCCCAGGTGTGCTGCGAGTGTGGCGGCGAGCCGTGGAACGATTCCCGGACGATTTGCAGGCTCGCGATCATCTGGCAGCAGCGTTCATGGCGGAGGAGTTGTACGAGGAGGCCGTGCCGGTGCTGGAGTGGCTGATCGCACGACATCCGAACCCCGCCGAGTATCGCGAACGTCTTGCCGCTGCTCGTCACGCTCTGAAACTCAAGGCCGAGATCAATGGCGAGTCGAAGTAAACTGCGATTCAAGAATTGAGACCCAAAGAAACTCAGACGCAGCAACGGTGCCTGAGCCATATACTTGAAATCCATGACGAGCGATCGTTCCAACTTGTTCACTCCGAGTTCTCGATGAGTACGCATCTGCGACGGACCGCCACGGACGATTCGCCCGTTTCTGAAGCCGATCTCATCGCGTACTTCGCCGATGGATGCAAACCACCGGAACGCTGGCGAGTCGGTGCGGAGTTCGAGAAGTTCGCTCTCGACCGCTCCACCGGTCGCCAAATCGGCTTCGACGCGGGCATCGAAAGCCGACTTTGTCAACTCGCCGAACGCTTCGATTGGGAAGCTCACGAAGAAGCTGGTCGCGTCACCACGCTGTCCCGCGGCGGCTCCACCATTTCCGTTGAACCCGGCGGTCAGGTCGAACTCTCCACCGCACCCGCAACCGACATCTCCGAACTCAAGGCCGAA
>JAIOPV010000001.1 GCA_021413735.1 Planctomycetota bacterium
GTGACGACTTCTCTCGTCTACCAACAACGGCCAAAGCAAGCGTGCCCAGGCGACAGCGAGCAACCGGCCTTTTCGGGCTTTCTTACCGCGTACCTCGTCCAGCAATAGCACCGGCTCTTCGCACTTGAACCATTCCGCTTCCGTCATCGCTTGCCCTCTGGAATCGCTCCCATAATTGACTGATCTGGGGCAGCGTGCAAGTCGGAGGGCAACCGACATTGAACGACTGCGGGGACACGTCCATCATCTCTGACCTGGACAAGGTAAGAGCGACCGCGCGGGCCGGCGCTCTGCAGAACACGCCCGCACAGGGGGCAGTCATGCGGGCATTGTTGTTGATGGGGCTGATGGTGGGGGCATTCGTTTTCGGAAGTACCTTGTGCTTCGCTCAACCTGCCAAGAAGCCGCCAGACGCGGCCGCCAAGGACACCGACAAGAAAACGCCGAAGACCATAGCGGAAGTTGGTGAAGCAGAAAAGGTGACCGCAGGAGCAGCAGCCACTGGGATCTTTGGCTTGAGTTGCTTGGCGTTTGGCGCGTTGGCCCTTGTCCCCTACTTCTTCCCAAGCATCATTGCGATGTTTCGCAAGCACCCAAACATCGCCCCCATCTTGGTCGTCAACATTTTCTTGGGATGGTCGATCGTTGGGTGGGTTGTCGCCTTGGCGTGGGCGTTCACAGCTCAAGAAGGACAATCGAAACGCAAAAGCGGTTATCGCGAAAGCACTGGCGATGGAGACTTGCGTTTCTGATTGGTCTGATTGGTCAGGTAATTAACCTCTTAATCTTGTCAATGGCTAACTTGATATCGGTTTGAGCGAGGTCCAGGAACTTCATCACCTTTGCGAATGTCGTGTTGCCAGCCAAGACAGCATCCCACCATGCCGAAAGAGCTTCCTGGAATGTTTTCTGCGTCGCCGCTTTATCTGCGAGCGCCTTCGCGATATCGGAAAGATATTCGGTATCCGTTCTCTCCCGCGCCGCCCCTCCCCCTGCCGCCGTGAACGATGCCAGTTGCTGTTGCTTGTTGATGCTCTGGATATCGGTGATGGCAGGATTCGTGGCAGCGGCTTTCAGCCCGCTGACCCGCTCATCTCGTGCCTTTGCTTCGTCCTGAAGGCTCTTGGCGAACTGGATCACCACTTCCCGCTGACCGATGCCGACGAGCAGGGTGGCGATGAACGTGGCGAGTGCTTTCACAACCTGCCGCACGATGTCAGCCAGTCCCTTGAATGCTTCCTTGGATGCTTTTACGGCATCCCCCATACTATCGCTGAAGATCGCGGTCAGCGTCTTGACGATGGCGACGATTAACCCCGTCATGTCAACGAAAAGATCGGCGAGAACACTCACAATATCGGCGAGGATTTGGAACATGGGTATCATCGCCTGGAGAACCGAGACGACGACACGGACGACGCTGACGAGAACGCCGCCGAATGCCTCCGCGAATTGGTGGAAAATTGGTTCCAGCGATTGCATGAGCGGCAGAAGGACGCCACCGATTTCACGCAGTACCGACGCGAACACCTGGAGCGAACTGACGAGGGCCGAACCGATGGTCGCCTGAACGTCCTGCATCGCCTGATTGAACGCCTGGACGGTGGATGGCGAGATTGCCTGGACGAACGGCGTTATCGTGCTGATGAGTTGGTCGAACACGCCCTTGAGGGCTTGGAGTCCTTCGACCATCGCCCCAACTGCTTCAATTGGATTCGGCACGGTTCACCTCGTCTCGAAGTGCAAGTGACGAGTGAACGATAACCCACTCCCTGACAACCTGCTCAAACCCCCGCCAAACGTTCGGCCAGCGTCGTCAGTGCCCCCTCGAAGCGAGCGGATTCGCCCTTCGCCCAACGCGTGACTTTCCCATCGCGGGCGTAAGCCAGCACGACTGACCGCTGGTCTCGAGGTAGTGTCGCGATTGTCTTGCGAACCAAATCGCGACGCTCGTTCGCCTCTGCCGCGTCGGAGGGGTCTGGCGTGCGGTGATCGGCCGCGAGTTGCGACATGCAGATCACACGGTCTCCGTGACGGCATCCTTCGGCGGAATTATCTTCGACCTGCACCGTTCTGATTTCGCGTCTCCGCTGATCGCGGTAACGCCCCGAAACACTGCGGGCGATCAGGCCGATCCACGTCCCATACGACCACTGCGGGTCATAAGTTTCGTGCTTGCGGATGAGGGTCAAGTGGATGTCGCTTAGAACATCGTCGACGTCAAGCCCGTGCTTGCGTGCGATCCTCAGAGCGAAGGCGTAGATCAGCCGATCCCATTTAGCGAGTTGGTCGCCAACCGGCAGCGGTTTCGGTTTCTTCACGCGATCAACCATTGGAGCAACCTCCGGCGGTCTGAGTGATGGGCTTGGCCGATCGCCGTGTCGGCTGCGCGGAAGGCCGTGCGGCTGCCCCGTTGGCGGGCTGTGCCTTCGTCTTGGGTTCCGCCTCGATCGCTAGCACAAGGGCCGTTGCCGGCCCGGCTTGGATCGCCAACGGATCACCGGGACGAAACTCAATCCTCACTTCGCCAGACGGCCCCGCGAACTTCTTCATCTGCTCAACTGCGAAGATGAGCGAGTCGACATCGACGAGCAATGCGACACCGGCGGATCCTGTCGTCGCCCTACGGAACAACTCGGGCAGATGCAGAACCCGTCTGACAGATCCCGCTGGGTGATGGAACTGGACGTTGTCGAGCGTCACGTTGAACGTGGGCCGACCGCTCACGCCGGCGACCATCTGCCTGAGCTCATCAGCCGTGAACACGGCTCTGCCGTCGGGTGCGTGTGGGGCTGGCCCCTCGATTGCGAGAAGACAGCCGTGGGAAGCGCCATAGGCACGGAACCGCCCGCGAAAGGTCGTAACAAGAACTTCTGCGGCGGGTTCGTCGCACACGGGCTGTGCAGCCTCAGCCACAGTGCCTACGGTCAACGGCAACGCGACATCGAATCCCATATTCGCGGTGGCTCCGAAGGGTGGAGAGTCGGGAGCAATCACAGCAGGCGTGTCGGTGATGGTGGGCGGACTGGCGAACTCGATACCGCCCACCCACCGGTCGAAAGACTGCCGACGTAGAGAGCCAGGGCAAGGGCAAGCACAAGGTCGTCATGGTCACGCTCACGCCAGGCGGCGAAGGTCTCGTTCCGGTCGTCAGTGACCTTCGCCCGGAAGTTTTCCAGTTCCTTCTCGATGATCGGTGCCAGCGGAAGCGCCTCGGCGAACCGGAGTCGCCTGCCCTGCAGGGCTGCCTGTACCGCACCGACCAGATCTTTTTTCGGAACGGTACCGGCTCCGGGTTGCTGACCCGCAGTGATGGTGAGTGCGCGGAAGTCTTGGGTACCGATCCCACCCTGGCGGAACATATCGACCACGGCTTTACCCACGCCGGTTGCATCAACGGCGAGCGTTGAGCCCGCAAGTGGTGGCTTCGCGAACATCTCCTTCACATCGCCCACAACGGTCGGGTACGCTGTGCCCAGTTGCCAGCGGTGGGCGTGCCGCACATCAAACCGGTGAAGCGTCTGGCCCTCCCGGTCCGGGTCGGGGATCTTGGCTACTTCCGCGATGACGAGCGCGGAGAAGTCTTGCGTCTGCCCGAGGTCTAGCCCCGTGACGAACCGCGTCAGTGACTCAGACGACTGGGAAGAGTGGTGTAACACTGGAGGCACCTTTTGGGGTCGCGGCAGCCGTCGAGAACAGGGGCAACACGTCGGCGGATCGGGCCGCCCTGATGTCATCAACCGAGAACACCGCTGCCACGTCATCGCCGAACAGGTTCAGATACGCCATCGCGAACCATCGTTCGCCCATCGACTTCCGTTCTTTCGCGAGAAACTCTGGCGTGTGACGAGGGCACTCCTTCGCGGTGATCGACCAGCGGCGGAAGCCTTCGCCCTCACTCCATTCCCGAAAGAACCAACCCGACTTCGAGAACGCGGTTGAGAGCGCCACCAGTTTCCCCTTGGATGCCGACAGTTGAGGGGAAGCACTGTGATAAACCTCGTCGGGGATGCGTGCAGCCTCGTCGAGAATCAGCAGCGTCGCCGTGTACGAGTGAACCGAGCGCTCCTTGCCTGGAAGCGCGAGGATTCGACTACCGTTCACGAACTCCAGGGTCGTTACCGCCTCGCGGCGAACTCCGAGCGGCCTGCCGATTGCATTGAAGGCGGAAGTGACCTTCCGCAGCATCTCGTTCGCTTGCGCCTCGATCGGGCAAACAATCACGACGGTACTGTTCGGTTTTGTCAGTGCCGTGTGGAGTGCGAGAACCGAAACGACGCTGGATTTACCGACCTGCCGAGCACAAAGAATCAGGTTCATCAGGTCGGTCGAACGCAGGAAGTCGGATTGCCACGGGTCGGGCGGAAGTCCTGCGTCGGCCATCATCCGAGCAGGGTTAGCCCGGTACTCTGCCAGTCGGTCCGTCGTCGCGGGCATCGCCTGTTCCAACGCCTGGAGGCGGCGGGCTTGGGCTTTCAGCCGGCGGCGAACTGAGTCCAGCAGCATGTAAGCGGCGCTCCAGTTCTTCGATTCGCATTCCCTGAGCCGTTGCCAGCTTCACGAGTTCCTTAACGTCGTTGCCGGTCGCGTACAGACCCTTGAGTTTTGCGAGATCGGCAAGCACGGCGAGGGCCGTTCGGAAGTCTGCTGCGTTGATGCAACGGGCGAACAATGACTGCCGTTGTGCCAGGTGGCGGGCGATGACTCGTCTTCGTTTCGGCTCTTGGCGTTCAACGAGCAGATCATCAGCGCGACCGATGTATTCCCTCACCTGTCGTTCCTTCAGATCCCATCCCTTTTCTGCGGCATATTGCACAACGTCGTGGTATTCGGCACCGTCCAACCGAATGCGCAAAACCTCTTCAATTCGTAGGGCAACGGCGGCGGCTTCCGCCTTCCTTTTTCGCTTCGGTTTGCCCGACTCGGGTGTATCACTCGGTTCCGCCATCGTCCTCGTCCTCGGCAGGCGATGGGCAAGCGTGTCTGCCCTGGTCTCGGTGGGCATCGCAGAAGTACCGCCCGCAGCCGTTCTCCCCTCCGTGCATCATCCCGCAGACGTAACCGAGTCCGCGGTCGATCTCAGCCACACACCCCGGAAAGTCGCACATTGCGGCTACGGCGTAGCCGATCTCGCGGCCTGCGTTGTCGGTTCCGCAGAATGCCCATCCCATCTCAAGCCCTCTCATGCCCCGTCGCGAAACTTGTCCATTGCGTCTTTCGCCGCTGCGTCTTTCTGTGCATCGGTTGAACCGTTGAATGCGGCCGCGAGTAGTCGGTTCATCGCTTTCCGTTTGTCGTCGGGCAACTGCTTGAACCAACACGACGAGCACAGCCCACGCTCGCCTTCCGAGATGCTGTGCAGGACACGGTTGCATGTCGGGGTTGTGCAGCGGTCGTGAACGGTAATGGTTCGGGTTGCCATCGCTATGCCTCTCCCCTATCAGCGCTCATCAACTCATCGATCCAACTGCTATGCCAGTCATGTAACTGGCGGTCGCGGAACACACTCAACTGTTCCCGATTCTTGTTCGTGCGGAGATTCGCGCTGCCCTCGAACACCAAGGCGTCATCGTCGGCGATGTCGAACAGCGTGACCTTGCAGTGCGTTCGCGCGGCTGCCACTCTCACGTTCGGGAACGCGGTCAGTTCGCCGACAGCCCACTCATGCAACTCCCGATTGTGTTCGCGGTGAAACGCTGACACGAGCAGCGTCAGTGCCATTCCCTTTCGGGTGTCGAGCATCCCACACAATTCGACGATGTTTCGTTTCGAGTAACAGAGGCTTGCGATCCTCAGATGCCGGAGGGCTGGGAGCCGTGGAACGACTGCGGTGATGACCTGGGCGAGGTCGAACGTCCCGAGCATGAGAGCGTGAACGCATTCGCCCTTCTCGGGCAGGTCGGGCAGCAACTCCGCGGCGGTCTTCGCGGCACGGCGGTACTTCGCTTCCGCTTTTGCTTTGTACGGCAAAGCATGGGCGGGAAGGTGTTGAGCAGCGCGAGCGAACGCGGGCCGTGGGATCGTGCCGAACGCCAGCGGTGGCGATGTGGTGAACATCAGGAGCCCCCCAGCCGCACTACCCCGGCGGCCAATCTGTTTGTTGTAAGCCTTCTTCCCGCTCTTGCTGAGCGCGTTGAACCCGAAGTTAAAGTCGGTGCGAGCGCCCTTGCTGGCTTGGGCTTTTCGTTTCGCGAAGTCAACGGGTTTGGCCATTGGTGGAATCCTCCTGCCGTAATGCTCTCATGCCCCACAGGAACCTGCCTCCCTGTCGTCCACGCTCCGCAGCCTCCATCGGGTGGCATCGCGACACCGTGCCAGGAACCGCCGGCCGACTGCGGCGCTGACGTCTGCCACGAAGATCCATCGACCGTTGTCGCGATACTCAAGCCGCATCTTTCGCGATGTCTTGGTTGTCATTGGAGTTCTCCTCGGTTGCATTGTTGCGATCGCTCAACCACCATTTGCCACCACGAAGCCCTGCACGCTCACCAAGGGTGATTGCCGCACCATAGCCGTCTACGGTGCCGATCAGTCTCCAGCGCGAATGTTTCACGTTTGACCGATGCCAGAGCGTGATCTGCGGCGGTTCGGTGTTCACGTGTGACTCGCGATCTCGACTGTGACGCTGGAACTCCTTGGCTCTGGTCATGCCTCTCAAACCCGCAACGGTTCGTTCTTCTGCACCACCCGGAGCAACTCTTGTAGTTTCTCACCCATTGCGAGTAACTCAACCAAAGCCCTCGCCTGGGTCGTGGTCTCGGTGCCGGGCGTCGTCGCCGCAGTCAGGAGTTTCGTCGTCAGGTTCGCAACATTGTTTGCGGCGAACCGCGTTGCCTGTGTCAGGGAATCGCTCATCGGTGTTCCTCTGGTGTGTTGGTTCATGTGTTCGTGTGGAATCAACCGCCCCAGGTCTTCCCGACGGTTGCCTCGACCTCAACCGGAATGGGGGCGATCAGCGGAACCATGCCGTCGATCATGGCGGCCTTCACCCATGCGACTGCGGCATCCGCCTGGCCCTCGTCGCATTCAACAACGATTTCATCGTGAACAAACAGCACGGGGAACGCTCCGGGGCACTGCTCCCGACGCTGCCACAGCAGAGCGAGGGCACGCTTGAGCCCATCTGCACCACTTCCTTGAACGGGCGTGTTCAGTTTTTCGGTGTAGCGGACGACACCAGCGCGACGGCGACCGGCGAGAGTGCGAGTATCAACTGGTCCCTCCTGGGTGGAGTTGTGCCACTTCCGTAACTCGCGGTAGGTGCGGAAGAACGTGTTGCGGTGGGCGGTCGCCTCAGCCTCGGTGAGTGCCACGCCGAAGCTACCGAGGGCGTAGGCTTGCAGACCGCGAACGCCTTGACCGTAGAGCAGGCCGAAGTTGACGGCCTTGGCGAGTTGGCGGTCGGCCTTGGTGACGTCCTGCTTGCCGAGAAGTGCTTGAGCCGTGAGCGTGTGCAGGTCTTCGTTGTCGCGGTAGGCGGCCACCATTCGCTTGTCGCCAGTGATCTTCGCAGCAATTCGCAACTCGATTTGCGAGTAGTCCGCCTTCACCAGAGTCCGCCCGGGTGGGGCGACGAAGCATCGGCGGTATCGCTGGTCACGCGGAAGTTGTTGGAGGTTTGGTTCTTTGCAACTCATCCGTCCGGAAGCCCCAGCCCCGATCTGCTTCCACGTCGCGAACACTCGCGAGCCGGCCGCGACGTGGCGAAGCCATTCGGTTCCGTAGGTGCCGCAACGCTTCGCGACGCCGCGGTATTCACGGACGAGTGCCGCAAGTGGGTGGGAAACGGTCGCTAGGGTGTCGTCGTCAGTGCCCTCGATGGTCACCCCCACGCTTGCGAACGCGGCCAATACGTCGTTGGGGGCATCCCAGTTGCGTGTGTTGGTCAGGGTCGTCGCGTCGGGGGCGGCGGTGTCGAGTTCTTCCCGCAACTGCTCGCGGCGGGTTCCGGCTTCGGCGGCCAGTGTCTGCCACGCCGGACGATCAAAGCCAACGCCGTGAAGGGATGCCCACGCCATCGCGGGTAACGCTGCATTCTCGGTGGCGACGGTCGCGGTGAGGCCGGCAGTCTCGATCTCGGGGGTGAGCCGTTCCCGAATCTGGAGGGGCAGTTCCGCGTCAGTGGCGGCGTAACGGAGCATGTCCGGGGTGAGCGCCTTCGACCAGTCGGCTTTCTGTTCGGTCTTGTCGAGGGCTCGCCCGAGCACGCGGTTCGCTACATCCTTAAGAGCATGTCTCACGGTGACATCGCCTGCGTGCATCACCTGAGAGGCGAGGATCGTGTCAAACACCCGGTCGGGGGTGAAGCCGAGACGCACCAAAAACGGCAGATCGAACACGAGATTGTGGCCGACGATTCCGGCCCGGGCGAGTACCTCGAATAACTCGTCGAACGCGGCGCGGGGGTTATCGAACGCGAACACGTCGATCACGAACGTACCCCTGACGGTGGCGAGTTGGATCAGGCGGATTTTGTCGGTGGCGTGGGATAATCCGGTTGTCTCGCAGTCGAGTCCGATCATGCCGCCATCGTCTTCGATTGCCGTCACAACGTCAGAGATACCGGCGATTGTGGTGACCAACATGAACGCCATTTGCTCCGATGTCAGAATTGGGGTACTGGTGACACTTGCCTCTTTGGCGGTGTGACAGTCGCTGCCTGCTTGACCCCCTGTTTGAGGTGCCTCGTTTTCGGAATTGGGGCTGTGTGTGACAGGTGACACTTCAGACACTCGGTTTTGATCCCCATTCCATTCGTTGCCACAATCGGTTCCCCTGTAAGAAGATGCGTCGGATGGTCCGAGGTCAGGTCGAGGGCTGTCCGTTGGCGGCTTGGGCCGAGTGTCACCACTGCCGGAGTCCTCGTTGCCCTCCTCATCGTCTGGGCGAGTGTCTGAAGTGTCACCTGTCACACAAGACCCCTTTCCCAGAATGAAGTAGGTCGGTCGCCACCCTCCGGACGCCCGTTCGGGAGGCAATTCCCACTCTCCAACCTTGAGGTTCACGAGTCGTTGGAGGTCGGCTTTCGCCTGGTCAGGGGTCTGGTACTTCCTCTGGTTCGCCCGCTGCAGGGTCCGCACACTGACTCGCCCGTCGTTGCGTCCCGCGAGTCGGCTGACGGTGTCGACCAGTTTCCGAACCTTCTTCTCTTCTGTCGACTCACCCAGGATCGCGTAAACCCTCTCGGTTTCATTCGCGGCCCACTCAGCGAGCCGAATGCCGGACTCGAGGCTCGCCAGGTTGATCTCGTCCGTGCTGCCTGACGTCGTGGCTGTGTGGTGGACGAGTGCGAAGCGTCCGGGTAGCGCTTCGAGCTTTGCGAGTGCCGCAGCCTTCTCGCCTTCGGCCTCAAACTGGCGGATACCCCAGGCGTTCACGAATTGCTTGAGTCGGGCTTTCGCCTCGCGATTCAGTCTCACAACAATAGGGCACAGGTCACCGTCCTCGTCCACTTCGCCCTTGAGATCGAACAATTCCCCAAGGGAGGATTCGGCGGCGGCTCTGGTGTTGGGGCTGATCTCGTCGTCGCTCCACGTCTTCGGCGTGCGGGGCGGCATGGCGAAGATAATTCGCGCGACCATCCCAGACGCGAACAGGTCATGCGATGCGAGGTTTTGGAGAACGCCCGGCTGAATGCCGCCGGTCAGTGACGTGGCCGCATAGGGAACGAACACGCTGGTTTTGTCGCCTGTTTTCCTGTCATACACGATGGCGTCGGCGCGGTGCATACTCAACCAATTCGGCTCGTCGGTTCCGCCGCCCTTGCCCTTGTATCTCGTGAACGAGCCAAACCAACCGGCGAGTTCATCGCGGGCAACGAGGAGACCGCGGCGGTTATCGTCGTGCAGCGAGGTGAGTTTTTCGATTGTGACATCAGCCACCACGACCCGCTTGAGCGTGGGTTTCGGGGGTGCGTCATCGTGGCTGTCCTCCTCTTTCCGGTCCCCCATCTCTCGCTTGTACGCCTTCAGCTCCTCCTTGAACTCCTTCACCAGCCGCTTCTGCCTTGCTCGAACCAGATCGATGCTCAAGTTCGCCGCGCTAGTCTTCATTCCACCCGATTCGGCAACCGGACAGGTCCACAGAACCGTCGGTTCAAACCACTCCGCACCAAGATGGACACGCCGGGTGTTTCCGATGGCCCCACTCAGGACCGCAAGAAGAGGCAGGGCAACGAGTGTTTCATCGCACCGAAGGGCGGACGCACCCTCGCGAACGAACTGATCCCAGGGCGGTGGGAGGCAGTCGGTCGGGAACGGCACAAAGGGCTGAATTGGGGTGTAGCGCTCGTGTGTGACAGGTGACACTTCAGACACTCGCTCCCCGGAACTCACAGCGGACTTCGGCTCCGGTCGGACTCCAAGCCATTCACGAACCTTGCCGACAATCGCCTCGCCGTGGGCACCAAGCAACTTCGCCAGATGCGGCCAACCCGTCGCCCGCTCGGCCTTGCTGAGCTTTGCTGATGAATCACGCACCCCTCGAATGCGGTCGGAGACCTCGCGATCGTCGGCCGCGAGGCACACTGCCGTGACAAACCGCTCAATCACCTCGTCCGGCAGGTTCGCGCGGAGAAGCCCACCAGCAACAGCAAGGCTCGCCTCGTGTCGCCCACCAGTGGGCCAGTGCCTACCGAGGAGCGCAGCAGCAGCAACGCCACGGACGGCCGTGCGGAGAGTCTCGAGGTTGACGTGCGCCGGCTCGCCGTGTTCGTGCCAGACGCATCGCTCCCCGGACGGATGAATACTCGGCGGCGTCATCGTCTGACCGCCACCCCCTCGCAATTCGATGATGCGCCGGCTTTCCGCTGCGGTGGCAACGGGGTCATCAAACGATTCGGCGGCCTTGGTCGGGGGCGAGTCAACCCGGTACCAGCGGTGCGAGTGTGGGGAGGACTTTCGCCCCGAGATCATGCCCGTCCTGGGCATGAGGATCGATGCGGCTCGAACGGCCTCCACGCAATCGAGATCGATGTCGACCAGCCCACCCGAGGGCTCACCCAGGATCAACCCGAGGTTGGCGTCAGCAGCAAACATCGTGTCCACATCAGACGGGGCGAGTCGCAGTCGCGGCCAGTCAGCCACGGTGGGTCGCTTGCTCCGAGGCGGCAGGGGCAACGGGGCATACCCGGCGGCCAGGAAAGCGAGGGCCGCACTACGGACGTCCATGGGCGTGCCGTTCTTTGAGAGGGCGCTAGTCACGCGGCACGCTCCTTCCGCGGGGCGGTCATGGGAGCGCTGTGGGTGGCGAGAGCCGCTACGATCTGGTCGGCCCCGTAGCGCTCAATGTCCTCGGGCAGGATGTGCACATCGCCGTCGATGGCAGTGTGGTCCGTGTGGATGAGTGGCAGCATCGACGCATCGACGACCTCTCGGAGATTCCCTGGGTCAGTCGGTGGCGGATCGGTCTGCCATGCGGTAAGATGGCTATGCATTGGTCGGTCCTATCGGTGAATCATTGGTGGTGAGCAGCGCCCGGGGTCACGTCCGGGCGTTTGCGTTCGTGGTGCGAGTCATTTCCGACGGGGCTTTTGGCGCTCGAGCCACTGGTCCAGATCCTTCCGGCGCCAGCGGTCGCCCGTCCCCTCGATGTGGATTGGGCGGGGCAGCAGATCGGCGGACTTGGCCCGAAACCAAGCGCTTCGGCTCAATCCCAGATACTGCCAGGCGTCGGGCTGCGCGAAGGTCTGGGGTTGCGGGCGGTCGAGTCGCTGAGCGATGGCCGCAATGACCGCATCGACGAGCATGGCGATGTCGACTCCATCGGGGGCGTCAGCCGGCATGGGCACCCCCCCGTCGCGAGCGTTTTACTTTTGGTGGCGGATAGCCCTTGGCGAGTTCCGCCAACGCCGCTGTCACTGCGGCGGGATTGAAGAGCATGCGGCTGGCAGCCGGGAGATACGGCAGACGACCGGCCTCGGCTTCCTTGTGAAGCCAGTTCACGTCGAGATTCAGCCGCTCGCCGAGCTCGAAGAGATTGAGGACTTCGGGCATGATTCCTCCAAGTGTCGAGAACACTAGAAGGCTACCATCCCCTTGAATTTAAGGTGTGGTGAAGATGTCGAGCATCGCAGTTCTTGTCGAGTTCTTGTCGAGTATCACTTCTCTCGAGCCTTGCGGGGCAAGGTAATCGTGGTTATTCCTCGCTTTCCCAACGGGGCAATGAGTGTATTCCAAGCCTCATGCTCTTTGAAAATGTTCGCAACCTTCTTGCTGGGATCGTCTCCGACATTTGCGAGCAAGATGGCATTTCGGACGCCCAAGCCCCCGCTCTCCCAGTCTTTCAAAAGTGCGGCCACCACTTTGCTCTGCTTGGGGCTGAATGTGTACTCCCCGTGTGCGCACTTCACCCATGTGAAAGCGTCGTCGTGGGTGAGTGGGATGTCGGCGGTGTCTTCCGCAACCGCATTTGGTGCGAGGGTGGGTGTCGCGAAGTCACTGGGTTCGGGCGTCGACGTGGCGACGGGCGTAGTCTCGGACTCTGGTCGCCGGCTCACTTCTGGAAACAGATGGAACGGAGTCATCATCCAATCAATCCAGTGAGCGAGAACGCCTTTCGCTCTCTCTGAGAGTGAGCAATCCGCGTTATCTAGAGCCTCTCGGAACCACGTCGTCACATCCATTCCAACCTGGCCTGCTAACTTACGCACTTTTCCGAGTGTCTTATTTCGGTCGTGTAGACAACGCCTCGCCAAGATGATTTGAGCGTACTCACCGCGGAGTATATCTGCGGCAGCGGCGACCTTCGGAACCTTCGCGAGTCGAAGACACCACTCGTCAAAGCCTGCCCGATCCCGATTGGCTGCGCAGTGAATCAACTGCCTGTAGTAGTAGCCTGCTCGCGTCTCCGGGGAGGCCAAGTCGCTAAGCGGCTCGATGCGGAGCGCTTGGCAGACCATGTCAACGCCAGCGGGTTTATCGTTACGCATATATTGGCGAAAATACCAACCAGCATCGTAAAGCAGAGCCTGCCATTCACCCGCAGGAGCATCAATCATGGCCGCGAGTGCCAACCGCAGGCCCTCACTCCTACGTGCGTATTTTTCGGCAAGTTGTTCGAGTTTGGGTGCTAGGGCACAGAGGGCTTCAGTGCGAGAGTTGGGATCGTCCGCAACAGACATGGCTTCAATCTCACATCGAGGGCCGGGCGGCTCCGGGGCTCACGTCAGGATGTGAGACCGGCGCTCGCCCCGGAGCCACATCCGCACGGGTAATTAATCCGGCGGTCGGCTCCACAAGTGTACACCGCTACGGGCATGAGCGTCGAGTGCAAGACGAGATTCGTCCGCAGATGTGAACTTGCCTAATCGACACCGCAATTACGACTCGGACGAAGCGCATAACCTACCGTCACAACCGGCACAGTTTGACTCGCTCGGCGAGTGTCACTCGACTTCGGCCATCCGACGATAGAACGCGCGTGAGGATTTTCCGGTTGTCTTTTTCCACGCTTCGACCTGAGCATTGCGTTCTGAGTGTTGCTTCATGATCTCGCGGACTATTTCGATTTCGCCTCCCTTCCGCTCCTCGCGGGATTTCGTCTCAGTCGTGTGCTTCGCGTCGATGAGATGTTCTTCAATTGACGCGGTGACCAGATCCCGCCAATCGCTTTCGGTTTCTTCGTCTGACCACTGGATATAGTCAACGATCGCCTTGTTGTAATAGATTCGCAGATCGAACCGGAGCCCGAGTCGTGCCATTTCGGTGATGACGTGCTCGGCGATGATTTTGGTTTCTTCCGGCGGGATCGTTGGTGAGGCTGCGTCCATCGGCCAGCCTTTCTCGGCGCTGTCGAGAAGGTGCGCCCCAATGTGGGCGTCGCTTGGGTTGTAGTTCAAGACATGCACGCGGCTTTTGAATGCCCCCAAGAGATCGCAGTCGCTCAGTTCGCGGTTCGTGATGCAAACGATGCCCCCGCGGAACGCGATCGTCTTTCTCTCACCTTGGCGCTGGTAGGTTATGAGGCGAGTGCGATCCGACCTTGTCGGACCTTCGAGGGCAGCGAGGAGCAACTGAAGCGCGGTATCGCTCTTGAAGATACTGACGAGGTCATCGAGGACGATTGTCGAGTCCGGATACTCTTCCAGTAGTTCAAAGAGGCCGCCGGGCGTGATGTGCCCGCGTCTGTAGACATACGCTTCCTGGATTGTGTCCAGCGTCGCACGCACCGTGTGAGTTTTCGCCGTGCCGGGTCGACCGTGGAGGTACAGACCCGTGCTGTAATTCAGCGCGACACTTCGGACATTGTCACGGAGGATGGCTTGCCGACGATCAAGATCGGCGAGGAGTTTGGTTTTGTTCTTTGAGATGTATTCGATCGACAGGTCATCCATGATGTCGCTCCGGGAATGGCCCAATCCTTGAGCCGACGTGCGAGTGTATCGACACTTTCCGAATGTGTCAATCTGTCAAAGTGTCACAGGTGGCACGCTCAATTACTTCTCGACATTTGCCCGCTGCCTGCCGATGATCTCCACTGCCGTCCCCTCGGAGGATCCGCACCGTGGCACATCTCGTTCGCCAGAGCTTCACCTGCTACGTCGATGCCAACGGGAAGCGAGTCCCGAAGGGCACAAAAAAAGCCAAGAAGGTGACCGAGAAGAGCGCGAAGTGGTACGGCTGCGCGTTGCCGAATCAGGGCAAGAAACGCTTCCCGCTTGCCACCGATAAGGCTGTCGCACAACGGATGCTCGCAGACCTCGTCGAGAAGTTCGAGCGCGGCACCGCGAACATGGCGGTGCGTGAAGAGACGAGTCTGGCGCTGTCATCGCTGATCTCCGAGTTCCAAGAAGCCGTTCGCCGAAAGTCGAGCGAGAAGCACACCCTCGACGTGATCGGCCACGTGAAGAAGGTAATGGCTGGCTGCAAACTCAAATCTCTCGGTGATCTGCGATCGCCCGGACTTGTCCCGAAGGTCGAGGCGTTCGTGTGGTCGCTGATGAAGGGCGACGAGCCGATCACCTCGACGACGGCAGCCTACACCGGGAAGCATGCTCGGGGATTCACCCGATGGCTCTGGAAGAAGCGGAAACTCCTCGACAATGACCCACTCGCCGGGATGGATCTGCCGAGCCAGCAGACCGACAACCCGCGCCGTGATCTCAGCGTTGACGAACTCGAACGCGTGCTTGCGGCAGCAGAGGCCAGCACCGAAACAATCCGCAGTCTCGCGGGCCCGGATCGGGCGCTCATCTACCTGCTCGGTGCCGCGACTGGATACAGGGCCGGGGAGTTGGCGCGACTCACACCCGCCGACTTCGATCTCGACGCCGATGTGCCGGTGGTTCGGTTGAAGGGCAAGCAGACGAAGAACAAGAAGCCAGCCGAGCAACCGCTCCCACCTGGGCTTCGCGCCCGGCTGCGATCCTACCTTGCGGGCCGTCTTGCTGGCGATCGCGTTTGGCCGGGCCTTTGGTACCGACGAGCCGCAGACATCCTCCGTGTCGATCTGGCGACCGCTGGCGTGCCCGAGATGGCCAGCACCGGCGAAGCGGTGTTCCACTCGCTGCGACACAGTTACTCATCGTTCCTCGCTCGCTCCGCGTCGGTGAAGGTCACGCAAGAATTGCTCCGGCACGCCTCCCCGAATTTGACCATCGCGAGGTATTCACATTCCACACTCGCCGAGCGTGCGGAAGCGGTCGCGGCGCTGCCTCTTCCCGGTGAGGGAATCACGGCCGGTCCGTTCGCCGGAATGCCCCGAGCAGAACTGGAAACGACCGCGGAACAACTGCTCATCACCGTGCAGGCGATCACCGCGACGGTTGCCGCTTTGCTTACTCCCGTGCTTACACCTCTGCTTACACCCGATTCGGGGATTCTTGGGAATGATGGGGGACGGGTGGACACAACAACCCACCCCGGAAGGCGGGTGGGTTGATTGCTTCAACCATTACAATTCAAGGCATTTGGGACACTTTGGGACTGGTGGGGACTGCCTGATACTGAGTACGCCCGTCGGGACTCGAACCCGAAACATCCCGCTTAGAAGGCGGGTGCTCTATCCAGTTGAGCTACGGGCGCAGGTGCTGATTTCCTGACGCTTTCCCACAGCACCTGAGGAAACGGCATCCCGAAACTACCCCGTCAAGTGCAGCCGGGAATCGAGAGTACGACCAGGAACGACCAAGAAGAAAAGCCATGTCCCGACATCACTCTTCATACACCAGAGCGGCCATTGAGCCAAGAAGGTTCGCGGTCGGACTCCTCCTTCGGCATCGATCCCGATGTCCGCGACCCTCCAATGACAGGGCTTATGTTGTTGTGTTGAAATGATTGTGAGCGTCGAAGCGTAAGCTCAACGGGGGGCGTCAAACAACCCTCGGCCTGACGAAATCCACCGTCGGCCTGACGGCTCGACGCTCACAACCACCTATCAATTCAACAAAGCAAGTTTACGACCGAGGCGATTGTGTTCTGAGGTTCGGCAGGAGTGCAGTCAGCAGCCCAATCAGCGGGAGAAACGAGCAGACCTTGTACACATAACTGATGCTCGTCTGGTCCGCAAGCCATCCAAGAACAGCAGCTCCGATCCCGCCCATCCCGAACGCGAACCCGAAGAACAGCCCGGCTACCATCCCCACACGACTTGGCAGGAGTTCCTGTGCATAAACCATGATGGCCGAGAACGCGGACGCCAGGATCAAGCCGATTGGCACGGTCAACACGGTCGTCCAGAACAGGTTCGCGTATGGCAACGCGAGAGTGAATGGAAGCACGCCAAGGATTGACCCCCAGATCACCGCCTTGAACCCGACCCGGTCCCCGACAGGGCCACCGGCGAACGTCCCAACCGCTACTGCCCCGAGGAAGACGAACAGCCGGATTTGCGCCCCCTGGACCGATACATCGAATGTGTCGATGAGGTAAAGCGTGTAATAGCTCGTCAGGCTGGTCAGGTAAAAATACTTCGAGAAGATCAGGCACAGCAGAATGCCAATCGCGAACGCAGTCCGCCGAGGCGACACTGGGGACGGCGTTGTCGCGATCTTTTTCGCCATCCTTTCGGTCAGGTGTGCCTGATACCACACACCGATCTGGAACAAGATTACCATCGCCGCGACAGCCGCGATGGAAAACCACGCCAGACTTCGCTGTCCCCACGGCACCACGATGAACGCGGCCAGTAGCGGTCCAATTGCAGAGCCTGCATTCCCACCGACTTGAAACAGTGACTGTGCCAATCCGTGCCGTCCACCCGAGGCGAGCCTCGCCATCCGCGATGCCTCTGGGTGAAAGATCGCAGACCCGACACCCACCAACGCCGCCGCTCCGAGGATTGCAGGAAAGCCGTCGGCGACTGATAAGAGGAGCAACCCGGCCAAGCTAACGCCCATCCCAATCGCAAGCGAGAACGGCAGCGGTCTCCGGTCGGTGTACAGCCCGATAAGGGGTTGGAGTAAGGAAGCTGTACATTGGAATGCAAGCGTGATGAGGCCGATCTGAGTGAAGGTGAGCGCATAGGCATCCTTCAAGACCGGATAGACTGCTGCAATCAGCGACTGGAGTGTGTCGTTCAGAAGGTGCGACACGCTCAACGCCACCAGCACCGCGAACGCTGTCCCGTTGCCCTTTTGCTCCGGCTCATTCAACCCCACCACTCGCCTCCTGGAATGAAATTCTGCCGCCGATCGACACGGCCTGTCACACTTGGGATCGTCTCCACATTGCGACCACGCTCGCTTTCGATCAGCGACGATTGCAGGTTCCACGGCTCCATAGGCAGACTGCTATCCCATGAGTTTGCCGCGACCCAGCACCGTGTAGACCGGGCCGCCGCGTTCCAACTCGCTGCTGAACACCAACACCTCATCAACCACCGTTCGGCCTCCAGACCAAGTCAGTCGCTTCGCCAACTCGGGAGCCAGCGTCAAACCATCTGCTTCGCTCTTCACACGGCCCAGCGTCAGATGCGGAGTGTAGCCACGCTCCTCCGTGCGGTAACAGCCAAGATCAAGCATCTTCGTTTCGAGTTTGTCGTGGAGACGTTTCAGATCGTCCGCGCCGTCTGTGATCCCCGCCCAAGCCACTTTCGGGCGTCGCGGTGTCGGAAACGCGCCAACGCCAGCCACACGAAGCGCGAATGCGGCCTCCCTCGCGGCGACATCCTGCACGGCTCGGCAAACAGAATGCAGTTCTCGATCGTCAACCTCACCCAGAAAGAGCAGCGTGATGTGCATGCTCTCCTGTTCCACCCACTTCACTTCGGCTCCGCACTTGGCGAGAGCCGTTTGAAGATCGACGGCATTGTCCAGAATCTCGTCGCCGATCTCGACGGCGATGAATGTACGGGTCCGCGACATATTGCTTTCGTGTGTTGTGGAGTTAGCTCCAGTTGGCTTCATCCCAGAACTGTTTCGTTCCGTGATGCAGCCTCGCCCCGATCTGAGTGATCACTTTCATCGCGAGGAAGTTCGCAGCTCGGGCTGCTTTCGCCGCAGGGACATTCCGTGTGATTCCATAAAGGAAGGAACCCGCGAACATATCACCAGCCCCCGTGACGTCGATCGGCTTGCACGGGAACGCCGCAACATGGTGTTCTTCGCCGTCGTATCGAACGAACGCACCGTTCGGACCGTCGGTCACCACCACATTCGGCACGATGGTCTTCATCTTGGCGAACGACTCCGCGGCAGTGGAACCGCCCGCAACTGCCATCGCTTCTGTTGCGTTACAGAACAGTAGGTCACTCTGTTTCAGTGCTTCGAGAAACGGTTCGCCGAAGACCTGCGGAATGAACGCATCGGAGCAGGTTAGCGCAATCTTCGTGCCGTGTGCCTTCGCCGTTCGCACAGCCTCGCGGATGGCATGCTGCCCCGTGTTGGCGTTTGCGAAGACGTAGCCTTCCACGAAGAGCCACGTCGAAGCGGCGATCTTTTCGGCAGGAACATGACGAGCCGCGAGATGGCTCGACACAGCGAGACTCGTTCGCATCGTCCGTTCCGCGTCCGGCGTGATTATGCTGACACAGGTTCCCGTGGTTTCACCGATGAGCGGAGCATTCACGAAGTCGATTTGTAGTTCCGTGAATTCGCTGGTGTAATGCAAGCCGTAGCGGTCGTCGCCGACGCAGCCGATGAACGCGCCTTTGCCGCCGAGTTGGGAACACGCGATGACGGAGTTCGCGACGCTTCCGCCACTGACGAGCCTTGGTTCGTGATCGCGGAATCCTGCCAGCAGCAGAAGTTGCTCGGCAGGATCAACCAGCCGCATCGTGCCCTTCTCGAAACCAAGTTCGGCGAACTCGTCGTCGGTCAGTTCGAGGAGGATATCGACTAGCGAATTCCCAAGGCCGATGATGTCGAATTCTTTCATGATGCCAGTTTCGTCTCAGTGGGTGGTTGTCGCCGAACTCACTCCGACGGGATTCTGCCGTCAGCTTCATCTTGCCAGTTTCGCGGCGGTTCGGAGCTCGTGATGGCCGCTCGAAGCAACTCGGCAGGATGTGGAATTCGCTCGAGGAGCATTAAACGAAGGTCGTCGAGCGTTCGCCATCGTGGGAAGAGTGTGTCGTAGTGTTTCTGCAACTGATCGAGGCACATCGCAATGTGACACACAACATCTCCCTGCGGCTCACCACTGAATCGGCCCATCAACGTGAGGTAGCCGCTCAGAATCTTGAGGTATCCCAACAGCACGATTTCGTAGTCGTCGCGAGTCGCGTGGAGTTCTTCGGCGGTGCCTTCGTGTGCCACTCGTCGACTCGTTTGCTCCCAAGCTGTTGTCAGGTGTCGGGCGATTGGTTCGCGCAAGAACCAGGGTTCCTGCACGAATGGCAGAAGCGGATACGGTCCTGCAAGCTCGCGTAACACGGATGTGACCATCGTGGGCTCCCGAGGGTTCACATCCAAGTTACGCGATTGTCCTGGCCTTGTCGATTCGCGAGAGAACTTTACGGATACCCGAATGGGCTACTTGGGAGTGATGGCTGCGGGATCGACGACAACGGAAGCTGTGGGTCGCGGCAAGGGGCGGGCTTCGATCAGCAGAACGACCTCGCCCTCCTGCACGACTTTGCCTTCTTGATTGCAGATGGCCCGATGCCAGACGACTTCGCCGCGTTTGCCGCGACCCCGCAGTGTCTTCTCGATCACACGGCTCCGAATCTTGATGGTATCGCCAGCGAACACAGGCAGACTGAAGTTCCAGCACCGCACGCGGAGCATGGCAATGGTGCGAACTTGCGGCGTCATCACGGCAAGGCCGCTGCCCATCGAGAACACGGCGAAGCCGTGCGCGATCGGCTTGCGGAATGGCGTGGTCTTGGCGAACTCGGCGTCGATGTGGATGGGGTTGAAGTCGCCGCTGAAGCCGGCGAAATGGACGATATCCGCCTCGGTGACAGTTCGCCCGCTGGAAACCCACTCTTGACCGATTTCAAGGTCGTCGAAGAACAAGTGGGCGGTCGAGAAACCCATGAACCGACCTCAGGCGAACAGCAACAACGGAGAAAAACACCAGCAGATGCTATAGCCGTGGAGCGAGGGAAAACAAGGTGCCAGCGTCGAAGCAATGGCCGATCCATTGTCAAGGAGAAGCGGTCATTTCCGTGCGTTTCTTTGTTTCCGGGTGGTATGCCCACCCCACGTCCGGAAGAATCCATTTCACGTCCGGAAGAATCGTTTCAGACCCGGAAGAATCTCATTCGCCTCCGGAAACGAACGATTCTGCCCCGGAAGACCCCATTCTGATGTCAGGTTACTTCAGGAAAGAGCGGCACGGGCTTTCGTTCGGGTGTGGACAGATCGACCCCAACGAATGTGCCTTCGGCTTCGGTGACGTGAATGTCCTCGGTCCCGCGTTCGGCGTGAACGTCGATACGGATGGTCATGGACGTGCGACCGATGCGGATGACGCTCGTCTCGAAGCGAACGACATCGCCGACGAGAACGGGCTGTCGGAATTCGACCTTGTTGATGGCGACCGTGACGAATGACGCCTTGGGGTTGCCGCCACGGAGTTGGAGTTCGCGTTGTGCCGTGACGGCTCCCGCAAGGTCGATGTACGAGAGCAGCACTCCGCCGAAGATGGTGCTGTACAAGGTAAATCTTTCCCCGTTCGGCAACATGCCCAAAGTGGGGTGTCCGTTGGCGTGATGCGGCATCATCGGCACTTGAATCGCCAGATACGGTTTTGATGCGTCTGACATGCTGGCTCCAGGTTTGTGATCGATGTTGGTAAACTGCAAAACCGAACCCAACCGGACCAGATGGAACGCTCGTGACGGGGCGAGAGTGGTAACCCTCGGATGGAGAACGCACGATGGTGAAGATTCTCAAATTCAAAGCCAAGACGAGGGCGTTGAATCTTGATGTCGATGATCTTGGCGAGATCGACCACTTCTCCACCGAACCAATCTCCGATGTTTGGCCAAAGCGAATGCGGATTCAATTGCTCTCGAAGAGTAAGCCAGAAGATTACTTCCCTGTCGGACCCTTGCGTCTGGTTTCAGCAGCATTCAGGGAGGTCTGTGAGAACTTACACGTTAACGCCGAGTTCTTACCGACGCAGTTACTTGAGAAAGATGGAACCCGGTCTCAGCACCAGTTGTTCTTCTGTCACCTTCTTGAGAATGTGAATTGCTTTGACTTCAAGAGGAGCGAAATCCTTTGGCGAAACAAGAGGAAGAAGTGGATCGATGAATTGACGAAGCTGGTGATTGATGAAGAGAAGGCAACCGGGCATCATCTGTTTCGGGTCGATGTATCGCTCTTCATGATCGCAACAAGCGACGAGTTTTCGCAGGCAGCGAAGCGAGTTCGACTGACTGGGGCAGTTTTCATTGAGCCAAGTGAGTGGAGTGGGGTTTCGTGCTAGACCGAATGTTGCCAACAACTACGCCTCGTTTGGTGCTGTAAAGGGCATATTGACCACCGTTCGGCAACATCCCGAAAGTGGGGTGTGCGTTGGCGTCCCGTGGCATCATCATCACTTGTAAGGCGATATAGGGTTTCGGTGCGTCTGACATGCTGACTCCCGATTAGTGTTCGATGGTGGTAAACTGCAAAACCGAACCCAACCGGACCAGAGGGAACGCCCGTGACTGAAGTAGAGTGGCTGTCGAGTCCTTCCCCTGTACCGATGATGAAATATCTGAGGGGAGATGTTGTTGGAAAAGATGTGCAACATGCTGGCAGGACGCTCTTTCGAGTCCCGGACTACCCACATTCGAGAGTGAGCGACAGAAAAACCAGGCTCTTCAGTTGTGCTTGCTGTCGCCGAATTTGGCATCTACTGAACAGCGAGGCAAGCCGTCTTGCAGTCGAAGTTGCCGAGCAGTTCGCTGACGGGCAGGCAGCCGAAGAAGAGTTAAGCGAGGCGGGGGCGGCAGCGGGAGCCGTTGCGGAGGCAGCCTATGATGCTATCCACGATCCGCTCGAAACTGAGGCAGTAGCGGGTGGTATCGAAGCAGTTGATTGGATACACGGGGCTTGGGAGCTTGCCAGTGATGGCTCTGCCGCTGAACGAGCGGCGGGTGATACGACCGCGCAACGTGCAGTGAACTTGGTGGGATGGGAAGATGCAGCGAGGGCTGTCGGGCGGAGCCAGAAGTACGAGGGAGCTGAGGCTGCCGAGCACCGCATGCAAGCTGAACTACTCCGGTGTGTCGTTGGGAACCCATTCCGCCATGTGGGTGCTGACATCACGTGGCTCACGACAACAGTTCAGCAACTTGCCGCTGGAATTTATGCGGACCGTGCCTTCGACCGAATGCCGATCCTCGCTGACGCACTTCAGGACGCCGGTTGCGACAACGCCGACATCCTCGATCACTGCCGTTCGGAAGCTCCGCACGTTCGCGGCTGTTGGGTCGTCGATCTGCTGTTGGGGAAGTCGTGACGGGTTGCGGCGTGGTACAATCGCGAGGAGCCGCACGAGGGTTGCCGATGCCGTCGCCGTTTCCGGGAATGAACCCGTACCTCGAACAGCCGTCCGCATGGCAGGACTCCCAGACGCGATTTATCTCGCTCGCAGCCGAACTGCTCGGGGCACAGGTTCTCCCGAAGTATTACGTCAAGATCGATGAACAGCCTGATCTCTCCGTTCACCCCGTCGGAAATGGTCAGGCGTCTTCAATCGCCGCCCCTGGGTTGCTCACCGCGCCGTCCTCGGTGGGAATGCCTGTCGTCGTTGAGGAAGAGCGGTTGGCGTACCTCGAAATCATCGACCGGGTGAACCGCAAGGTGGTCACCGTTCTGGAACTCCTCAGCCCATCGAACAAGCAAGTGAAGTCTGACCGCGATCAGTACCGGGCGAAGGTTCAACGGATACTCGCAAGTGGCACGAACTTCGTCGAGATCGACTTGCTGCGGGGCGGATCACTCCACAGTGGCAATGAGGGCTGTTCTTGGGTCGTAATCGCCCGCTCTGTGTCTGGAAAGGCGTACCATAAAAAGGCAAAAAGCTCCACAATTTCCACGCCTTTGTTCTCCATGAATGAAAGGAGCCTCATAGCTACGTTGACCCAAGGACGCCGATGGGACCGGATTTCACCGATCGGTTGAGCTATTTCGGAATTGTTAATTTTGCTACATCCACGCCGACTATTCGATCAAGGCTCGATAGAAACCGACCACCTGTTCGATTCCCAAAAACAGCCCAATCTGAATGCCAGACAAGGAGTTTCGCTGTGAATGAATTTATGGAACCTCCTCGCATATCTTGGCGATGAGTGCATCGTCACATCGTTCGGTGACGTATTGATTGTAATTTTGTGACATATACATGATTTTTCGATAAATTCCCTTCCTTGGAAGATAGTCTTCCGGATTCTTTTCATAATATTTTAAGACATATTCAGTGACCTTTTTCGGGTTGATAATCGCGTCGCAATATCCCTCGTGTTTCTGGAAAGTGATGTTCGCGTGTCGCAGCAAGGCGTTTCCCCATCGGAGCAACACAAACTCTTTCTCAACTTGTTTGTCAGTCAAAAGATGCCAATTGCCATGCAACAGCCCGTGTTGCATTTCTAGTGTGTGGATGTACGCTAATGGTCCGAATCTGGCACGGAGCCCTCGCCAGAAATATTCATTGATTGTTTTTTTCGTTCTCCTGGGGACTGGTTTGTAATACGGCAACACAAGAAATGTTTGATAGCAGTGAAGTACGAAACATGTATGTGGAGCTACTTCGTGAATTTTCCATTTTCGGTACCAAGAACATCGCTTGCAGTACGGTGATTTACAGCATGGAGATTGAATAATCTGACCATTCGGAAGTAAGAACGCTTTATTCAAGTAAGGGCATTTTGGTTCCAAAATCTCTTTTGGCTTCATTTGTGCCAGTGCCTCCGGTGCCCATAGGTATATATTAAGGTGTTGCTCGTGGGTCATTTTCCTGTAGGTTACTTATATCATGCGTTTGCTCGGTCAAATGGGGAATTCGTGGGGATGGCTATGATTCTAAAGAACCATCAACGGTTGTCGCCATAAGTCATGGCAAATGAGTAACTTGGGGCAAAATGAGCGTAAAAGCCGTTTCCTATTTGCGGGTATCGGGCAAAGGGCAAGTTGAAGGCGACGGTTTCGAGCGTCAACGGGTCGCAATTCAGTTGCATGCACAGCAGCATGGGCTCGAAATCGTTCGTGAATACCGCGAAGAAGGGATCAGTGGGACGCGGGACGCCGACGAACGCCCTGCTCTTTCGGAGCTGTTGGCTGAAATCGCAGGTTGTGGCGTGCAGATTGTTCTTGTCGAACGTGCTGACCGTTTGGCTCGTGATTTGATCCTCGGAGAGCTATTGCTGGCGGAGTTCCGGAAGTTGGAGGTTGCTGTCATCGCCGTTGATGCTGGCGTTGATCTCACCGCCGCAGATGCGGACCCAACGAAGAAGTTGATTCGGCAGATTCTGGGAGCATTGTCGGAGTGGGAAAAGACCGCGTTGGTGCTGAAATTGCGAGTGGCAAGGCAGCGAATGCGACGCTTCAGTGGACGTTGTGAGGGCGACAAGCCGTTTGGGTTCAAACCCGGTGAAGCGGCAATTCTACTTCGGATTACGGAATTGTCTCGTAAACCACGAAACGGCAAGCAATTGAGTGCCGGACGAATTGCGAAAATCTTGAACCACGAAGAACGTCCCACACGGTCCGGGAAGCCCTGGAGCCGTGGGTCAGTGTGGGTGATCTTACAGCGGGTAAAGGGTCGGAGCCGAAGCATTCACACCGGGGTCACGCCATCTGCTTTGGACGCTGATAGTCGAAGACGTATCGGTAAATCGTGATGCGATCCAACCCGGTTGCCGCCATGATTTCCTTGTAAGACTGTCCTTCTTCCAACCGCATCCGTTTGCATGTCGTTTTGATTTTGCCAAGCGGGTCGGTATCCACTGGAAACCCCACGTCGGGGGTCAAGCCATTACGCACCAAATCCGGTAGTTTTTCAAATTCACCTCGCTGCATCTTGTAATGGCAACCGCCGTCAACCACGCGACCCGCTTTGAGGGTGTAGTAGAACAGGTGCGTCTGCCCGTCTTTCAGTGTGATAAGTGAAAGCACATACTTGCCACTGTACTTGTCGCCCACCACTCGCACGTCAATGCCAACAACAACTTGCCGAATTGTCATCCGCAAGGCACGACGCATAGTTTCCAACTCTTCGCCCTTTGCAGTCTTCAGTGCGTCCACCAACCGCTGACCATGCAGAAAGTGACTTTGAAGCGGAACACTTGCCGCATCTGCCTTTTCACTTGCTGTCCGGTGACGTTTTTTGAGGGTGGTCAATTCATCAAGATAGCCTTCCTCGATCAAAGATGAATCTGCTTTGATCTTGGCGTCTAGGATTCGGATTTGCCGCTCTAACGCATCGGCTTGTGCTTTAACCGTTGCGTAGCCATCATCTTGCTTGGTGCAGAGTCTGACTTCCTTCACCCACCAAAGGAAAGCTCGCTCAAACGGTTCGTATTTGAAGCCGGGTGTGGTTCTCCGAGCAGGTTGAAGGTATCCAGTAAAGTTTGTCGCTCGATAGGAACACTGTTCGCCATTTTGCCACACCAACCCAGTGAACAGGTTGGATACCTTTTTCGTGATTTTTCCTCTTTCACACCGGCGGGCCAGCATCGCATTACGGTTCTGTTGCCAAACTTCTTCGGTCACGACGGACGGAAAGTATCCTCTCACTACGGGACCGGCATTCACACGCTTGCCGTCATTCATTTGCTGCGGTTGAAAATCACCCATCACAGCTCGTGATGACAGAATTTTGACCACATAGCTTTCATGCCACATTTTCGCGGGGCTGATGGGTTGCACTTTCTCGCCATTTAGCCTCTTCGTGATGCTCTGCGTGCCAAATCCCTGAACAGACAAGGCGAAGATACGACGAACGACGTCCGCTTTCGTGGTGTTTTCGACCAATTTGCCATCCACGACTTGCACCCACGCTGGAACTTTCGCAGTCAACGGTTTTTCCGCGAGCGATTGGCGACGTCGTTGCCAGTTGTCGAGTGAACGAAAGCTCTTCGTTTTCGATTCCGAGTGTGCCCTTTGGAATTCCGCGTCGATCAACCAGTGAGTGACTTCATAGTTTTCAGCGGTGAACTCGACATTGGTGAAAAGAGTTACGATGCGAATGCCATGATCCAACAACAATTCCCGAACGAGAGCCTGCCCGTGAAAGAGATGTTCACGGCTCAAACGATCAAGGCTTTCGACCAGCAGGTACGAACCGCGTTCGATCTGCTTTTCGCGGCAGGCTTGAAGAAATAGCCCTAATTTCCCACGCTTTCGATGCGTGCCATGGAAGCCACTCAGCCCCTCATCGAAGTAGTTGGATTGTTCATCCAGAGAAACGCCCTTTTGCTTGCACCATTGGTGGGCGAGTTCAAGCTGACGGAGAAGCGAATTGCCCTTTTCTTGACGTTTTTGCGAGAATCGACCGTAAAAGTATGCTTTCAAATCAGGAACCTCAGAGAATCGGATATACCCTCATTTTACCTTGATTTCGCCGGTTCTCCGGTTTTTCAAGATTGTTCAAGGATGTTGCCAACACCCTGATTTTACCCCCTTTAGTTCGTGCCGTGTCGGTTCGTGTCCTTCGGCATCATGGGCAGTTGAATTGCGATGTAAGGCTTGCTCGGTTCGGACATGCTGACTCCCGATTCGGTGGCGATGATGGTAAACTGCGGAACCGACCCCACCGAGACCAGATGTTGGTGAAGTCGCTTCGCGGAATGCCTTTGCCATTCTCGTGGAGTTCGCCGAGCGCGAATTGCGCCGGCATGTGTCCCTGTTCTGCAGCCAGACGGAACCACGTCACGGCCGATACCTCGTCTTTCGTATCGGCGAACAGACCCAAGTTGTACTGGGCAGTCATGTCGCCTTTGAGAGACGCCTTGCGATACCAGCGAACCGCTTCTGCTCGGTCTTGGGGAACACCGGTCCCATTCGCATAGATCGCGCCGAGACTCACCTCCGCGCCGGTGTGATCCTGGGCAGCCGCTTTCCGGAACCACCTCAGCGCCGCGGCATCGTCCTTCGCGACCCCGTCCCCGGCCACGTACTTGCGGGCGAGTTCAAACTGAGCCGGAGCATCGCCCTTCTCGGCCTTCGCAATCAGGTCGGCATGGTCGGCAGCAGGCGTGATCGCCGACACGAGGAGAAACAACGCCGCGAAAGTGACTCGGAGCGATGTCGAGAGGCTGCGGTCGTTGGTGAGAAGAAGCATGGTGAGAAGAAGGGGTGAGAGGAATTGGAGTACACGGCAAGATGCCGCTTGAACGGCGGATTCCTCGTGCCGCGATTCCAAGGGAAGCCACACACCGCGAGACTCCGATCTTCCCTCACTTTACCGAGAATCGGCGCACAATCTCGGTCAGATTACCCTGCCGGTCCTTCACGGAAACAGTCACCGTTCCACTGGCCAGATTCTTGATCGGGCGAGCCAACGGCAATTCCCAGATGCTCCCGGGCATCGTCTTGAATTTCGCCGCAAGGTTCTCACCAGCCGGTACGCCATCGACCGCGAAATCGGTCACGACGCGGAAACTGTCCGTGTCCAATCCCGAATCGTAGTCGTGCATCCCGACCAGAACGCGCGTCAGTTCCGCATTGGCTCCGGCACGCGGATAGGTGAGCGTGAGCGTCGGGCGGCTGTCATCCTGCAACCACCCGTTGCCCCGTGCGGTTGGCTGGGCAGCGTCGAAATCGAGGTCGATTGGACAACCCAGGTCGATCCAACGAACCAGGGTGCGGCGGTCCTCGTCGCTCAACGGCGGCACCTTGATTTTCTTCCCATCGGGTCGCTCGTAGCTGCCAGCGATGGCTTCCGGTGGCGGCATAATGATACCGCTGTACGCGAGGTTGACCAGTCGGCGATTCTCCGGCTTGTTGGCGAATGGCTGCCCCTTGTACCGCAGCGAATCCGGGTCACCCGGATTCGTCTCGCAGGCAAAGTCTTCGTTGTTCCAACCGTCGAGACGTTCACCGTAGAGTTTCCAGACGAGCAAGCTGCGGCGTGCCTGGAACAGACGGACATAACGCGATGCCTGCGGGTGCGCCCAGTTGCCAACCGGTGACTTGTGGCCGAACTGTCCCGCGTGGTCGAGGGCCAAACGGAAGAACGTTCCCGGCACCTTGCCCGGTGGTCCGGAGACGAGGCCACCCAAACTTCCCGGCCCCTGCATGAGCGTGTCATCGTCGAGTACGAGATTGCCCGCCGGTTTCTCGATGGTTCGCGTGTGACACGCGACGCAGCTTCGATCGAGGATCGGCTTCACATCGCGGTAATGCTCAACGTTCTTCACACCCTTCTCGAACCGCAGCCCGGTTTCATTCTTCGCGTCCCACTGCTTGCTCGACTCATCGGCCTTCTTGCTCGTGAGCAGCGGCGTCTGTTTGGTCAGATCGAATGGCTGATACTCCGGCTTGGCGGCAGCGGTGAGGTTGAAGTCGGTGGGCTTCTGGCTGTGGGAATGGCAACCACCGCAATCATTGCGGATCTCGCCGGGGCGAACCTGATGCCAGGTTTGCGCCATGTTCAACACCATGCCATTCTTGTCGAGTGTCTGGAACGTGAACGGCAGGTCGGCCGGAATCTTCGCGAGGAAACTCGTGTCGGGGTTGCCGTCGGGGTCGAGCGGTTGCGATTCACCCGTGAACTTGCGGAGTGGGAATTCGCCGAGGATGCGCAACCGTTCGTTGGCGGCGTTCCACCAGAGTCGCTTCCCCTTGCCGGTGTGGCGTGGGTCGGTCGTCGGCTCCGTCACCAGAATGCGCACGGCGTGGATTTCGCTGTTCTCGTAACGGCAAGCGTCTGCCCCTTGCACGAACCAGTTGCCCGAGATGCCGGTGTAGGCGAGTGTGCCCAAACCCTGGAACGGGTCGTTGCCGCCCGCGTAAGCGGCTGTCACCTTGCCGTTCGGGACGGTGCCGTGCGGATAACTTTCGCGCTTGTAGAAACTGCTGGTCCCGACGAGGCCGAACGGCGTGCCCGCCGGTAGATGGGGAGAAGCCTTGCCGTCGTTGGGCACTGCCGCGAGCGGCTTCGGTTGGTCCACCCCGTAGATGCGTTTGTAGGGCACGAGCGCACGCGGCCACTGCTCGTTGTAATTCGGGTCGTTCTTGATGAGCAGCATCTGGCCGGGTTCGTCGATCGCCTTCCCCGATTTGATGAGGTAGATGCCGCTGTCGATGGCGGGCTTCTTGATGCCGTTGTTGCTGTTCACCGGCCCCGGCGACCAGACCGCGAGCAAGTGATTGTCGGGTGCGCCGGAGGGGTGCGTCACCTTCCCGACTCGCGGCGACTTCTGATCGGCGGGATCGGCAGGACGAGCTGCGGAATCGAAAGCGGTGGCGAAGGTGGTGAGCCGTTCCAGACCCTGCGGCGTGAAGGGAATGCGGTTGTACTCGGTCCCGTTGTACGGGAGGTTTCGCGCATCCTTGGGAAACGCGGAACCAAAGAACGGCTGTCCGACGGGCGCATTCGCCGCCATTTTGTAGAAGGTGCCGAAGCCGAGGTTGTTGAGGTTGTAATACTCCTCGACCACGATCTGCTCGTCGGAGAGTTGCGTCATGAAGTGATAGGCCGTGTCGCCCGATGGCCCGAAGGCGCTGACGAGCGGTGCCCAGTTGGTGCCGTCGGGGTGGATGGTCCACACCGCCCACAGCCGGAGATCGCGAAGCCCTTGCGACTCGTAGCTGGTGAACATCACCCGACCGTCCTTGAGGATCGTGGGGTGAAGCGCGGAGTTCACGTTCATGTGGCCGATCGACTCGACGTTGCTCCGCGAGTCGGCCGCAGCCTGCGCGGCAGGCTCGCTTGGCTGCGGAACATCGTCCATGACGAACAGTTGCAACGTGGTCGGCGTGTAGCCCTTGGTGGGCTGGTAGCCATTCCGGTTGCTCGTGAACATCACTTTGCCGCCAGGCAGCGGGCACGGGCCGAGGTTGAACACACCCGGCGGCTTCAGACCCCTGGCAGTCACGCCGGTGTTTGGGGTGAATGTCTGCTGCGTCAACTGCACAATCTTCTTCGTCTTGACGTGCAACTTGAAAATGTCGGCACTCTCAACGGTCGGTTTCTCGCTCCCGGGTTTCGTGACGTTGTGGAACCGAGCGAAGTAAACCCATTCCCCGTCGAAGGAGACGAACGGATCGGCGATCGCGTCGTCGCCAGCCGCAACGAGGACTTCCTCCGTGCCGTCGGGATGGAGCAGCATCAGGTCGGAGCCGGGTTCGGCTCGCAGCGGTGCGAAGACTTCGGCCCAGGCAATTTGTTTGTCGTCCCCCTTGCGCGGCGCACGCACGTAAACGATGTCGTAATCGTACTTCACCGTGGCATCCTTCGAGATGTGCTGTGGACTGACGTTCGAGGGACGTGATTTCTTCTCCTGCCCAACCAGCCCTGGCACCGCGACAGTGAGAAGACTCAGCAGGAGTATGGAAATAGCCCGCTTCATGGGTGTGTTCTCCTGTCCGAAGATGATCGAGGTTTTCACAGCTTCCCTGATCGGGGTTCCAACTGCAACACTCGACCTTCAATCCGCGAATTGCAAGGCTGGTCTGCTCAAGAGTGGGGGGTCGCTGGCCGTCTGCTCGAACAAGCTCGAAGCCTGGATGGCCACGCCACCGGAGCCAAGACGATCGCGTTGCTCGGCGACGAACTCCGCTTCTGGAAGATGGCGAAGAGCGTGAGGATGGCAACGCCAAGCTCGCCGGAAGCGTACCGCACCCAGGTTTGTCGCAGATTGACACTCGCGTGCCTGATCGTGGCGAGGATACCCAGCTGGCCACTGGTGGTGGTCGGCGGTCGTCGCGATTCTGTTGACCGAAAAACATCCTTCCTGTCTAATCCACGTCATTTCGCCCATATCTCTGCACCTGCGTATAACCGCAGTCATCCACGGCACTTCTGTGGGAAAGACACAGGCGAGCGTCCGAACGCAGAAAGTGAAAAGTTGCTTGGTCTCCTCTTCCTTCAACCTGGAACTGCGATGAAACCCTTCCTGGCATCCCTCATTGCACTCGGCTTGTTCATCGCGAGTCTGTCGGCGGCCGAGCCAGCGGCACCCGACTGGATCAAGCACCCCGAGAACACCTGGGTGAAGCAAAGCCCACGAGAAGGATCGCCCGTGCCTGGCTTCCCCTACGAAGGGAGCGGCGATTACGACCCGTTCACTCGCCGCTGGATTCACCACGCGGGCCACGACGGCATCCCGCAGGGCTTCCACACATTCATCCTCGATCTGGACACAGGCAAGTGGGAGCAACACTTTCCGCCCACTTCCCCACCAGGTGTGTGTTGCGTCGATGGCGCGAACTGTTTCGATCCCATCGCTCGCCGCTTCGTTCGGTTCCCGGGCGGCATGCTCGGTCACGGTTACCAGTGGAGTCGCGGTGAGAAGCTGAAGGACTCGGCCGTATGGTTGTACGATCCCGTCGCGAAGAACTGGGCAAACATGCGGCCACTGCCATACGCGGAACCCGAGAAGGGACCGCCGCAGGGGATTGGTGGACTCAACAGCGGCGCGGTGTATGCCCCGAATCACGAACTCACGCTCTCGTTTGGTGGGCAAGGCGTTTCCGGGGGCAAGAACACATTGTTCGCCTACGACGCGCACGCCAACACACTTCACCACATCAAGGCCGAAAACGCACCGCCGGCACGCGATGGCATGGGACTCGCCTACGACACTCGCCACGATGTCCTTGTCATGTTCGGCAGTCAGTATTCGCCCGATGAACGGACTTGGCTGTATGACTTGAAGACCAACAAGTGGGAAGGGCTGAACCTCGATCCTCACCCGCCCGCAGTGAAGGCCACCAAGGAATACTCGACCATTCCCCGGATGGCCTACGACCCCGTGAACGGCATCGTGCTGTGTGTGGCGTGGCTTGGTGACCGCGGTCACGAGACCTGGGCGTTTGATGTCGGCAAACGAGCGTGGACGAAACTCAGCCCCGCGACCGAGCCGGACCCCAGCAAGAGCCGCTCGCGGAACCTCGGCTATGACCCGGGCCGCAACCTCTTCATCCTCGAAACCTCGGGTGCCAAATCCAACCGGCCCGAAGTGTGGACGTACCGCTACAAGGCCGCGCCTGCCGGAGACCGTCCCCTCCTGCCAACGGATGTGAACGTGGTCACTGCGGCCGGCGGCAAAGCAACCGTGAACTGGAAGCCCGTGGTCGGTGCGAAGGGATACGAGGTTCACCGCGCCATCGTCGATCTTCCCTGGAAGGCCGAGTTCCAGCGAGTCGGCACTCCGAAAGAGAATTCGTTCGAGGATACCGGGCTGGAGAGTGGGAAAGTGTATGCCTATATCGTGAAGGCAGTCGCAGCGGACGGGACCGTCGGTGCCGCGAGTGTCCGGGCGTGGACTCGGCCCACGGTGCCGACACAGCCCGTCGTGTCTGTGTTAGCGAACGACAAGATCGAGGTGCGCTGGGATCGGCACACGGCAGCGGAAGTCGTCGGATACAACGTCTACCGTGGGGTCGTTCATGTCCGCACCGTCGTCGAGGGAACGCCGGGCGCGTGGAAGGACAACGACCCGAAGTATGACCAGCCGCAGGTGGTGCAAGTGCGGAATATCACCGACCTGAAGAAGCTCAACGATGCGCCGCTGACTAAGACAACTCTCACGGACAGCCTTGACCTCACGAAGAAAAGGCCGGCCTCGGGCGAGTATCGGTTCGGGGTGTCTGCCTACATCGTCCGTGCGGTGAACCGGCTCGGCACCGAGAGCGGCCCCTCGCCATACGCTCTCACCATCCCCTCCGAACTGCTGAATGTCCTCTGTCGAGAACACGGCGAGGTGGCCGAGTTGAAGTGGGACGCCGCCCTTGAGAAAGGGGTGGCTGGCTATCACGTGTACATGCTGGAAGGCACCTGGAAGATCGTCCGTGTTACCGAGAAGCCTCTGAAAGAGACCACTTTCCGGCACAAGGTGGGCAAGGGGCAAACGCGCTTCTGGGTGGTGACCGTGGACGCTCTGGGCCAGGAAGGCCAGCCTTCGTCGCCCGCATGGTTCAACCAAAGCTATCGCGGTTTCTATACCGGCGACTGGCACCAGTAGACGGCGCCACACTGCCCGAACGGAGATCCAACCGATGCGACACTGCTTCACTCTCGCTGTTCTGTTGTTCCTCGGAACGGCGAAGGCCGCGGAGCCGGAGGCCGCCGACATCCGGGCCACGTACCGCGATGGGCAAACCTTCGTCACCTGGACCGACGCGGCCGAGGGCGAGGCCGGGACCAAGTTCCGCTACAGTCTCTATCGCTCCGACAAGCCGATCACCGCCGAGAACTTGAAAGACGCGGAGTTGTGCTACCACGGAGTGCTGAACAACTCGGCCCGTCTGTTCGGGACCGCGTTCAACGCCAAGGATCGCCTCGACCCCAAGAAACCCACGTCGGTCATCGAACCGGGCGGGAAGCCGCTTCCGATGTGGAGCGGGCTTGCCGTTCACACTGTCCGAGCAGCGGGGAAGGCTTACTACGCGGTCGTTGTGACCGACGAGAAGTATCAGCCGATTTCCCGCGTTGTTCCCGGGAAGAGCGCAACCATGGAAGCCGCGGAGGAGAAGGTCGCGCCGCCGCAACCGATCAAGCTCCACGATTCCAAATCTCGCGGACAGTATTCGCCGCAAACCTCCATCACGGGGCAGAAGGGATTGCCGCTGCGGGTGGAACTGCACGGGAGCCAGGGTCAGGGTGGCGGCGCGGGCGACTACGGCGATTACTACCTCTACTTCGCCACACCCGAGATGGGCTATCGAGATGGACTGCCGGGGGTGTTCTCGGTGGAGGAACGACGCGAGAAAACCGGCAACTACCTCCTGCTCCGTGGGCGTGACGCCATCGAACACCCGAGCGGCACCCGGGCGATGGAGACGTACTGGTTCGGTTATCTCTGCGTTCCGCAGCACGCCAAGCACACCGAACCGCGTGCGTATCCGTTCACAGAGCGACGCGAAGAGTGGATCGTTGACTGGGTGACGAAGACCTACGCCGCGGACCCAGAGCATGTCACGGCCTCGGGCGGCTCGATGGGTGCCTGGGGCTCGACGACCTACGCCTTCCGGCACCCAGAACGATTCGCGGCCGTGTTCCCCAATCGGCCCCGCACCCGACAGCGCGGATTGCCAAGCCTTCTCGGTGGCGAAGTGGCCAAGGGGAAAGCCCTGTTCATGGACGACGGAAAGACGGATTACTTCACCAGCATGGACCTGGTGAAGTTCGCCACCGATCACACCGACGATCTGCCGTTTTATGGTTGGTGCTGCGGTCGTCGCGATGGCTTCGCCACATGGCAAGAACAGGTCGAGATGGTGAAATCCCTGACCGCAGCCAAGCATGGCTTTGCCTTCGCCTGGAACGACGGCGACCACAGCTCCGGGGCGCAGCCGATGGCTCAGGTGGCGAAGTACTACCCGCCGGAGTTGTTCGCCCGCAACAAGAGCTACCCCGCGTTCGGAAACAGTTCGATCGACCAGAAACTCGGCAACGGTGACCCGAAAGACGGCGACCTGGAAGGTGGCATCAATCTCGGCTTCCGCTGGTCAGAGGTTGTGGACGAGGAAATGAAGTGGTCGGTGAGGCTTGCGAACGATCTCGCCAAGGCCGACATGACAGTGGAAGTGACGCCACGCCGCTGCCAGAAGTTCAAGGTTCGCCCCAACACCGAACTTCGCTGGGCGTGCTCCACGGGCGATTCTGGCAAGGTCGTTGCCGATGCGGCCGGTCTGGTCACGGTTCCCGCTGTCCGACTTCCACCGGGTAAGGATGTCGTGCTGAGCATCAGCCGCTGAAGTCGCTCAGAGTCTCTGCCCGTGTTTTGCGGCTTCATTTGGCGTCCTTTGAACGCCCACCGATTGTAAACTGATCATCCCGCCTTCCCGCCGTCGGAACTCATCGAATGCGAATCCCTGTCCTTGTTCTCATTTGCCTTGCCACGCCCATTGCTGCTCGGGCTGACGAAGGGAACGATTTCTTTGAATCCCGCGTTCGCCCCGTGCTGGTCGAACATTGTCTCGGGTGCCACGGCGAGAAAAAGCAGAAGGGCGGGCTTCGACTCGACACCAAAGCCGGCTGGGAAAAGGGCGGCGACACCGGCCCCGCCATCGTCCCTGGCAAACCAGACAAGAGCCATCTCATCCTTCTCGTGCGAGGTAAGCCGGGCACTCCGCCGCAGATGCCGCCAGACAAAGTGCTGCCTGAGCGGGCTGTCGCCGATCTGGTGAAGTGGGCAGAGATGGGGGCGCCCGATCCGCGAACCGGCACGGCAACGACTGTTCGGCAGATCGATTGGAAGGCCGCCGCCGAGTTCTGGGCCTTTCGACCAGTCGCAGCGAAGGAACCCCCAGTCTCAAAAGATCCGCGATTCACGCAACCCATTGACCGGTTCGTTGCCTCCAAACTCGAAGCCGCTGGCCTGAATCCCATGGGCCGTGCTGACAAGAGGGCGTTGGTTCGTCGGGTCACGTTTGACCTGACGGGTTTGCCGCCAACGCTGGAGGAGGTCGAGGCGTTTGTAGCGGACACCAGGCCCGACGCCTACGCGAAATTGATCGACCGACTGCTGAAGGCTCCTCAGTATGGCGAACACCAGGCGCGTGCCTGGCTCGACCTTGCCCGGTACGCCGAGGATCAGGCACACCAATCCGGCGAAAGCGGGCTTCCGCTCGCATGGCGATATCGCGACTGGGTCGTTGAGGCGTTCAATCGCGACCTGCCTTACGATCGATTCGTCAAACTCCAACTCGCAGCTGATGCTCTCGAAACTTCGACCGACGATCCCGCTGACCGGCGTGCACTCGGCTTCCTTGGACTTGGAGCGCTTTATTACAAGAACACCGACATCCCGCGAGTGCTCGCCGAAGAATGGGACGATCGCGTCGATACACTCACTCGCACCTTTCTCGGGCTAACAGTCAGTTGCGCCCGGTGCCACGACCACAAATATGACCCAATTCCCACGCAAGACTACTACTCGCTGACTGGCATCATCGCGGGAACGAAGATGGTGCTTGTTCCGATTGCTGCGCGAGACACGATTACAGCATTCGACACCGCGAAGGCTCGCGCTGCGGAGGCAGCGAAGAAAGCGCAGACAGTCCTTCAAGCTGAGGCCGACCGCGTGGCACTCGGCAAGGCCGACGCGTTCGCGGAGTACGCACTCGCCGTATGGACGTTCCACGCCAAGAAGTTGGACACACCCGACCTCAAACCCGACGAAACCGCAAAGGCACTCGGACTCGACGTGAAAGCGTTCGTCGCGTTCGACGCATACCTGAAGAAGGATCGTGGGCAGAACCACCACCTCGCGAAGTGGACCACGCTGCTTCCCAAGAAGGACGGCCCGCGAGAACCGCCTGTCGAGGTACGAACGCTCGCGGAATTGATGCAGAAGAAGTCGAAGGAGGAACTGGGCAAGCCGTATGCCATGCGCAATCTTGATCAGCAGAAGGAACTGTTCGGCGAGAAGGGCGTGTTTCCGCTGATCGAAGAAACGCTCATCCCGGCGGCAAATCAGGCGTGGCGAGCCGAGTACATCCCGCTTGCGATCGCCGCGAAGAATGCAGCAAGCGAAGTGCCGCCACAGCCGGCACAGGCACACGGCGTCACGGACGCACCGAAGCCTGCGGACCTGAAGGTGTTCGTTCGCGGCAACCCGTACAACCTCGGCGAGTTGGCCCCACGGCGGTTTTTGCGAGTCGTCGCCGGCGGGGACGCACCGAAGTTCAGCACGGGGAGCGGCCGCAAGGAACTGGCAGAAGCCATCGCCAACGCGAAGAACCCGCTGACCGCTCGCGTGATGGTGAATCGCATCTGGCAGCAGCACTTCGGCCGAGGAATCGTCGCAACGCCATCGAACTTTGGTGCCGTGGGGGGTCGTCCATCGCACCCCGAACTGCTCGACTACCTCGCGGATCGGTTCGTGCGGCAAGGGTGGTCGGTGAAGCAATTGCACCGCGACATCCTGCTCTCCGAAACGTACCAGCGTGCCTCGACGACCGACGCGAAGAACATTGTCGCCGACCCCGAGAACGCACTGCTGTGGCGAGTATCGCGTCGGCGTCTGACGATCGAAGCGTTCCGCGATGCAGCCCTCGCCGTGACCGGCGAACTCGATCGCACGTCCGGCGGCGTGAGTCTCGATCTTGATGACGCGAAGAACGTCCGCCGCACGGTCTATGGAAAGGTGAGTCGTCACGAATTGAATCGCTTGTTGCGCCTGTTCGACTTTCCCGATCCGAACATTTCGAGCGAACGACGAACCGAGACGACGCTGCCGCAACAAGCGTTGTTCGCACTGAACAGCCCGTTCGTCATCACGCGCGCGAAGACACTGGCAGCGCTTCTCGCAAAACAGCCGGACACCGCCGTTCAGGTTCGCACAGCGTATGGTCTGGTCTACACACGCCCGCCCGCCGAGGCCGAGTTGGCCGGAGCGGTCCGATACCTGTCAGCGAATGATTCACCAGAAGCAGGGAAAGCCGCACTCACGCGATTGGAACGGTTCGCTCAAGCCCTGTTGGCGAGTAACGAGTTCTATTTCATCGACTAATCTTCCGGAGGATGAAGACGTGATCGGACATACTTTTACTCGCCGCGATGTGCTGCGAAGTCTTGGCGGTGGACTCGGCAGCATTGGGCTGGCGGCAGCGATCGGTGAGCAAAACGTACAAGCTGCGACTGATCCGCTTGCGCCGAAAGCCCCGCACTTCCGCCCGCGAGCGAAGCGGCTCATCCACCTGTTCATGAACGGTGGGCCGTCGCACGTGGACACATTCGATCCCAAACCGGCGCTGGTGAAGTACGCCGGCCAACGACCACCGGCGGCGAACCTGAAGACGGAACGCCAGACGTTCAACCTGTTCCCTTCGCCGTTCAAGTTCACGCCCTCGGGAAAGTCCGGCCTCGAGATCAGTTCCCTGTTTCCGAAGCTGTCCGGGTGCGCCGACGACCTGTGCGTGATTCGGTCGATGCACACCGACATCCCAAACCACGAACCCGGCTTGTTGATGATGACGTGCGGGTCGAATCAACCGATTCGTCCGTCGTTCGGTTCGTGGCTACTGTACGGCCTCGGGAGCGAGAACCGCGATCTGCCGGGGTTCGTGGTGCTGTGTCCGGGTCGTCCGGGGGTCGTCGGCCCGCAGTTGTGGAGCAACAGCTTTCTTCCGGGAATGTTCCAGGGGTGCCACGTCGTCAATCGCGGCATGAAACCGGATGGGGTGATCGCACACCTCGCGAATCCTGCACTCACGCGACCCGCTCAGCGAGAGCAACTCGACCTGCTGAACGAAATGAACGAGCGACACCTGGCGGCGCGACCAGGGGATGCGGCGCTTGAGGCACGCATCAACTCGATGGAGATGGCATTCCGGATGCAGACGGAAGCTCCCGGAGTGTTCGACCTCAGTAAAGAGTCATTGAAGACTCGCGAGATTTACGGCAAGGGTGACTTCAACGATGGCTGCTTGTTGGCTCGTCGGCTCGTAGAACGTGGGGTGCGTGTGGTGCAACTCCACTACGACGCTCAACAGAACTGGGACTCGCACGAAAGCACCGAACACCATGCGGGGTGCGCGAAGCGAGTGGATCAACCCATCGCAGCGCTGTTGACGGATTTGAAAGCACGCGGACTGCTCGACGACACGTTGGTGCTCTGGGGCGGGGAGTTTGGCCGAACGCCGACGGCGGAGGGGAAGTCAACGGGCCGCGATCACAACCATTATGGGTTCAGCGTGTGGCTCGCTGGCGGCGGCGTAAAGGGCGGTATGAGCTATGGTGCGACCGATGAGTTCGGATTCGCAGCGGTGGAGAATCGAACTCACGTCCACGACCTCCACGCCACGATTCTTCATCTGATGGGACTCGACCACGAGAAACTCACATACCGCTACAGCGGTCGCGACTTCCGCCTCACGGACGTCCACGGCAAAGTGGCGGACTCGATTCTCGCATGAAGTTCACGAGTCGCCTCGCCGCAGCCGATCAGCACGAGCGTGGCCATTCCTCAATCGAACCGACCCTTGTTCGGCACTAACCCGCGTTCCTCAGGGTTTGCCGAGGAGAAGACTCAACTGACGCGGCGACGGAGTTTGCCACGGCGCGTGCGGCAGAGTGGGCCTGGGGCTCACTCCAACTCCGATCGGGGCTTGTGCACGGGAAGTGGTTCCGGGAACCCCCGAGGGAGCAGGCGCGAAGGGCGGGTCGTTCGGAAGCCTCGCCCCAGACCTCACGACATAGGCGCCGCTCGGCGTGGAGATGATGACCTGCGGGCTCGCCTCGCCGCGAACGCGTTTCTCCTCCAGTGCGTACTCCGAATAACGCAGCGCTCGCAATTCGTTCGGGCTCAGGGGAACGCCCGGTCGCGGCAGGATGGGGAGTTCCGGCACGACAACCGGAGCAGCTGGCCGAGTTACGATGTCTGCGTTCAAGACCTCCCGATCGCGTGCCTGCACCCACTGCCGGAGGTGACCTGTCGTGAGCCCCGGATCGACCGCACGCAACACCGCGACAACACCAGCGAAGTACGCCGCCGCGTTGGACGCCCCGGCAGTCTCTTCGCCATTGCTGAACCGTGCGACCGATTCGGACACGATGACATCGGGCTTCACCCGACCGTCGGCTGTGGGGCCGGTCGCGGACTCAAACATCGTGTCACCGATTGCGAGAACCCCAGCGTGATCGGCTGGCGGGTAAATCTCGCCCCCACGGGTCGCGTCCAGGAACTCGATCGCAGGGAGCATCTTGCCCGTGTCGGGGTCGCGAATCGGTGTCTCTCGCACGGGAGTGAGGAGCAACCGGATGCGATCGCGTGGCCCGAAGTTCGCAGCCCGTGCCCGGATGCGGATGCGGTACTCCTGTCCCGCCTCGCACGCCGGCAGATCCGTCAGCGTCAGCCGCTCTCGCGGGTTCTTGCTCTCGCCATCACCGGCCACACGCCCTGGCCCAACCTGCGTGAGTTTGCACTCCCCCACCACCCGACCTTGCGAGTCCTCGACGATCAGATCCAGATCCTTCTCGGTGCCCGCGTCCTCGGCATCCTGGTAGTCGTTCCAGGTCAGCGTCAGCGTGAGGGCGTTCTCGTCGAGTCGGTTGCGGAACCGGAGTGCGGTCTGCGTGGCACCGAAGCGGAGGAAGCCGTTTGGGCCGACATCCACCCGGCCGTTGTACACCGCCCCGCCACAGTTCCCGGTCGCGTTCACCCAGATGATGCCGGCCGCCAGGGCCGCATCCACCGCAACGTTGATCGGCCCCCGCCCGTCGTAGTTCCCCGCACCCTCGAACGTGCCACTGAACAGGATCACGTCCACCTTCTGTTCGATGGCGTATCGCACCGCTCGCCGGAACATCGTCGGTCCGTTCGCGTTCAAGAGGTAGAACTGCGGACCCTCCGGAGCGTTCCCGGTGGTGGCCCAAATGATTTGAGCCATGAGACGGCCGTGCGAGTTGCCTGGCAAGAGCGGCTTCTGAAACTCCGGGTCGCCCAGTGAGAATCGCTTGATGAAGCCTGGGTCGTAATCCTCGACCACGACGGCGTTCGCGGGCAGGTAAGGCCGCTTTCCATCAACACCGTCAAAGCCCGAGTCGAGGACTGCGACCTTGATATTCTTGATCCCGGGCACCACCGCGTAATTCGGGAGAAGACCCAGTTTCCGTCTGGCGTCGTCCGGCTTAACCACACGGGCGACCACAGTCGGGCGGGGTTGCTCGGCGACGATCGGCAAGCCGCACATCAAGGCGACAACAACGCACGCGATGGGCCGAATCGGGAATTGCATGGTTACTGCCGGGTGAAGTGCGAAGGTGCGAAGTGCGGGAGTTGGTCCGGCGTTGGCCACCGGACCGGGTGCGCTCACCAGTACCAGCCGTAGCCGACCGGATAGCCGAAGCCGTATCCGAAGCCGCCGAAGGGGGTGGGATAACCCCACCCTCCGTAGCCGAAACTGCGGTAGGTGTAGAACCCAGGCGAGAAGCCCCAGCCACCGAAGCCGAATCGACCGTAAGCGAACGCTGGTGAGTAGCCGCCCCAGCCGAAGACTGGTCGATAGCCCCAGCCGCCGCGCCAGTAGTGGGCCTGCTGCAGCGATTCGCGGTCCATCTCGGCGCTCGCAACGTGCTTCGTAGCCCCATCGGACTTCGCCGCAACGCTTCCCTTACCCGGTGCCGCTTCGCGGTCGAGTTCACCGGCCTGTGTTGTCGCGGTCAAGCCGACAAACGCCAGACCACAGACGATGGCTCGCAACATAAACGGTTCCTCTTCGGTTGCGCGATAGATCAAGCCCCACTCCCGCAAGGGGATTATATGCTCATTCACGGGCATGGCGGCCGCGTCGCAGCTGATCGCCCGGCGGCACCGGTTACTTCTTCGGTGCCGCGACTTTGCAAGCGGGATCCTCGGCGTCGCTTCGCCCGTCTCAACGACGGGGTGCAGAAACAAGTACTTCCACACTTCCTCGTGGATGAACTTTCCGTCCGGACCCTTCGCAGCACCGCCACCGGGAACCACGACGGTGTGGGCGCGGTTGGCGTCGTTCTTCACCTCGCACGTTGAGGTTAACCGTCGGGTGTTCCCAAATGGTTGCTTGCTGTCTTCGACATTGACGATCGGCCCGTGTTTGTTAAGGATCGGCCGATCAGTAACTTCCCGGTTTGGACTGAGCAAGATATAGAATCCGGAGCAGGACAGGAAAGAATCCGCAGGGTCGCACGCCATGTCAGCAACATTTCCCTATCCGCGTGATGTCGAGGCATCCATGCGTGCTTTGTGAGGTGCTGACGATTCGACGGACAGCCCAACTGCTTAAGATGGTCATCGCGAGAGGAGTTCGACGATGCCTCGAAAAGCGACCCCACCAGCACCGACCAACGCTCGACGAAAGTTCACAGAAGAGTTCCGACGCCAAGCCATCCAGATGATCCTCGATGGGCACACGGCGACCAGTGTGGCCCAACGGCTCGGCATCGACCCCACCCTCCTTTACAAGTGGAAGGCCCGACAACTCGAACATGCTGGACCCGTTGCTTCGACTCTTGAGGACCGCGTCCAGCAGCTCGAGGCCGAGTTGCTCCGCGTCACCCGCGAGCGAGACGTGCTAAAAAGGCACTCGCCATTTTCGGCCGCAACGAGTGAGCGACGTCTACGCCGCAGTCGAGGCCATCGCTCAGGACACGAGCCTTCCCACGGTCACGATCTGCGACGTCCTCGAAGTGAGTCGCTCGGCGTACTACGACTGGCTCACGCGTGAACCCGGCGACAGGTCAATAAACTCGATGCCCCAATCGGGGCGACCACAGAAGTCCGACGTGAAGCGCAACGTCGGACCGCAACAGAACCACTCATCCAGGCGGGCCGCTCGGATTTGATTGGCGAGTGTGAGGGACTCATCCCTGCGAATCCGCCGAAGGAAGCGATCGAAGCTCGACGGCGACAGGCGAACCGGACCGTCGAAGGCGACCCTGACGACGACCACCACCACAGTGGTGAACCCCGCGAAGGGGGAACAACTCGGTGAGCGCGGCGCAGGCCCGCCGAAGTCCACGGGCTATCGGCCGGGACGCAAAACGCAGAAACGGCGTTCGTGCAAGAAGCCGCGATAACTCAGCGGTTCACCATTTTTTGCGCAGCCTCGGAGTACCGAGCGCCCTGCACCGTGATCTGGGCAACGGCGGTCTCGATCTCCTGAAGGTCGGCGGCGGTCAACTCAACAGCCGCCGCGCCGACATTCTCTTCCAGCCGATGCAACTTCGTCGTCCCGGGGATTGGTACGATCCAGGGCTTCCGCGCAAGCAGCCACGCGAGGGCCACCCGAGCGGGTGTCGCGTGCTTCTGCCCGGCGATCTGGCCGAGCAACTCGACCAGGACTTGATTCGCCTTCCGGTTCTCGGCGGTGAACCGTGGGACCGTGCTGCGGATGTCGGTGCTGTCGAAGGTCGTCGTCTCGTCGAGTTTCCCGGTGAGGAAGCCTCTGCCCAACGGGCTGAACGGCACGAATCCGATGCCGAGTTCTTCCAGGGTGGGAAGGATCTCTGCCTCCGGCTCACGCCACCACAGCGAATACTCGCTCTGAAGGGCCGTGACCGGCTGGACCGCGTGTGCCCGGCGGATCACCTGCACGCCCGCCTCGGACAGCCCGAAGTGCCGGACCTTGCCCGCACCGATCAACTCCTTCACGGTTCCGGCGACATCCTCAATCGGCACGGCTGGATCAACGCGGTGCTGGTAGAGAAGATCAATGTGATCGGTCTTGAGGCGCTTCAAGGACGCTTCCACGACCTCCCGGATGTGTTCGGGGCGACTGTCGAGCCCGGCTTGCTTTCCGCCCTCGATCTTGAACCCGAACTTGGTTGCGATCACCACCCGGTCGCGAAATGGCGCGAGAGCCTCGCCGACCAGCTCCTCGTTCACGAACGGGCCGTACACTTCGGCCGTGTCGAAGAAGGTCACCCCGAGATCCACGGCCGCCCGGATGACCTTGATCCCGTGTTCCTTCTCCACGGCGGGGCCGTACCCGGAACTCAGCCCCATGCACCCGAAGCCGAGGGCGGAGACTTCCAAGTTGCTCCTACCAAGTTTGCGAGTCTGCATTGCGTTATCCTTGTCAGAGTCGGGCGAGGACGTTGCCGTTGCTGGTCGGTGACCCAACTCCAGGCTATCTCACCCACACATGCCTCGCGAATCCAATGTTCCACATCCCCGGAGCCCTGTCGTGAAACTCTTCCTCTCAGCGGCGTGCGTGTTGGTGTCTCTAATGCCGTGTTTCGCTGCCGATGGCCCCGCTTCGGCCTTGCCACGAAGCAGCCCCGAAGCGCAGGGCGTCTCGTCAGAAGCGATCATGACCTTCATCGAAGCGGCTCCCAACTCCGGGATGCACGGGTTCGTCATGGTGCGGCACGGGCACGTCGTCGCGGAGGGTTGGTGGGCACCCTACGACGCCAAGACCCGCCACGAACTTTACTCGCTCAGCAAGAGCTTCACATCGACCGCGATCGGGCTGGCGATTGCCGACGGCAAGTTGAGCATCGACGACCCCGTGATGAAGTTCTTCACCGACGACCTGCCGGCCGAGCCGAGCAACAACCTGAAAGCGATGCGGGTTCGCGACATTCTCTGCATGTCCACCGGGCACCAGACGGAACCGGCACGCACGCCGACGGATCAGAACTGGGTGAAGACGTTCCTCGCGCATCCCGTTCCGTTCAAGCCCGGCACGCACTTCCTCTACAACACTTCGGCGACGTACATGCAGTCGGCGATTGTTCAGAAAGTGACGGGTAAGACCACGCTTGACTACCTCCGCCCGCGATTGTTCGAGCCGCTCGGCATCGAAGACCCGACCTGGGGAACGAGTCCGCAAGGGGTCACGCTCGGCGGATACGGGTTGAGCGTCCGCACGGAAGACATCGCCAAGTTCGGGCAGCTTTACTTGCAGAAGGGCAAGTGGGGCGAGAAACAACTCGTGCCCGCCGCGTGGATCGAGGCCGCGACTGCTCGCCAAACATCGAACGGCAGCAATCCGGCCAGCGACTGGGATCAAGGCTACGGCTACCAGTTCTGGCGTTGCCGACACAACGCCTACCGCGGCGACGGGGCATTCGGGCAATACTGCGTGGTGCTTCCTGAGCAAGATGCAGTCATCGCGATCACGAGCGGCGTCAAGGACATGCAAGCCGTGATGAACCTCATCTGGGACAAGCTCCTTCCGGGAATGAAACCTGCGGCACTTCCCGCGAACGCTGACGCCGAGAAGAAACTGCGAACACGGCTCGCGGGGCTTGTGATTCCGACCGTGGCTGCTTCCCCAACGGCGCGCATTCCCGAGGTCGTGTCCGGGAAGACGTTCACCTTCAAGGGGAATCCGCAGAAGCTCGATAGCGTCGAACTTGTCCTTGGCAAACCGACGGAACCGACAACGCTCGTGGTGAGTTTCAACGGCGGGGCCGAGCAGCGAATCGTCTGCGGTTTAGGAGAATGGAAGAAAGGTAAGGCCGCGTTCGGCGATCGCCCCGAGCAGACGATTGCCGCGTGCGGGGCGTGGACGGCCAACGACACGTTCACGGTTCAGATTTGCTTGCCCGAGACGCCGTTCATTTCGACCGTGACGCTGTCCTTCATTAAAGACCAGTTGGTGTACGAAGCCGTGTGGAATGTCGGATTCGCGGGCCCCACGCAACCGCAACTCATGGGCGAGCACAAGTGAACTCCGTGCCTGGATGAACCAAGTCTGCCAGCCGCGTGTCGGGAGAAGGTGAGACGCGGCTGGCCCTGGTCAAGCAACTCGATCGTCGCTGTCACGTTCCATCCCATTTCCCACAGAGGAGAGCAGTCATGCTCAACGCGAAAGCTTTCCACAATTCCCGGTCGGACGGATTCGGCGTTCTGGAAATCGCCAGCGACAAGCCCAAGCCATCCGCGCCGCGACGATTTGTGCCGCTCAAACGTACCGACCTCGCAGGCAACGTTGCCGGACCACTCGCCACGCTCACGCTCACCCAAACCTTCGCACTCTCGGAACCGCAGGCAGTGATCGAGGCTCTCTACCGCTTCCCACTTCCAGGCGATGCGGCCGTGACCGGCGTTCGCGTGCAGTTCGGGGATGTCGAGATTCACACGACGCTGAAGGAGCGGGGCACGGCGGAGGCCGATTACAAGGAAGCGAAACGAACCGGGCGGCAGGCGGCACTCGTCACTCGCGAATCCCCCGACGTGTTCACGCTGGCCATCGCTGGTATCCGCGCTGGTGAAGACATTGTCGTTCGCACTGAGTATGTCCAGGTCGCCCGAGCTGAGGGTGCGGGTTGGTCGCTACGGGTCCCGCTGACGACAGCCCCGCGGTACATTCGCGCCGACGAAACCACTTCGCGTCACGCGGCCGGTCAACCGCTGGCACTCCTCCGCGACCCCGGCCACCGCTTCGCCCTCGACCTCCGGTTCGCCGACGCCGACGGCATTGCCAGTAGTACGCATGCGATTGCTGTCGAAGGTGACCGTGTTCAGCTCCGCGATGGTGAGGTCATTCCCGACCGCGATTGCGTTCTCACCTGGAGGCCGAAAACCGAGGATCGCCCGGCTCTTCGACTGTGGACGCACGCCGACCCCGTCACCGGGAAAGCGTATTTCCTCGCGCTGTGTTCGCCACCGAAGTTTACGAGTGGGAAGAAGTTGCCCCGCGAAGTGGTTCTGCTCGTCGATCACTCCGGTTCGATGGAGGGGGCGAAGTGGGAGGCAACGGACTGGGCGGTCGAGCGGTTCCTCGCGGGGCTGAACGAACACGATTCGTTCGCGCTGGGGTTATTTCACACCACAACGAAATGGTTCGCCCAGCGACCACGGAAGGCGACGCAGGACGCGGTGCGGGAAGCAGTCGCGTTCCTTCGGCAGAACCGCGACGCTGGAGGCACGGAACTCGGCGTGGCACTGGAACAAGCACTTGATCGGGCCCGTGTCGCAGAGACGCCATCACGCCATGTGCTGATCCTCACCGATGCGGAAGTGAGCGACGCTGGGCGTGTTCTCCGGTTGGCGGACAACGAGCGAGAAAAGCCGGACCGCCGGCGTGTGAGCGTACTGTGCATCGACTCGGCACCGAACTCGGCCTTGGCAAGCGAACTGGCTGAACGCGGCGGCGGCGTTTCTCGGTTTCTCACGAGCAACCCTGACGAAGACGACGTGACCACGGCACTCGATGAAGTGCTCGCGGACTGGTCCGCGCCCGTGCTCACCGGGCTGACATTAGAAGTGAATCGCGCCGGCGTGGAAGCTGCGGAACGAACCGTGGCGTTGCTCGTTCCTGGCCCCGCGAGTGCGATCGACATCGGTGATCTTCCAGCCGGGCGGCCCGTGTGGGTGATTGGCCGCGTGCCGCTGGGCAGCGAGCTGCTTTCGTTCCGGCTGCGCACGGGTGCGGAAACTGTGGCCGAGCATCGCGTCGAAATCGGGAACACGGCACCGGGACTGAAGTCGCTCTTCGGTGCCGATCGCGTTCGTCGGCTGGAGTATCTCATGCACGCCAACCACCCAGCCGAGGAACTTCACGCGGCACTGGCGAGACTGGGCTACGACACCCATTCGCCAGGTGCGGCCAAGGTGTACGCGGAGAACGCCCGTGACGCGGCTTCGCCGGTCGTGCGGGACCTCCTCATCCGTGAATCGTTGGCGGCCAGCGTTCCTTGTTCGGAGACGGCGTTTGTCGCGGTGCGAAGCGAGATCGGGCAACCTGTGACCGAGACGCGGATCGTCGCGAACGCGCAGCCCCACGGCTGGTACGACAACATCTCGCGTGGTGGCGGTGTGGGTCGTGCGGGCGCGGGCGCGATCTTCAGCGCGTGCCTCTCGGCACCTGCGCCAGATGCGGCAGACGTTGAATCGGTCGATTCGATGCTCGTCAACTTCGAGTCCGACACGCTCGACGACGAACACGACGACGCGGATGACGGGAACACGACGACGGACTTCGACCCGCAGGAACGCTTCTACAGGTCGGTCCCCGATCCGCCACCGCAGCGTCGCTCGCCGCCGAGCGGCCTCCGCGTTTCCGTTAAGGGCGGCCAGCACGCAACTGCGGCCCGGGCCGTGATCTTCGACGGGGCAATCGCTCACGCTGGGCGATTTGCGTTCCTCTCGGTCACGTTCGCGGACAAGACCATCACCGGGGACACGCTCGACCAAGAGTTGACGCTGCTCCTGTTTGTCGGCGATTTCGCGGCGCCTCGGGCGCGGGTGAAGCTGGCCGATGTGCTTCGCCAGGGCGGCCGTCGCCCGCTGAACCTGCGACACGACGTGGGGCAACCGGTACGGCTCACGCTCGAAGACCCGTCCGGGGCGTGGTCTGCTGGCGTGCCCGCACTAGAGATCGTGCTCGGGTAAATTCACCCCGACAGCCGGGGTTCGCAGGCCAAGGTACTCTCCTCTTCGGGTGGCGAGCATCCTTGCTCTGGTCGAGCTTCTACCTACACCGCGACCGGTATCGGTCTCGCCATGTACAGACATACAGCCACGATGTCGTCGATAGCGAACGGGCATCCGGCGGTATCGCGAGCTGCCTGCTCCTCTTCACGCTGCCGTTGACGTTCGATGGCCCGCTCGTCTTCCTTTTCCCTGCTCAGGACACTCCGCCGAACCCGTTCACCAAATCCGCTCGGGGGCTTCTGCACCGGTGCCGGAGGTGAGGCTGGCACTTGGAGCGTGCCCAGCACGATGACGCCAAGCCGAAGGACGATGTTGTCGCCGACCGTCTCCAACCTTCCGATCTCCACTGGGTTCAGCGGATTGCGTCGGAGGCGAACACCGCAAAGTTTACCGAGGATGAGATCCAACCGATGGGTCCACTCCAGTGACGTCTCCGTCAACAAGAGGTCTCCCGCTGCGAGCTTCCATTCAGCGATACCAATCAGAGGTGACGACACTGGAAGTTCCAGCCAATAGCGCGTGACCTGATAAAGCGAGTCCGGGAGCAGGTGACGGGCTCCGGTGAGGAGGTGTGGACATGTCGTCGGCGGTCCAGGCAGCACGACGGACGATACCGGGAGCGTCCCCGTCGTGTCCGGCTTGAATTGGTCGCCTTCGCCGTCTGCTGCCCAACGGGGATTGATCCCTGGAATCGAGCCGATGCGGGCCATCAAGTTCTTCGTGGGCGGCTGAACTTCTCGGAGGACGATGCTGATGAGTGCCCGCGTCACCCCCAGGGCGGCAGCGAGTTGTGATTGGTTCCCCTCGTATTTCTCGTCCAACACGCGAACGATTCTCGCGCGTGCCGCGGTTTGCCAACGGTCTTTCTGCGGGTTTGATTTTTTCGGCACGGGAGCTTTCACGGTCGGATGCTCTGGACTCGGCAAAGGCAATGTAATAATATGTAAATAAGTTGTCAATATGCAAATTGGCGAGCCCCTGTGGAGGCGAACGATGGCGAAGCTCGCAGTGCGGCAGGTTGCCGAAAGGCTCGGGGTGTCGGAGAGAGAGCCTGGTTTATCAGTGGTGTAGCGAACGGCGGCTCGCCCACCTTCGGCTAGTGTCGTCGGCAGCAAAAGCTGCACTGAATTCGGGATGCCTGCTATGCTGAAACGATCCTCGGTTTTGGCGTATGAGGTGCCTGTGTATGCGTGGACGCAGACCCGAGGGGTTGACTCTCTCCACCACCGCCACC
>JAIOPV010000002.1 GCA_021413735.1 Planctomycetota bacterium
CACCCAGCGTGACCGACCCGGAGATGTCGCTGCCGACCTTCTGGCTCGCGACGATTGTGTTCGTCAGCGTCAGCGTGCCGTTGTTCAACACGCCGCCCCCAGTCTCGGCGGCAGCGTTGCCGGTGACGGTGCAGTTCGTCAGCGTCAGCGTGCCGTTGTTGAACAGGCCACCGCCAGCGTCACCAGCTTCGTTCCCGGAGATGGTGCAGTTCGTCAGTGTCGCGGTGCCGGTGTTGAAGACACCGCCGCCGCCGAACCCTGCAATGTTCCCGGCGATGGTGCAGTCCGTCATCGTCAACGTACCATCGTTACTCACAGCGCCGCCGGCGAAGGTGGCGAGACCGTTGGTGATGGTCAACCCGGAGAGTGACGCGATGGCGCCGGAGCTCACGAAGAATACATCACTGGCGTTGTTCCCGCTGATAGTCAAACCGGCCGCTGGCCCGATGATCGTCGTTTCGCCCTTCGAATCGGTGAGCGCGAGGTCCGAGCCACCGAGGGTGATCGTCTGCGGCGTCGAGAATACCTTGCTGTCGAACGTGATCGTGTTCGCAACGGGGATCGCATCCGCCAGCGAGATGGCCTCGCGGAGTGAGAGGTTCCCTGCGGTGAAGATGCCGTCGTCGACGTCCGAGGTGTTATCGACGACGAACTGAGTGAGGGATTCGAATGCGCCGATGGCCACGCCACCGATGCGAGGGAAGCCACGCTGGTCGGTGGGTGGTGCCCCGACGCTGGTGCCGGCGTTGATGGCCGGACTGCCGACGAGCAGAGCCATCGTCTGCGTTGGCCCGCCGTTGAAGGCCAGCGGTCCGAGCAGCGGGTCGATGGGGTTGAATTCCGTGCCGATCTGGTTGCCATTGACACCGTTCAAGATGCCCGAGAGGCCAGTCTTGTCGCCAATCAGGTTATTCGCGCTCGTCCCGGCGACAGTGCCAGAGACATCGCCGCCCCCCGTCTGGTCCGCGACGATTGTGTTGGTCAGCGTCACCTTCGCCGAACCACCGCTGCGCACCCCACCACCACCGGTGTCGGCGTCGTTTCCGGTGATGGTGCAGTTCGTCAGCGTCAGCGTCGTTTCGTATGCGCTGTAAACGCCGCCACCGCGACCTGGCGTACTGTTCCCGGTGATGGTGCAGTTCGTCAGCGACATTGTGGACATGAAAACGTTGTACAGTCCGCCGCCGTTGCTCCCGTTCGCACCGGTGTTGCCTGAGATGGTGGAGTTCATCAGCGTCAGCGTGCCGCCGTTGTACACCCCACCGCCTCCAAGGCCGTGGTTACCGGAGACGGTGGAGTTGGTCAGCGTCAGCGTGCCGAGGTTGGAGACGCCCCCGCCCTTCTGCGGGTTGTTGCCTTTCGTGATGGTGAGCCCTGAGAGGGACGCCGTAACCTTGGCGGCCACGGAGAACACGCCACTGAGGTTGTTCCCGCTGATGGTCACGCCCGCCGTCGGCCCGGTGATTGTCGTCACCCCGGTCGTGTCCAGAAGGGCGAGTTGACCGTTGGTGAGGGTGATGGTCTTCGGAGTGGCGAACACCACCGGGTCGAACGTGATCGTGTTCACGCCGGAGGGAACGTTCGCCAGATCGACGGCCTCGCGGAGTGTGAGGTTCCCTGCGGTGAAGTTGCCGTCGTCGATGTCCGAGGTGTTATCGACGACGAGTTCTTTGCCAACGAACCCGTTGCCGACCTCGAACGCGCCGATGTCCACGCTTCCGGAGCGTGACACGCCGCGCTGGTCGGTGAGTGGTGCCCCGATGCTGGTGCCGGCATCGATGGCCGGGCTGCCCGGAAACAGCGCCATCGTCTTGGTCAGCCCGCCGTAGTTTCCCAGCGCGGCGAGCAGTGGGTTGATCGGGGCGGCGGTCGTGCCGATCTGGTTGCCGTTGGTCCCGTTCGTGAGGCCGAGAGCACCGGTCCCGTCGCCGATCAGGTTGTTCTCGCTCGTCACCACCACATTTCCCGTGATGTCGGTGCCCACTGTCTGGGCCGCGATGATCGTGTTCGTCAGCGTTACCTTGCTGATGTTGCGGAGTCCGCCGCCCGAGTTGTTTCTCGTGGCGCTGTTCGCGGAAATGGTGCAATTCGTCAGTGCCAGCGTCCCGCCGTTGTACACGCCGCCGCCAACCCCACAGGTGTTTCCGGTGATGGTGCTGTTCGTCACCGTCGCCGTCCCCCCGCCCCGGTTGTACACCCCCCCGCCGAAGTTGTTGCTCGCGGAGTTCCCGGAGATGGTCGAGTTCGACAGCGTCAGCGTGCCCTTGTTGAACACACCGCCGCCCGCGACGTCGGCAAGGTTTCCAGTGACGGTGGAGTTCGACAGCGTCAGCGTGCCACTGTTGAACACCCCGCCGCCTTGACTGGCGGTGTTGTCGGTGATGGTGCAGTTCGTCAGTGACAGCGTGCCGAGGTTCAAGATACCCCCGCCGTCGTGCTGGCTGCTACCGGTCGTGACTACGGTGTTGCCTTTCGTGATGGTCAGTCCGGAGAGCGATGCGGTAACGCTGGCGTCCACGGCGAGTACACCGAAAGCGTTCGTCCCGCTGATGGTGACGCCCGCCGCTGGGCCGGTGATCGTCGTGGCACCAGTCGTGTCAGACAGTGCGAGTTGCTTCCCATTGAGGGTGATCGTCTGCCGCGTCGCGAACACGGTGGCGTCGAAGGTGATCGTGTCGGCACCCGGCGTCGAGTTGGCTTGCCCGATGCAATAACGCAAACTGCCGGCGTTGCCGCTCCCTGTCGAGCTGTCGCCCGTGGAATTCACCGTGAAGTTGGCTGGGCACCAGCGGTCTTCCAGTACCGCCAGCCGAGGCCGAAATGCTGATCGCGAAACGTGAACTTGGAGCATCCGTGCGACAGAGCGGAGCCACCACGGTCGGTTCATGGGTAAGTCTCAGGGACGACACGCTTCGAGAAAGTTAGAGTGACCATACTCCGCAAGACCGAAATCAGCGACGAGAAAGCAGACAGAAAGTCACGCAGGCGAACGCTTATGTTTCGACTGTTCCCAATGCCTCAATGAACTGGGATAAAGTGATGCGGACTGATTCGTGCGTGTAAGGATCATCTGGATCGGGCGGGCATCCCTCCTTCTCGAAGTGGGGCCGCTCCCCGAACACCCGTCCCCACTCAGTGTCAGCCTCACGAACAAGCTCCTTCAGGAGATACTCGGACCCGAGAACGTGCCGGAGGTAACTCGCCAGCACGGCGAGGGGGTGCTCGTAATCACCAAGCAAGAGGTCGCTTTCCGTGACGCGCCGAAGCAGGACGCCACTCATAACGCCGCCCGGGTCGGTCAGGTGGCTGCCAAGGTAACCTTGAATTTCCAGTTCGGCCTGACGCTTGCGGGTGACAGGCGACACGCCCTTCATCATTCCGCCGCCGGCCATTCGCCCGATGGCTTCGCTCAGAGTGAACTTTCGATCCGCACGGATTTCTCGTTCGAGTTCGGCATCCTTGTCGGAGGGTGTTACGGCTGGATTTTCGCTCATGTGCCCGATACCTCGGATTGCTGGAGATCGCGAATTGCGTAACCGAACTATTACTGGACGATTTCCACATCGATCATTCCCAGGTCAATGCTGGAAAGTTGAGTTGGTGCTCGGTGAGAGCCGGCGGTTTCCGCCCTCAGCCATTTGCGGACGTAGGGCGGAATACAAGAATAGGCGACGATGTTTCACGAATAACCCGGGCGGCGACACTCCCCCGCACGAGTCGCGTCAACCCGCTGCGGCCATGTGTGGCGATGGCGATCAGACTGCCCGCCCTGGCCTCGTCCAAGATGGCCACAGACGTGTCCCTCGCGACAACAACCTTCGTCCGGACCTCCAACCCCTCACGTCGGACTCTCTCTGCGACCCGCTCCAGATATGCCTCCGCATCGGCCGCCTCGACTGGGGCGGAGCGTGGCTCGACGACCTGCACGAGGGTACAACGTGCCTCCGCTATCCGAGCGAGTTCGACGGCTGGCACGAGTACCCCTTCGGCCATCGCTGTGCCGTCAAGCGGGATCAGAAAATTGTCCGGTAGCGTTTCTGGGGCGAGCTGAGGCTCGGATGTTCCCGGTCGCAGCAAGATGATGGGCACATGGGCTCGACCAACGAGCTGGTCTGCGACGCCACCGACGAGGAAGCGAAGGCCGTGAGTGGCCATCACGATCAAGTTGGCATTGGTCGCGGAACACCGCTCCAGGATGGCGTCAGCCACCGTTTCAGGGAGCACAGCCGTGCCGGACATCACCACCGCGCTGGTTGTGACCTGCGATCCGGCAGTCGCCCATTTCGCAGTAGCCTCCAGGTAAAGTTGCTCCTGCTGCTTGGTTTCGTCGTCCCGCTCGCGACTAAAACGTGCCCAGCCCGCACCAGTGGCTTTCCGTTCGGATTCATGAACTTCAACCAACTCCAGTCGGGCGTCTACCCGGCGGGCGATGCCAAGGGCCATCGGCAATGCGTGCTCGGCAAACGAGGACCGATCAAGAGGAACCAGAATGGATCGGAACATCGAAAATATACTCCGAACCCGAGTGGTTGTGCGTGGTCTGAATCAGAAGGAGTCTATCGTTACCTTCGCGCAGCACGACGGAATCCAAGCGACTCCGGACGCTACCCACCGGAATAGAGCATGACCACAGAGCGTGCCCCGGCACGATATCGGCTGCCTTGGATCTGTTCCGCGGTCTGCCACTCGACGGCATCCTGGGGCGAGGGCAGCGATGTGTCGATCCAACGCCGCCAGGGCTTGGCCGTTGCCGGCAGCTCAAATTCGAGTGGTTCCCAGTAGCCGTTCAGGATGAGGTGCATGAACAGCTTTTCCTTCCGCAGTTCCGCGCCAAAGGCAATGCTCCGCGAACTCCCCCCCAGTCGGGCTGATTGAGTTTCACCCCGTGCCACGCCTTGTTCGCATTCGCGATGAGGTCGGTCAGGCTTGTTCGCTGTTGCTCGTGCGTCGTGTCGCGGAGTAGTCGGCGGGCGATGAGCAGTTTCACGAATCGGTGGACGTCGGCGTGCCTCTTGAGCAGCGACCAGTCGAACCAATTGGCCTCGTTGTCGTGGCAGTAGGAGTTGTTGTTACCACCCTGAGTTCGTCGCACCTCGTCGCCCATCAAGATCATCGGGGTGCCGAGCGACATCAACGTCACGGTGAGGAGGTTCTTCACCTGTTTGTTGCGAAGTTCCTCAATTGCGGAGTCGTCGGTCGGCCCCTCAATCCCGCAGTTCCAGCTCTTGTTGTCATTCGCTCCGTCGCGGTTCTCCTCGCGGTTCGCTTCGTTGTGCTTCTCGTTGTACGACACGAGATCGTTGAGGCTGAAACCGTCGTGGCAGGTGACGAAGTTAATGCTCTGCTCGGCCTCGCGTTCCTTGTGTCCGTAGACCTCGTGACTGCCGAGCATCCGATCCGCGAAGCGACCGACGGAGCCCGGTTCGCCCCGGAAGAAGTCACGGGCGTCGTCGCGGAACCGGCCGTTCCACTCTTTCCAGGTGTCGCCGACGAAACTGCCAACCTGATACAACCCGGCCGCATCCCACGCCTCCGCGATGAGCTTGGTCCCGGCCAGTTCGGGTTCCGATTCGATGTCCCACAGCACCGGCGGGTTCGGCAGCACGTTCCCAGACGAGTCCCGCGAAAGAATGCTCGCGAGGTCGAAGCGGAAGCCATCGACGTGCATCTCGGTGACCCAGTACTTCAGGCTGTCCACGATCATTCGGCGAACCACGGGATGGTTCGCGTTGACGGTGTTGCCGCAACCGGAGTAGTCGGCGTATCGAATGCCGCCGTGTTCGAGGATGTAGTAAGTCGGGTTGTCGATGCCGCGGTAGCACAGCGTCGGGCCGCCGTGCCCGCCCTCGGCCGTGTGGTTGTACACCACGTCGAGAATCACCTCGATCCCCGCTCGGTGGAGAGCCTTCACCATGTCGCGGAATTCGTTCACCGGCCCGAGCGGGTCGCAGCGAGAACTGTACTGCGGGTGCGGCGAGAAGTACGAGACGGTCTGATAGCCCCAATAGTTCACCAACCCTGCTGGGCATGCGTGGGTGTCAAACGCGTGAATTGGGAGGAGTTCGACCGCTGTGATGCCAGGGTCCTTGAGGTACGGAATCTTCTCAATGAGCCCGGCGTATGTGCCGCGAGTCTGCTCCTTGACGCCGGAACTGGGATGACGAGTGAACCCGCGAACGTGCATCTCGTAAATGACCGTGCGACTCGACGGCAACCGCAGCGGTGCGTCACCTTCCCAGTCGTAGCCCGACGGCTCCACGACGACACTCTTCATCGCGGATGCCGCGTTGTCGCCGGTCGTGCGTGCCGCGTCGGGGTGGTAGTTCTTCGGCACGACGACGCCGCAGCCATAGGGGTCGAGGAGTAACTTGCTGGGGTCGAACCGCAACCCTCTCTCGGGCTCGTTCGGGCCTGAGACACGGTAGCCGTAGAGATGGCCGGGCTTCACCCCGGGCACGAACGTGTGCCAGTAGTGGTAGGTCCGATTCTTGACGGGATTGAGTGTGACGACGCGAGTCAGCTTCGCGTCGTCCTCGTGGTTGAAGAATTGCAACTCCACGCCCGTCGCTGTGCGCGAGAACAGGCTGAAGTTCACCCCGCCATCGAGCACTGTTGCCCCAGGGAGAGGGCTGACCGAAGATCACGGCGTTCATGGGGATTCCGTGGGAGAGACGGATTACGGTTCAATTGGCTTGTGCCCATCGTGAACGTGCTTGACCGGCTGGGTCGGGTCGCTTGACACTTTTCCACGTCCGGCAAGTTTCTCCACGAGGTAGTAGAAGACCGGCGTTAGGAGGATGCCGAACAGGGTGACGCCGAGCATCCCGCTGAACACCGCGATGCCGAGCGCCCGCCGCATCTCGGCACCGGCACCCGCCGCGAGTACCAACGGCACCACGCCCAGGATGAACGCGAACGAGGTCATTAAGATCGGCCGCAACCGCAGTCGGCACGCCTCTACAGCCGCGTCGAAGGCTGGCGTCCCTTCCGCTCGCTTCTCCTTCGCGAACTCGACGATCAGAATGGCGTTCTTCGCAGCTAGGCCCACCAGCACCACGAACCCGATCTGCACGAAGATGTTCACGTCCATCTTCGCGATGGCCACCCCGATCACCGAACACAGCAGACACATCGGGACCACCAGGATCACCGCGAACGGCAGCCGAATGCTCTCGTACTGAGCAGCCAGCAGCAAGTACACCAGCACCACGGCGAGTGCGAACACCACGATCGCCGTGTTCCCGGCGCGAATCTGGAGCAGCGTCAACTCGGTCCACTGATAATCCATGCCCTGCGGCAGCGCCTTCTCGGCTGACACCGCGATGGACGTGATGACTTGCCCGGAGCTGACGCCCGGCAGTGAGGCGCCGTTGATGGCAGCCGCGGTCACGCCGTTGTACCGCGTGACCATGACCGGTCCGCCAACGGGTAGCACCTCCGCGATGCTGCCGAGCGGAACCATCTTCCCCTCGGTATTCCGGACCTTCAGTTGTTTCACGTCGTCGGGGCTCAGTCGGCGTCCCGGGTCGGCCTGGAGATTCACCTGCCACGTTCGGCCGAACTGGTTGAAGTCGTTCGTGTAGTACCCACCCAGGTACACCTGGAGCGTAAGGAACACGTCGTTCAGCGGCACGCCCATCGACATGCACTTCGTGCGGTCCACGTCCACGTACAGTTGGGGCGTGTTCGAGCGGAACGGTGTGAACAGTCCGACGAGACCCGGGGAGGCGTTGCCGGCGTTCACCATGTCATCGGTGGCGGCCTGGAGCGGGGCCAAACCTTGCGCAGCACGGTCTCGCACCATTACCTTGAAGCCGCCGGCGCTGCCGAGGCCATCGACCGGCGGCGGCGGGAACACCGCGACCGACGCCCGCTCCACCCGCCGGAAGAACTCCGCCCGCAGCTTCCCCGTGATCGCTTCCCCGCTCATGTCGGGGCCGTGCCGCTTGTGAAACTCGTCGAGCACCACGAACATCGTACCGAAGCTGGAGCCGTTCGCGTTCTGGACGACCGACGTGCCCGGAATCGTGATCGTGTGCGACACGCCCGGAATGCCCGGGTAGTTCTCCTTGTCGTTGGGGTCGCCACGGGCGATGCGTTCGAGTTGGCTCATGACGCTCGTGGTTCGTTCCAGTGAAGCCGCGTCGGGGAGTTGCACGTTCACGACGAGGTAGCCCTTATCCTGCGTCGGGATGAACCCGATCGGCACCGTGGTGAACGCTTTGTAGGTCAGGAACAGCAATCCGCCGTAGACCACCAGCACGATCAGCGACAGCCGCAGCAACCAGCCAACGAGCTGAGCGTATCCCGCCGAACCGCGATCGAACCCCTTGTTGAACAGCTTGAAAAACCAGCCCAGTGCCGCGTTCAGCAGCAACGTGAGGCGGTCCGTTTGCTCGGCCTTCGGCTTCAGCAACAGGGCACACAGTGCCGGGCTGAGCGTTAGCGAGTTGAGAGCCGAGAAGAAGGTCGAGACGGCAATGGTGACCGCGAACTGCTTGAAAAACTGACCGGTGATCCCGCTGATGAAGGCACAGGGGATGAAGACCGCCATCAGCACCAGCGAGATCGCGACGATGGGCGAGGCGACTTCGTCCATCGCCTGCCGCGACGCCTCAACGGGACGGAACCCGTGTTCGAGTTTGTGCTCGACCGCCTCGACCACCACAATCGCGTCATCGACCACAATGCCGATGGCCAGCACGAGTCCGAGCAGCGACAGGTTGTTCAGGCTGAACCCCAACCCAGCCATCGCCGCGAAGGTACCGACGATCGCGACCGGCACGGCGATGAGCGGAATCAGCGTCGCCCGCCAACTCTGGAGGAAGACCAGAACCACGATCCCGACGAGGATGATCGCGTCGCGGAGCGCCTTGAACACCTCGGCAATCGACTCCTCGACGAACGGCGTGGTGTCGTAAACGATCGCGTAGTCGATGCCGCCGGGGAAGTCCTTCTTCAACTCCTCCATGCGTTTCTTGATTCGCTCGGCTGTTTCAATCGCGTTCGATCCGGGGAGTTGATAGACGGGCAACCCGACCGAAGGCTTTCCGTCGAGGGTGCAGCCCGTGTCCTCGCTCTTGGCACCGAGCTCGATGCCGCCGAGTTGCCGCTTGGTCCCGAGATCGTCGGTGACGGTCCGGCGATCGGTAACCACGTCTCGCAACCGGGTTGCCGCCCCCTTCTCGCTGATGTTGATGATGATCTCGCCGAACTCTTCGGGCTTCGTGAGCCGGCCTTGCGTGGTGAGCGTGTACTGGAACGCTTGACCACTCGGCACGGGAGGGCGACCAAGACTACCGGCTGCCACCTGAACGTTCTGGGCTTTCAGGGCATTGACGATGTCCGTGGCCGTCAAGTTTCGCGACGCGACTTTGTCAGGGTCGAGCCACACTCGCATGCTGTAGTCGAGCTGCCCGAACATGGTCACGTCGCCGACGCCCTCGATCTGCTTCAGTTCATCCACGACGTTGATCGTAGCGTAGTTGCTGAGGTATAGCAGGTCGCGGGAACTGTTCGGCGACAGCAGGTTCACGACGAGCAGGATGTTCGGCGACTTCTTCTTGACGCTCACACCCGTTTGTTTCACCACGTCGGGCAGCGTCGGCAGCGCGAGGTTCACGCGGTTCTGCACCTGCACCTGGGCGTCGTCGAGATTTGTGCCCACCTCGAAGGTTACCGTTAGAACGTAGGTGCCGTCGTTGGTGCACTGCGACGACATATACAGCATCTTCTCAACACCAACCACCTGCTGTTCGATCGGGGCCGCGACAGTTTCGGCGACGACGGTCGAACTCGCGCCGACGTAGGTACACCGCACTTCCACGGTCGGCGGTGCGATCTCGGGGTACTGCGCGATCGGTAGCCCCTTAACCGAAACCAGGCCGGCGAGCACGATCACCACTGAGATGACGGCCGCGAAGATCGGTCGGTCGATGAAGAACTTGGAAAGTCCGGACACTGTGCATCCTCGCGGTATGGTTGGTGAACTCGGTGGCCGGCGTCACTTCTTGGCGGGTTTCGGATCGACAACCATACCGGGGCGCACCCGTTGAATGCCGCTTATGATAACCTTATCCTCCAGGCTCAGCGAGCGAGGCTTCCCCTCTCCCGGAACCTCAACCGAGTTCACGACTCGCAGATCGCCTTCGAGTTGTCCGGTCGTGGCGTCCATGCGGATGGCCTTGTTCTCGGCGCCCACGACGTAGAGGTGCCGGATCCCCTGGTCCGAACCGAAGGCCGAGTCCGGAACCATCATCGACTTGACAGGTTCACCAATCGGAACGCGAATTCGGCAGTACATCCCGGCAGCGAGCAACCGCCCACCCACAGCAGGGTCAGGGTTATCGAAGCGGGCTTTCATGCGGATCGTGCCGGTCTTCGTGTCGAGCCGGTTGTCGGAGAAGTTGATAACCCCTTTCAGGGGGTACGTGGTTCCATGAACCGCCACGCCGGCCTCTGCTGGAATCTCGCCCTTGGCAGGTTCCTTGATCTTCCCATCGCGGATCGCCTGTTGAATTCGTTGAAGTGTGTTCTCATCGACATCGAAGCCGATATCCATCCTCTCGTTCGCGACGACCGTGGTGAGCAGTGTGGTCACCCCCACGCCCCCGGTAACAAGATTCCCTTCCGTGATGAGCTTGTCCCCGATCTTGCCCGTGATGGGCGCCTTGATCGTGCAGTAGCCCAGGTTCAGTTCGGCGTTCCGAACATTCGCCTTGGCTTCTTCGATCTTGGCGTTGCTCTGCTTGATCTTGGCGTTGCCTGCTTTCGCCCCGGCCACGGCTTCGTCGTACATCCCCTTCGCAATGTCTCGCGCCGCCACGGAACCAACACCCTTCTTGAACGCATCCTCTTCGCGGTCGTATGAGGTCTTGGTTGTCGCCTCGCGGCTCTGGAGACGAATCAGGTCGGCGTCCGACGTTGCGAGATCAGCCTCGGCCGTTGCCAGGTTCGCCTTCGCTCGTGCGAGGTCAGCCTTGTACGGCTCCGAGTCGATCTCGAACAACAGCGCGTCTTTCTTGACCTCTGTCCCGGGCTCGAAGTGAATGGCCTTCAAGTACCCGCTGACGCGGGCGCGGATCTCGACCTGTTCGAGCGGTTCGCTCCGACCTGTGGCGACCTCGTAGTGGATCACCGTTCGCTCGACCGGCGCGGCGACGGTCACAATGGGTGGTGGTAGAGCCGCCTTCTCCCCGTCACTCGACTTGCCGCACCCCACGAGCGCGACAAGCCCGCCGACGAGGGCCAAGTGAACGGCAACCCTCGCCGCGGTGAGCCCGGAACGAACCATGACTTTCTCCCCATCAAAAGGTTGGTGGCGTCGCCGTCGCGAACTCAAACGACCCCGACGACCGAGGCCACCAGTGTCTCCACCTCAATGATCCCGGCCTTCTTGCCCAGGGTGAGCATCTGCTCGGCCGTCGTTGTCGCGAAGAGATGCATAATGCGTGCGACGACCCCGGTCCAACCTGTCTGGTGACTGGCTCCCAGACCGGCCCCGTTGTCACCGTGGAAGTACTCGTAGAAGAGAACATAGTCGCGCCAGTGCGGGTCGTTCTGGAATTTCTCCGAGCCGCCGTAGACCGGCCGGCGGCCGTCCTTGTCCTTCAGGAAGATGTTCGCGAGGCGGTTGCCGATCTCTTCGGCGACCTGGTAGAGGTTCATCAACTGCCCAGAACCGGTGGGGCACTCCACGGTGAAGGTGTTGCCGTAGAAGCTGTAGTACTGCAACAGTGCGCGAATGATGAGCGCGTTCACCGGCATCCAGATCGGGCCACGCCAATTCGAGTTGCCGCCGAACATGCCAGTGTCGGACTCCGCCGGCAGGTAGTCCACCCGATATTCCTGTCCGCTAACGTGCATCACAAACGGGTGGTTCTCGTGGAATCGCGATAACGACCGGATGCCGAACTCGCTGAGGAATTCGTTCTCGTCGAGCATCTTGTCCAGCACCCGCCGCAGCTTGACTTCATCAAGGATCGACCCGAGTTTGCGACCCGCAACCCCGACACGTCCTGGGTCGTGAATCGCATTCCGAAGCTCGGGGCGAGTCCGCAAGAACCACTGAAGCCGTTCCTTGAGTTCGGGATACTTGACCAGGAGTTCGCCCTCGAACACCGTTGCTGCACACAGCGGCAACAGGCCCACCATCGACCGCACCTTCAGGCGCTGGGAGCTTCCATCGGGCAGACGCAGTACGTCGTAGAAGAAGCCGTCTTCTTCATCCCACATCCCCGTATCGCCCCCCATGTGAGTCATCGAGGAGGCGATCCAGAAGTAGTGTTCGACAAACTTGAGCGCCATGTCCAGGTAGTCCGGATCAGTCAGCGACAGTTCCGCGGCGATCTCCACCATGTTTTGACAGTACAGGGCCATCCAGGCGGTGCCATCGGCCTGTTCCAGGTAGCCCCCCGTCGGCAACGGCGCGCTGCGATCGAAGACCCCGATATTGTCCAGCCCCAGAAAGCCCCCCTCGAAGATGTTCCGCCCGGTGCGATCTTTGCGGTTGACCCACCAGGTGAAGTTCAACAGCAGTTTCTGAAAGACGCTCTTGAGCCAGTTCGTATCCCCCTTGCCGGTCTGCGCTTTTTCCAGGCGGTAGGTGAAGATTGTGGACCAGGCGTGGACAGGGGGGTTGACGTCGCCGAAGTTCCACTCATAGGCCGGAATCTGGCCGTTGGGGTGCATGTAGCGCTCGCGCAGCATCAGACTGAGTTGCTGCTTGCCGAAATCGGGATCGACGAGCGTCAGGGCAATGACATGGAACGCGAGATCCCAGGCCGCGTACCAGGGATATTCCCACT
>JAIOPV010000003.1 GCA_021413735.1 Planctomycetota bacterium
CCCAGGCCGTTGGCCTGGGCTGAGGGAGCGCGGTCCATAAGACCGCAAAGACAACACCGGGTTTTTGAGGTCTGAAGGACCGATTTTCCTCAGCCCAGGCCAACGGCCTGGGTCTTGGTCGCAAAAGCGCAACTCCAAAACGTAAACGCCGGGCTAACTGAGCGAATCCTTCAACTCTTTGAACACTCGCACCAAATCGCGTGGCTGGTAGTGTGCGTTCAACCCGCTTGGGTTCGGCAACACCCACACTCGCGTCTCGCCGATCAACTCAGCTTGCAGACCCGGTTTCGCCTTTGGTTGGCCAAACGCAGTGCGATATGCCCCAATTCCCAGCACTGCCAAGAAACGTGGCGCGAACTTCGTCACCTTCTTGCGAAGCACTCGCCCGCCAGCAACGATCTCCTTCTCAGTCAACTCGTCCGCTGCTGCTGTCGCTCGTGCAACGACATTCGTGATGCCGAACCCAAGCGGCAACAGTTCGCCTTCCTCGGAAGGGTCGAGCAAGCGAGTCGTGAAGCCAGCACTGTGCAATGTTGGCCAAAAACGATTCCCCGGTCGACCGAAGTGGTGACCAATCGCAGCGGTGTACAGCCCCGGATTGATACCACAGAACAGCACCGACAGGCCAGGCGCGATGATATCCGGCACGGTCTTGTTCTTGGCCGCGAGCAGTTCCGCCCGCGTTGGGCGTGTCGGTGTCGGCTTCGTCATCGCGGTGCCCGCATGAGGACTTCGATCCAGCCCGCGACCTGGTCGTCCGGAAGAACTTGCACGACACGAGCCGCAGACCGCAGCGCATCGTGAATGTTCGCGAAGAAGTTGCTATCCCACGGCTTCACACCCATCAGCGGCGGACCGAGGATGAGCAGCCGTATTCCCTCGAACTCGGGGATCTCTTCGGGATGTGCCTCGCCCCAAACCCACGTTGCCATGTCGTTCTCGGCAAGCGTTCCGTCTGGCTGCAACCCCATCCAGTTGTAGAAGTGAAACCGTGCCTGATCGTTCACCAGCGCCTCGTGCGGTATCTCGCCGCGTGCGACAGCAATCACGGCAGGGTCCACAGCTTCACCTTGGAGAAGTCCGCCACCGATCAGTTCGCCCTGCAACAAGGTGAACAGGTGGAAGTTCGTGTTCACCGCTTCGAGTTCGACGAGGAACGCACGCCCCTCGTGCGGGTGCAGCACGATCAGTTCCAGCCCGTCGGTGTAGCCCAGCGTGGTGGCAACGAATTCAGCCTCCTTGTTGCGATCGCGAAGTGCGACGAGGCTCAACACCAGTTCCGGATTCGTTCGCGCGGCTTGTCGAAAATCGACTCGCCGCATCAACACGGACATCGTTCCGAGGAGCATCAGGGATAAGCCTTGCCAGGCGCTAAAGCCCTCGGGGTTCGCAGCGAGTAATTCTTCGCTCGCCACGGTCTCGGCGTGTTCAGCAACCGATTCCGCAAGCACGAGAAAACCCGGCAAGCGTGCGAGAAGGAGGTTGCCGAACTCGGTGGAATCAGCACCCCAGTCCACGAGCGTGCCACAGAGCAACGCCATCACCGACGCCTTGAATCCATCGGGGACGCCAATGGTCGAAACAATCCGATGGAGCACATCGTTTAACTCTTCTTCAGTCTCGATCGTTTTCGCGAACTCGAGCAAGCCCTGCGGGCCTGGATGACCAAACGCATCGGAAGGTGGCCCAAGAAGAGTATCTGAGTCGCTGGGTTCCTGAGCATATGCGAACGCGGCGTTCAGTACGGTCGCAAGATCGGACATGGCGGCCTCCTGGTCACAGCCTCGGAGCTGGTGCCGTGGTTGTACCAGAATTTCGTCGAGTCGTCTTGTGTGGAAACAAGGCGATTTCAGCGGATAGGCAAACCGACCCCTCCAAAGCGAAACCAAAAGATGGCTTTCGCTTCAGAGGGGCCGGTTTGTGGCCATTGTCGAACTCTCGTCAAGGTTTAATGCGAGGACCGAAGCCGTACATGGAGTCCCAACGTTTCGGCGAAACCGGCAGCATCAGCCCAGGGGCGACGAGATCTTGCTGCTTCGCAAATCGCACAACCTCCTTCGGGTAGTCGGGCCACTTCCCTTCGAGTCCCTCCAGGATCTTGCGATCAGTCGCAGGCAACGCGGGGACTAACTGAGTGGTCACGAACGTTCGCAGAGGTTCCTTGAAATCGCTCGGTCGCGCTGGCCCGAGTAAGGGCAGTTTCTCCCCCTTGACCCCGTTCGCGTACTTATGGATTTCCAGAGCGAAGTCTGGCCACTTCCCAACGAGGCTCACAGTTGCCAGGTGCGCCGGACTTTTCTCCTTGCTGAAGAACTTCCCCGCGCCGGCGAGTTGTTCATACGTCGTCACCGGGTGGCCTGTGGCTGGCTCGGGCAGCAGATACTTGTCGTACTTCCTCATCATCGCGGAAACGGTTCGACCGTAGCCGTACCACGCAATCGAGCGGCTCAGCTCGTTCGCATCGTTCGCAAACGTGAGAGCCGAGTTGTATCGCTGTCGGTCCGTTTCCTCGAATCGGCAACCTTTCGCGTCGTCGAGGCGGAATGACACACGCATGAACTCGCTGACTTCCTTCTGACGTGCGGGGGTGTCAAATGGCCACGGAATCTTGTTCGCGACGATATCTTCTGCGTGAGCACGATGAAACGCCCAGTCCTCGCGACGGACCATCTCGTCCTCTTTCAACTGGCGGATCAGTTCGATTTGCTGCGAGGCCGGGAGGCTATTCAGTTTCGCTCGCTGGGCCGGTGGGAGGCCATCGAGCCACTGCTGATTGCGGAGCTTCCGGATCTCATCGAGCCGTCCGCGTGCGCTTTCTGGCAAGAGAACCTGCTTACGTTCGGGTGCGGGCAATTTGTCGAGCCAAACGGTGTAAACCTCCAGAACCCGGAATCGTTGTTCCCGAGTTGGTGCATCCAGCGCTTGCAACTGCTTGTCCAGATCGCGGATCGCTTGCTGGCGAACAGGCGGCAATGCCTTGAAGGCCGATGCGAGTTTCGCGAACGCTGCTCCCGACGGCTTATCTTGCTCCACGGGCGGCGGTTTCGTCGTCAGGTCGTATGTGACTGCTGGTTCTTCGCCGAAGAACTCGGGCTGCGACAACTCGCGAACGAAGTCGAGATCATCGACGGCAGCGTACAGCGGCAGTTTCTCGACGAGGTGGTGATCGGTACTCGGAAGTTCCTCAGCCGGGGCTGGGTTTGGGGTTTCCCGCTGTGCTTTGGCGGCAACGAGGTAAGGGTGAACCGCATCTGAGGCGAAGTACCCGATGCCCACGCACGCGGAGATGGCGAGCAGAAGGCCAGCGGCCCAGAGTCCCCAACGGTTGGGAGCGGTCGGTGCGAACGCCAGGGATGATGTCGCCGTCGCAAGAGGCACGATCGACGAAGATGCGACTGTCGGCGAGTTGACCGTCTGACTCGGCGAACTCGGAACGGGCTGTTGTGTCGCGGGTTGAACCGGTTTCGACTTCATCGCGGGGAGCCGATCGAGCGTGCGAGTGGTGAATGTCGGCGACGGCTCAGGTTTCGGAAGGAAGTCGAGCAAATCGAACGTCTTCTTGTACGCGGTTGCCCTGGCGCGTGCGTCGGCGTCGGTCGCCAATCGCGACTCAACTTTGCGAGCGGCAGCCGGTTCGAGTTCGCCATCGAGATACGCGACCAACTCAGCCTCGAACGGGTCGGCGGGCAGCGTGCTCTCATCGTCTGGCGTAGTTTCATCGTGCATGGCGATACCTCGGGCGCAATCGCGACAGGCGGCGTCACTCAATGTCCGCATCATCCCCGGTTGGGGGTGGCGGCTCGGCGTCCATGTAAATGTAACCCTGTAATGCCTCGCGGAGTTTTGCACGAGCACGGCTTAAAAGCGATTTTACCGCTTTGCTCGTCAGTCCCATCACTTCGGCGATGTCGGTGTAGTTCATGTCCTCGAACTTGTTGAGGACGATCGCCACTCGTTGCCGTTCGTTGAGACCGTCGAGCGATCGGCGAATCACCTCGGCGAGTTCCTGTTGCTGAAGTTGGTGGGCCGGCGGTTGATCGCGAGTCGATGCTTTCACTTCAGTGGAGCGGGTGCCGATTGGTCCGCTCTCGTTGATCTCCAACGGCAACACCGGCCGACGCTTTCGGTCACGCAGGGCATTCAACGCGAGGTTATTCGCGATGGTGAATAGCCACGTCGAGAGCTTCGCCTTGGGGGTGTATTTCTTGCGATTGCGATAGACGCGGAGGAACACTTCTTGTGCGAGATCCTCGGCTTCGTCGGCGCTGCCGATGAGGTGGTGCATGACCGCGACGAGCCGATGCTGGAAGCGTTCGACCAGTTCGCCAAAGGCCGTGGAATCGTCGTCTCGGACCCGGAGCATAAGCCGGATGTCCGGGTCGCGAAGAGCCATCTGAGCGCTGGTTTGACCGATCGGCACGGCAGGCAGGGGTTAGGGGTTAGGAATCGGAATTCTTGATATTTACC
>JAIOPV010000004.1 GCA_021413735.1 Planctomycetota bacterium
ACGTCCCCCGCTCGCCAAGAATCATCGCAAGTGTGGGGGCAGTGTCGCGGTGGCCACGACCTGCGTGCCGACGTTCAGCAACTTCAGCAAGCTCACGGCGTCGGCGTTGAAGGCCATCGCCTTGCAGCCGAGCGGTGCGGAGATGCCCTTCACTTCGGCCATGTGACGCAGCTTGTCCGGCAACGCGCTCGACATTGTGAAGAGGTCTTTTGCGTAGTCGTCCGGCAGCATCGCATCGGTGGCGGGCAAGAACACCGGCTGCGAGTCGCGACTCGACAAGTGACAGTTAAACAACAGCACGTTGCCGTCGGACGTGGCGAGCGACTTCAACTCGTCAGCGAATGGCCGCGGATCGCCGTCAACCGGTTCGCCGTCGGTCAGGTGAATGACCATCGGGGGGAAGCAACCGGGGTGAGCGTCGACCCATCCGCGAACGACCTGGGACACATAGCCAAACGCCCCGCACATCGGGGTGCCGAACATCTCGGTTGCCGCGGGCGGCCGATACCACACCGGGAACGCGATCTCTTTGATGACTTCGCTCAGACCGCCGGCGCCGTCGTCGACGAATTCCTTCTTCTGCCGACGCTCGATTTCCAGCGGGTTGTCGTACAGATCGGCGATCGAAACGAGGTCCTGGTTGGCGAGCGGACCCTGGAATAGTGGCTTGACGATGGCAACGCCGTTCTGGTCGGTGGTGTAGCCGATCAACCCAACCTCGAAGTAGTTTCGAGGCTTCTCTTCGCCCTTCTCGCAACTCGTGATGAGTTCGGCGAAGAAGCGATTGATGGCGGTGGCAACCGTATCGAGTTTGGGCCGGGCGGTGCCGGCGATGCCGTCGAGCATCGAGTTCGATTGGTCCACCATGAAGATGATGCACCCGGGGTTTGCCCGGTCAATTTGCATCTCGTAAGGCACGGTACGACTCCTTGGTCTTTGGGGAGGAACGGGGTGTTTCGGGTCGATTAGTACGGCTTATCGCACATCATGCAGTAACGGGCACCGGGGCGACCGGGAGCAACCCGTTTGCAGGTCGGGCAACCTTCGCCAGCGGGTTTCGCGTCGGTCGTCGGTGCGACGACAGCGGGCGGTGCGGGCGTTGGTGGTTTCGGTACGGCTGGCGGCGCGGGTTTCGGTGACGCAGGCATCGGAGGCTTCGCGCTCATCGACGGTGCGGGCGGCTTCGTGGCAACTGGCGCAGGCATCGGAGGCTTCACAGGCGCAGCTGCTTGCGGCTTCGTAGGAGGCACGAAGCCGTCATCGTCGAGGATCGACGCGACTTTCGGCCGGGCTGGTGGTGGCGGCGAAATCGGCATCGGCAGGTTGTCGTCGTAGTCGGGCGCTGGTGGTGCCTTCGCGACTGGCGCAGGTGCGGGAACTGGAACCGGTGGCGGTGCGGGTGGTGGAGCCGCCGCTTGCGGCGTAGCAGGCAGCGCCGTTTGCGAAGTCGCAACCGGCTTTGGCGATTGCGGCATCGGCACGGCTGCACCGCCAGTGTGAACCGTCAGCGTCACATTGCCCGCCGTTCGCGTGTGACCTTCGCCAACAATCGCTTCGGTGCGGGTCGGCGTGTCTTCGCAAATCACTTGGCTGTTTCGCACGAAGAACCGGAACGCGACGTCCGGAGCGCCACGAGCCCACACGGTGCAGAGCTGCGAATTGCCGCCGACCTTCACCGGTTCGGGGCCGAGGTTCACGTTGATCGTTTCGCGTTCGCCGAACCGCACTTCGAGCCACGCACGACGGAACGCCGCTTCCACAATCGCGACCACCAACCCGATGCAAAATCCCAACACGCCAGCTCCGATGAGCCTGCCCAGCCAGTCGCCCGCATTGGACCCCACGAGGAACGCAATCGCTCCGAGTAGCCCGCCAGCCAATCCCGCGAGTGCGGCGCGTTTCTTGTCGAGGTTCGACACGAAGAAGCTGACGCCCCACCCGAGCAAGCCGCCGAGCAGCACCCAACCGACAACCAATCCGAAACTGCCGATACTGAGGACGAGCAGCACGGAGTAGAGCGATTGGCCGACGCTCCCCGATACGAACCCTGCGACGATTGCCCCGACAATCACAGCAGTCAGCGGAATGCGACCCGCTGCGAACAGAGGTCGGCCGAGGTAGTGGTTCTGCCCTGCCATCAGCGCCAGACACAACCCCACCGCGAGCAGTGCCGTCCAGATGCCAAGGATAATCACGGTCGTCGCAGAGAAGCGAACCGCTGGTGCCGGGATTGTGAGTTGCGTGTCTGCGGAACCCGTCAGCCCGCCACCGGTGCCGACGAGCTTGATTGATCGCTTGACCTCTTTCGCACTTTCGCTGGCTTTCAGAACGAGTTCGCCGTCGGTCTTGCCTTCGGGAATCGTGAGCGGTTCAGCCGTCACGCCATCGGGCAGATTCTCAGCCTGAACTTTGATCTCGCCCTTGTAGTACATCCGTCGCGCCACGACCGGCACCTTGAGCGACACCCCCGGCGGCACTTCCAGTTCCGACGCTGCGAACAGTTCGACTTTCGGTGACAGCTCGAACTCGCGGATGAGGCGTTCGTTGTTCGAGGTGCCGTTGTCGGAGATCTCGCCGGAGAAGTCTTCGCGTGAGCCGCCGTGAAGGATGCTGACCTTGTAGGTCGTGGCGTTCGGCTCGCCGGGCCGGCGGTTGTAGTAGTTCACCGACACCGTGTATTTGCCCGACGGTGCGGTACCCGATGCCCAGTAAATGTTCTCGACAGGTTCGCTCGTGACGGGCCGGCCACGATCACCATTCGCATCGACATCCAGTTCGCCTCCAGATGCCGAGCGGGGCTGCTTGAAGAAGATCTTCGCGCCATTGGGATCGACGCAGTGCAAATCGAGGTCGTTCTTGTTGAACCAGATGAGCGAGATTTGCACGTCACCGGTCTTGGCCTTCTCGCGGTCGAGGCGATCCTTGAACTCGCTCGACGGTGGTGGGGCATCGGTTGCGGGTGCCGTTGGTCGCGAGATGAGCGTGGGAGCAGTGCCAGAACCGGAACCGACGATGGCGCGAGCCGCGAGCAAATAGACTTCACCGACCGCCCAGCCGGCTAAACAGCCGACGGCTCCGAACAGCCCGAACAGGAGAACTTTCTTCCACGCCGCCAGGGTCATATCTGCCTCGAACACCGGCCGTGGTGTCGCGTTTTCAGGGGTTCACGCGCTCCTCTTCGAGTCGCGGCTAAACAGTTTCGCTTTCACTTCCCCGACTCGAACAAGCCGGGGGATTTCTCCATCGCATTTGAGAGCGCTGTGAGCCGGGTCCAGATCCGCGAGTTCTGCGGCGTCCATGCGGAATTGGGTGCCGATCCCAGCGGATCACGCACCGATTCGGTCCCGGTCAACGAATCCAATTGCTCGCGTCGCTTTTGTTGTACCGTGGCAACTTCACCTTCGCACTTCTTTTTTAACTGGTTGATCGTCGCGGGCGTCCATGTTGTGACGGTCGCGCGAGCCACGGTGAACTCTCGGGCTGCGATGCTCGCTAGAGTTGGTTTCAGCGAATCCTTACCGCCCGTTCTGTTCGGGGAACGAATTCGGTCGAAGTCGGGGTAGAGATCCGAGAAGTTGAATTCGTTCAATGTGCTGGGGTGATCGGTCAGATTTCGCTCGACCGCATCTTGATTGGCAATTTGGTAAACTGCCTTCAAAGTACCACGAGGCTCCTCCTTGTCTCTGAAAAGCACCTTCGCGTCGAGTTTCGCGGCTTTCGGGATGTACGCATCGCAGAACTGCTGGACCTTCTTGCGGATCAGCTCGCGACCCGATTCCGTCTGCGTCTTGTTGAACTGAGCCTGAACTTTCGGAAGCCATTCGGTGGCCTTGTTCGGGTCGGTGAACAACTCCGGGTCGGCGAACAGCGCGAGAAGCTCTTCCTTCGCAGACCATTCATCAGCACGACGAATCACACTGTTCGCGGCCTTCGTGACATGCTCGGGAATGTGTCGCTTGTCGGCTTCCACGAGAACCAACTCACTCTCCAGGAGTTTCACTTGCTCGCGAATCGCAGACGGTGCCCCCACAGCTTTCTCGACCAACTTGCTGTCTTTCGGGAATGGTAACGGCAAGGCCAGCACTTCCTCGTACGGTCGCTGACTGGTTGACTCCAGCGCCTCAAGAACTTTCACGCGAGCCTCGACATGCCAGGTGCTCGCCTTCGACGAATCCGCGAACTTCGATGAGGTCTGATACGCGGTAATCAGTTCCTCGAACGATTTCATCGTTTGCGTTGCCGTGGCGTGAGTTTCCACCGCAACGGGAAGCGAACTCCGCAACCATGTCTCGATTGCGGTCTGAGCCTCCGCGAGCTTCACTTTGCTGAGTTGCCACTCGGCATATTTCGTCTTCAGCGAACCAACGTAGGTTGGGCTATCCACACCCGAGAGGAACTTCTCCAGATCGTTGAGGTTGCCAGCACGCACTGCGGCGGCCTTGGCAAGAGCAGTGCAATCGGCGTCGTCAGATTTGTCTTCGGGTCCGGGGGCGCGATATTGGAGTGCGACTGCCGACGCTTGCCGAACGTCGTTGGCCCATTTCTCGGTCTTGGCTTTCGTCTCGGTCAGCTTCTTGCTGTCGGGCAAGCCCTTCTCGGTGGGTGGGGATGGTGAAGCGAAATCGGCACGCGCTCCCGCTTGCACCTGCCACACGATGTAGAGGGCAAACGGAATCGCAAGCAACAGGACAAGCCCACCACTCTGCAACCGAGACATGGCTTCTCCTCGCGGTGTCGGTGACCCCGTTGGAGTCGCCGCTAAACGGGGATATTTCGATCCGTCGTTACTTATCCTTGTCTTTGTCCTTGCTCTTCGTCTTGTCCTTGTCCACCTTCGCCGGAACCTTGATGATTTTGGGCTCCGGTGTCGGCTCCGTCTCTGGCGGTTTCTTCTTGAGCTGCGAGATCGCGATGGCGGCAACAATCCCCACGCCAACCAGAATCAGAAGCAGCCATACAATCGCGGGAATCCCCTCCGACTGCTTCCGACGCGATACCGATTCTCGTTTGGTACCACCCCCACGAGTTCCTTTCGCTTTCTTCGTCGATTCCGACACGAACTCGCCAGGATCGACACTCGTCGGTGAACTGCCCGGATCGGCGAACCCCTCGCCAGGGGACTTCGCCATGAGAGCCAAAACTTGGCTTATCTGAGCCACAGCCATGGGATGAAGCACGATTCGCGGAGCTTCGTTGAGAATGTTGTTGTGCCAGTGAACCGGGACGCACTCACGCATGAAGTAGAGCTGAAACGCTCCGCGTGTTGTGTCGGGGCAACTCGCGGAAAGCCCGATCCAGTTCGCAATCGCCATGCGGGCGCTGTTGTACTCGTGCGTGATGGGATAGCACGCCTGGAATGCGTCGGCGAAGGGTTTCAGTGGTCGAGGATCGATGTTCAGGTCGATGCTGGGGAAGTTGCAGCGAAGATAAAACCTTCGCAGGCCGTCGAGCGGTTCGATGCCAAAAACCTGAAATGCTTCGAGCAACTGACCGTGTTCCATCGTGTCAATCGTGGCGGGGTTCGCCATGAGCCCGAGCAGCGTGTCGGCAGCCTTCAGCTTTCGCGGACCGCCCGACGGAGCCACGTTCTTCAGCGGGACGTTCGCCGCGCCGAGGAGTTGCCTCGCCTTCGTCAACTGCATGTAAACGATGCGTTCCCACTCGTCGCCGTTGATGAGTTCCGGGCCCAGCAGATTCAGATAACCTTCCCAAACTTGCGTTGCGGCTGGGTCGGCCTTGAAGCCGCCGAGCAACTTCGCGAGATGATCGTTCTTCAGCAGGAAGCCAGCCCACTCTTTCGTGCGTTCGCCGTAGATATCAAGCTCGCCGAGCAGCTTCACCCAGTCGCCGGCCTCAATGACGTCGGCTCCCGCGTCGATGAGCCGACTCAAGAACGGAATGCACTCGGGCCGGAACGGGCGAAGGAAGTCGTACAGGAACCCCGGCATCGTCGAGACGTAATCCTTCGCGTGCTTGAGATAACCCGTCAGGACGGCAGCGGGCGCGAGCATGAGGTGATGACGCACTCGTTCCCGCATCGAAGGGCGGTACGGTTTGCTGGCGTCGGCCAGCCAGTTCTTTTCGTCTGGTCCCATGACCGCGAAGCAGGTGTAGCCCTGCCAACTCGCGGACACGTTCGTCGCGAGCATGGAATCGAGTTCATCGAGGTTTATTGGTGCGAGCAAGTGGTGATCGGGCCACACGCCAGATTCGGCACATACTGCCCGCACTCGATCGCGTGCCTGGATGGGCATGGTTGGCAGGTAGCGATCGAGGTTCTTTTGTGCGTGATCGGCTTGCAGCTTGAACTGCTCGGCGTCGGCAACTTCGCGAATGAGAATCCAGCGAGTATCCCAGTTGTCGAACTCGCCCTTCACGAGTGCTTCGCACGCCTCGCGACGATATGCCTTCAAGCGTTCTGGCTCGGCAATCCAGTCCTTGAAGTTCGCCCGAAGATTGGCATCCGAAATCACCGCGTCCTTCAGGAATTCCCAGACCTTATCCGCACGCTGCGCCAGAATCGCAGCTCCGCGGCGATCCGCTTTCAGCGCGAGCAAATCCTCGCTGCCCAGCCCACCGCGATTCAGTTTGGTGACCGCACGCGCAAGCCCGATGGTCGCGGGCACTTTCTCGATTGCTCCCGCTTCCGTGCCGATGAGCTTGTGAACATCTTCGAGCAGTTCCCAGTCGCCAGCCGCTGCCAGTTCCAACAACTCCGAGATGCCAGGCGTCAACGGCTGCGATTCGAGCAGTTCCGGCGACGACTTCTCGGGCTGAATCGCGTCGATTCCGAAACCACGACTGGTCACGAGGTCTTGATCGAGACCCTTCCCAGGCAAACCGAGATACGTTCCGACGACTGTGGCGAGCTTGTAATCGCGGATCGCACGGTGCGACGGCTCGAACGTCGAGAACGTGAGGTCTGCCGTAACCCCCGGCGGCAGAATGCGAGTCGCGGCGTAGAGCAGCATCGCGACCAGCCCTGGTTCCGCATGCACAAACAAGCGGTCACGACCTTCACCTGCTTTTTGTGCTTCCGTCAGCAGAATGATCGCCTTCAGGAATCGCCCGACGAGCGACCGCCGTGCTGCGACATCGGTACGAAACCGCGCCGGACACACCACCGCCGAAAGCTCCGTCGGGCCGCTCACCGGCTTGCTGATAAACGCCGAGAGTGTCGTTCGCGAAATCTTGCTGCCGACGGGAACGGAGCACTTGCGGAGCGACTTCGGCGCACCCTGCGCGTACTCCTTCACCCAGGCGTCGGAGTCCCACGATTCGAGCACCGAAGCTGCATCGACTGACGTTGGCAGGTTGATGATGTGCGTGAAGTACGAGCGGTCGCGGTTCATGGTGTCTTTTTCGAGGTACACCGAATGAACGGCCCACACACCGCCGGCCGGGTTCTTGGTGCGAGCGAGTCGTCGCGGAGCTTGCGTTTTGGTCGGCTTCTCGCGCCACATATCCAGTGGGATTTCATAGGGCGGGTATTCGAGTACGCGCTTCAGCACGTCCGACGAGTCGACGGCCGAAGCCGCCCGGACGCTGTAGCCCGGCGAGTTCATGACGCTGTCCGCGGTCAGGCAGTGGGTGACGTAGAATTGGTCCCCGGTTGCCGTCGCGGGCTGCGTTGCTGCTGACACCGTTTCGCTCCTCCGAGTCCGAATACGTCGCCGTTGGCGACGCCGCTAAATCGACACTCACCCCAACCCGCTCACGTCCGCCGGCCCCAGGTGCAGCGGCGGACCGTACACCGTCGTCCAACCGAGCTCGACCACTGCCCACACCGTGAGGAACACCTTACTCGCTCCAATCGGAGGGGCGACCCGTTTCCCGCCGCCTTCCCGCGTGTAATCGGGCAGTAAGCACTTCAACAAGCCGTACTGCTCCGCCTCAGTCGGGTTCTCAAGGTGACGGTTCTTGTCCACGCCGACGAGGCAGTGCGACACCAGCCCGTGACCGGCCCACGCCCAGTAACCGGTGATCGCCACGGCTCGCCCTGAGGGAATCACCTTGATCGGTGGCCGCCCCGGAATGAGCTTTGCATCCGTCTTCAGTTTGTTCGTGATGCAAGCAACGATCGCTTCTTTATCAACGGTGCGAAACGCCGTGTGGTTCTCTCGCAGGAACTTCACATCGTCTTCCGAGAAGATCGTGTCGTTGCTTTCGAGCTTCTTCTGGAAGCCGATGACGCGATCGGCTTTCGCGAGCAGTTCGTCGAGTTCCGTTTTTCGCTCGAGCAGCGGACGGTACTTCTGAAGCTTCGTGCCGTACTTCTCGGTCAGTTCGCGAAGCTTGAACATCTCGCGGGTATCGAGCGCTTTCAGCACCGACTCGCACGCTTTCGTTCGGTCCTTGGCCAGCGTGAGCCGTTCGCGAAGTTCCTCGGTGTCGCGCCGACCGTGCAGTAACTCCTTGTGTGTCATCCACAGTGCCAGCCACTTGCGGTCTTGCTTGTCGGGGTGTTCGTACTTCTTGTCGAGTTCCGCGAACTCATTCAGAGCCTTTCGCCGTCGCCCGGCAGCAGTGGCCTCGGCCGCGAGTTTCTTGTCGATCTTGTCGAGCCTCGCGAGCAAATCCAGATTCGTGGCACGCAGCACATCCACGGCAGCCGCAATCGCACGATCAGACGGCGGGTTCTCTTCAATGGCAGCCTTCAGTGCGGTCAGCACTTCGACGGACTTCGCCCCGAGTTTCACGCGGTCAGCAAATGGATGGTCGTACCCCGCGAGCGGCTTCGCGGCCTCGACAACCGCAAGCTCGGAACCGCCATCGTTGTCCGCGGCTTCGATCGCCAGTTTCAGTTTCTCGAACTTCTTCAGCCGATCGCGAGCAACATTCACGCGAGTTACATAAGCGTCGGCTTCCTTGCATCCGCTGAGTGCGTCGCCATCACCCCAGGCCGCGATCAGAGCGTTATCGTTCTTGAATGACGCCGCATGTGGAATGGCTGCGAGAGCCGCGAGAACCGGCGCTCGCTTCGCCGCTGTCTCGCCACGAGCGCGATGTTCGGGCTTGATGTCGGGATGCAATCCCGCAGCCTCGACCTTTTCCCACGCCGCAGCGATTGCCTTGTCGGTTCCACGAGCCGTGAACAGCTTGATGAACTCGTTGGCCGCGTCGATCTGCGCCGACCATCTCGCAATCTCAGCCTGATAGCCTTCTGCTTCGGGCAAGCCGGTAACCGTGAACCCGTGATCGTTCCAGAGCCGCACAAGTGCCTTGCCGTCACCGGGAGTCGCCAACGCCGCCTTGAGCTTGTCGAGAATCGCGACCTGTGCAATCGCGGTCTCGGCATCCGTGATGAGGCGACGTTCAACCCAGCCGTCGAGAAGCGGTTTCTGGAACGCAGTCTTCACGGCACGGGGATCGCGTGCGGTGAGCGCTCGCTGCACGGCATCGCGGCAGTTCACTCGCTTGATGGCTTCAGCTGCGACGGGTCGAATCCAGTCGGGGATCGTCTTCCCGCTGCGAGTGAGTGCGTCGGTTTCGGTGGCAATCGCCGCGTAGTCGGGGCGAGCGGCCTTGCACAGTTCGTCGAGCCTGCCGACGGGATCGGAAGCCGACGCGAGTTCCGGCGGCAGTTTCTTGCCGGCCTTCGTCAGTCGCGCAGACTCGGCAGCGATGCCAGCCCAGTCGCGGGGCACCGTGGCAACCAGCTTCCGCAGCACGGAGAACGGGTCGAGCGTGAACGGCGGGATCTGCGCGTAGGGCTTGTCGAGCGCCTCGCGAATCATCTTCGCCCAGTCGCGGACCTCGGGGTCTTTACAGCGAACCAGTTCCTTCCAGAGTTCCGACCCTGCGGGCGTGACCATGTCGTTCGGCACGAACAGCAGGTTCTCGTTCTCGGTCTTCGTGACGAACCGGTGATACAACCCGTGATCGGCAGCCGAGGCCCGCAGCGCAATGAGGATGACCCACGCGGCGAAGTGGTCGAGATGGGGTCCGAGTTTCTCGGGAGGCCGTGCGGGGTGCTGATACGCGGGCTTGCCGAATTCGAGTTGTTCGAGAGGTTTCTTGGGGTCGGCGAGAGCGGGCACGCACATGCCGTCGTAATCGACCAGCACTGGCGTTTGCCCGACGACCATGACGTTATCGTGTTGGAGGTCGCCGTGAGCGATTTGTGCGGCTTGAATCTCCAGAACAAGCTGAATCCACGCATCGGCCATCTTCCGCACGGCGTCGGTGTTTGGCTTCTTCTGCTCCATCGCCTCGCGGACCCACTCACCCAGCGACTTCCCTTTCACCCATTCCATCGTGAGTGTCGGATACCACGCTTTTCCGATGCGGATGCCTTCGGGGTGGTACTCGAAGCCGACCATCGCGGTGGGCTTCTTCGCGCCGAGCTTCTTGAGGTAATCGGAAACGGCCTGGTAGCGAGCGGCACGGTCTTCGTTGGGGAAGTTGAACAGCTTGAGGGCGATGGCCTTGGTGCCGCGGGTCATCTTGTAGACGCTGGCGAATGCCCCCGACCGTGCGCGTGGAACGCCCATTGGGCTGCGTTCAGCCGCACTCGCCTTGAGGTCCGGGTCGCGAAACGCGGTGTCCGGGTTCTGCAAGGCGTCTTTGTAATCGGATTGCGTTGGCCAACTGGGCATCGTCTGTGGTGTTTAGTGTGGTGTTTGTCGTAGATGTTGATCGATTCCCGTTTAGCGTCAGCCCCAACGGGGCGGCGCCCGACACGCAGCCCCGTTGGGGCTGACGCTAAACTTCAATTTTTGGCAAAGACGTCATACCCGTGCATATGCAGTAACCACAAAATGGGCTCGCTCACCCCGAACGGTGCAATGTTGCGCTGTGACAAATCCTTCACGCCGAGTTCGTGCTCATTCAGGCTCACCGACGACAGCGGGAAGAACAACAACTGCTTGCCGAAGTAGCCCTCGATCACGCTGCGAATCTCTGCCCCCGGGAACATCAACGGCAGCATCTGCTCCACCAGGTCGCTGCGTTCGCGGATCACGTCCATCGTCATCTGTCGCGGTGGCGGGCTCAGGTTCTCAATCATCTCATGGATGTACTGCACCGACTGGCCGCCGATGGGATTGTCCGTGATGAGCAGGTCGAACTTCGGCAGGCACACCGCGACCGGCACCGGTATCACTTCGCCAACGGGAATCTTTCGCTCCTTTCGCATGTGCGCCAGGAACACATCCAGCATTCCGAGTTGTTGATCGAACGTCACATTCGCGCCGTCGCCATAGAGCTGCGTCGGGTCGAGGAACAGCATGAAGCCATCCATGCGAACGGCAGTCGCCTTTAGCATGTTGACATCCACATCCGGATTTATCAACTCCCCGGAGTAGTCGAACAGGTTCACCAGCGCCGTGTTTCCGCCAGCCGAGTCCGCGTCCTTGAGGTGAATCAGAATCGGATCGGGCAGCACGAGGTCGGTTGCACCCGCCACCCCTCGACGATGCAGAATTTCGTCAATGAGCTGATCGAAACGACGGTCCACGTCGCCACCTGTCGGGGCAGGTTGAACGATCGCGACGGTCGGAGCGGTTCGCTTCCGGATGCGGTCGTATGCCGTGACCAGCATGTGCGTCTTGCCGCTGGATCGCACGCCAACCGTGGGGAAGCACAATCGCGGCACGGTCAGGTAACTCTTGCGAATCCGCAGCCCGCACTTCGTGCAGCGAACTTCGCCGTCGTCTTCGGGTTCGTCTTCCTCGTCGTCCTCGGTCTTCTTTTTCTTGCGTTTGGTGGTCGGTGCAGCGCCGGTGCGTTCGATCTTCAATGTGTTGAGGCGGAAGCAACGCGGGCAGGTTCGAGCCGCGAGGCGAATCCGCTTCGCACGCCGTCGCCGCGCCACCCAGAACGGAGCCACCGACATACCGAACAACACGCACGCCAGCCCAACACGCAGACCCATGCCGATGCGGCTTCGCCACTTCGCCCCCGAGATCAGTTCGTCAAGCTTGGCTTTCTCTTCCGCCAGCTTCATCCGCTGTTCGTCGGCGTCCTTCACAAGCCGATCCGCGAGTTGAGCATTCACCGCGATTTCGTGAAGCCGATCCCGCAGACTCGTTTCACCGTCACGCACCACACGCTCAACATCCCCTTTCTTCGCAGTGACAAGGCTCGTCCAGGCCTCGGAAGTGCTGCGCCACTTGCGGTCGGCGGCATCCTCGGCGTCTTTCGTTTTGGCGGTCGCGTTGTCACGTGCGGTTGTGAGGTCGGTTTCTTCGCGGCTCATCCACACTTTGCCATCGGTGCTGGAAGTCCCGCAGCCGGGAAGCGACATCAACCCGAACAGCAACCCCGCAGTCGCGACCCGCTGAGCTTTGCGAAGTTCCAACCGCTGTTCCTTGCGACGCAATTGCAACGCGACGATTGCGACCACGCCCGCCCAGATCAGCAGCGCTGCATCGACGATGTTTGGATCGAAGCCGCCTTGCGAGCCTTGATCGAAGTTGAAGCCGTAAGCTGCCTGCTGCTTCTCGACGTATTCCCGAAACGCGATCCGTTGTCGAATCACTTCGGTCCAGTCTTTCAGAGCGTCGTCTTTCCGTGTCTTGGCTTTCTCTTCCACACGCCCCAGGCTCGACAGCACGAGTTTGTAATCCGCATCGAGAGCCGGCCCAAGCGCTACCAGCACCGTCGAAGGATCCTGGAAGTTGCCGACCGAGAGCCCGGTTCCGCGAGGAATGGTGACGATTCGCGTTTCCCACGCAGCGACGTCTTCGCGAGCGAGTTGCGTTTGCCAGTCGAGCCGCAATGCGATCAGCTTCTCGGTGGGGGTTGCTTCCGATTGAGCCTGTGCCTGAGACGCGATCGTCAGCACGAACACACAGGCAAAGAGAAATGCTGTCCGTCGGCAAATGATGTGCGAATGCAATCGTGAGACCCATGCCGGGGAGCGGTCGAAATCGAGCATGGCGGTTTCATGCCGGGGAGCGGGTTTAGGAACTAACCTAAATGGGGATGAGCACATCCGCAAGAGTATTGCGGACGGGAACATGCTCCGCACCCGAGGCGGCATGGAATGGTCAGAACCCCTCGGGAACCATCCTGGATGGATCGCATTGATTCGCAACCGTTGGATTACCCCCTCGTTCGCTGGAGTTCCTCGCAGTAAACCTTACCGGGTAATTGTTGCAATTAGGTGAAACGAATTTACAACTCTGGCTCGCTGTCGTGGAAATCGAAAAGTGCTTTCGCGCGGTAAAGCCATTGGAATTCAGGTGTTCGGACTGGTAGATTATGCAACGCTGTGATTTGGCATAACACCTGCTATTACCTCAGTCGTCGAAAAGGTTCCCCCAGAACCCATGACACGCGGCCGAGGGGTTCCCCCAACTACCCGAGGCCAAGCCGGATTCCCCCAAGCACCCGGCTTTGAACAAGTTTTCTTTCCCCCTGAACAAGCCGCCTGGTCCCCCCAGGCGGCTTGTTCGATTTGATAGAGCACATCGAAACCCACGCACTTGCGATTTCCTACCCGAACTTCCCCGTTCCCCGCTTTCGCCCTCGTTGGCGCTGCCTGTATAATCTCGATGCAGCCCCAACCGATTCCGCAGCCACGAATACGCTAATGAACGCACCGCTTTACGTGACTCCCCCACCCATCATGCCGTTGCCCGAAGGCGAGACGGCCCCCCAACCTGTTCGCGAGGTGCCGCAGTTGCTCAAGCAACTGATCGGCCTTCAACAGCAACAGGTCGGGTTGATGAAAGCGCAACTCGCGAACCAGGACAGTAGCCAGCGATGGCGAAACTTCCTCGCTCGATGGGCCGAGGAATTCCCGAACATCGGGACCGCGTGCAAGCAGGCCGCCCCGATTCTCGAACGTGCATACCTGACGCTGCTCAGCGAGTTGACCGACCGAGTCAATTCCGCTGAAGCCGACGAACTCGGCAATGAGTTCGCGCTCGGCGAATTCCTGGACCGCTTTGGAATGCGGCTCGGTCAGTTGAGCAACATTCTTGGGCAAGTCGGACCACTGGCCGACGCCACGCCAGCACCCGCTGCCGCCCCGCCTGAAACTGGCCCAGGCAACTGACTCGCGCCTTCACCTGCTTAGCCGCGATCGAAGGGAACGCTCGCACGTTGCCCTTCGGGTCGCGGTTAAAGTTTGCTGGACTCTGCCGCATGGACCTCGCACCCGCTGACCTCACCCGTATTCGTGATCTCTACTCGCAGGGATACTACCGCCGGGCACACGATGTTGCTGCTGCCATTGGGCCAATGCGCGCATGGGCTGGCACCCCCGCTCGCCTGATCGGCGGTCGACTCGCGATTCAACTCGGGGCGGCGATCCTCGGTCGCCGAATGCATCTCATCGCGTATCGCAGCACGCCTTCGCACCCCGAAGCGATCTACTATCACGCCCGCTACAGGATGGAACGATTCGGCCCGCTCTCCACATGGGAGTTCATGCGGCAGAACCCGGACTGGTCGGAAGCGTCGCCCGATCTGCACGCCGACTGGCTCGCGCTCTCGGGGTTCACGGCAGCCCGACTTCGAGATTTCGACCGTGCCGAACGCTGGCTGAACCGTGCCGATGCAGTCGCGCCGGATCGTCCGTGGCCGTGCATCGAGCGATCGAGTGTTTACGAACTTGCGGATCGTCACGAAGAAGCGCTGACCGCGGCCCGGCGGTCGCTGGAGATTCACCCGCTGTTCCGTCCTGGGGTGCAGTCGGTGGCGCACCTGTTGACGCGAATGGGCCGCGAACGCGAGGCGTTGGAGTTCTTGACGCAAGCCGAATCGCAGTTGGAAAGCGGCCTCGTGTCGGCACAGCTCGCGGCGCTCCAGAACGACCTTGGCCATTACGCGGATGCTCGCCGCACGCTTGACCGCTACGCCGAGTTCTCGCCGTTGATGGAGCCGGAAACCGCGAAGTGGCTCTCGGCTCGTCGGACCGACACCGCGTATTTCTTGGGAGAAACGGCGACCGCGATCGAACACGCCAAGGCCGTGAAGGACGAGTTCTACGATCAGTTTGCGGACCGCCTGGGTTTGGCGGCCCCCGAGTGCCAGCGAGGGGGTGGCGAGAACACAACTTCTGGCAGTGGGGGAGATGAGGCAACTCCAACAAAGGGCGACGCCCACCCCCTCGCTGGCACTCGGGGTTCGCCCAGAATCGTTCTTCCCCTCGACACCACCGGCACACCACCGCCGACGGTCGCTGATCTGCTCACGCGATTCTGGAAGCATCCGCTGCCGAACCCCACTGCGGATACGTTGCCGCCGTTCGATGGCCTGCCCGATGCTGCCGAGCGAAGCCGAGCGGAACAAGCTGGCTGGACGTGTCGCGAGTTCACCCTGTCGCTCGATGCCGCAGTGGAACTGATCGGTCGCGGCGTCCCGTTCGTTCTCACGCTGGTCGAAGCTGGGTTCTCGCAGGCTCGCGTGTGCATCGGTGCCGACGCCATTCGCGGAAGCGTCTTCATGGCCGACGGTCTCGACCGTCGCCCCGTGGAAGCTCCCGTTACGAATCTGATCGAACGCTTCGGTCCATTCGGTCCGCGATGTCTTGCGCTCGTGCCGACCTCCGAAGGCGGAAGGCGGAAGGCAGAAGGCGGAGATCAAACCCCGTTTACGTCTGCTGACTTTTTTTCCGCCTTCCGCCTTCCGCCTTCCGCCTTTGAAGAGTCTGCCGAGCGAGAAGCGCTGTACGCGGTTCACAAGCCACTGCTGACGCACGACCGCGCCGCGTGCGTCGTGGCTCTCAGCAGCATGAAGGAGAAGTTCCCGGAGCATCGCTTCACCACGTTCGCGGAACTCGTGCTATCTCGCTACGACGCCCACCCCGTGAAACTGCTCGCGGTCTACGACAAGTTGCTCACCGCACACCCGCACGAGGCGACGTGGGTGATGCCGAAGACGTCGATTCTTCGCGAGTTGAACCGGATGCCGGAACGGGTCGCGTTGCTGGAAGAAGAGTGTACGTCACTGTCGGCTGATCCGCTGCTGATGCAGTCGCTGGCTCAGGCGATCTTGCCGTTGCCGAACCGACAGGCCGAAGCCGCGTGGTTATTGCGGCGTTCGGTGAGGAACCGACCCGCAGCCGCAGCCGGGTATTTCCTGCTGGCAACTCAGTGGTGGGAACACCGACGCTTCGACGACGCTGCCGAGTTGTACCGCTTCGCCACGACGCTCGACGACCGCGAAGACCAGTTCACCGAAGCGTACTTCCGGGCAGCACGCGCGACCGAGCAAGGCGACGAACCCGAACAGGCGAAGGCCGCGCTCGATCAGGCGATCAAGAAGCTGCAAGACGCCGCTGGTGTCGCTCCAAAACCAGAGACACCGTTAAGCGGCGACACCAGCGGAATCGCGGCCCGGCAAGCGCTCGGCGATCTGCTGCTATTCCGTGCCGAGTGTCACGCTGCGGCCGGACGCATGGCCGAAACCGATGCGGATCTCGATGCCGCACGACCGCTCGTTCCGGCGGTCACATGGCACAAGGCCGCGGCTCGCGTGTGTCGCATCAAGCCGGACCTCGCTTCGGCGGGGGCGCACTTCCTTGATGTTGCGCGTCTCGATCCGCTCACTGCTGAGACACACCGCACGCTTACGGCGCTGCTCGCTTCAACCGATGGCCGTGCTGCCGCACGAACGCATCTCGCGCAAGTGTGCCAAAAGTTCCCGCACCACTACCCCCTGCTGAAACTGCGTGCCGAGTTCCTGTCGGGCGATCCCGACGCTGACGCGGACCGCTCCATCCTCGACATGATCGCGGACTGTGAAACCGACGCATGGGCACTTCGACAGCGTGCTTTGGTGCTTGCGGACCGAAAGCGATTCGACGAAGCGTTCGCCGAGATGGAGAAAGCGAAGAAGCTCGAACCGAACCATCCGTGGTACTTCGCGGTGCTGGCTCAGGTGCAGAAACGAGCCGACAAGACCGACGAAGCCCTCGAATCCATTCGCACGGCCCTGCTCGCGAACATCGATCAGGAACCGATGGTTTCCGAGTTCGTGCAACTGAGCCGCGGCCGCACCGAGAAGCGTGCCGCCCTGGAATTCCTTGCCGACGAACTGCTTCGCCAGCCGCACAATGGCGAGGGATTGACCGCGTATGTCGATCAGGCGCGGCAAGTTTACACCGACCCCGACGATCACGCTGAACTGCTCACGACGCTCGAAGAAATCCTCGACGACCGCCCCGATCTCTGGCAAGCGTGGTCGGTGGTCATTCAGCAAATGGCCGGCTTGATGCGGCTCGAAGAGGCGCATTCGCTGGCACGGGAAGCGACGGCTCGCTTCCCGTTGCTCGCGAAACTGTGGCTCGACCTCGCACAGATTCTTCAGGGCATGGAGAACGCCGAGGGTCGCATCGACGCCTTGCGGCAGGCCGTGGCGGTTGCACCTGGATGGTCGGTTGCGGCACGCGAACTCGCCGACGCACTTGACGAATCCGAAGAGCAAGAGGAAGCGATCATCGTCATGGAGCGGGCTGCGATCAAGTCGCCGCTCGATCCGTTCGCCCACGGCTTCCTCGCGGAACGGCTGTGGGATTCTGGCCGTTCGCGTGAAGCGCTCGATCGCGCCAAGATCGCCGTTCGCCATGAGCCTGGCTACGACTGGGCCTGGCACGCCGTGCAACTCTGGTCGGATCGTCTCGAAGTGCCCGAGGAGCCGCCCGAACTCGTTCGCGAATTGACTCGTGATCGGTCGGGCGATCCGCGTGTTTGGCTGCGGCTCGCACGAATGCTTCACCATCCGCGTTACAACGAGGAAGTTCTCGCGGCACTCGATAAGGCCACGGCGCTCGATCCGAAGAATGTCGAGGCACACGACCTGAAAGCCGAACGGCTCGCGGACATGGGGCGATATGACGCTGCCCTCGAAGCCGCACAGCCGCCGGAACTCATCGCGGAGTTGCCGTTCATTTTGCAGGGTCGCGTCGCGTGGGTGGAAGCTCGTCGCGGGAACTACGCCGCGGCGATTCCGCCAATGCAGGCGCTCGTCGCGGTCGATCCGAACTACCTCTGGGGCTGGCACCAACTCGCCGAGTGGTACAACGAAACCGGCCGCACCCAGAACTACCTCGAAGCCGCTTCGGAGTTGGTGCGGCTTCAGCCGGGGCATCCGGTTTCGCTCACCATGCGGGGCGAAGCGAAGATCCAAAACGGCGACCGCGACGGCGGCAAATCCGATCTGCGTGAAGCTCTCAAGGTGAGCGCTGGCTATTCGCCGGCCGCCGCGATTCTGTTCGATGCGTGCCTCGCCGACGACGAACTTCGCGAAGCTCAACAAGTGCTGGCCGTGTTGCAGGAACACGCGGCCGTGCCTGAAGTGGCCGTGAAGCAAATTCAACTCGCGACCCGCAACGAGGACGCCGAGGCCGCGCTGCGTGCGTTCGCGGAAGTGTGCGAAGGCATCGGTCAGTCGCCGTTCCCAGTTCAGTCTGCCTTGAACGAACTCAAGACGGCTGGCTGGGAGGAACGCGCCGAGCGCGTGATGCGTGAAGCGTGGCAGGGCGGCGGGCCGTTCCATCCGTGGGTACCGATCTTCTGGGTGGAGTCCGAAGAGGGCCGCGCTGCGGAACCCGGCGAACGCATTCGCGCTGCGGAAGCGTGCATCAAGGCGTACCCGAAGTTCATGCCTGGTCACGACTGCAAGGCCGAACAACTCGCGCTGACGGGGCGCTTCGAGGAAGCACTCGCCGCGTGTAAGCCGACTGAGTTCGACCCGTTGCCGATCGAACTGCGGGGCCGTGCCGCGTGGATCGAGAACCGTCGCGGCGACCGTGCGAAGGCCATCGCGATGATGAAGCAAATCGTCGCCGACAACCCGAACTTCGTGCTCGGCTGGCGTCAGCTTGCGGCGTGGTACGACAGTGCGAACCGAACTCGCGAGTGCCTCGAAGCGTGCGAACAGTATGTGAAATTGGAACCAGCGAACCCGGTCGCTTACGTCTATCGCGGCGAGGCTCGTCGGAGCATGGCCGACCGTCGCGGCGCACTCGCCGACTTCCAGCGAGCGTTCGAGCTTGATCCGTCGTTTGAGGCTGCGGGGCTGAATCTCGTCACGGAGCAACTGGCGACCGGTGATGTGCCCGGCGCAGCGAGAACGCTTACTGCTGTCTCCGCGCACTCCGATAGTCCGCTCGTGAAGTTGCGTGCCGTTCAGGTTCTCTGTCGGCAAGGCGATTTCGACCCGGCCCTCGCGAAGTTCCGTGTTCTCGTGCAGGACACCGAGGCGTCGCGGGGCTTCCTCAAAGAAGCGGTCTTGGCGTTCGACGCCGAGGGTTGGGGTCCGAAGCTGACGCCCGAGTTGCAAGAACTCGCGTTCGCCGCCGATGGCACTCCCGAACTCGCGGGGCTGTGGGCCGAGCGCACGGTTGCGGCGGGTTCGCCTGAAGCCGTCTCGGATCGCCTGCCTGAACTGCTCGCCACGAATCCGGCAGCAGGTCGCGAGGTGGCGGTGGCGTATGTGTGGGCGCTGGTCGATTCTGGGAAGCCTGTGCAGGGAGCGGTGACGAAGTACAGCGAAGCGTTGCGGTCGAATGTGGTTTCGTGGGCGCGTGCCGGTGCAGCGCTCGTGGCAGCGGGGAACCTGGCACATGCTGCGGCGTGGTTGGCCGAATGGCGTGACCGCGACGGCGTCGAAGCGTGGATGTTGCGTCCACTGGCGATTGCGTATCGCGGGTTGGATCACGACGACAAGGCTGTGGAAGTGTGTCGTGCGGGTGTGAAACTTGGCGGTCCGGATGAAGTGTTATCCGACTTCCGGGCGTGGCTCGCGCTCGATCTCGCGCTTGGTGGTCAAACCGACGAAGCTGCGGCGCTGGTGAATCGCGTGGACAGCGTCACGGTGGGCGACGGCACCCGGTTGATTCTGGCGATGGCCGAAGCAGTGATGATGGTGACTCGTGCGGGTCCGGGTGGCAAGTCGGCTGCCTTGGCTGAAGCGAAGGATCATTTGAAGTCGGCGGCGGCGATTGGTCCGAAGCTATTCCCGTCGGGTGCGGGTCGTGCGTATCAGAAGGTGGTGAAGAAGCTGGCAGCCGACACGAGCACGGTCGCGGCGAAGTTGTGGGCGTTGTGGCAGCAGTGGTTCCCGCTTGTGAAGTGAGTTGGTCGGAGCCTGAGCGCCGAGCGAGGGTTTAGCGTGTCCCTCGCTTGGCGCTCGGGCTCCGACCCGCCATCTCTCCTTGGCTTCACTTCACCTCGACTTGCGCTTTCTTGCGTTCGGCCATTTCCTCAGCGAACAACTGCCGCACGGTTTTCTTCGCTTTCCAGTCCACGAACCACGGAAACAAACGGTTCGCGATCACCAACATGATGCCCTTCAGCGTCAGCGTCACATCCGGGCTGCCCTTTTCGAGTGCCCGCAACGTCGCGATTGCAACCTGTTCGCTCGTCATGCCGCGAAGGTGATCAAGCTGCATCTTCGCCTTCTGCTCCAGCATGTTCTGCGAGAAGTTCGTTTGCGTTAGCCCCGGACTCACCACCACCACGTCGATGCCATCCTTCGCCAACTCCGCACGCAGCGATTCGCTGAATCCGGCCACCGCGAACTTGCTGGCCGAGTACAGCGACCGTGCCGGCAACGCTCGCTTGCCTACCACCGACGAGATGTTCACGATCGCCGGCGTCACGCCCAGTTTCAGCAACGGCAGAAACACGCGGGTTGTTTCCGTCAGCCCGAACACGTTCGTCTCGAAAATCGACCGCAGCACGGCTGGATCAGATTCCATGAAGTGCCCGGTGGCACCGATGCCCGCATTGTTGATGAGCACGTCAAGCCCGCCGAAGTGCCGCACGGCTGCGTCCACCATCGCCTGCCGATCTTCGGGCTTCGTGATATCGGCAGGAACGGTTTCGATTATGCCATTCGCGGCTCGCACTTCTCCGACCAATTGCGAAAGCAGTTCGGCCGAACGTGCCACGGCCAGCACCTTCGCCCCTCGCCGCGCCGCTTCGACCACCAGCGCGCGGCCGATGCCCTGCGACGCTCCGGTGACCAACACCCGCAACCCTGTCAGCTTCCGCCGTGCCATGTTCGTTCTCCTCGATGTTCGTGTTTTACCAATCCTGCACGCCGAGTGCGACACGACCGGCTAACATGATCCCCGGCAACTCCGGGGGAATGCGATGAATGCAACGGTTTTCGCGAACGCAACGCTCGTGCGGCCGGATCAACTCCTGCCAAACACGGCGGTTGCGGTCAACAATCACGGCCGCATCTACGCCGTCGGAAACGCAACCTACCGAGTCACCCCGGACCAAATCATCGACCTCCAGGGCATGTATCTCGCCCCCGGTTTCGTCGATCTGCACGTTCACGGCGGCGACGGGGCCGACTTCATGGACGGCACCCCGGAAGCATTCGCCACCGTGTGCCGCTGTCATCTGCGTCACGGCACAACAAGTCTCACACCGACCAGCACCGTCGCGCGAATGGATCAATACCTGCGGTTCCTCGAACTCTGCGGCGAACTACTTGGCGATGTTCCTGGCGGCGCTCGAATCGTTGGCTCGCACTTCTACGGGCCGTACTTCGCACGGCCGGCACGCGGTTGCCACCCCGATCAGGACTTCCTCACGCCGAACGCCGAGAATGCGGAAGCGTTCACGAAGATCGCCGCGAAGATGCCGCTCGTCATCACTGTGGCACCCGAAATCGACAACGCCAACTGGCTTGTGCAGACCTACTCACCGCGTGGCGTGCGCTTCAATGCGGGCCACAGTTTCGCCACGTTTTCGCAAGTGGCGGAAAGCACCTTACTCCCGAGTTGCTGCGGCTCGCCTACAAGGTGAAGGGGCCTGATCGGCTCGCACTCGTGACCGATTCGATGCGTGCGGTTGACTTGCCCGATGGCGAATACTGGTTCGGGGCGGAGGGCACCGGTGAGCGTGTGCGAAAGCTCGATGGTGTGGGCGTCACGGTCGAAGGAACGGCGCTGGCGTCTGGAGTGATGGGGATGGATCACGGCGTTCGCACGATGCATCGGACGGCGGGCGTTCCGTTGCCTGAAGCGGTGCGAATGGCAAGTCTGACGCCCGCTCGCATCATCGGACTCGACGCCGAGATTGGTAGCCTCGAAGTTGGCAAGCGTGCAGATTTCGTGGTGATGGATGCAGAGTTGAACGTGCGGCAAGTCTACGTCGGCGGCAAACGGATTGTCTAACGCTGAGCCGCTTGCGGCGTAGCGCTCCGGAGCGCTACGTCGCAAGCGGCTAATACAAATCCCCAACTCCATCAATCCGAGATGTTGGCGAGGTAGTCGTCGTAGCTCTTGCGGGTCTTGAACTCATCCGCCATGAGCTTCTTCTGCTTGGCAGTCAGCGTGTCGATTTCCTTCTCCTGATCGGAGAGCTTCTTGAGGTACGTCGCGTACACTTCCGCTTCCTTTGGTGTCTCGCGGAGATTCTTACGGATGCGTTCCTGGTCGAAGTTGAGCCGTTGCAGGTCGGTGTTCACTTGAGCCAGTTCGCGACGAGCGAAGTCCCACGATTCCTTCACCTTCAACGCTTCCTTGAGCTTCTCCTTCAGCGCTGGGCTGGCTTCAGCCAGGTTGATGAAGTAGCGGATCGTGTCGTCGTTGTTGTTCGTCAGCGTGATGTTGCTGGCAACGTCCTTTTCTTCCTTGACGGTGAAGGTCTTGGTTTCGCCGGTCTTCACAGGAACCGTGAAACGATAGACGTCGGGGGTGTCTTCGGTTGGCTTGTCGGTGTCAACGAGCTTGAACTGCTGGTTGGTGCGGTTCACGTGTTCGATGAGCAGAGTGCGATCGGTCTGGCTGCGGTTGATGATCTTGTACTTCTTCTCTTCGGTGAACTTCGTCGTCGTATGGACGATGCCACGCACAGCCTTCACGCTCGTGATCTTCTGGTTGCCTGGGCCGATTTGCGGATCGACTTCGGTGCCGAGGTCGATGGCGTAGCTCACGAGGCGTTCTTCGTTGAGGTTGACATCGAGAACGCGAGTATCACCCGCGTAAACGCTGCCCTCGAACACGGTGATCGGTCCCTGATTCAAGTGAGCACCGCTGGTGTTCTTGAACTTGAGGCCAAGCAGCGGGTGGCTCTTCTGCACGTTCTGATTGTAGATCGAGACCTTCTGGCCTTCGATTTCCTTACCGACGATTGGCAGCATTGCGCTCTTCTGACGGCCGAGCGTCACGGGATGGTCGATCGTGTACTGGAAGAAGTCGCCAAGGTTGCCGGCCGTTGCCGAGTTGCCGACCGTGCCCGTGTTGATTCGGTTGTTGAGTTCGCGACCCACATCGGCAGCATACTTCTTCGCCTCGCCGGACCTGTCGGCTTCAGCGAGATTCATCCGACCTGGACCGCCACCACCGAAGCCACCTGGAGCTGCCGGTGGCATTGCTCCGCTTCGTGCCTTCGCATCCTTTGCAGCGTATTCGTTCGCCGGAGCGCCGCCGAACGCCACGCCGTCCTGTGCTTCTTTGCCGAATCCACCGCGATAGGTGACCGGTCGGAGCGAAGCGAAGAGCTCAGGCTCAACGGTCGGGCGGTTGATGTAGAGCGGGTTGTAGAGGTCCATCTTGAACGAGATGGGCCGGCCGCTGATGAGCGCCATTTTGACGCCGCCCCAGTCCTCGTCGGTGGGGTTCTCGACCATCGCCCAGCCTTGGAGGTATGGCTTTTCCTTGTCGGCCAGCACCATGCGATAACTGGTCTTCCAGATTGGTGCTTCGACGACATAGCCGACTTGCACCTTGCGTTGTCCGTCGCCAGCGAAGTGAAGGCTCACGGCCTTCTTCTGGCTGTCGTGGGTCAGAGCGAGCGTATCCAGAGCGCGGCGGAATTCGTTCTCGATGATCGGATTCGAGAAGCGGAGTTGCTGAACTTCGCTGAGCTTCACAGCACGAAGCCCTTCCGCACACCACATGTTCAGAACGGCAGCGTCAACGGTGGCCGCGCCAGCGGGAACCTTCTGGTTCTCGACGCCGACGATGACACCCGAGAGCTTGCCAGGTTGATTCGCGGCACCCGGAGTCGTCACGACTTCGATGCGTTCGCCACGCATCTGTGACACGATGCTTGCGAAGGTCGGCGTGCCGTTCAGGTTGACGGCGAAGCTGCTGAGAGTGCGGCTGATGGGTTCGCGGCTGTCGTAGCTGACAGCGGCGATGCGACCCTTGCCGAAGTCCTCAAGAATCATGCTCTTGAGCAGGTCGTTGATGTCCGTCTCTTGGAAGCTGAGATCTACGCGGGCGTCATCGGTCACATCGCCCGAACGGCTGAAGTATCCGACGCCACTGTTGAACAGCACGACTCGCGTGATTGGCAGCGTCACCGCTGGCTTCACATCTTGCTTCACGACCGCTTCGGGGGCAGCGCTCACGAGCTTATCCGCGCCCACGCCGATTCCGACGCCCAGACCAACAGCGCCCGCGACAGGGGCGAGAAGCAGCCACTTCGATGCCATTGCGTTGCCCTCAGGAAGAGATGGTGCCGACAGATCGAGTCTACCCCTACCGACGACGCAACCCCGCCCGTCGCTTGCCGACGGACGAAAATTTCACGTCGGCCGCAATCAGATTGCGTCGTAAAGGGTATCAGGAATCGGAGTTTAGGCCGGAATCGCCGCGGGAATTCGGGCGACGGATTGCCAAACGTGTTCGAGTTTGTCGGCCAGCGGTTCCCAGGAATAACGAGCCAGCACACGCCGTCGGCCACGCTCGGCCGTTTCCTGCAACTCCTCGGGATTGCGAATCGCTTCGAGGATGCGGTCGGTCATCTCGGATGGCGTTTCTGTGACGATCAGATCGCGGTTCGGCATCAGCGTGAGCCCCTCGGCTCCGACTCGCGTGCTAATAACGGGGGTTTCCATTGCGAGCGCTTCGAGAATCTTCAGCCTGGACCCGCCGCCAATTCGCAATGGCACCACGAGCATTCCGCAGGTCGCCAGGAATGGCCGCACGTCGGGGACATCGGCGAACACCCGCACCCCAGGCGTGATTGCGGCCCGTTCTTTCAGCCATTCCGGAGGCCGACGCCCCACCAACGACAGCGTTGCGGTTGGCATCTGAGCGCGAACTTTGGGGAAGATTTCATCGAGCAGAATCGCCACGGCGTCGAGGTTCGGTCGCCAGTCGAGACTGCCGAGGAACAGCAGTCGGCTTGGGTCGCGGTCCACGTCGTGCTGCGGTTGGAAGTAGCCGACATCGACGCCGTTATCGACCACATCCGTTCGCGTCGCTCCAAACTCGTCACGCATGAGTTTCGCATCGTCGGGACTGACGGCAATTGCGAGACTCGCAGCGGAATATGCCCATTGCTCGAACCGCTGGAACTTCTGCCATTGCTTCTTCACATACCAGCGTCGAACGGGATTCGATTCCGCTTCCAGATAGCGTTTCCAGATCAGCGACTCGACGTTGTGAGCCATCACGGTCCAGCGGGAATCGGCGAGTTCATCGCCGAGCGCGGCACGCAGAACTTGAGCATATGGCGTCCATTCGCAGTGCCAGACATCGACATCGTTGGCGTCTGCGAATTGGCGAACCGCAGCAGCGAGGGCGGGGCTTGTGTGAGTCGCCACGGAGTACGGCAACGGCGACAGCAAGTTCCCGGCGAGTCGTGCGTAGAACCCCGGACCCGACTTCGACGGCACAGCACGATCGACGACGATTGTGTCGATGCCTTGTTCGCGGAACGCTTCTTCGGCGGCGAGCGCTTCTAGTTGGTTGGGGTTGCGATGGCACAACACGGTGACGCGATGCCTGTGTGCGAGGCGTGAGAGCAGATTGAACGTGCGGATGCGTTTGCCGGAGGTGAGGGGGAACGGCAACTCTTCGTCGAGTACGGCGATGTTCAGCGGGCGCACGACTCCTCCTTAATCCGGCAACTCTCGGGGGTCGCGATTGTGCGCAGGATGGGGAAGTGTGGTCAACCCGGATTTCTGTTAGGGTGAAGGGATCACATCCTGTCCCCGTTTCCTGTCCCCGTTCTGGGCTTCCCATGTCTGCCTCAATGACCGACGAAGACAAGGCGTTCATTCGTGCGATTCTGAACAATCCCGCCGAGTTGACTGGCTGGCTCGCTTACGCCGATTGGCTCGACGAACGCGATGACCCCCGAGCCGAGTTCATCCGGTTGGAAATGAAGAGACTCGATCCGAACATCACGCAAGCCGAGCGATTCGGAGTGATTGCCGAGCTTGAAGATATTCGGATGACACTCGACGAGGATTGGATGGCGATCTTCGACCGACCTGCCATCGAGAATTGCGACGAGCTGTTTGCGTTCAAGTGTCCAAAGCAGTGGGAGAAACTGCACGGCACAGACAATCCTTATGTCCGCGATTGTGATGCTTGCCAGAAGCAGGTCTACTACTGCCTCACTTTGCGAGAAGCGTACAACCACGCACAGCA
>JAIOPV010000005.1 GCA_021413735.1 Planctomycetota bacterium
GTTAGGAATGTGCCGTCCTTGGTGTACCGGGTCCAGGAGATTCGCAGATCCCGGCCGATCACCGGATGCTTCGAGCGCGTGAGCACGCGGAGCGTCTGCCAGATCGCGTGTGAGATTGGGTAGGTCATGTGTATGTCTCGTAGTCGTTGGGATTGAGCATGGGCGCAGCTTTGGCCCCTCATCGTTAGAGTGTTGCCGCGATCATTCGATCCAAGCCATCGCATGAAAACACGACTGCTGAGCGGTTCTCCAGGTCATGGGAAACGAAGCAACCCAGGGCGCTTGCTCTGGGTCGGTGTGGTCGCGACAGTCATCACCCAGAAGGTGACAACTCATCGGAGCATCAATCGGTATCCGCCATCACCGGGGATGAATTCGCCCTCGAATTCGGGGAAAGCCTCGCCGAGTTCTTTGCGTAGTGACGTGATGTGGTAACGGGCCGCATCCTCGCCCATATGCTTCCCGAACGCCAGTTCCGCGATCATCTTCCCCGAGAGTGGCCCTTCGGCTTCAACGAGAACGCGAAGCAGTTTCAGCCGCGACGCCGCGACTGAGATCCGTTTCCCATCGAACAACGCGGAATGGTCTGTGAAAGTCCATCCGGCGATCACCTCCGGTTCCTCTCGCTGCGACGGCGCGACTGCTACCACGCCAGCAGGAACGGCGACGAGCGCCAACACCCGGCCGTTGCGATCGAGAACCTGAATCGATTCGGCGGCAGCGCCTGGGTAGACATCCTGCACCAACTCGCGGGCGGCTTGCTGCAATCGCTCAGTCCGGCAGCCCGCGAACCATTCCCGGCCCGTCATCGTCGACTCCTGGCTCACCCGATTCGCTTCTCACTGGCGTCGCCCCGACTGCCACAACCCGAACGCCCTTCACCGCAGCGCGTGCGAGCAGTTCACGCACCTCGGTAGGATCGCCCACAGCCGCGTCAGCCAGTTCGACGAGGCGAGCGTCACGTTGTTCGATGGTGTTGCCCGGATGCTCAATGTGGTCAATGGGAATGGCGACGAGAGACAGACCACGAGAACTGGCGTAACATGCTGCAAGCGCTGGCACACTGGGGCCGCCCGCGGTCAGGATTTCCACATCGGGCAGACGCTTGGCGAGCAATGCGTCGAGGGCGTCACGCAGCCGAGCGTACTCGAAGCGCTGCCGACTGCCGATGATAAGCACGCGGAACGTCATGCTCGAAGTCTGAGCATGGTCAAGACGGGTGGCGATGTCGGTTGTAAGAGCAACCCCGAGTTACCACAAAGGAGACGTATCTCGTCACGTGACTCACCGTCGGCGGTCGTTGGCGATCTTCAACTCTCGGTGGATAGAGAACGGGACAATCGTCAACTCGCACCAGATCCGGATGATGAGTGGTCCAAACGTCATCAACGCAAACCCGGCTGCCATCTGGATGGAACCACGAGTGTCTCTTGCTTGAATCTCTGCTTCGTCACGCTTGCTTAATCCTGGTGGCATATCATCCCGTGTTTTCGTGTCCGCTTTCTCGGCAGCCACCTTCTTCTCCTGAAACCCTTCAAGAGCTATCCGCCCACCTTGGAAAACACAGATGAAACTCCCGATCCAAAACACGATCTGAATTAAGACCGGCGTGAGCATCTGTCGGAAGGTCAGGATATCCCTGAAGGTATCGGGAGACCGGGAAGACGTTTGGACGGGTCGCGTTTCTGTTTCCGGGGGATGTCGAACGGCGAGGACGATGGCGATGGTGGCGATGGCGGCGGTGACGGTAACGGGTCATCCGGTGGAAGAATCCACGTCACCGTTGCCTTGCACTTGGGGCAGGTTCCTGACGTCCCCGCGGTTGCTTCGGGATCGGCAGTGTGCGACCCACATGCCGGACAAGTGCAGGTCGTGTGATCCATTCCTGATCCTCTTTGTACGGCAACCCGCTGGTAAATCAGAACTCGTTCATGTGTGTGGATGATTACTGACCACCCTCAAGCACGGCCACGTCAACATTTGCTGCGAGGCGGTAGCCCGGAACTCCTTCGTGAAACGCCTTGCCCGAAGTGTGAGCCTGGCGCGGAGTGGGGAGCGATGTCGGTTATATGTTGGTCGGCGCACGGCAGAACGGGTACCGCGGCTTGGCCGGCAATCTTAAAGATCGAGGACGAATACCGCACCCAGCAACAGCGAGAATGTGCGTGTGACGAGTACAACTCCCGCAACTCTTTCCGCCGGATCATGTCGATCATCCGGTCCGCCTTCTGAGCAATCGCGGAACGGTTCCAAGGGTCGCCGACCGGAACTGAACCCGCTCTATCGGAGAAGCAGCCGTGACCTCACCGTTCTCGTGGAGAAACCCAAGCTCCCTGGCCAGGTGGTTGCGCACACGAGTGATATGACGAACCACCGCTCCACTTCCGACCGAAGAAGTTCGCCACATTCGCGAAGTCACATTTCTGCCCTGACAATGATTCGATTATCACCCGGGCAATCTGACGGTTCGAGTTTGCTGTGTTCTGTCGACTGTGGTGCCGGCTCGGACGGTCGAGCCATCCCTCAATTCGTTGGAAACATCCAAGAAAATATGGCATCTCGGAAACCTTACCGGGAGAATCGTGAGCTGGAAGCGCGGATCAGTCCGACGACTTTCTCCGTGACGTGCGCCCGACAGTCACATCCCACGAGGTTGTTCAATGTCTCGTCGCTCGAACGTGCGGTCAGGCTTCACCACTTACTACCGGCCCCTGCTGGAGATCCTTCAAAGTCGCCTTGCCCCTGCAACCTTGACCGTTAACACGCTCCTCGACGTCACCAACAGCGGCCTGTTGTCGCTGCGTGACGCGATCGCCACGATCAACGGGGGACCGGCCGCCTTCGCCGCGCTGCCGCCGTCTGAGCAGACCCAGGTCAACCTCCGCCAGCCCTTAGGCACCAACGATACTATCAACTTCGCGAGTGGATTGACGGGCGCGATCGACCTCGGCACAGTGGGCGATAGGACATTCGGTCCGTCAGCCTTTCTGGTCAGCAAGCCCATGAAGATCGACGGGAACAACGGCGCGGCCGGTATCACCATTGATCGAACCGTTGCTGCGCCGACAATGCGGTTGTTCGCGGTGAGTGCCGCGGGAAATCTCACTTTGGACAGCCTGACCCTGAGCAACGGTTTGGCGCAAGGCGGCACCGGCGGTGACGGTCTCAATGAACCGGGCGGCGGCGCCGGACTCGGCGGTGCCATCTTCAATGCTGGTTCCCTGTCGCTGGTGAATTCGACGCTCAGCGGCAATCAAGCCGTCGGTGGGGCAGTCGGTGGCCGCAACGCGACTTCCGGGGGCAGCGGCGGTGGCGGCGGTCTGGGGGGCAACGGCGGCGACGCCAACCCACTCGTTGGCGGCGGCAACAACAGCGGCGGTGGCGGCGGCGGTACTCAGGGCAACGGCGGGAACGGTGTGGGTCTCGTCGGCGGTGCCGGCGGCGCCCCGACGGGCGGCGCCGGCGGCATGTACTCTGCCGGTGGGAACGCCACGGGCTTTGGCGGCGGAGGTGGCGGCGCCGGAGCTGGCAACCCGGGTTACCTTGGCGGTGCGGGCGGTTTCGGCGGCGGTGCCGGCGGCGGCCGCACCACCCCTCCAACCCCCAGCGGTAACGGCGGCTTCGGCGGCGGAGCCAGCCGCTTTTCTGCACAACCGGGCTTTGGTGGAGGTGGGCTTTCCGGTGAGGGCGGCGGTGGCGCGGGCATGGGCGGCGCCATCTTCAATCTGGCCGGCAGTGTCACTATCACCAATTCCACCCTGACTGGCAACACGGCTCAGGGTGGCAGCGGCATTTCCTTGCAAGGTCCCATGCAACCGTTCGCAGGCGGCAGTGGCTTCGGTGGCGCCGTCTTCAATCTTAACGGTTCGCTCACCGTCCAGGATTCGACCCTGGCAGCGAACAGTGTCGTCATCGGTGCGAACCGGACATCGGGCCCCATGCCTTTCCCGATTGCGAAAGCGGCTGGCGGTGGGATTTACAACCTGGCGTTCCCGGCCTTGCAAGGCGTGCCGAACAGCAACCCCGCCAGCACCACGCTGGTGAATAGTATTCTGTCCGGCAGCATCGGTGGTGCCGAGTTGGTGAACGACCAGCAGGTGGGCAGCGGAGGGGCAACGATCACTGCCACAGCTCCAAATCTGGTCCAGACGCAGTCCAACGTCGGTGGCGGCACCATCAATGGAGGCGGGATTATCGCAGCCCCGCAACCGCTTGGGCCGCTGCAAAACAATGGCGGTCCCACACAGACAATGTCCTTGCTTGACGGCCCCGCGATCAACGGAGGCAACAATGCTCTCATCCCTCCCGGGGTGACCACCGACCAGCGAGGTCTCCCTCGCATCAACAATGGGACTGTAGACCTCGGTGCCGTCGAGGTCCTTTTGCCCACTGGTGGGAGCACACCAGCCAAGTTGATGAGCGTTACATCCAGTACCGGGAGCGGGAAGTACAACGCGGGCGACACGATCAACGTGACCGTGAACTTCGATCAACCTGTGACGCTGACGGGTGGCAATCTGATTGTGAATCTGAACGACGGCGCGACGGTCACGATCTCTCCGTTCAGCAACTCCACACACGCCAGCGGCACTTATACAGTCGCTCCCGGACAGAACACGCAATCACTCGACTCGGTCAGTCTGGTCGTCAGCGGTGGCACACTTCGAGATGCGAACGGCAACACCATTGCACCCACGATTCCACCGGGGCATTCGTTGTCGAGTTCAGTGAACCTTCTCATCGACACTACCCCGCCCACGGTGACCATTGAGACGCCCTCAGTACCTGCTGCCACAAGTGGCCCGGTCAGCTACACGATCTTTTACGCCGACACCAACTTCAACACGAGTACGCTGGCCGCGGCGGACATCACACTGAACAAGACCGGCACCGCAAACGGCACTGTCAGCGTGAGCGGCGGCGTTGGTGTGTCGCGAACCGTGACGATCAACAACATCACCGGGACTGGCACGCTGGGAATCTCGCTGGCAGCAGGTACTGCCAGCGACACCGCTGGCAACCTCGCACCCGTAGCAGGCCCGAGTGCGACCTTCAATGTTGTGAACGTTGAACCAGACGTCGCGGCTTTCGCGGTGGGTGGCTCGAATGGGACCGTTCGTCTGTTGAACGCCACAGGAACGCTCATCCAGAGTGTGACGCCGATCTCGGGATACACGGGCCTCGTCTCGGTTGCTCTCGGAAACTTCAACAGCGACAGCGTTCCCGATCTCGCGGTGACCGCTGCCAATCCCGCTGGCGTCGCGGGGTTGACAACAGCCCAGGCCGGAAAGGTTTTCGTCTACGACGGAGACGCACTCGCCAAGGGAACGTTGACGCTGATTCGCACGTTCACGCCGTTCACGAACCACGACGGACCTGACGGCGGAAACGGTGTCTACACCAACGGCTTGAACATCGCTGCTGGTGATGTGAACGGCGATGGGCACGTGGACCTGATCGCGGGCACACGTGGCGGAAGCCCAACCGCTGGCCAGGATGAGATCGGTCGGTTGGTGGTGATTAATGGGGTGTCTGAGGCCATCATCGGTGGCATTCAGACGCCGTTCGGGGCAGGGTATCAGAAGGGTGTGATAGTCGCGGCTGGTAACGTCGACGGCATCGTTGGCGACGAGATCGCCGTGACTCGCGGCGGACCTGTCGCAAGTCCCAACCCTGCGGTTCAATCGATCAAGGTCAAGGTTCTGCAACTTCAGGGCACGGCGCTCACGGAGTTGCCGCTCAATGCAGACGGTTCAACGGCATTCGCACCATTCGCGGGGCTTCCTGGAGCAGCGAAGGGCATCAGCCGCGATGGTCGTGTGGCGTTCGTCGACTCCAACGGTGATTTCAAAGCGGAGTTGGTGTTCACGGCACTCGATCCGCTGACGACCCCGACGAACGGGCAGGTTCGAGTTGGTGTGTACAACATTGACCCGACTGCATCGAAGGGAGCAGCCACGATTGCCAGCGCCGGGCCGGATGCGGGGACTTACCTGACAGGCACGGCTGTGACGGATCACGCCATCACGCACGTTGCGGGAACTGGACTCCAGCAGAACCTCGCACTTCTTACGCAGAGTGCGTCGTCGGGAATCGTGTATCTCGCACCACTGACCGGAGCAACAAAACCTGGCGGATTCTCGCTGAACATCGTCACCGGCGGCATCACCATCGACGGCATCTGACACATCGGCGAGTCATCGTCCGGGCATATCAACGGCGAACACGGTCGAGGCTTGCTCCTCGACCGTGTTCGCATCCGTGGAGCGCGGGGCGTTGCTGGTGGGCAAGCGGTTGGACGTGAGGAAAGGCGAGCGGATCGTGGTTCGGGGAGTTCTCCGTGTGATTCACCACGAGGGCGACGTGGCGAACAGGGTGATTGTGCCGGCGTGGTTCGAGGTGCGGGTGACTGAAGTGCGGCCAACCAACTGATATGGGACGCAAGAGCCGCCACTACTTACGCGACAGCTCTCGCGACAATTCAGGACGAATCCGCCGCTCAGGTCAGGCGAGGTTCTCGATAACCACCCCAGATCACCACCTCACTCTTGCCAATGGGCATGTTGCTCGCCTTCGTCCAGCACGGCCCGCACCTGTCGGGCCAGCGAGGTCAAGGTAAACGGCTTTTGGAGGAAGGCGTCGGCCGCCAGTTCTGCATCAGCCGTGGACTCTGCCCCTTGATCGCCCCGGGTGATCAGGAGCACCCGAATGCCTGGCCGTAGCGCTCGCATGGTCTCGGACAGGGCAAGCCCTCCGGTCCCCGGCATGTTCAGGTCGGATAGAAGCAACTGGATGGCCGGATGCAGTTCCCTGAGTTGCATCGCTTCCGCTGCGTTGGATGCCTCGATCACCGCATACCCGACGGCCCGCAGACTAATCGCGTACAGGCGTCGAACGGCAACATCGTCATCGACCAACAAGATCGTTTCTGTCCCACGAGGGGTGCCGCTGTCCCAAACTGTGGGTCGTAACTGCAAAGCGTAACTGGCAGTATTCAGCATGTTCGCCTGGGTGTTTCATGTTGGTGAAGGTTCTCGCGGTTATGATGTCGCACCTTGCATGCCGAACGGCAACGACAGTGAAATTGAACGAATGTTCGCGCGGGGCTCGGAAAGATGGGGATTTGGAGTCAACGGATATTACGCAGCCGAGCGTACTCGAAGCGCTGCCGGCCGCCGATGATGAGGACGCGGAACGCCATGCCTCGAAGTGTGAGCATGGCGCCGGGCAGGTGGCGATGTCGGTTGGAGCGGCAATTCTGTTGCGTCGAATGGTGCGGTCGGGTCTGATGGTTCCGTGAAAGTGGTGCTCTGTTCTGTGCGGTACCTTGCACCAAACCAAGTTGCGAGAAAGCAATGGCGGATCAAACCACCGAGCTTCTCCGCAACTTTGCAAAGCTGTCGCCTGCAATGCAGTCAGCCGTCGTGAAACTGGTCTCGGCATTCGTCGCGGAATCTGCCTCAACCGTCGTCTCAGCAAGTCCAGTCTTCGTGTCGGGCGACACCCCGCAAGATCGCGCGGTCAGATTCCGCCACCTTGTGAACACTGCCGCGAACAGACGAGTTCGAGTTTGGAAATGGCCCACATCGCCGAGCAAGTCCGCCATGCAAACAATGGTTGCCAGGCAAGTCGTTTCGGGTGTCTGGGAACGCGGATGGGATGTTGTCACGCCCACCGACGCGGGGCCGGTTATCAATGCCATTCTCGCTGCTGATCTCGCGTCAGCCGTGCGGAGCAAAATCGCAGAACTCCGACACGCAGCCAAGCGTCGGGCGTACCTCAACGCCGTCCTCGTCGCAAACGGTCAAGAACCAGAAGCGGAGGTGCCCGATTCAAGGAAGCGATGAAGTCGGGTCGGAGTTGCAGCAGCGGTTCGCGGCTGAGTTGCCGAAGTTGGATCAGACCGGGCTTCAGGCGGTCTATGAAGACTTGTGCCGGGCGAAGCCGGAGATCGAGGTCACGTTCCACAGCAGTTATCTGTTGGTGACCAATCACCCCGAGTCGTCTCCCTATCCTCGCTTCTGTGCGAAGATTCGGGACTGTCGGACTCCTTCAGTGGCCGAGTTCGAGCGAGATGATCTCCGGCGACTTATCAAAGAAGCAGCAATTCGGCAGGGCATGGCCGACCCTGAA
>JAIOPV010000020.1 GCA_021413735.1 Planctomycetota bacterium
TGGAGTGGCGAGCGGCCGTGTTCGGGTTCGCCGACCGCGTGTCCGAATTCTACGCTGCCTGCTCGCCCAAGCAGCCGGCAGCCGACGATGTGGCAGGGTTCGCCAAATTCGTTGCCGAGTGGGAGTGGCGGCGGGGTCAGCAAACGGGCCTCACTCAGCGTTGAAGCTGTCCCGGCTGGCTGAGGTGCTTTCACCGTCAGGAGTTCAAGCGGAATGGCCAAGGCTGATTTCCCACCGGAACTACTCGTTGGTGTTGGGGGTGTCGTCACTGGCGCGTCGGGACAGTTCGATATCACCCTCTCATTGCAGCCATTCACCTACGATGGCGAACTGGTGGATCAAGCGTTGGTGTTCCGTCGCGTGAAGATGCAGGCTTCACGGGTTGAGGAGTTGGCTGGGCGGTCTTTCGAGTTCCCGGTCAATCCGTCGCCTGGGTATGTCGAGTCGTCTGTTTACCTTTGGTCGGCCCACAATCCAGTCGATGTCCGACGCATTACCTTCGGGTCGATGAACGGGGACGTTATCGCGGCGGAGTTCGCATTACGGTTTGTGTTCGACTACGAGGGGTCGTGTAAACCACTCGACAAAGTGCTACGGGCAGAGCTTCAGGTTCGTTCGGGATGAATTCGTCTTCAGAACATCATGCCCACCGATGGTTGAGACGAGGCGAGAATGGGAACGCGAGAACGGCGGACGGATGTGCAAAGGCTCTACGGCGACCTCTTGGCCCAAGTCTCGGCCGTGATGTTCGCAGCGGACCCAATAGGCATCAACTTCGGGTCGAACACTGACGAATATGACCCCGAAGCGAGTACAATCATTCCTCGTCTTCGTGTGTGCCACTCATCGCAGGATGTACAGGCAGTCGTACACGAAGAGTTCGTGGCATGGTTCGATCTGGAACCGGACGAACCGGTCGAAAAGTATGCCGGGCCGGCGGAAGAGATTTGGGGGTTATGGCAGCTTTACTTGACGTTCCATAGCCCTGCGTAACCGTTGGGAGAGGAGCCGATGGGATCAGGTGCAATCCACGGCCCCTGAGTGGAGCAGGCTTAACCCGGTACTCGTCGCGTCACCACTTGATCTTGCACTTCGGCAACGCCTGCTGAAGTTTCTTCACGCCCGCGTTCGTCACTTTCGTGCTGGACATCGAAAGGGAAGTGAGGTTGCCCAAGTACATCGACTCCGCCAACACTGCCGCCGCCGCATCGCCGATCTGGTTGCCTCCCAGGCTGAGTGCGGTCAGATTGGCGAAGTTCGGCGAAGTTGCCAGCACGGCAACGCCCGCGTCAGTGATCCGGTTCTCCCACAGATTGAGCGAGGTGAGGTTCGTCAAATGTAAGGATGACGCCAACACTTCGGCTCCCTGGTCCCCGATCCTGTTGCAGCCCAGGTCGAGCGCAGAGAGGTTGGAAATGTGAGGCGACGCCACCAAGTTACCCAACCCCGCCCAAATCCCGTTGCCGCCCAGGTTCAGCGAGGCGACAGTTGCCAAGTGTGGGCACTCCGCCAACGCTGCCACACACTGTTCAGTCTCGGCACTCCACGAATTCCACACGTTCCACAAATTCAGCGTGTCCGGGAAGCCTCGCTGGAATGCCCAGAGGTTCAGGGCTTTGCGAAAGCCATGATCTTGAGGGATTTCCTGTGAGTGTTCGAGACGTTCGAGACCCCACCCCCAAGCGTTCGACAGGGCGTTGGCGGCGTCGGCACGCTCCAGAACCCATTCGGCACGATGAGCGATGAGCAATTCCCACTCCCGGCAACGCAGACCTGCCCAGTCGGGATCGGCCGGTGTGGTCCGTGCAAGCGAGGCCTGGACCCGAATGAACTCGGCGCGTGCGTCTTCGCCGTGTTCCTGTAGCCAGTCTGCAAACACTAAACGCGGAGTTTCTTCCTCCGGCGTTGCACGGATCGCGGTAAGTAGTGCTTCTCGCTCGTCCACGGCTCACCCTCGAACGGGGTTCGCACGGACCCCGCTATTCCCGTCAGGGTCCACACAATACAGGCTGTTGGGTTTTGCGAAGTGAACGTGATGAGATGGGGCGACATGCGGTGGCCTATGACCGCACGCGGGTAGGCGCGAGGGTGTTGTGAAAACCGAGGCTACCCGCAGCGAGTTGGATGAGCAAGGAGCAAGGTCGGACTTGCGGGCATACGATGTGCGGCGAGCAGTCGAGATCGCAACTGCGTATCCCTGCGAGAAGCTGAATAGTGCAAGCCGCCCGCGATCAGTACGCGACAGTCCATTGGTAAACCCAACTCGCGGACGCAGGCACAGGAACCCACGTCCAGCCCGCAAGGAACAGCCACAGCCGCCACCGAAAGTAACCGAGTACCGGGCGAACTCGGCACGCAAGCAGCAACTCGACAGCCGCGAATCCGGCGACCAACGAGCCAGCGAACACGAACAGTAAACCAACGACATCGAGGCCGACGAAGAACAGAATCCCGGCAGGAAGGTGAATGGGAACGGTCCAGGCCCAGTCACTCGTTCCGTAGGCCGTCAACTGGCCATCGTGCTGGATACCGCCTGTGAGTTCCCATAATCGCAAGGCAACGACGCAACGACATTGCCAACGAGACAGCATTCGGAAACGTTCTCTTCGTGGACAGTCTCCCGCGAGGATATGCGATGCGACGATGGCCCGCAGTTCCCATGCTTCTTGGCGCGGTCGGTGGCGTGGTGTTCTGTGCCCATCCCGCGAAGGCACAAGCACCCGGTGCCAAGTCCGTTGCGGAAACGTTCCTGACGGCCGACGGACTCGAACTCCACGGCCTCTTCACGAAGTCTTTGAAGACTCCAGGCAAAGACCCCGTTGTGATTCTGCTCTACCCACCCGGTAAAAATAACGCGATGGCCAAGGGTGGTTGGAACGGCCTCGCCCTCTTCCTGGCGACGGAAGGATACAACGTGCTTCAGTTCGATTGGCGAGGTCACGGTAAGAGTACGGAGATCAAGGACACGGCACGGTTTTGGAACATTCAGAAACCGGACGATCAGTATGCGCCCAATCCGTTCAGCAGTCTGTGGAATAGTCCCAAGCTCATCCGGGGTGCCCCGACTGAGGGGGGCAAAAAAGGGAAGCTAAAGAACGATTTCTTCTACGCTGATCTGATTGATCCCGTGAAGTACACGCCGACATATCTGATTGATCTAGCGGCGGCGAGGCATCACCTCGACACCAAGAACGACGCGGGCGACGTGAACACCAGTTCGATCTATCTCGTGGGGTCGGACATCGCAGCGAGCATCGGCATGGGCTGGGTCGCGACCGAGTGGAATCGCCCAGGTTTCCTTTGGACAGCGAGTGCGATCCTGCCCAACGGTCCAGGTACATTCCCGACGTACCGGTACGTTCCACAACCATATCCGGGGGGGCTTCCCAACGAACTCGGTGGCCATGACATTTCGGGGGCGATCTGGCTTTCGGCCGCGAAGACGCCAGCGATTCCCGATCAAGTCCTCAAGAACTGGGTCGCGAAGACAGCACCCAAACTGCGCGACAACAACCCGATGTTGTTCCTCTACGCACCACGAGATTCCAAGGCGAAGACACAGGCAGACTTTTTCGAGGAACTGCTCGGAGCGACGTTTGCCCGCGAGGTGAAGGATGGCAAAGCGCTGAACGGCGTCGAGTTGGTTGGGGCAAACCTCGAAACGGAAGAGACGATTCTGAAGTACCTCGCCTCGCTCCAGAAGAACCGTGCGAAGTTACTTCGCAAGAATCGCGGGTTCACGGCACCGTGGTCGATCCAATTGGCACCGGACGACAACCTTGCTGGCCCAGGATTCGGCTTCGTGCGCCCCTGAGTTCAGCGACGACCTGGGCGGGGGTGACGTGTAGCTTATTGGGACACACGTCACCGAGTTGCTGTCGCTGGGGTGGATCACGATGGTGCGGGTTCTGGGTGCTGCGGTTCGTGCGTCGCCGCGAAAACGCGATTCAGGACGGCGATGACCCGACGTTGCGTGTCAGCTTCCATGAGAACCTCTAGGTCGTCGAGCGACAACCGCGTGTCGGCGGAAACGCTATCGAAAATACTCACCAGCCGCCGACCGCGTGCAGGCGATCCGTCAAACGAAGCGATCATCACCCACCTCCACCACTGGTTCTTGTTCGCGAACGCTAGATACCTCCCGCCAAATGCGGGAGTGATGATGCTGTTGGGAGCAACTACGTCATGTTGGGTGTAATGACCGATACTCCTCGGAGACACGGGCGAGTTCGGCCTCGTACTGGTGCCTGTCGAACACCATCGGGCGGAGTAACCCTCCGAGCCGTGCCTCTTCTGGTGGCACCTCAGCCCACGCCGTCCAGACGACCTGCTCTGGCGACACCTCCACTTTCACGGCATAGGACCGACATGCGTACTCACCGCAGTTGCACACCACCACTGGGCTAAACTCGCCGCACCACGGAACCGTAGGCTCTCCGAGCAGATGCCGACGAGGTAGGAGGGCTGTCCGGGCGGGCACCCAGACGTACTGTCCGGCTGGCTGCGAGCTACCAACGTTCGCCCACCACGGGGCTTCCAGTCGGCGAACGTGGTCAATCAGGCTCTCCCCGTCAACCCAGATGCCGACCCCGGCGTCCGGTGGATAGCACGTCGTCGGGGCGAGAGCGAAACGGACGGTGTTCATCGAGAATGCCCTGCGGCAATGGCGACCACTGTGACAGCTTATCCGCCCACGCCTCACTTCTCCATTTGGTGGGAGGTATATAGCGGGATTGGCTCAGTCGTGACGCCTGCGACTGTTGCCGTTTGTGCTTCAGCACGACGCCAGCGAGAGCAGATCGTGCAGCACTTGCTCGCGAAGCCCAAGACATTTCGCGACGCGGGCAATGTCTTCAGCGTGATGCTCGGCATCCGGCAACCGATAGATGCTCAGACAAATCAGGGCATCGAGCGAGAGGCCGCTCGCGGTGCTTTGTGTGGATACCGACCAACCACGCGCAGCGCGAAGCCGGGCAAGGAAGAACCCCCAAGTGCGGGGGTCGCGCGCCGTCGCACGCAGAACGCTTTCGCGGAACGTGGTGTCAACAACCGGAATGCGGGTCTGCCACACGACACGCCGACGATCAGTCTTCATTGTCCTGCTCCTTCCCATCGGCGCGATTGTGCGCCGCACCGTTTCGGTCGCGGCTCGCTTCCAGTTCCAAACGAACAAAGCGTTTGCCCTCGCGCCGGTATGTAGTGGCTGGCATGTCCGTGTTCGACGAAGCGTCCACGGCTGCCAGTGCCTTTTCCGCCATGACTTGCGGCACACCGGCCTTTTCCAAGATTGCGACTTCCTGCACCGTCAACATTTCGATTTGCCGTTCCAGAAGCTTGCGGAGTGGTCCGGTGGCATCCGCGAGTCGTGCAGCCAGAGCCGCTTTCTGCGTTCCCACCGCTTCGAGGACGGCCCCAAACGCACTCATTCGTTGCTGCACGCGGGCGACCTGGGCAGCAAGCTCAAGTCGCTCGCAGGCGATTTCCGTTGTCGAGAGAATCGCCCCGCTGATGGCGTTCACAAGTTGTTCGGTGCGGGTGACCAGAGCTTGCATGTCATTGCTTGCGTTCATGGGTCTTGCACTCCTTGTGGTGATGGTGGCGTGAAAGTTGTTCCCCCGGTATTCCGGCGCGAAGAGGGTTAGCTGTCGGCCGGTGGCGTTGGCGGAGTCGCGTTGGCGACAACCGGCACCACGAAACCATCGAGCATCGTGTTGCGTGCGGCGACGATTCCGTCGTCCGCGATCATCGTGTATGCGAACCCGCCCAACCCGAACTCTTCAATCATCGCGGCATCAACCGCCTGGATCATTGCCGCGAGCTTCGGCGACACTGCTGCGTGAGGAACCTCTCGCATCGGGAAAGACTCGCCTGTGGGTTCCCCTTCCGGCGTGGTCTTTCGCCGCAACTCCGCGATTGCTTCCGCGACCCCAGCCAGCGGGATCGGGTTGTCACCACGAGCCACTTGGCGGCGTGCCCGTGAACAGCGAGGGCACGTGCAATCGAGTCGGGCGACGTGGGCATCGTGCCCACACTCGCTGCATGTGTTCGCGCTCGTCGGGTTCTGGTTGTGACACCAGCTACACGATGTCGATGTGAGCATGATGGTGCCCTTGTGGAAAAGCCGAGTCGGGAAGGTGAACTTCCCGGCCCGGCGAAGTGATTCAGACAGCGAGAGCCACCGCCGCGTCGAATGCTTTCGCTTTCAATTCCGCAGCCGCGCCGAACCATACCGAGTGAAGCCGTGAATCGGCTCGCTGCACTTCTGTCTGACCGCGCACAACGCTCTGGTGATCGGCCCACTGCGACACCGCGTTATACGCCGCCCATGCCGTGCCGCTGATTCCGTGCAGCGTGTTCGTGGGGTGATCGAGGTTCGCGAGGAAGGCACCAAGCATTCGCTTCTGAGTGTCCTCCGCACGGTCTTCAACCAACTTCGTGAAGTACGTCGTCAGATCGGCCTGCGCCATCGGTCGCTTCGCGAGAGCCTGAATCTGCTGCTCAAACTCATCAATCCGTGTGGTGATGATGCCGAGCTTCGTTCTCGCCTCCGCGACTCGCTGCTCAAGCGACTCGCTGTGATACACGGTCAGTCCTTCGGTCGCGGAGGCCCGTCGCAAGGAGAGCGACAGGGTGTTGGAGCAGACGACTCGAATCGTCGTGGGAATCATTCTCAGCGCGCGGCTCCCGTCGTGACTGTTGGTGAGCAGGATGTATGGGCGGATTTCGTCTTCGCCCGCAACCCGCAATGTCTTTGGCAGGCGAGCGAGCATCCACACCTGCCGCCCACCCTTCAGCGAGCCGGCGGTTTCGTACATCGCGAGTTTCTCCTGCACGATTGCGTCAAAGAAGCGGAATGCATCCGCGTTTTGGAAGACCCGATAGTCGTGGCTAACGACGCCGAGAACAGCACCCGTGTCAGCCCGGATATTCGCGACCCGATTGGTGACTGGTCGTTCGACGCCCTCTCTCCGGGCCACGATAGGCCACTGCTCAACACCCCATGCGAGGCCCGCGAGTTTGATCGCTTCGGAACTCGACTGAGCTTCCGAGACGGTCACGCCGAGACGATGCCAGGGCGGTGCCCCGGTCGTGAAAACGGCTGCCTTTTGTGTGGTCATGTCTATTTCGTGTGCCATCTGATTCCCTCCCTTGTGAGACTCGGAAAACCTCACATCCCCACACAGGTATTATAAGCCAATTGACGGTATCCGTCAATTTATTGCGCCGGCTGAAATGTTGTCCTGCCTGCCCTGATGATTCGACGGAGTCAGCCGGTAGACTGCTATTTAAGACCGTGCCTCATTTCAGGAGCGACAGTAATGAAAGCCGCGACGACGGAAACGCTCGGACAGAGATTGGCTCGCCTTCGAGCCGCTGCCAATATGACCCAAGATGAACTTGCCGACAAAGCGTCGGTGGCCGTTGCATCAATGCGGAATTGGGAGCAGGACCATCGCCGGCCGCGAGCCGACGCTGCATTGAGGCTGGCGCGGGCGTTAAGCGTGACGATGGAAGAGTTGCTCGTGCTTCCATCAAGCCGTCCGTCGCGGTCGGATTTGCAAGACCCGCCGGGGGTGCGGGCGTTGAAGCGGGCGTGGGCGAGAGCGAAGGAAGGGGAACGGCAGGAGTTTTTGAAGTTCGTGAAGCAGGAGGGTGCCAACACACGTCAGGCTGAAGGAGCCGTGGCAAGCAAAGCTCGGAGCAGTCGCGACGAGTTGAAGAAGAAATCGGGCAAGAAAGGGAAGTAGGAGTTGTCCCCCATTTTCGGAGCAGCACGCCGTGGGAAGAGGACGGTCCAAGAATGGTTCGGGGCTTACTTGATTGATTCCGTCGCGATTTCATTGTGCCAGTCCCTTGCAGACCAACACCGACTGTGTTGGCCTGCTGAAATGCATCGGATAGCATGGCAAAAGCAAACCTGCTGTTGAGGCACGACACTGGACGTCGATTCAGGATAAGTGCTGATTCCATGGTTCAGTTCGCCTCGGACGGCCTGGGCAGAATTGCAACATTTTCGTGTTGGCAGGCGCGGCCGAATTCCAAGTTATGCCCTGGAGGTTTCCCGACGTGAACCGGGCCGACATTATCCGGCGACTACAGAAGCAGGGATGGAACGTTACGAAGCGACCCGGTCGATCCTTTCGCTTGCCCCCTGACGTGGTCGCGCGATACCCGAAACTGCCACCGAGATTTACCGAGTTTCTCGGCGGTCTGTCGTCCTGTGAGAATCAGACGCAAACCGCGTGGTTCCTGTGCGAGGCCGATTACGGTGGTACGACCGGCGCTGCCTTCCGGTGGGATGAATTGGAGCAGATGTCGCTGGAAGCCGCGAAGGACGACCGCCGTTTAGGTGAGGCGGTACGTGGATTTTGGAATGAGCATTTGCCGTTCCTACTTTCGGTTCGCGACGGGTACGCGTATTTTGCTATTCGGACCGCTGCCGACGGGTTTGGTCGAGTCGTCACCGGCCGCGAGCCAGAGTTTGAGGAAGCGTCGCAAGTGGCCGACTCGTTCGAGGAGTTCCTGTCGGTCCTCGCCGATGGAAGCGTTCGGGCATAACCGACGGATGAAGCTGACCGGGACTGCCATCCTGATTTCGCGGGGCGTGAAGGTCTTGCAGGCGACCCCGACGGCTTATCGTTTGGCGGCAGAGGGCGTCGCGAGTGGGTGCGCCGGAGCAATGCGTGCGTCAGTTCATCGCCGCCCATGCCGCGTGGGAGATGCGGGCGAACGAACGCGTCAAAACCTTGCGCCCCGGCAGCGCGGCGTACCAGTCTGCCGTGGCCCAGGCGGAGGCCGAATACGAGGGGTTGGTGTCGCTGTTGTGCGCGGAGGCGGTCGTCCGCCAAAACATCTCGTTCGGCGACGACTCAATGCACGACCCAGGCCGCGAGTCTGTCGAGTCGGTGTCAGAGTCGGCCAGCGGCGCGGTCGTCTGCACCCGGAACGTTGGGCCGCATGGATTCGTCTCGGCGTACGAGTACCGCTTGGTGCGTGAGGCCGGAGGCTGGCGGATCGCATCCATCCTGTGCCTCGACGCGGACGGCGGGTACGAGTGCCTCTGACGCCGAACCGCTCGTGCTGCACCGGACCCGGCCACGTGATTTGTTTCTCGTTGCTTGCCTGCTTGTCGTCGTCGCGCAAGGGTTGCGCGGCCGGGTATGTGAGCGAATTGTTCGACGGGAGGAAGAATGAGTCGCTTCTCCCACATTGCATTGGCTCTCCTGATGAGTGCAGGCGGGGTGTAGTCCACCCGGTCGTGAAGCTTCGCCACGCACCTCGGAAGGGCAAACACAAACTACGTCGAAGGCGGCTTCAACGATGGCAGCACCAATCCGTCAGGAACCAAAGGGTGACCCCGCAGAGGGCATGCGCAAGCTCCGTCTAAAGGCTCTCACCGCATCCCCCGCCGATTTTGGCCTGAAACCCACACAAGAATTTCCCAAGGTGTATGGTGCACTCGCCGAGTTTCCAATGGACGATGGCACGCTTACCATCGTCTCGCTTTACGATGGCAACGCGAGCCTCTACACGACCGGGACGTTTGGTGTCATCGGTGGATTCGCGCATGAACCAGTTCGCAATGCGGCCAACTCATTCGTCAGGGCAGCACAGGACTTTCACGACGAAGCCGTGACGACGAACGAATTCCCTTACCCCAATTCAGATCGAGTTCGGTTCTATCTGCTCACCTTTGACGGAGTACGATTTATTGACACCGACTTGGTGTCACTTGAAACCGGCACGAACAAGTACTTCTCGCTGTTTGCAAAGGGCAATGACGTTATCACGGAACTCCGAAAGATCACAAAGAAGTAAGACGCCGAACCGACTGCTGGAGGTGACGGCCTCCCGCCGAGGGGGAGACCGCTGCTGAGCAGTAGCGTTCGGCGACAGAGGTCTTTGAGATGGCGCGGCTCCGGTACTCACGCGAGGAAGCCCAGGCCGAGGCGGTACGCCGGGCTGAGGCGTTCGTCGCCGACCGGGCCGATTGCGATGAGTGGCGGCTCCGCATGGCGTTCCCTAACACGCTGCTCTCGCCGAGTCAGGCGTCCAAGCACCCGGTCGCGTGGTTCGTCCTGTTCGCCCCGGTCCCGCCAGAGGGCGGCGTAATCGACGGCGGCGAGATGTGCGTGGCCGTCGATCTGGAGTCCGGGTCGGTGGGGTTGCACTGGTGATCTAAAGGCACGCCGAGACGGCCTCCCGCCGGGCGGGGGCCGCGCCTGAGCAGTAGGGTTCGGCCAAGGGAGGGCGCACCGGATGTTCGGCTGGTCCAAGAAGAAGACCGCGCCTCCCGCCGCCGGTGAAAAGATCGCCTCTCAGCCGCCGGGAGAGGTGTTCCCTTGGGCGACAGGTTGGCAACTCACCGCGTTGGATGAGGCCATCATCGCGGTCCCGGCCGCCATCCTCGACGACAACGAGACCATTGGGTCGGTCATTCACTGCGATGAGAGCGTACAACTCAACCTGCCGACCGCTTCGCACGCCATTCCGGGCGAGCGGATCATGATCTGGCTCCAGCCCGGCCAGTCGGTATGGTTGTCAAAGTCGTGTCAGGGGGTCGTGGTGCCGCGATCCGAGGGCGACACGACGCCCCGGCGGTTCCGGCTCACCGAGATCGCAAGGCAGGCCGAAACAGGCGATGCAGCGGACGGCGAGGGCAGGTAGGCTTTCTGGGATTCATCGCTCGCTCGACCCCCGCCGCTGGTTCGAGGAATCGCTCGGCCACAGAGGACGCACGATGGCGGAAGCCGAACCGGGAATGCTTGAGTCGTTCAACACCCTGTTCATTGCGCCCTTCGCGTCGCACCAATGGTCATCCAGGGTAGGCCGGTCGCACTGGGTTGAGTTGGAGGGGTGGCAGGACTCGATGGCCGGTCCACTGTCAGCCATCGCTGAACGTGGTGGCTGCGAATACGTTTATCCCCGCGACGACTGGTACTTCGCGCCGGTCAGTGACCCGGCAAGCCTGCGGGCGCGGCTCCGAGAATGGCATTGGGGTCTGGCTGTTGGAGTGGAGCGATTCGCCCCCGCCACAGCGGACGAGGCCACCGACTTGGAGTTCATGCGTTCGGTGGTCATCCGGATGCGGGAACTGATCGAGCAGGCGTGTGCCGTCGAGCAGGTCCGTTGGGAGTCCACAAGGCAGGCCGAACAAGGTGCTGAAGCGGCCGGCGGGTCATAGGTTTTTCGACTGCTCGGCAGGCCACTCCCGCAGCACGTGAACTTAACGTTTGGCCACAGACGGCTTCGGAGGGCGGAACCGTTGATACCTGGCATCGAACCGCTGTACCAACGAATCGCGGATGCCATCAACTCCACTATTCCAGAGGAGTGGGTCTCGGCCGAGTTTCACGCTCTGTTCTACGCGGACGGCAGCACCTACGAAGCCGAATACGTTCGCCCGGATGGTGTTGCCCGTAGCTTCTCACCCGCCGGTGACGGCGACCGGGCCATCCGCGAACTTCGCAAGATGTTCCGTCAGGCCGGGCATCGGCTCTGGGGGCAGGTTCGATTCATGCTCCGGGCCGACGGCTCGTTCAACGCCCAATGGGGCTACGATGGGTGTGACGCCAACGGCGATCTGCCCTTCGACGAGCAGACAGAGTTGCGGCGGCACGAGGAGCGGCGACTGCGTCTGATCGCCGGCAAACCAAGACAGGCCGAACAAAACGTAGCAGACGGCGGAGCATGATTGGTTTCTGGGAGTTCATGACGAAGCGATCCCGCCCGGGCATGTGAGCGAATTGTTCGGCGTCAAAGGCGACTGGAGGCGCGATGCCTGAAGAACGGCAACCACCCTTGGACGCCATGTACCGGGCCGAGGACATCAAGGTTCTTCCGGTGCCCGAAACGTTCTTTGGGCTGCTCGCCGCGATCCGCGAGCGGCCGGGCATGTACATCGGCCGCAAGTCGCTCCGCGACTTACGTGCTTGGCTCGACGGGTTGCAGTTCGCCCGAATGCAGGCCGGACTGCCCCCGCTCCCCGACGAAGGCGCGTTCGACGGGTTCGACGCCTTCGTGTGCGACAAGTACCGGTGGCACGATGTCGGCGGTTGGGCAGCCAAGATCGCGTACTACTACCGCGACGACGCGGATGCACTCGACCAATTCTTCGTGTTGCTGGACGAATACCGTGCTAGCAAATAGCCGCGCTGTACCCTGCCCGCACGGGCGGGTAGGCAAGGTTCTCATCATCGGTGGAAGGCATCACCGTCGAGTGGGTCCGCACGGTGGTGAAGCAGGGCACCAGCCACAAGCCCCGGTCGCGGCGGCGATAGTCGCGGTCGTTCGGCGGCGGAGGCTGTGGGGGGCGGTGTGCCAGGGTTATGCCCCAGTCCCATCTGGTCAGCGTGTTCGGCAACCCGCTTGACCGCGTCAGCCAACGATAACCCCACGCTGTGCGAGTCGAGCATACAGCCCGATCACTTCCGGCTCACTCAAGCACGTGACCGGCGTCACGGCCGGCGGCTTCTTGCGTCGCGGCAACGGGGTGAACCGGTTGGCCAGATGCTGCCAAATTCGGGCACCGACTTCAAGTCTCCAGCGTTCGGCGCGTCGCACTCAAGCAACTCACAATTTCCAGCCCGACCACGCGAGCGACGGTGGCAAACTGGAAACGGCGGTCGGCCTTCAGTGCGTGAAATTCGGTGACGGCTTCGGCTGGCGTGTGCGTTCTTCCGGCGAGAGTGCGACGGCACCAACACCCACGAGTGTCCGGCGGACACGGCACTGGCTGCCGTCGTGGTCACGGCCGTGGCCGGGGCTGTAACCCCGCGTGCGTCGGGTGGCTCTGGCGGTGGCGAAAACGGAGGGCTTTTCCTTGACGGCGACCGATACGGGGCGATGATTCAAGTAGGCGAACACACAAGTTCGGTAAATAGGAGGGCTTATCCCTTGGCACGCAGGTTCACCCAATTTCTCCTGTATATTGCTCACTATGAGGACATCGAAAACCCGTTACTTCGTGCTGTTGCCGACCGGGGCGGAGCAATTTGGTTTTCCTTCCAAGGCGGTGGAATCGAAACCGATATTGCGAACCATTTCAAACTTCCTCAACCCCTCCGAGACTTGACCGATCCGGATGTAAATTCCGCAGGCAAACTCGTGTGGCGAATGATGGTTCAGCAAGCGAGGAGGAAGCTCGTTCAAAAGGGCGATTTTGCAAGATCGGAACATGATCGCTGGCAGATGACCGCTCAAGGATACGAGCGAATTGGCCGGACTCCTCCAACGCAAATCGGTTAGCAAGCAGCCCCAATAGTACAACCCCCGGTGGTGCCGGGGGTTCGTCATTTGGTGCAACGCAGCCACCACTTCGCCCCGCCGCTTTGGGTACGCCGCACGGTAGCTGGAGGCCGCGTTCTCACTGGGCGTGAACCCGTTCGTTGTGCCGACGGCGTTCAATCTGGTCGCGGCGGGCTGGGTTCACCCGCGACCCATTCGCGGGTGGCACTCGTCGAACCATCCAGCCCAGTCCCATCTAGCCAGCGTATTCGACAACCCGCTTGACCGCGTCAGCCAACGATAACCCCAAGCTGTGCGAGTCGGGTGTACAACCCGATCACCTCTGGCTCGCTCAGGCACGTAACCGGCGTCACAGCCGGCCGCTTCTTGCGTCGCGGCAATGGGGTGAACGGGTTGGCCAGCGTGCAGACAAAATCACGCACCGACGTCAATTTTCCCGCGTTCGGCGCGTCGCACTTAAGCAACTCAACTTGCATCCCGATCACTTTCGCGGCGGCGACAAACTGGAAGCGGCGGTCGGCTTTCAGTGCGTGAAATTCGGCCACGGCTTCGGCCGGCGTGCTGAACTCGGCAACCAGCTTCCAAGTGAATTGATCGGCGTCGTACCCTGCCACTCGAAACGGTTTCATGGTGCTGTCCTGCTGGGCTGTGTGGTTGTGCGTCGGTGGTGGTATTTTACGGATTTGCAGTGGGCACGTAAAGCCCACAGAAACGACGTAAACACTTTAAAGACAATTGTTTACATCGGCACATAAATCGCTTTTCGCCCGTGCAATTTGCGCGTGACGTGTTTGTCTGGCGAGCCAGCGACCGCAACGCGGCCAGCACTTCGCCCCGTCGGTCCAGGTGGGCCGCAAGGTGGTCGCCGACCGGGCGGCTGTCGGAGTTCGACAATCGAAATGAACACGACCCGGAATTCCGGGGTGCGTTGACTACCGCCGGGCAACCCAAGCGGGGGGGACGGCGAATCAACCGACATCGCCTGTCTTCCTGGCCATGCCCACACTCACGGAAATGGTGTTCCGCGTCCTCATCATCGGTAGCCGGCAGCGGTTCGATTACGCTCAAATGCGCGATGCCCTCGACGTGCTGCTCGCGAACCGCCTCTCCGACGTCGAAATTCTCACGGCCGGCGGTGCGGGCGTGCCGGCACTTGCCGCATGTTACGCCGCTTCGCGGAAGCTGACGCTCACCGCAATCCCTGTCGATCACATCAAACATCCAGGGAATACCGAGGAACGACGAGACGAGCAACTCGTTGAACTTGCTCACGCGGTCGTGTTGGTGGGCGTCCCGTCATGGGAAGTGCGCGGGCTGCTCGATAGGGCGATTGCGAAGCGGCTGCGGGTTGTGGTCATCACGAGCGGGGAGCGGAGAGAATTGAACGAACCAGAAGCAACCGACGACCGTGACGGAGAGGGAATGGTGCGCGGGCTGCCGGATTAAAAGAGAGCGGGCGTCACGTCCTTCGCTTCGGATACTCTCGGCTCAATGCACGCCGGGCCTTCGTTCTTCGACGAGTTCACGGCCGGGCCAACCTGTTTCGCTCGCATCAGTTCAGCCGGATACGGTTTCAGCAGCGACAGCAACCGCTTTTCCGGCGTCTCCAGATCAAGCCACTCCTTGTAATTCTCTCGCGGCAGGATGACCGGCATTCGTTCGTGGAACGGCTGCACGAGTTCGTTCGGCGTGGTCGTGACCATGCACGCACCAACGAGCTTCACGTCCTCATCTGCCCACACATCCCACAGGCTCGCGAATGCAAACACGCCTCCATCAGCCCGCGAGAAGTGACAAGCGTGCTTCTTTTTGCCAAAGGCCTTCCACTCGTAAAAACCATCTGCCGGAATCAAACAGCGACGTTCGCGGAAGCACTCGCCGAACTTGAACGCCACGGACTCGGCGCGGGCGTTGAACAGTCGCGGTGCGGCATTCGGATCGTCTGCCCATGCCGGCACCATGCCCCAGGGCACCCGAACGATTCCACGATGCTCGCCGTCGGGCTTCAGGGCAACGGCCGCGATGAGTTGCGTCGGGGCGATGTTATAACGGGGTGGGAGTGCCGGCGGGTTGGGAATGTCGAACTCGTCGGCGAGGCGTTCGGTCGGTGCTGAGAGTGTGAAGCGGCCGCACATGCCGAAAGGGTACACCGCAGGGGCAGCGATCACTGGAACAGGTCATTTCGATGGAGCGGAAGCGACGCCGCCGAAGCGATGCAGTCGATACACTCGGCAGTCTCGACGCTTCGCCGCGCTCTCAGCGGGCGGAATCTAAAAGGTTCGACGCTGCCCGACACGCGAACACGGGGGCTGCACGCCAGATTGCTGGGACCATCCTGCTTGTCGGGTCAACCAACGATAACCCCGCATCTCACAATTGGGCCAGAGGGCCGAACAAGGTGGCCGATAGTGTGGCCGATAAGCATCGAAGCATTCGCCGTAAGTCCTTTATTTTCAACACTTGAGTAGACCAGACTCGATTCCCCGCGCCTCCACTTAAAACGCCACTTGCGATCTTCGCAAGTGGTGTTTTTCTTGGACTTGTGACATTTTTACCTCACTGGCCGTTCGGACTGCCCGATTCTGTTCTGCAGGCCACATCGACTAATCCGATGAACTTACAGTGAGATTTCCCCATCTCCGGAACCGTCACGGTGTGCGGCGGATTAGCAGCCTTTGTCGCGTGAATGATTCGCAGTAAAAGACGCGACTTCGCTCTGCGAAACGACGAGAAGTGCATCGTCTGGCGAGAATTCCGATAATTCACGGTGATTTTCTTCCCACGACCGACCGCGCTTTGACTTGGACACCCCGTTCGGGTGTATCCTGAAAGGGTAGACTCCCCAAATTACGAAGAATGGGCTGTGGCCATGCTGAATATCTCTCGTTGGCTGAACTTCGTCGCCATCACGACTTCAGAGAAAGCCTCGTATCGCGCCGGTCGCCTGTGTTGCGAGTTGCTGGAGGATCGAGTCGTTCCCGCGGCAACACCAAACGAGAACTATGTCTCGCAGCTCTACACGGATCTGTTAAACCGAGACGTATCTTCGAGCGAGCTGGCGATCTGGACCGGTCAGCTCGCGAATGGGGTGTCCCGCACGCAGGTCGTGCTTGACATTCTCTCGACCCAAGAAGCCCGAAACAACACCGTCGAGCTGATCTACCAAACGGATCTGCATCGAGCGGCCGACCCTGTTGGCGTGAGTGTTTGGTCAGAGCAATTACTCACACGATCGATCGAGCAGGTTAGCGCCGACATCCTTGGTTCGGCCGAGTTTTTCCAGCGTGCGGGTGGCACGAATGACGGATTCTTGACAGCTCTTTACGAACGCGTGCTCAATCGCACAGTCGATTCCAGCGGAGCTACTTACTTCAGTCAAGAACTCAACTCAGGGGTGAGCCGCACGGTGGTTGCCGAGCAGGTTCTCACGAGTGCGGAATTCCGCGGCAACGTGGTGCGCGACATCTACCAGCGGTTCCTCAATCGCAGCCCGGAGGCGGCTGGCTTAAAGTTATGGGTCGATCAACTGGCTCTTGGCAGTACCGATCAGGTTGTGATCGCCAAGATCGCATCTTCCCCGGAGTATCAAAGCCTTTCGCAGTTCGGGACGGTGAACGTCACAGCACCGGCGACGCAAAGTAATGCCACCGGCTCCACTGTGAACCTGCAGGTGAGCGCCACCGACAGCAAAGGCAACACCCCGACATTCAGCGCGACGGGGCTGCCTCCTGGGTTGTCGATCAGCGCAACGACCGGGCTCATCACCGGCACAATAGCATCGACTGCCGTCAGCGGTAGCCCTTACACGGTGACTGTGACAGCCAAAGACGGAACGTTCAGCGATAGCGCGACCTTCACCTGGAACGTGACCAGAGCGATCGGAACGGTGACCGTCACCGCGCCAGCGACGCAAAGCAAGACCGCGGGAGCCACCGTGAATCTCCCGGTGAGCGCCACCGACACAAACGGGGCCATCCTGACATTCAGCGCGACGGGCCTGCCTCCAGGGTTGTCGATCGGTGCAACGACAGGCATCATCACCGGCACAATAGCCTCGACTGCCGCAACCGGTAGCCCATACACCGTGACTGTGACGGCCACGGACGGAACATCCAGCGGCCATGCAACTTTCACCTGGAACGTGACTGCTGCAACAGCGCTGGCAATCGTGGCCCCAGCCACCCAGCAAAACGTCAACGGAGCGGTCATCAGTGGGGTAACGGTATCGGCCACAGGTAAGAACTCGGACCCGATCACTTACACAGCGACGAACCTCCCGCCGGGCTTGACGATCAACAGCACCACCGGCGTCATCAGCGGCACGATTGCCGCGACTGGCAGCAACAACAGTCCGTATGCCGTGGCCATTTCCGTGACGCAGGACTCGGTCACGAGCAGTGGAACGTTCACATGGGTGGTGACGAGCAGCGCGACGAGCACACTTCCATTCTCACTGACCGATCCGAAGTGGGTGACGCTGCCGAGCGGTGTTCGCATTCAGGATACGACCGTGGGGACTGGAACAGCGGCTGCGGTCGGGAATACGATCAACGTGAAGTACACCGGGTATCTCACGAACGGAACGATCTTCGATTCCAGCAATTCCTTTAGCTCGCCTCTGAACCTCGCAAGTCTGATTGCTGGATGGGTCGATGCGATTCCGGGAATGAAGCCGGGCGGCACTCGGCTGTTGGACATCCCCGCGTCACTGGCTTACGGTTCAACCGCGCGGACAGGCATCCCAGCCAACTCCGAACTGGTCTTCTCGGTGACGTTGAATTCGGCGAGCTGAGATTCTTCGTCGGGCCGGCTCAGCCGGCCTTCTCCTGTCGCGATTCTTGTAGGGCCGGCTCAGCCGGCCTTGTCCTATCGCCTTCTCTAACGCGGCCGGCTGAGCCGGCCCTACGAAGCACAGACATTCTTGCAGGTGCCACCAACAAGAAGACAATACGGCTGTCTCACTTCTTTGCGCGCTTTGGTGTCGCGACAACAGCAGGCTCTTCGTGAGCGGGTAGTTCGAGACTTCGCCAGAGGTACCACATGGCGACGCTGCGGTACGGCTTCCACGGTTCTGCAATCTCGCCCAACTTCTTTGCGTCGGGCATGTCTGGCAGCTTGAACTGATTCTTTACGGCGGCCTTGATTCCGTAGTCCCCAACCGCCAGCACATCAGGCTTTCCCAGACCGAAGACCAGGAACATATCCGCCGACCAAGGGCCGATGCCCTTGATCTCGGTCAGTTGCGCGTGGATCGTTTCGTTGTCGCGTTCCTCGATGCCGGGCAGCAACATCGGATTCGCCTTCACGTGGTCGGTCACGGCGCGCAGCGTTCGTTGCTTCGGGCCAGAGATGCCGCACGCTTTGAGTTGATCGTCGGTCAACTTCGCGAGCTTCGCCATCGGCACCGGCGGCCCGCCGACCAACGACGTCAGCCGCCCGTAGATCGACTCGGCGGCCTTCGTGGAGATTTGCTGCGAGATCACGCACCGCACTAGCAGCGTGAACGGATCGGCTGGGTTTGGCGTGAGCTTACACGCTCCGACATTGCCGATGATCTGCTTCATCACCGGACACTTTCGCGTCAGGTGCCGACGAGCCTTTTGATAGAAGGGTGTGGACATACGGACATCATATCACACACCCGCGAAAAATCGATCCGTTGCGTCTACTTCAGCCATTTGTCGAACCACGCGAGCATTTCCTTCCGCATCTCGGGCGTGTACGTGTGGCCCACGTCCGCATAGCGAATGCTCTTGAACTTCGCCGGCTCAGCGGCCGCACTGTACACACCGCCAACCTTCGCCTCGATGATCTTGATGCCGTCGGCTGGGCTACCTGCGTCGAGTTCGCCCGTCAAGAACAGCAACGGTCGCGGCGCGATCAGCGAGATCACCGCTTCTGAGTCGAAGTGCTTCAGCAGGCCGTTCACGAAGTAGTAGGTGCCGTGCTGCCTGAGTTGGCCGTGCCGCAGCAGGTTCTCGTAGCGGGTGAGGCACGCCACGCCGACCACGCACGCGATGCGGTCATCAACCGCCGCGAGCCACCAACTTCGCGTGCTCCCCATGCTGATGCCGGTCGCGCCGATCTTCTTCACGTCTACTTCGGGTCGCGTGCACAGATAATCGAGTGCCACCTGGTCATCGCGCACGAACATGCCCCAAAGCGTGCGGCCGAACCACAAATGATACTTGTGCAGGCTATCCATCTGTTCGCGAGTCAGCTCACGCGAACCGGCTGGCCCCTGCCCTGCCCGATCGCCATACCACGCGGCATCCGGAGCGAAGACCACCCATCCGCGTTTCATATACGTGATGCCGAGCGGTTCCTCGCCGCCGTTCGTGTTCGGCTGTAACAACTGCGTGTGATCGTAACTCGACGAGTGCAGCCAGAGAATTGTCGGTGCCGGTGCCTTCACGTTGTCCGGAATCAGCATCAGCGCCGACATGACACCATCGACGCCGTTGTCGATGCGGAGGCGTTCCAGTTTGAAGCCCTGCCGAATCTCGGCCGACACCAGATGAGCCTTGGGCTTCGCTGGTCGCGGTGGCAGGTCGCCGAGCGAGGCAACGACCTTGGCCTTCACATCGGGTCGGGCTTGGTCCCACGCTCGCGCACTCAGCGGCAACGGGAACTCGGGTACCTTCATGTTCTTGAACGCGTCTGGTACGAGTTTGTCGTTCGCAGTTTCGGCTTCCGTGTACGCCTTCACCGCCTCGGGACCGCTCGCGGGAGCCTTTAGTATCGTCGGGTTCTTGAGCTTCAGTTGTCGCTTGATGCAATCGGCTACCGCACCGGCAAGGCGATCTGAACCGGCCGGCGTGTAGTGCGTGCCGTCTTTGCCGAGCATCTCGGAAGGGCCGCCATCCTGCACGATGCGGTTCAGGTCATCGACGGGGATGCCGAGTTGGAGCATGACCTTCACGGCACGCTCGTTGTAAGCCTTCACGTCCTTGTCGAAGCGGTCGAAGTCCGCTTTGCGGGCAGCGTGGCGGTCGTCGATAATGGGCGTGGTGGTCGCGAAGACGACGTGCGGCGTGGCTTTTTGCAGTCGCTCCGCGATGGCCTTGAGGTGCTTCTCGTAGTCGTCGCCGGGCACCTGGAATGTGCTGGTCTTCTTGCTGAACTTCAGATCGTGCAGACCGCAGTTGAAGTGAACGACGACGGGCTTCCCGGCTTCGATCCACTTGTCGATGAACTTGAGAGTGTTCGCGCTGTCGCCACCGTTCTCCTTGGGCTGAACGATCTCAGCGATGCCTTCGAGTTTCTTCGCGACGAGTGGTGCATAGCCCTCGCGAATTGAGTCGCCGAGGAGCAGCACCTTGGGGAGTTCGGGTGGTGTTTTCGCTGGCTGTGCGAAGGTGACGCCCGGCAGAAGCAGGAGCACGAGAAAGGCAGCGGATCGCATCGGGAACCTCGGAAACGCGGAATGACAGAGAGCAGCTAAACCAGAGCGTACCTCTGATGCTGTCCTCTGTCATTCGGCATTTCAAAAGGTGCGATTCGTGAGACTTGGCTACGTCGTGAAATCGGGTTGGTGTCGCGGTCGCCCCAGTGGGGCGACACGCGGCCGACGGACTGGCGGGTCCACCACTAAACGTTTCACACCGAGAAGTAGTGCTGTAGCTTCCGCACGGCCTTGTACTTCTCGTCGCTGATGCGCTCTGGCGTCGTGTTCAGTTCAATCGCGATCTCGGGCACCGTCCAGCCCTCGGCGGTGAGGTCGAGGAGCTTGCGTTGACGCGGGCTGAGCAACTCGGCCGCAGCCTTCGCCACCGCTTCGCGGTCGTCTTTCGACGTGTTGGAAACGGGTCGGCGCTCGGCCAGATCGGGCGTCAGGCCGGCGAACTTGCGAGCGCGTTGTGTCCGCTTCTTCACGGCGTCGATCGCACGCAGAAATTCTCGCCGTTCCATCGTTTCGTCGTCAACGAGTACCGTTCCCCACTTGTCCGCTTCCACCCGTTCGAGCAGGCGAATGAAGACTTCTTGGGTGCAATCTTGCCAGCGGTCAGCGGGAAGTCGAGCGTTCCGCCAACAGGTTTGGCAATACTTGCTGATGTCGGTGACGGCTTTGGAACTTGGCGATGCAGTTGACGTTACAGCCGACGCCTTGCTCGGCGAGGCTGCGAGTGCGCCCAGCACGACCGCTACAATCATTTGGCGGGAGCCGGGTTTTGCTGGAAGGAATCGTCGCATCCGTTGGATCCATGCAGGAAGGAGCCTACCGACATTCTACGGACTCACCAATCTGGAAATCTCGCGGCGAAGATAGAAAAAAGACTCAAGTCACGCCAGACGGCTTATCCAGGGCTCGCACAGCCCCCAGACGCTCCGGGCGAACCTCCATTCTTGCTCTCCGATGCCCAAGGCAAGACTTTCCGGAGCCTCGGTGTGGGCACCTGCGAAATCGGTCATGGCCCACAGCATCGAAGCCTGATCTAAAGCTGCCGATGTTCCAGTTACCGCCGCTTCCGCTTCAAGTAACGCCAAAGCGGTTTGCTGCTCGAGAGCTACTGCCTGTTCGAGTCGAACCTTTCGTGTTCGCTCCCAGTCCGCATGCCTGGTGAGTTCCTGTTGAATGTCTCGGCGGCCCGAACCAGAACCGAAGTTCATGCGAAACCCACTCACTTCTGCGTCGCTTTCGATGACGGCTTGCTTCTCCGCGGCCGCTCTTGCAGCCTCTGTCCCTGCTCTCGCAGCCATCGCTCGCGCCTTCGCAGACGAAACCTCCAACGTCCGCATACAGTTTTCGGCTTGGTGGATTGCCTCATCCGTTTGAGACCGCGAGACCAAGCCATGAGACCACCACCAACACCACCGCAGCAAAGCTCGCACTTCGGAATCGTGCGACTGTGGACGGGAGGCCGCCAGCAGGCATCCAAACATTCCCGCAACCCGCCAACCCACATCCGTCCTGCACGCAGCAGTGAGAGTTGCGGTTGCCATTGGCCTTGTCCATTCCTGCTCGTCAGGCACCAGTTCGCGACACGCCGCCCACAGTTCGCAGCCTGCCCGAACCCAGTGTTCACGCGGATCGCCACGTTCACCGAGAGCGTCCGCGAGAACAAGCTGCGGGGTGAGTTCGTCGGGATCAGCCGCGTGACAGGCTTCGAGAAGTGCTGTCAACTCCGCGTCGGCATCGAGCCATTCAGGGCGGAAGTCAGGCGGTTGTGTCATTTCGGAATCCTCACGTGCCACGGCATGATAACAATCGCTTCGTTGATCGCGGGATGTGAAAATGTCGGTCACGCGAGCGCCGTGATTCGGTATCATTGCGGGGGCACACGAGGCACCCGACGAGTGGGTCGAGAACACAGCCGAGTTGCTGACAGTCGCCCCCGACTGGTTGCTCGTCAACAACGGAACCGTGCGGCAACTCGCCGAGAACATGCACAAGACGCAGAACTTCGACGCGATGCCGATTCTGGCCGACGCCCTTGAAGAAGCAGGCTGCACAAATGAACTCATACTTGCGCATTGCCGGGCACCGGCCTGCGTTCACGCACGCGGAAGTTGGCTCGTCGAGTTGCTTCGCAATCGTTAATCCACACGCAGGAGTTTCACCATGATGAAGCAAATTCTTCTCGTTGTTCCGCTGATGCTGCTGATCGGTTGCAAGTCGTCGACTGGTACACAGCAGGCCGAGGAAAACGCGGTGTCGCTGGCCGACGCACGCAAAGACTTCGTGACCAAACTCGCCAAGCAGCACAAGGCGGGTACTCCTGTACCCGCTCCGCCCGCGAGCCCACGCCTCTTCGACAAAATCCAATACGAATCGCCAGCCGGCAAAATGTACGCGTATCTCTCGCCCGACCCCAAGAACGGCAAGAAGAATCCCGCGATCATCTGGATCACTGGCGGCGACTGCAACACCATCGGCGACGTCTGGACCGCGGCCGACCCAAAGAACGATCAGTCCGCACGGCAGTATCGCAAGGCCAAGGAAGATACTCCTGAGCGGATCGTTATGATGTACCCCTCGCTGCGAGGGGGAAACAACAACCCGGGCGTGCAGGAGAATTTCTACGGCGAAGTCGATGACATTCTCGCAGCCGCGGACCACCTCGCGAAACTGGATTACGTCGATCCGCACCGCATTTACCTCGGCGGGCATAGCACCGGCGGCACGCTCGTGTTGCTCGTCTCGGAAATGTCCGACCGCTTCCGTGGCGTGTTCTCGTTCGGCCCAGCGGAAACGATCTCGAACTACCCCAAACAGTTCGTGCCGGCTGTGGATTTGTCCGACAAGAAGGAAGTTGAGTTGCGGGCACCCGGACTCTGGCTGCACTCGATTAAAAGCCCAACGTTCGTGTTCGAGGGCGCGGTTGATGGCAACATCGACTCACTGCAAACGATGAAGAAGAAAACGACCAACGCGAAGGTTAAGTTCTTCGAAGTGAAGGGGGTGAATCACTTCAGCATTCTCGCGCCGTTGAATACGCTCATTGCGAAGAAGATTCTGAAAGACAACGGTGAGGAAACGAACATAGCCTTCACCGACGAGGAATTGACTCACGCCGTAGTCAAATGACGAACATCGAACAGACAGTGGAACACAACGGTTGCCGCTTGGTCTACGACATGTGCGGAGACGGACCGGCGGTGCTGTTCATTCAGGGCGTCGGCGTTCACGGTCCGGGATGGAAGCCGCAACTGGACGCGCTTGCGAATCGCTACCGGTGTCTGTCATTCGACAATCGCGGAATGGGTCGCAGTCAGCCGGTTCCCGCGACGCTCACCGTCGAGCAGATGGCCGACGACACCCGTGCAATTCTCGATGCGGAAGCCTTAACTTCTGTGCATGTCGTCGGTCATTCCCTTGGCGGATTGGTCGCGCTGTGTCTTGCTCTCGGGTCGCGGGATCGGGTGCGAAGTTTGTCACTACTTTGCACGTTTGCCGATGGCCGTGCCGCTGCTCCGCTGACGGGTCGAATGTGCTGGCTCGGAATGCGAACTCGCGTCGGCACTCGACGAATGCGGCGACGGTCGTTTGTGCGGCTCGTGATGGCCCCCACCGCGAAGTTCGACCCAGATGTGCTGGCGGAACAACTTGGCCCGCTGTTCGGGCATGATCTCGCGGATCAGCCCCCGATCGTCGGCAAGCAACTGAAGGCGATGCGAGGTTACAGTGCGGTGTCGCAGCTTGGGGAACTCGCGAAAGTGCCGACGCTGGTGGTGAACGCGGTTCACGATCCGATTTCGCCGCCGCGTGTGAGCAAGGCAATTGCGGATGGCATTCCCGGTGCAAGGTACGTCGAGTTCGCCGACGCTTCGCATGGATTGCCGATCAGTCACGCCGATCAGGTGAATGGGTTGTTGCTCGAACACTTCACGGCAACCGAACGCGGCGAAGCTACTCGCTGATCTCGGTTTTTGGAGGGCCGGCTCAGCCGGCCTCTTGCTTCCGTGGTCGGCTGAGCCGGCCCGACAAAACCAAACGCGCCACGATCACTCGCTGATCTCGCACTTCGGCAAGGCTTTGAGGATTTCCTTACGCCCTGCGGCCGTGATCTTGCTGCCGCCCAGGTACAGCGCCGTGAGATGTTTGAACTTTATGATGTCCGGGATTCCCGCGTCCGTGACCTCCGTTTCACGCAGCGCAAGGTCGGTGAGTTTCGTGAAGGGAGCGAGTTCCTTCAAACCGACGTCGGTGATCGGGTTCTTGGACAGATTCAGCATCGTCAGTTCCGTCAGCGGCGCGAGTTCCTTCAAGTCCGCGTCCGTGACTTTGGTCTCGCGGAGATGGACGTGGAACACTGGCTTACCAGGGAACCTTGTGTCGCGATCAACCGTGCCGCCCTTCGACTCCACGAACGCAATGACTTTGTCCTGGGCGGTCGGCGGCGAACAACCTGCTGTCATCAACAGCAGGCACACAAACAGCATCGACCGCAACATCCGCTGCCTCGCACTGGGCGTGAACGAAGTAATCAGTTCAGCGTAACCAGTCGTCGGCCCGTTTGCCATCGCTGCCCGACGGGTTGATCGCGTACCACCTCGCAATACAGCGTGTCGCGTTCCACCGGCACACGGCCCGCTTCCTCAATCAGTCGGCGAAGATCCGCCACGGTCATTTCCTGCGGCGAATCACTGCCAGCCGCGTGATAAATCTTCTCGTGAACCACTGTGCCGTCGATGTCGTCCGAGCCCCAACTCTGCGCCACCTGCGCGATCTTCACGCCGAGCATCTGCCAGTACGCCTTGATGTGCGGGAAATTATCCAGCATCAGTCGGGCAATCGCCATCACCTTCAGATCCATCATGCCGGAAGGCTTCGGAATGCCCTGCCCCAACGGGTTGTTCGACGGATGAAACGCCAGCGGAATGAACGTCTGGAAGCCGCCCGTTTCGTCCTGCAAGCCACGCAGCCGCATCATGTGGTCAATGCGATGCTCGGCTCGCTCGATGTGACCATACAGCATCGTCGCGTTCGATTTGCCGCCGAGTTCGTGCCAGGTTCGGTGAACGTGCAGCCATTGATCCGCGTCGGCCTTGTAGTCGCAGATCTTCGACCGCACATCCGGGTGGAAGATCTCCGCACCGCCGCCCGGTAAACTGCCGAGGCCCGCGTCTCGCATCTCGGACAGCAATTCTCTCGTCGAGCGCTTCGTGAGCTTCTCAAACCAGTCCCATTCGACGGCGGTCCACGCTTTCAGATGGAGAGCGGGGAACTCACGGTGAATGTTCGCGATGATGCCGAGATACCACTCGTAAGGCAGTTGATGATGCAAACCGCCGACGATGTGCAGTTCCGTGCAGCCGCGTTCGGTCGCTTCGCGAGCACGGCCAACGATCTGTTCGTCGGTCATGACGTAAGCCGTCGGCCCCTTGAGATCGGAGCGGAACGAGCAGAACGAACAGCGATAAACGCAAACGTTGGTCGGGTTCAGGTGCGTGTTGACGTTGTAGAACGTGGTGTCGCCGTTCTTGCGTTCGCGGACGAGGTTCGCCAGTTCGCCCACGGTGAAGATGTCGTGCGTGGCTTCGAGGGCGAGACCATCGTCGAACGAGAGGCGTTCGCCAGCATGAATCTTGTCGCGGATGGCGTGAAGTTTTGGATCGGTTGGTGCGGTCATCGGTCGTATCCTTGCGCGGCCATCGGAACTTGGCCTGTTGTATCTCCCTGCATGGAGAACCGCAATCGCTCTCGTTCGCGTAACGGCTGCTATCGCGCCCGCTGGGCTTGACCGGCTTGCTCGGCGGACGACAATCGGGACAATGAGGAACTCAATCGACTGAGCCTCTCAACGGGGTGGGCTTGCAGCCGGTTGCATTCCGCGCATGATGATTGGCACCAATAACCCCATGTGTTGCTCATGCTACCCGGCGAACCCAATCCAGACGCAGCGAACGCGAATTCCCCTCAGGCTCAACCATCCGATGCCGGCACGATCGCGGCTCCGTCTGGGCCTCCGTCGGGGTACCTGACGGATCCAATTCCCGGCGAACGGTTCCCTCCGGGGACACTGCTGACGAACCGTTATCGCATTGTCTCCGCGCTCGGCAAAGGCGGCATGGGCGAGGTCTATCGAGCCGATGACCTCACACTCGCCCAACCGGTCGCCCTCAAGTTCCTTCCACCTTTTTTGGGGTCCGACCCGGCACGCCTCGACGGGCTTCGGAAAGAAGTCGCAGCCGCTCGCCGAGTTTCGCATCCGAACGTCTGTCGCGTTTACGACATCTCCGACCACGAAGGCCAACCGTTCCTCACGATGGAATTCGTGGACGGCGAAGATCTCGCGTCGCTCCTGAAGCGAGTCGGTCGGCTCTCGGAAGAAAAGGCTCTCGAAGTTTCGAGACAGCTTTGTGCATCGCTTGCTGCGGTTCACGATCAGGGGTTGCTGCACCGCGATTTGAAGCCCGCGAACGTGATGTTGGATGGTCGCGGTCGCGTTCGACTCACGGATTTCGGCCTTGCCGCGGCCGAGAAGAGCGTGTCCCAGACAGAGGTTCGGTTTGGCACCCCGACCTACCAGGCACCCGAGCAGGCCGCAGGCAAAGAAGTAACCGTCCGCAGCGATGTGTTCGCGCTCGGGCTCATCATGTACGAACTGTTCACTGGGAAACGAGCCTACAACGACGCCAGCCGCGAGAGCCCGCCGACAACGCCTTCGTCACACATTGCAGGTATAAACCACGCGACCGAGCGGACAATCAATCGGTGTCTGGCACTGAACCCGGATGAGCGACCGCAGTCAGCAGCAGCCGTCCTCGCGGATTTGCCGGGCGGCGACCCACTCGCGGAAGCTGTCGCGGCGGGAGTCACGCCGTCACCGCAGGTGGTCGCGGCTGCTGGGATCAAGGGAACGCTCTCCATCAGGGTAGCCGGTGCTCTGATGACCGGCGTAGTCGTTTGCCTGGCGATCTTTCTGGCCCTCTACGATAAGGTGATGCTGGTCGGAATGGTTGGGTTGCCCGAACCGACGGACGCGCTTGGTCGTCGGGCACGAGACGTGTTCCAGATGGCTGGGCTTGACGACCGAGCCGATGCCATCGGTTTCGATCACGATCAGCAGTTCCTCTACTTCGAGACCGACCCCCACGATCGTACCACCTGGGCCGAGTGGTGCCGTCGTCGCCCCGTCACCCCCATCTATTTCTGGTGCAGACAAACTCCAACTCCGTTCTCGCCGGATCTATTTTACCCCTACGCAGGCTCGCTCGAACCGCCCCGCGTGTCGTGGACTGATCCGGGACCGATCGTGCCGGGAATGGCTGCCGTCAAGGTCGATGTGAAGGGTCGCCTCCTCACGTTCTTCTGCCTTCCTCCCGACTTTGATCGAGAGGCCCGGGCGATGCAGCCGCCAGTGCCCGAAATTATCTGGCGATTGTGGTTCCACCATGCCGGTTACGATTTTCTCCGGTTCACACAGGTCCAACCGGATTGGGTTCCGCCGGTGTACGCCGACACTCGCTACGCCTGGATCGGAACCACGACCGACCCGAACGATTTGCAGATCCGAATCGAAGCCGCAACGTACCGAGGCCATATCGTCTCATTCGAGGTGATCTCACCCTGGACTCGGCGAGACATCGGCGACCCGACACAGGGAGTGGCGGATCAGGGCGCGGCTGTCTCGCAGTTTGAACTGTTCGTGCCGCTGCTCGTGGCGATCTTCGTGCTTGGGCCGCTGCACCTGCGGCGAGGGCAGGCCGATGCGCAGGGCGGTTTTCGCCTTGGGGTCTTGGTGTTCGCAATCCAGATGGTCGTCTGGGCGTGCGAAAACCGGCATCAGGTTGACGGCTATGCCGAGTTTCGGCTCGAAATCCGTGCGCTCGTGTTGGGTCTGGCGTTCGCTCTTTACTGGGCAGCCCTCATCGCAGGGGCGTATCTTGCGCTGGAACCGCTCGTTCGCCGCTGGTGGCCGGAAGCAGCCATCTCGTGGACCCGGTTGCTCGCGGGTCGCTGGCAGGACCCACTCGTCGGGCGAGATCTTCTCGTCGGAGTCCTGGGCGGATTGGTTTGGATCGTTGTCAGCATGATCGGGAATCTGCTGCCGCACTGGTTGGGGGAACCGGCTGCTTCTCCCTGGTGGGACTGGTGGGTGCCAAACACGCGAGTTCCGGGGTACTGGACGGGAACTCTGCTCATCACCATCGTCTACGCATTCCGAACGGCGTTCTTCTACAACCTGTTGTTGTTGGTGCTGCTCCGCCAACTCTTCCGCAGGCCGATCGTGTATGCCGCAGCGTTCGTCCTCGTGTGGACAATGCTCAAAGCTCACGACGTTCAGTTGTTCACTCGCTCCCCAGGGGGGTGGTTATCAGTGGTTCTGGGCCTGGCGTTCCTTGCAATCGGGAATCTCATCATGTTCGGGATGTTGGTTCGCTTTGGGGTACTCGCGGTGATTGCCGGAGCGTTCGTGGTGAACTGCCTCTGGTTCCCGATGACCCTGGATCTGAACTCGGGCCTGACCCACAGCGGACTCTTGATTATCGCGATCGTCATTGGCCTGGCTGGCTGCGGATTCTATACCGCAACCCGCAACTCACAGGAGAAGTCGCTGTGACCGATCTGGTGGGGAAGCGGCTCGGGGCCTAAAACCCGTGATCCAACCAGCATCCAGAACGGATCGAGTCAGATCGACCGGTTACGCAGGCTCCCCGATCACCGCATCCGCAGGTTCCTCTCCAGTGTGGTCAATTCGGCGAATCGCACTCGCCGATATGCCCGGTAGAACTACTCCGCTCCGTTCCATCCGATGAAGGCCGGCAAGCCATGTCCCAAATGAGTGAAAACGTCGCCGAGAAACTTGATCCTGTCCAGGCGGCCGAATTGGTCCGTGTGATCGACCTTCAGGCCCGCTGGGAAAACATGCGAAGCAACCCGACTGGTGCGGGTGGCAACGCAGGTTTCTCCACGCCCGACTTGCAGGGTCGGCAGAAAGCATACGAAGCGTTCCGCGTGAAACTGGCGGCTTACACCGCTCGGTACCGTGCCGCCCATGTGCCCGAAGTCACGCTGAACACTCCCGAACGAGTGGGGATCTGGTGTCGGGCGGTTCGAGCGGTTTTCCGGCGTGCGAGTCAGGAATTCACCGAATATCCTGGCCATACTGTGATGAAAGCTCATCGGCTTGCCGACCGCATCGCCAGCCGCCTGGCTAACGAACCAGCCGCTCGCGAGGCATCTGTCGAAGGGATCGCCGCCGCGATCCGCAGCATGGACGCAATCATTGCGTGGTGCGACCGACTGACCGGTCCCACCGTGTTGCGTGCCATTGCGAGGACTGAGCCGCAAGCCGCACCGGAGCCGCGAGCCGAGGCTGCGTAAGAGTTCGCCACCGTCGCCCCAAGGGGGGCGACCGCTTCACGTTTTCCACTTCCGCGACGATGAAAACCCTTCGGTTCGTGTAACACCCTCGCGTTCTTTGCTATACTCATCACCCTCCGGAACCGCCTTGCGGCCCGGAGGCGTGTTCCGTTGGATAACCCTCCCTGTTGGAGCAACTCCATGATTAGCAAGTACCAGGCGTTGGTTGGCGTGAGCGTGTTTGGGCTTACGCTCGGTCTCGGTTTCGCCGTGGGTAAGGACATCCTGAATCCGCAGTTCACCGCTGAGAAGGGCACCTTCGAGAAGCCAGCCGCGAAGCTCGGCGCCAAACCCGAGAATACCTGGAGCGTGACGACCGTTGCCGCCGCCGTCGATGGCAAGCCACTGCCCGGCAAAGTGGTTTCTCTGACCGGCGAAATCGTCGACTACTCCTGCTACCTGCAGGTTGGCAAGCACGGCGCGAAGCACCGCGATTGCGGCATCAAGTGCCTCAAGAACGGCCAACCGATCGGCCTGTTGACGAGCGACGGCAAACTTTACCTGCTCATGGAAGAAGAACACGATCCTCGCCGCGACGGGCTGACAAACTTCCGCCAGGCCGCGATCGACAACATGGCGTACATCGTGGAAGTCAGCGGAACGCTGTCTGAAGTCGAAGGGCAACGTGCTGTGTACGTGACGGGCTTCGTTCAGAAGAAGTAATTTGACGGTTGTGAGCGTCGAGGCGTAAGCCCGATGGTGCGATGCCAACAGCAATTGGCTCGCAAAAGCAACCGTCGGTCTGACGGCTCGACGCTCACAAACCTGATCGTTCAACCACCCCGTGCTGTCGGATTCTGCCTGTCGAGCCACGCTCTTGCGGGCGCGGTTCCCGTCTATCCTTGAGGTTTCGATGCTCGCTTTTCCCCTTCCCCGAATCGTCGCGCTCGGATTCGTTGCCCTGACCTGTGTGGGTCTCGGCGCATCTCGATTCTTTGCTGCTGATGAACCCGCAATGTTCCCGGCCGACGGTCCCAAGATCCCCAAGGGGTTGGTGCCGATCTTCTGGCCGAAAGACAACCCGTACACCGCTGCGAAAGCCGAACTCGGCTGGCTCCTGTTCTTCGACAAACGACTCTCCAAAGACGGCTCGGTTTCCTGTGCGAGTTGCCACGCCCCCGAACACGCCTTCGGCGACGGTCAACCGTTCTCGAAGGGCATCCGCAATCAGTTCGGTGGCCGCAGTGCCCCGACCGTGATTAACCGTGCGTATAGCCTGGATCAATTCTGGGACGGTCGCGCAAAGTCACTGGAAGAACAAGCCAAGGGACCAATCGCGAACCCGATCGAGATGGGGCATGCTCACGATGAGTGTGAGACGTGCATCGGGGCAGTCCCCGGATACCGGAAGCGCTTCAAAGACGTGTTCGGCACCGAGAAGGTGAACATCGACAACATCGCGAAGGCCATCGCCACGTTCGAGCGAACCGTGCTGTCGGGCAACTCAGCCTACGACAAGTTCAAAGCCGGCGACGCGAAAGCACTCAGCGACAGCCAGAAGCGGGGCATGGAAATCTTCTTCTCGAACAATGCTCGCTGCGACAGTTGTCACGAGGGCGTGAACTTCACCAACGGGAAGTACGCGAACATCGGCATTGGCATGGACAAGCCGGTCCCCGATATGGGCCGGTATGTTGTGACGAAGCAGGAAGACGACAAGGGTGCGTTCAAGACGCCGACGCTGCGTGAAATCTCGAAGACCGGCCCGTACATGCACGACGGCAGCCTGAAGACGCTTGAGGATGTCGTGGAGCATTACAACAAGGGCGGCATCAAGAATAAATGGCTGCACACAGACGTGCGGCCGTTGAACTTGAAGGATGGTGAGAAGAAGGATTTGGTCGAGTTCTTGAAGGCGCTGGATGGCGAAGGTTGGCAGCACCTCAAAGCACCGAAGAGCTTGCCGGAATAGGGTCCAACGGCACCATGTTCGCCGCTTGCGGCGTAGCGCTCGTTTGGCGCTACGCCGCAAGTGGCGAACCCGTTCACGGCAACGGCACATTCTCCAACACGAATGGCACCTCAACCGTTACCTGCTTCGCTCCGATCACTACTAACTTTGCTGGAAGCCCCCGACCGTGCGGGAACGTCATCGTGTACGTTTGCACCGTCACCAGCCCAACGTCGCCGAAACTCGTTGACACATTCCCCGACATCGGGAACGGTTTGCCGGTCGCGTCGAACGCTTCCACGCGGTTGCCGAGATTGCCCATGCGAGGCGCTTCTGGCCAACCCAGGTTGAAGCCGCGACGACGCACGTTGAGCCCAAAATCCGACGGATACTTCATCTGCAACTGCATCACACCCAACGCACCCGGACCAGACGCTTCCTTGAATTCCGTCACCGTGAACTTCAATTCACCGGGGCCGTCGTACACCACGTTCGTGTTGTCCTTCGGATTCTCGACTGTGAGGAGCGTCTGATTTGGCACCTGAATTTCGCCGAACAGCGAGCCTTCAAGCCGCTTCAACGCCCGAACCGACGACGTGGCAAGTTTTAACGGAATCGTCACGATTCGCGGGTTGGGCAGATGCTCAGGCAAAATCGAGTTGCCGTGCATATCGAACCGCATTGCGACCCCGGGCCGTGCGAACACGACCATGCCGGTCGGATCTTGCGTCGGAAGCACGGTCTTATCGATGCCCGCACCCCCAGCCCGGCCGTTGGAGTCGATCACCTTGGTGATCTTCATCCCGGTGATTTCCTGCCAACCAATGCCAGGAGCCGGTGCGACGTCGAGCGCCAGCGTAACCTCGCCGGTTCCGAGCGTGACTTTGTGACCGGGAAACGCGGCCGGCAGCGCCAAGACACGCACTGCGGTCGAACGACTTCCCGACAAGCGTTCGGGTGCCCCGTCGATGAGGACGATCGGCACGGCGTCGGCGTTTGGTGCCTGGGGTGGCGGGATGTAACCGCGACGTGGGCCGTTTTGCTTCGGCACATCCAGTTCCATCGAAACCGACTCTCGAACGCCAGCGGCAACGCAGAACGCTTCGAGGGCTTCCCACACAGGCAAGTCGGCGCTCCGGCAGGTCACTTTGCGAAGCGGGTTCGCGACACGGTTGGGGTCGAGCGTGAGGTTCAGCCCCGTGCGGGCTTTGAGGTCGTTGATGGCTGTTCCGAGGGGAATGTCCTTGTAATCGAGCGAAATTCGCTTGGGTGCGAGGCGGGTATCGCTGTCTGCGAGTCGTTTCAGCTTTCCGAACAGGATGGCCGCACGTTCGCGGATCTCGGGGTCGTGACTGTGATGTGCGACTCGCAATGCGTCGAGAGCGGGCGTTCCGATCTTTTCGAGGGCGACCATCGCCGCTTCACGATCGGCGTATTCCGCGGCTCCGAGTTGTTCGACGAGCACGAGAATGTGCGATGCGGGTGATTTGGGCGTCGGTGTTGCTGGGGTTGTGGGTGGTTGGGAGGCTCCCACGATTCCGATTGCGAGCCCAAACACACCGACCGTAACGACCAGCCGCTTCATGGTGCGTACCTTATGCTCGGTGCCGTTCGCGAACCGCTCCATCGTACTCGTGACGCAACCCGCCAGACAACCACCCAGAAACGCAATGTCGCAATAATGACGCTTTCGTTGCGGATGTCCAACCTGGGAAGGGGTGGAACGGGGGAACTGGGAGGAGGCGAGAGACGGAAAAGGCAGTGAAGACGGGAAAGACAGAATTCGCCGCTTGCGGCGTAGCAATTGGCACGATCGCGAAGATCTAATGGACTTTCTTCCGGACAAATGAAGTGGTTCCGGGGCTGAAATGACGGTTCCGGACGTGGGGTGTGAAGGTCGCCCGGAACCAATGAGAAATGACGAAACCGCCTCCATTTCCTTGACAACACTCCGTCGATATCCCGGAATTCCAAAGGCGTCTTTCCCCTCTCGACGCAGTTACTACAATTCACCTTTCCATTAACTGCACCCCGGCAACCATTCGGCTGATGCGAGGGTTTCGACCCGATTGCAGGCCGGCCAGGGGTCACAGCAGCCGCCATTGTTGCGGCAGAAGGCGTTTTCATGTCCCTCGGAATGCTCGGCACCAAACTCGGAATGTCGCAGGTATTCGTTGGCGATGGCACGGTTGAACCCGTCACCATCCTCCAACTCGGGCCTTGCCCGGTTCTCCAGATCAAACACCCGTCCGTGAAGGGCGACCGTGGCGAAGTCCGCAAAGACGGATACTCGGCGGTTCAACTCGGCTTCAAAGACAAACCCCGAAAAGCAGCTACGCGACCCGAACAAGGGCACGTTGCTGCTGGGCTGAAGTCGAAGCGTAAAGACGCTCGCCAGAAAGCCGGCGTCGCGCTGCCTCCGAAGGCCGACTGCGAACCGCAACGCCACGTTCGCGAGTTCCGTCTCGACAAGGGCATCGGGTTCGTCACGAAGGCCGAATGCAACGCGAACGAGGCGAAACTGACGCTTGAACGAGTCAAGACGACCGGCGACGTCAAGCAGCCGTTCCAGGCATACGCCGAGGACATGGTTCTGAAGGTCGGGCAAGTGCTGACCGTCAACGACGTGTTCAAGGACATCCTCGCGGTGGACGTGATCGGCACCTCGAAGGGCCGTGGCACGACCGGCGTTATGAAGAAGTGGAACTTCGGTGGTCTGCCAGCAGCACACGGCTCGAAGAAGAACCACCGTCAGCCGGGTTCGACGTCATCGCTGGCGAGCAACCGCGGTAGCGGTCGCCCGAAGAAGGGTCGCAAGCTGGCAGGTCGTTACGGTGCCGAGCGCGTCACGATTCGTAATCTCGCGGTTGTGAAGATCGACACCGAGAACAACCTGTTGCTGGTGCGTGGTGGCATCCCAGGCTTCAACGGGTCGCTGGTCATGGTTCGCCCGACGAACAAGGTCGGCCCTGGCTCGCCGAAGGCCAAGACCAAGAAAACGGAAGCCGCTGTCAAGCTGAAGGGCAAGTAATCAATAGCTGCTTGCGGCATCGCATGCATACGATGCCGCAAGCAGCTCATTCAAATTTCCCAACAGCGCAAGAACCGGATAGCGGCATCACTTCCCGCCCCTATCGTGCAGGCGGAGGTGACGTATGCCGAAGTCCACCGTCGATGCCAACACCGTGGCCACCATCACGGATATCTGTTCACTCATCCGCCGCGACCCCGAAACCAGGCACACGCTCGCCATTCTCAGCCAACGGGCACTCCTCAGTCCCGCACACTTCCAGCGCGTTTTCAAGCGTGTTGTTGGAGTCAGTCCCAGGCAATTCGCCGACGCTTGCCGCCTCGACCGCTTCAAGGCTGGGCTGAGGGATGGCGAATCCGTCACGGTGGTGATGTGTGCTGCAGGCTACGGTTCGAGCAGTCGCCTGTACGAAAAGACTGACGGCCAACTCGGCATGACGCCAAGCGATTATCGTGCTGGCGGACGTGCGGCACTGATTCGCTACACGACTGCCGCGTGCGAACTTGGGCGTGTGCTGCTCGCGGTCACGGGCATTGGCGTGTGTGCGGTGAGCATCGCGGATGCCGACACTGCTCTCGAAGCATTCCTGCGAAGCGAGTTCCCGGCTGCGGAGTTGGTTCGCGATGAGTTCGGGCTTGCGGATTGGCTGGAAGAACTGTTGCGTGCTGTCACGGGTGGCCCGCATCGGGCGTTGCCGATTGACGTGCGAGCGACCGCGTTTCAACGGCGAGTGTGGGAAGCACTTCAGCGAATTCCCCGTGGCGAAACCCGCACGTATCGTGAACTCGCCGAGGCGATTGGCAAACCGACCGCAGTTCGGGCGGTGGCGAGAGCCTGTGCCACCAATCCGACGGCGGTTCTGGTGCCGTGTCACCGTGTGATCGGCACCGACGGCAAACTTCACGGCTTCCGTTGGGGTCTCGACCGCAAGCAGAAGCTTATCGACGCCGAACGCAAAGAGACATGAACGATCGAGTATTAGCCGCTTGCGGCTTCGCAGGCTATGCCCTGCGAAGCCGCAAGCGGGTGATAGCATTTCTTACTTCGGGGATGAGCCACCGGAGCGGTAGTAGACCTCCAACGTCATCACGGCCAGCGCCGTGGTGCCGATTCGTCCGCAACTCTTGCCGACGAATCCCGGATCGGGATCCCAGCTTCCTTCGTTCAAGTGGCCTTCCTTCTTGTTCTGGAGGCTCACGAGCCAGTCACGCATGCCGCCCTTTCGTGTGCCATCGGGGCTCTTCACGCCTTCGTTCCACGTCGCCCATTCCTCGCTTCCGAAATTGCGAACGACCTGCGTGGCGTAATAGTGGAAGTACATCTCTGGCATCGCCGTCGATTTCGCGGGAGCACGTTTCAGCAACCCGGTAACCCCTTCGGCCATGCCCGCGTTATTCGGTCCCCAGCCGTCGATGTGGTAGCGACACCACAATCCGACTGCAGTCAGTGAAGTTCCCGGCGCCGCTCCGGTGTTGTCGTTGTAACCGTAGACCGCTTTTCGCTCGCCGCCGGAGACGAGATCGAGGAAGCCGACGGCTTTCTTGATTGTCGCGGGGTGCACCTTGATGTCTTTGCTCAGTTGAGCGGCCTTGAGCGCCTGGATTTGCCAGCCAGTGATGGACGTGTCACCAGCAGAGCCGGGCGCATAGCCCCAACTCCCGTTCGGGGCCTGTGCTTTCGTGATGTAATCGACGGCGAGTTGTGCTGAGGGGAGCAAGTCCTTGTCGCGACTCATCGCATACGCTTCGCACAACGCCAGAGTCGCGATTCCCTGGGCGTACATATTCCCTGAGAGCTTGCCCGCGTTCGCTCCTTGTGCCGGCATCAACTTGACGAGAAACGCGACCCCATCAGCCACGGTCTTCTGATACTTTCCCTTCTCGGTGTGCGTCTCGCCTGCACCCAGGAATGCGAGCAATGCCATGCCGGTTGCCCCGGCGCGTTCGTTCTTGTCGGTGCCGTCGTATTCCCAGCCGCCGTCTTGCTTCTGCTGACGTGCTATCCACGCCAAACCAAGTGCAACCGCCTTCTCGCTCTCAACGTTCCCGCCATTGTCTTTGAGCAATCGAGCCTTGGTTGCTCCCTTTCGGCTCTCAAAAACACCCAGCATTGCCTGCGGAAGTTTCTCCTCAACCTCGCCTCGCAGTCGGCGACCGATCAGTGCGAGATGACTTGCCGCACGGTCGGTGTAAGCGTTGTCCGACTTGCCAAGCACACGATAGAGTTTCTCGGCATCTTCGAGCTTTTGCCGAGCGAACGCCGGTATGTTTGGCTTGCCGTCCTTGGACGGAGGAGTCTTCGCCATCGTGATGAAGGCTTGCCGTTGAAGTGTGAACGCGAGGTAATATCGGACAGACGTCATCTCATCGCTCGAAATGGAACCGTAACGGGCCAACCACGCCCGCAGTTGTGTTTCGACAAGGCCGAGCCGACTCTGATCTTCCGTCAACGCTCGCAAATACTCCCGGCGAATCATGAAGAACCTCGCGAGCCGTTTCCCTTCTTCTGCTTCCACTCGCGGGGAGGACAAGGCGCGAGCGGTCTCGGCAGCCATCTCGGTGAGTTGCCAGAGTTCTCCGTGAACCTCGGCCAGCCAGGCGCGTGCGACCCAGGTGATCCGCAGCGTGGGCGATCCGCTGGCGATCGTGGAGAAATTCGACTCGGCATGTGACAGAAACGAGTCGCGGTCGAGTGTGCCTTTGGCGCCGGTGGTGGCAACGGGGAACGTCTGCGCCACGTAATACCGACTCAGAGCAATGACGAAATCGACTTCGAGAGCTTGACGTATGAGGTCTTGCCGGGCGATCGGATCGGCTGCAGCTTGCACGCGAACCTTGAATTGCTGGGCAACCTCGGAGGACTGCTTGATCGTGAGGAGGAACAACGGGCGAGCCTTCTGCAACGCCTCTCGTTGAGCGTCCAGTGCGGCGTCGTACTCAGGGGCGTCGGGCGGCGGAAGGGGCATCGCCTGAGCAAGCCGCAACTGCGTTTTCGCCTCGATCAACGTGATTCTCGTCAGCGAAGCCAACGCTTCGAGTGCTTGCGGGTGATTGGGAGTTTGCTTCAGGAAGTCCTCGAATGCCTGCTTGGCCTCTGCCAACAGAATCGCTCGCCCCTTTGCCTTCGGTACTTCTCCGACAAACTCCAGAACGCAGCGAGCACGCTCGAGCGGAACGACCTCGGCCTCGGCCGCCGTGAGCGTCTTCTTGTCGAGTTCCCTCAGATACTCCAACGCCAGCTTGGATTCGCCATGCTCCCGCAGGCCGCGAACAAGTTCCAATGGCGACGGTGCCTGAGCACGCCCTGCAGTTGAACTGAGGGCAATCACGAGCAACGCAAACGCCACCGATCCCACAACGCGACGTGACATGTCAACTCCCCGAAGTGAGACGATCAACCCGTCTGCTTCTCTGGGTAAAGATAGATGAAGCTCTTTCCAAGGCGACCGCCGTAGTTGCCCGCCGAGATTGTGAGCAGGCCCGGCGTGTCTCGCGACGCTGCGATTGCCGCCTGAGTCGCCTTCACGAGTGTCGGCAGGTCCGCACCATCGAGGATGATTTCCTGCACGCTCGCCACTCCCGCAGGCAAGCGAGAAGTGACGCCTTCCTTCCCACGGAGCGTCGGGCAGAACTCCGCGAAGGTACTCGCCACGGCGAACTTGTACTTACTCCCCGCCTTGCTGCCGCTCGACGCCACACCACCGGGGAACGGCAGAATCACACCCGGCATCCGTGCGGCAGTCGCCGCGCGAGTTGCTGCTTCGAGCGCGGCATCCGCAGTCGCGCCGAAGAACCACAGGTTCCCGCCCATCAAACCGTCGGACCAGCCACAGCGCCGTTCGATCACGAACTCGCCGCTCAAGATCGGAACCACCCAGCACCGCCTGCCGTGCCGTTCCGCTTTGAACTGATGGCCGTCGCCGAAATACGCCACCTTCCGACCCAGCGGAAACCACTTCTCGGTCGCAGGCAGCACATTGAATGCCGCCGTCGTCGGACACGTCAGTACGTTCTGGCATACCCGCACGAGCAGCGATCGCTCGAGCCGTTGCTCGCGGTCCTTGTGAAATCGCGGAACGTGGAACTGCACAACCGCGCCCGGTCGGCCGTCGGGAGTTTCGGCGGGTTCAACAAGTCGTTCGAGTCCTGCCTCGCAATCGCACATGATCGCGCTGCTCGCGTTCCCGGTGCTGGCTTGCACGGCTCGGTCGAGCCAGTAACCGTCGCGTGCCGTGATGAGAACCGAGGCGTAGATGCTTCGGAATGCTTCGGCGTATGTGTCGTCGAGAGTCGCGGGCATATCGAATCCGTCCGAACGGTGGGTTCCGGTTGCTGTGATTGTGCGTCGTGAAGAGGGGAATGGTCAATCGAGATGTGCGGAATGTTTCCTCTGCACAGTCTCAAGGCACGGACTGGGAGGAACTGCCTGGAATGGGGCATTCGATTGTGCGGTCCACGATCGTTCTTCGCTGGATTGGGGTGCGAGAACGTGCGTTACTGCCGTCACGCAAAGACTTTCGGCATTATCGCGTGGAATGGCCAAGATGATTGGCACGGCTCGTGCTTTATCTTTAAGCGGCGAGAGCCTGATACCGCATGGTCGGCCGACTGAGGGGAGAGGCAGTCGGTCGGCCGTGCGGCATCTTTATTTTACCGCCAAAATCCAACAGCACTTTACAGACAGAAGCCCCGGCTTTCCGAGGACTTTTGCGTCGCGGAACTCAGCGATGTCACTTCTTGGGCTCACGAAGTTTGAGAGCCGACTCACCAAGACCGGGTTTGTAGCGATAGTAGACTTCCAGCGTCAGAACGCTCATCGCGGTCGTTCCAAGGCGGCCACAACTTCGACCAATCCAACCCGGATCGGGATCCCAGCTGCCCTGCTTCGCACCGTCGTCCGCGACCTGCAAGCCAACGAGCCAATCACGCATTCCACCCTTGCGGGTGCCGCCGTCGTCCTTCGCACCCTCGTTCCACGTTTTCCAGGCGTCGTCCCCACAGTAATGAACGAGTTGCGTGGCGTAGTAGTGGAAGTACAGGTCCGGACCCGTCTTCGCGACCTTCGGAGCACGCTTCATCATCCCTGCGATGCCCTTCACCATGCTGTCGTGATCCGGAGCCCAGCCATCGATGTAGTACCGGCACAGCAAGCCAATGGAAGTGAGCGACGTTGCGGGCGCGGCACCGGTGTTGTCGGTGTAGCCGTACATATCTTTCGCTGCCCCGGCACCCGTCACGTCCAAGAAGTCGATCGCCCTCTTGATAACCTTCTCATCAACCTTGATGTCCTTCGCAAGCCGGGCGGCCTGGAGGGCCTGAATCTGCCAACCGACGATCGAGGTGTCGCCATTAGTGCCCGATATGTAGCCCCAACTTCCGTTTGCGCCCTGTGCCTTCTGGATGTAATTCACAGCAGCTTGCGCGGGAGGCAGCAAGAGTTTGTCCCTGGTCATGCCGTAGGCTTCGCACAGGGCGAGTGTGCCAATCGCTTGACCGTACATCGACCCGGCACCATTGAACTTGCCAGCGTTCTGACCCCCAAGCGGGACGCTCTTGATGAGAAAGTTCAGCCCGTTCTGAATGGTCTTCGTGTATTTCCCCTTGTTATGGTGCGTCTCACCGGCACCGAGGAAAGCGAGCAGACACATTCCGGTCGCGGCTGTGCGCTCCGTTTTGTCGCCGACATCGTATTCCCAACCGCCATCTTGTTTCTGTTGCTTCGCGAGCCACGCCAACCCCTGAGCAACGGCTGCCTCGCTCGCAGCGTTCCCTCCGGAGTCTTTCACGAGTTTTGCTTTTGCTTCCCCAGTGCGGCCGCCGAATGGATCGGGGGTGTCGGGCGGCGCCGCAGACAAGGCCGTACCCGCAGACATCACGAAAAGCATCGCCAGCGAAATTGCGACAAGACGGAACATGGCAGGAATCCTTTGGCAAGGGACAACCCTCGAACAGTGTACCCGGACTCACCGTAGACAGGGAATGGAAAGCGTTCGCTCGTTGGAATGACAGGCTCTAATGCAGAAGTGCGGAGAATGCCGACGCAAATTCTGACGGGTTCTGCTTTTGTTTCTCATTCCTCTGTCACAATTGAAACGATTACTTTATACTCTGTTACAGTTCGGGTACACGTCTCGCAAGTTTCCCCAATTTCCCCGGATCTTGAGACCATGCCCACGGCACCGTCTTCGTCCGCCGAATTGATCGAACTCCTCCGAAAAAGTGGGGTCGTGTCGCCGCAGAAACTGGCTGAAGCAGCCAGCATGGCGTTGCCGGCGGAACCCCAGAAGGCGGCAGCGGCGCTCGTCTCAGGGGGTATTATTACCCGTTTCCAGGCCCAGCAACTTCTCGCTGGGCGGCACAAAGGCTTTCGACTCGGTTCTTACGCGATCCTCGACCTCCTCGGTCGTGGTGGTATGGGTGCGGTCTATCTCGCGGAACACCTGGGATTGCACCGGAAGGTCGCAATAAAGGTGCTGATCCCCGGCAAGGACGACGACCAGAAGCTCGCGGTTGAGGGGTTTCAGCGTGAAGCTCGATCCGTGGCCGCGTTGGATCACCCGAACATCGTTCGCATCTTCGATGTTTCCAGCCACAACGACACGCCATTCCTCGTGATGGAGTACGTCGAAGGCGACTCGCTCCAGCAGGTGATCGAACGGGATGGTTCGATCCCATTTCCCGCGGCGACGGAGTACATCGGTCAGGTGGCTGCGGGGCTTCAACATGCACACGAACGCGGATTCGTTCACCGGGACATCAAGCCCGCGAACCTCATGCGAGATCGAACTGGCGTCGTGAAGATTCTCGACCTCGGTCTCGCTCGACCAGCCACCACAGGCAGCGATTCCAAGCATCACGAAAGCACGGAGGTCACCGGCACCGCCGAGTTCATCGCGCCTGAACAGGGGATGAGCCTTCCCACAGACAGCCGAGCGGACATCTATTCGCTCGGGGCAACGCTCTTCACGCTGATCGCGGGAAGGCCACCATTCCAGGGGAACACGCCGCAGCTACTTCTTCAGCACCAATTGAAGACGCCGCCGACGCTGACTTCGCTCAATCCGAGTGTGCCGCGTGAGTTGAGCGTTGTCGTTGCGAAAATGTTGGCGAAGAAACCCGACGACCGTTACCAAACGCCAGCCGAAGTGATCGCCGCGTTGGGTCCGTGGGTGGGCAGCAGTTCGCGGATCATTGCGGGATTGTCGAGGACCAGCGTTGTTCAGAAAGGGACGCTTCAGGCGACGCTCGCCGAGATCGTGCGGAGCAGTCGGCGGCCCGGTTCCGACATCGTCGCCGTGGCGGATCTGGCGGAGGTTGATACTTCAGCTTCGGGTGCTGAAACCGGCTCGAAGTCGGGGATGAACACGGATCGCGGGCCGGTCAAGCCACCGCGTCGGAAGTCGCCGAAGGCGAAGCCTCAGCCGACTCCGATCTTCTCGAAGAACCGCCTGATCTACGCCGCAATCGGAGCTGTGTCGTTGGTGGTCGGCGCGTTTATGGGTTGGCTCGTCTTCGGACGCTGAACCAGGTCGATCGTTCTTGGTTTTGCCGCTTGCAGTTTCGCACAGGTGCGAAACTGCAAGCGGCAAAATCGTTTAGTTCATCAACGCCGGTGCGGGTGTCCACGAGAAGTCATACGGTGGTTCCACCAACTCCTCATGACCGCCACGATCGCGGAAGACGTGCAGAACACGGACACGCGAGAGGTCATCGAACTTCGGCTCCGGGTACACATCTGACTCGAACGGATTGCCAGGCTCGTATTCGTGAATCATCACCTTCACCTTCGGCACTCCACGGAATAGCAGCTCCTCCGCTTTCCGCTTCCCGCCGTGGACGTCGTACAACTCCGTGACGATTCGCAGCACGCGTTCGAGATTCTTGAAGGTGACGCCGTCCTCAATGAAGATCATGTCGATCTCGGTGGCGCGTAATACCGCGTGTGCGTGCTGACGGGCGCGAGCCGGAATCGCTCGCGCATACGGCGGTCCCACCAACGGCGGCGCCGAATCTTCACCCGAAGCATCCGAGTCTTCGCGACCGACACCTTCGACGAACCACCAGTGCGGAGCGAGCCAGAAGCCGCCGCCGCCCGGTCCTTTGAAGGCACTCGCACGCTTGAACAGCTTCTGCAACCCACGGAACAGTTGCCGCCGAACCTGGATTTCATCCCGTCGGTCGAGCCGTTGCTTCACTTCTCCCGCGATCAGATCTTCGACACTCACCTTCAACGGCCAACGCGGATCGAACTCCTTCGCTTCGGAGAGTTCCTGCGGCACCAGCATCACGCCGACCTGTCCGTTCTCTCTCGTCGCCGGGGATGTTCGCACCGTGTATCCCCACGCCCGGACAATCTTCGCCGCGCGACGGAGCAGAAGACGATCACTCCCCGCAATGTGAGCGGTCGGAGGGGTTCGCCGTGCAGGATCGTTTCGGCGTGCCGACCACAACCGCAGACCAACGACCCCCACGAGAATCGGCACGAGCCACGCCGCGATCGCACCGAACAACGCCGTGACTGGCATCGCATCGTCGGTTCGTCCGAACAGTCGGCCACCGCACGCTGTCAGCAGGATTGCAAACATCAGCAACGCCGACAGCAACGCGACCAACGACAGCACTCGCCGAACAGGAACCGCGTAGACCGGCCGATCCGGAGCAGATCGCCACAACACTGCTGGCCCATCCGAACCACGCGGCAAGTACACGAACCACGCTCCGACTGCAACGATCAGACACAGCCCCAAGATGGCGACAGGCTGCACGGCGTATGCGATCGCAGACACGATGACGGCATATCCGACCACGGCCGCGAGTTCCGCTCCGCGTCGGTCGGTGTCGCCGAGCCAGCGTTTCAGCAGTGTGTCGAGCAATGCGACGGGAACGAAGATGCCGACGAACGTGACCGTCAGCAGTACGCCCCACAGGAACATGAGGAAGACGAGGTACAGCGTGTACGAGGAGTAAGCGCCGATGGTGCGCCAGCCAGTGGGGAACGCAACCCACGAAGCGGCAGCCAACGCTGACCACACGACGAGGCCGAGCGCCAGAAACCACACGGCAGGTGGCGTGCGACGGGGAACGGGTGGCGTTCCGCGA
>JAIOPV010000049.1 GCA_021413735.1 Planctomycetota bacterium
GATTCTGTGGGCGGAATGATCTCTTCGCCGCTTGCGGCGTAGCGCTCTTGCAAGAGCGCTACGCCGCAAGCGGCGAAGAGATCATTCCGCCCACAGAATCACGCCGGCACCGCTTCCCTCGGCAAGTCCACGAAGGGCGACCGCCAGTTGTTCGGCGGTGCTGGTCGCCGGGTCGAATTCGCTCTGCGGCAACTCCCACGCAGCCACAAGCCGTTCCGCGAAGTGCGGGCAGTTGTCGGCAACCTTGCCTGCACGGCTCGCACGTAAACTTCGCACACCGACGATCATTTTTAATGGCATCTTCATGTCGTGGACGACGTTCCGCACCGCGTCGCCAGCCTCGAAGAACCCCGTGCATTGCACCGCGACCAACGGCTTCGCACCGCCGAGCATCAAGCCTGCGGCCACCGCGACAGCTTCGCCTTCCCTTGTGACGCGGATTGGTGCTAACTTCGACCCGGCGAGCGTGGGTTCCCACGTTCCCAGGTGACTATCCGGAATCCACACGAGATGGGTGAACCCTGCTGTTTCGAGTGCGGCAACCACGACGGATGGTGCGAGCATTGGTACCCCTCAGGCGAGGAATAAGCCGTGCGAATTGTGCTACAAAAAAACCCCACCGTTCTGAGGCGTGAACCTCACAACGGTGGGGCCGGAACAGAGAAGAGGCCGAACTAAGGCCATATACTGTGCGCATGAGTGCGGCATGTCAACCGCACTTTCTGGAGTTTTCCCCAACTCAGTTGCTCATCATGCATTCCGACACAGCCACCAAAGCCCGTGTTCTTGCCGATCTTCCCGTTTCTGATGCCGTCCTCGATCTCATTGCTGGTCGAGTCGAACTCGTGCCGTGGGATTCAGCCACCGACCGAATCGACGCCATCTACACCTACGGACACCCGACCGTCGATGATGCGATGCTCGCGCGATGGCCGGGTTTGAAGGTCGTCAGCAACTTCGGCGTCGGCGTCGATCACATCGACGTGAAGGCTGCAACGCAGCGAGGCATTCCCGTCGGCAACACGCCCGGCATCCTCGACGGAGCGACGGCTGATCTGGCGTTCTCGCTGATGCTGGCAGCGGGTCGGCGCCTGGTCGAAGGCGACCGCTACGCACGCGGGCCGGACTTCTTGCGATTCGATCCGTCGTTCATGCTCGGCCGCGAGATTCACGGTGCGACGATCGGCATCTTCGGCATGGGTCGAATCGGCCGGCAGGTCGCGAAGCGGGCACGCGGCTTCGACATGACGGTCTTGTACCACAACCGCACCAAGAGCGATGAAGCGGAGATCGCGCTCGGCGCACGCTATGCGACACGCGACGAACTGCTCGCGAACTCCGATTACATCGTGCTGACGGTGCCGTTGACGGCGGAAACTCGCGGCATGATCGGTCGCAAGGAGTTGGCGATGATGAAGCCGACGGCGACGCTCGTGAATGTCGCTCGTGGTGCTGTGGTTGATGCGATGGCGTTGACGGAGGCTCTCGCGGCGAAACGTCTTCACGCTGCGGCGCTCGATGTAACCGACCCGGAACCGTTGCCGCGGGATCATCCGCTGTTGAAGCTAAACAACATCATCATCACGCCGCACCTCGGAAGTGCGACGGTCGAGACTCGTCGCAAGATGGCCGAGATGTCGGTGGTGAATCTCTTCGCGGGGCTTGAAGGGCAACCGCTGCCGTATCGAGTCATGTGAAGCGGGGCGTCAGGCGGTCAACGATTGTGCTACCGATCTGAAGCGACGCCGTCGCGGCTGGCGACGGCGCATTGCACACATTCACCACACGATCGGCTTCTTGAATCAGGAAATCGTCCACCAACCCGCCATCGGGCGCGACCGCCTGAGCGCGAATCCCAGCCGGAGCGGGTTCCATGTCTTCGGCGCGAATCTCTGGCACAAGTCGCTGAAGGGCACGCACGAACGCAGCCTTGTTCAGCGATCGCCACATTTCGCCAAGCCCCATTCGCCAGTGCTGCAACGCCATGCGGATGAAACCGCCGTAGGTCAGCGTTTCCAGCAGATCACGCGGATTCAGAGCGAAGAACTTGTACCCCTCACGACCGAATGCCAGCACCGCGTTTGGGCCACATTCGACGCTGCCGTCGATCATGCGAGTGAAATGCACGCCCAGGAATGGGAACTGCGGATCGGGCGTCGGATAGATCAGGTTGCGGCACAGCTTGTGTGCCGACGGCTTCAGCGTGAAGTATTCGCCACGGAACGGAATGATCTTCGCGCCGGGGTCTTGGCCCGTGAGTCTTGCCACGCGGTCCGAGTGAAGGCCACCACAGTTCACGAGCTGTTTCGCCGTGACCGCACCAACCGGCGTGACCGCTGTGACTCCATCCGCGTGGTGATGCACTGCTGTCACCTTCGCGCCGAAGACCACTTCACCGCCAGCCGCTCGCACCTTCTCAGCGAGTCGCTCGCAGACCTGCCGATAGTTCACGATGCCGGCTTCGGGAACGTGAATCGCCTTCACCCCGGCCGCGTGCGGCTCCAGTTCCGCGAGGCGGGACTTGTCGATGAGTGTGCAGCGGATGCCGTTGGCGACACCTCGTTCGTAGATTCGCTGAAGCGCTGGCAAGTCGGCATCCGTGACGGCGACGATCACCTTTCCGCAGATGTCGTGTGCGATGCCTTCTTCGGCGCAGAACGCTTCCATCGCTCGTTTACCGGCGCGGCAGTTCACGGCCTTCAGCGAGCCAGGCTTGTAGTAGATTCCCGAGTGCAGCACGCCGGAGTTGTGCCCCGTCTGGTGTTCGGCGACGCGGGCTTCCTTCTCCAGCACGGCGACATGCTTCCCCGGAAACCGCTGCGTGAACTGATACGCCGTGGCCAGCCCGACGATTCCGCCACCGACCACAACTAAGTCGAATGTCATGCTTTCTCCCACATGCCAACTCCCACACCACCAATCGAGGGGCTTGGGAGATTGGGGTTGTTCCGAGAAAAGGTATGGTTTCTCCTGTTTGAAGCGATCATATGGGAGGATTGGTTCCCTCGCGGATTGTGTGAACGTTCCGTGAAGCACGGCGATTGCACTTCGACTCTTACCGTGCGAATCTCAGCACGGGGATATTGATGTCGAGGGGGGATTGCTATGCGGGGAACGGGATTGGTCGCATGGGGGAACGAGACGGTGTACGCTTACTACACGACAGACGGGAACTCGGTGCGAGTACGCCTCTCGGTGGACGAAGCCGACCGCCTCGGACTGAGCGAAGGATTGCGCGTGTTGATGACGCTGCCGGATCGAAAGCCGACGGATGTGCTGGTGATGCGGGTTGGTCGGGTGCCGCCGTTCGTGTGGGTGGAAATGACGACGATGTCATCGTCGGCCACGCTCGTCAGGTAGGAGATTAACCGTGGCAACACGGAAGCCGCGTTGGTGGGTCTACGTTCTCCGGTGTGCCGACGACAGTCTGTACACCGGAGTCACGACCGACGTTACCCGACGACTCAAGCAGCACAACGCGGGCACTGCGGCGAAGTACACACGTTCTCGCGGGCCGGTTACGCTGGTGTATCACGAGCCTGCGAAGGGCCACGGTTTGGCGTTACGGCGGGAGGCTGCGATCAAGAAGTTGCCCCGCACTGACAAGCTGAAACTGTGCGATGCGGCGTGAATTGTGAGCGTCGAGGCGTCAGCCCGACGGTTCCAAAACTCGACCATCGGTAATACCGACTCGACCATCGGTAATACCGTCGGCCTAACGGCTCGACGCTCACCGGGCCACTCTTGCCAATAACCCATTTCCCCCGCACAACATCTGTTACTTCCCTCCGCCTCCCAGTATTCACCATGCCGCACACTGTTCTCGTCACCGGAGCTACCGGGTTCGTCGGTTCGCATGTCGCTGAGGCACTCGCCAAGCGAGGCGACACCGTTCGCGCTCTCGTGCGCCCCGGAACTGACACCGCGTTTCTCGAAAAACTCGGCGTCACGATCTTTCGCGGCGATCTCTCCGATCCAGCCTCGATCAAGCCTGCCGTCGAAGGCGTCGATGTGATCGCTCACTGTGCCGCGAAGGTCGGCGACTGGGGACCCCTCGAAGACTACCGCAAGGTGAACGTCGAGGGGCTTCGCGCTTTGCTCGACGCCACGCTCGGCAAGCCGCTGCACCGGTTCGTTCACGTCAGTACGCTTGGCGTCTACGAAGCGAGACACCACTACCAGACCGACGAAAGCGAGCCGCTGCCAGACAAACACATCGACGGCTACACGCAATCGAAAGTGGAAACCGAACGCCTCGCGTTGCAGTATCACCGCAAGCAATCGGTGCCGGTCGCGATCCTGCGGCCGGGCTTCGTGTATGGCCCGCGCGACCGCACGCTGCTGCCACGCATCGCGAAGAGGCTCGCGGAAGGTAGCGTCATGTACATCGCTCGCGGGAAGTACGCTCTGAACACGGTCTACGTCGGGAACCTCGCCGACGCCGTGCTGTTGGCCATCGACAACCCGAACGCGGTCGGTGAAATCTTCAATATCACGGATGGCGAGTTCGTGAGCAAGCGCCGCTTTTTCGAGACGGTCGCCGATGGGTTGGAAGTAAAGCGACCGAAGAAGTTCCCGCCGATTCCGGTGTGGCTCGCTCGCATGATGGCGAACTGGCGTGAGTCGAAGTTTCGTCGCGAGAACCGCCCGACGGCTCCCCGCATCACGCAGGCCCAACTCAAGTTCGCCGGGTTGAACCTCGACTTCTCGATCGCGAAGGCCCGCACGAAACTCGGGTATACTCCGCGTGTCCTGTTCGATGAAGGCATGAAGCAGGCAATTGATTCGTTCAAGGCATCGCTCACGTCGAGCCCGGAAGTTCCGAAGAGTTAGCGGTGGGTTGTAGGTCAGGCTTTCGAGCCTGACTCTTCGGCCTTCGGAGTCAGGCTCGAAAGCCTGACCTACTTTTCAGACGCAACGGATTAATAGCGGTTCTCACGGAACCAAATCGCTCTCGTTTCACGTCAGGAATCCCGGTGCCCGATTCTAATTCCCCTGCGTTCGTGTACGCCGCGCGGCTAGCCGCGCGACGGGCCACCGCTGCCACGCTCACTGTGCGACTCGATCAACTAAGCTATGCTCGCCTCGGTATGTTTGTCGTCGCGTTGGTGGTCGCGGGGCTTGGCTTCGGAACGAATTTACTCTCACCGTGGTTCGCGCTGATTCCGGTCGCGGCGTTCATCTACCTCGTGGCGAAGTTTGAGGCGACCCGTGGCCGAATCGCGTGGGCCGAGCGTGCTGCCGCGTTCTACACAGCCGGGATTGAACGCCTTGACGGAAAGCCCGGCGGCATCAGCGATGGGGCCAACTTCGCCGACGAGAACCACCCTTATGCGGCCGACCTGGACCTCTTTGGCCCGGGCTCCTTGTTCGAACGTCTGACCGCGTGCCGAACGCAGATTGGCGAATCGACGCTCGCCGCGTGGCTCGGCGGACCTGCCACTCCGACGGAAGTAAAAGCTCGCCAGGAAGCGGTCGTGGATCTGAAGCCGCGTCTTGATCTGCGTGAATCCGTGGCGGTGGCTGGCGGGAACGTTCCCGCTGCCGATTGCCGCCCGCTCGCCGCGTGGGGAACGGCACCAACCGAGCCCGCTCCGCAGTGGAAGCGTTGGACAATCGAGGTGTTGGGCTGGGGTAACGTGCTCGCGGTTGCGGGTTGGCTGTTCGTCGGCACCACCTCGCTGCCAGTGCTGTTGCTCGGGTTGCCGTCGCTCATTCTGGCGGTGCCGCTGCTGCCGTGGGCACGTCGAGTTCTCACGCCACTGGAACGCACCGAACATCACCTGTCATTGCTTGAAGTGATCCTCGCCAGACTCGAACGCGAACCATTCACGTCGCAGCGACTCAAGGAATTGCAGGCTGGAATGTCGGCAGGCGGGTTGCCCGCGTCGGCACAGATTCGCGAACTGCGGAACGTGCTGAAGTGGTACGACTCACGGCGAAACGCGATGTTCATTCCGATCGCGATTCTTCGCATGTGGGACATCCGTTTCGCGTACATGCTCGAACAGTGGCGGGCGCGTTCGGGTGTTGCGGTGGGGCACTGGCTGCGAGTCATCGGCGAAGTGGAAGCGCTGTCTTCGCTCGCGGGTTACGCTTACGAGAACCCGACGGATGTGTTCCCGACGGTGGAGGCAGGCCCGGTGCAGGTCGTGGCGGTTGGGGTTGGTCATCCGCTGATTCCGCTCGACAAGTGCATTCGCAATGATGTGAAACTCGGCGGCGAATCTGGCCCGCGAATTCTGCTCATCAGCGGCTCGAATATGTCCGGGAAGAGCACGCTTCTGCGAGCTGTGGGCGTGAACGCGGTGCTGGCTCTGGCTGGTGGCGTCGTGCGGGCCAACTCGCTGACGCTGACGCCGCTCGCGCTGGGGGCCACGATGCGAGTGCAGGATTCGTTGCAGGCCGGACGATCACGATTCTTCGCGGAAGTCACAAAGGTTCGGCAACTGCTCGACTTGGCGAAGCCGGGCGGACTTCCGTTGCTGTTCCTGCTCGATGAAATCTTCTCGGGCACGAACTCGGCGGATCGTGTCGCGGGTGCTGAAGGTGTGGTGCGAACGCTTCTCGCTGCGGGTGCCATCGGCTTCGTCACGACGCACGATTTGAGTTTGACCGGTGTAGCAGAGCGGCTGCCGGGCACGGTGAACGTCCACTTCTGCGATGGTTTCGCGGGCGGCGAACTCAAGTTCGATTACACAATGCGTGAAGGCGTTGTGCCGCACGGCAACGGTCTGGCGCTGATGCGGGCCGTTGGGTTGGAAGTATAATCCGTCTTCGCCGCTTGAACCTCACGTTACGTCAGGGCGTATCATCCCAGCGTCGAACTTCCGGAGGCTCCCATGCGTTCCGAACCGACCTGGAAGGTGGGCGAACTCGCGACCCGCACGGGCCTGACCGTCCGCACGCTGCACCATTACGACGCGATCGGGCTGCTGTCGCCGTCGGTGCGAACCGACTCCGCACACGGTTCCGGCCACCGCCTTTACACGGCTGCGGATGTCAGTCGATTGCATCAGATTTTGTGTCTGAAGCAACTCGGGTTCGGGTTGGAGCAGATCAAAGAGTACATGACGCGGGCCGACTACGACCCGAAACAGGTCGTGCGTTTGCATCTGGAAAAGGTGCGTGAGCAGGCCGCCGAACTCGCAGAACTCGGTCAGCGTTTACAGGGGCTTTCGGAAGTCCTCGACCGGGCGGAAGCAGTCTCGCCCGAAACGTTCCTTCAAACCATCGAGGCCATGACCATGATCGAGAAGTACTACACGCCCGAGCAACTGAAGCAACTCGAAGATCGCCGCAAGGAAGGTGGCGAAGCGATGGAAGAAACGATTCGGCAGGGTCCGCAGATGTGGGCCGATCTGTTCGCGGACGTGAAGGCCGCAATGGATGCGGGCGTCGATCCGACCGATCCGAAAGCGCAGGAGTTGGCGAAGCGTTGGCTCGCGCTCGTGAGCGCGTTCACGGGCGGCGACCCTGGCATCTTCAATTCGCTGAAGACAATGTACCAGAAGGAAGATCGCGTCGTGGGCATGGATGTGAAGGCGATGCAGCCCACGATGGGTTACATCGAGAAGGCTCGCATCGCCGCGGGCATCAAGCATCCGGGGCAGTGAATGTCACACCGACTCGCGGAACACGCCGAACATCAGCCCGAAGAGCAGCAGCACGATCAGGATGCCAAGCAGTGCGAGATACAGCTTCACGAAGAACGCGAGCAGATCGAACCACGCACCGAGGCTCTTCAGCGCTCGCATCATGTGAGTGATATCGCGGCCACTTGTCGTGGTGACCTTCGTGAACTCGCTCGCTGCTCGCAGCAACCAGCTCGACAGCATAAAGCAGATCACCGCCGACATCGCGTGCCCGAGCACGCCGACGATGTGGGCACCGTCACGCGAAACACGGAATGCCAGGCCCGTTGCGATGATCGCCTGGAATAAGCCCGCAACGAGTAACGGAAACCGCACCCACATCATCGCGAACGCGAGTTCGTTGATGATCTGGTTTTGCGACTCGTTGAACTCGTACTGTGATCCGCTCTCGGTCGACGTGACCGCAGGGGGCGCTGGAGGGTTTGGCTCTGCGGTCACGGGTGCGGGTGCAGTTGGTGTCGGATCGCTCATGGTGTTGGCCTCGCAAGGAATCCTACGAGGTCACATCTTAGCAACCCGGGGGCCAAGCCCCCAAATTCGAAATTCGAAGCACGAAATCCGAAAACAATGTCGTTGTCTTCCTTTCGGATTTCGTGCTTCGAATTTCGAATTTTCCTGAGTCTGTAGCATCGCGAGTACTGTTGTTATTTGTTTTCGCCCTGAAGGGGCGGAACAACCTAGCCCGGGGCAAGCCGAAGGCGCCGCCCCGGGAACAGTCCAAAGCCAATAATCCACCCTGAAAGGGTGGGACAAGAGATGAAGCCCACCAGGACTGCGAAAGTGTGTCGCACTCCTTCCGAGTGCAATGCGTTTTGGTGGTTGGTCCCGGGGCGGCGACAGCTTCGCAGTCTTGCCCCGGGCTATGTTGTCCTGCCCCTTCGGGGCAAATACATTCCACCTCTCACCAGCAAAACACACCTTCTGACAAGTCCACCACGGCAACAACGGCCCTCGCCGTGCTACAGTCTCATTTTCCTCTGTCACTTCTTGATTGCTTCGACCGCGAGTTCCTGAAGTGCTTGCCGCATCGGGGATGCGTCGCCGTTCGCGAGGTTTGTTCGCTGAATCAGCAGGATGCAGAACAAATCCTGATTCGGGTCGATCCAGCCTTGCGTGCCGAACGCGCCGCCATGACCGAATGTGCCCGCCGACAGCATTCCCGTCACGCCCTTCGGTTCACGCACAACCGCCCAACCGAAACCGAAGCCCATGCCTTCCACGAAGCCCGTCTTGATGTCGCCGGTCTGCACCTTCGTCATCTCAGCAACGACCTTCTCACTGATGATTCGCTTCCCGCCGAGTTCGCCCTTGTTCAGCATCATCTGGTACAGCTTCGCGAGGTCTGCGCCGCTGGAAATCAGACCGCCCGCAGGAATCGGGTGCTTCGGATTCGCCGGAAGATCCATCAGCGAGTTCGGAGCCACGATGAGCTTTCCAGCCTTGTCTTTGCCGTAGGTCACCGCCAGGCGAGCGAGCTGTTCCTTCGACGGGTAGAACGCGGTGTCGGTCATGCCGAGCGGCTCGAACACGCGCTTCTGAAGGAACGATTCGTAGCTCATGCCGGATACCACTTCGATCACGCGGCCAAGCGTGTCGATGCTGGAATTGGAATAGCTCCACTTCGTGCCCGGCTCGAACTGTAACGGCTGCAACGCGACCGCGAGTGTTGTCTCGGCGAGCGTGCGATTGCGTTTCGTATACACATCATTCACCCCAGCGGGGTAGTTTGCGAGGCCCGCAGTGTGCGTCAGCAGATCGCGGAGCTTGATCGGGCGGCTCGGCTTCTTGAGCGTAACCGAATCCGCTGTCTTTTCGCCGAGGAGCATTTGCCCCGTGAACTCGGGCAGGTGCTTCGCAACGTCGTCGTCGGGGCTGAGCTTGCCTTCATCAGCAAGAATCATGATGCCGATGGCGGTGATCGGTTTCGTCATCGACGCGATGCGGAACAGCGTGTCTTTCTGCATGTGCGTTTTGGCGGCGAGATCGCGGAAGCCAACCGCCGATTCGTGAACGATGCCATCCTTGCGACCGATGACGCAGACGGCTCCGGAAAGATCGTCGCTATCGACGAACTTCTGCATCCGCGGCCCGATGGCGTCGAGCTTTTCTGGATGAGGCACGGCAGGCGGCGCCGCAACCAACGCCGACACGAACACACACGCGACAAGACCGAGCAGCAGCGATCGCATGGGACACCACTGATTGTTTGGGTTTTGCCCTCCCCCCTTGTGGGGGAGGTCGCCACGAGTCTTCGAGTGGTGGGTGGGTGGTATGCCTACCGAGATGTTGAGGTCTTACCCCCCACCCGGCTCGCAAAGCCTCGCCACCCTCCCCCACAAGGGGGGAGGGCAAGAAACCAAAATTCGAGCCACAGCACTTACCGAATTGGTTCGAGCTTCACGTCGGGCTTGCCGTCCTTATCGAACGTAATCGTGCCCTTGAATTTCGGCTCTGGGAACGGACCGGTCTTCGACGAGATCTTGATTTCGTCGCCCACCTTCTTGTTCGACGGCACGAAGCCAATGACGAGGCAGACGTGCAGATCCTTCTCGTCGCCGCGCAGCGGATAGGCCGTGATCTCTTGGACCGCCAGGAACGGCACCTTGTCCTTGATCTGTGGAGCAACCTTCGCGAGGTCTGGCATGTTGTCGGTCGGAATCCGCTTCATCAACTCGCGATCCAACACACCCCCGACCAGCCCCAGCAATCCGTTCAGTTGCAGGATGCGAGCGATGTCGAGACGTGGGAACCCGATTACTGGCGTTTCCGGGTCGATCCACACCTTGCTCGAACCTTCCTTCAGTTCCAGTTTCCCGGCGTCGCTCCAAACGAGATCCTTCGTTACTCTCAGCTTGATGCCGATGTCGCGGATGTTCGCCGGAACCGGTGCTGGTTGACCTGGCACCACTGGCGCGGCTTTGCCCTCAGCGTGGAAGCCACCACCGACTTCGCAGGTGAGCGTGTTGCCGATGATCGTCAGGTCGAAGGTTCGCAGTTCGATTCGGTAATCGAGATCACTGGTCTCGGCGACCCGCTCCGCGACTTGCTTGACGATCCCCTGCACGAGTGGCCGTTCCGCGATGCGTTCGAGCACGGGACGTGTTCCCGGTGGACGATTTCCAAAGATTCGCGGACGATTGGGTCGCATCTCCGGATCGTTGGCCAGTGCCGGTGGCGGCAACTCAGGCATCACCTTCTTTGGCTCCGGCAGCACAGGCTTCCGCAGTTCAACTTGCTTCACTTCGGGCTGCTTCGCTTCGGGTTGCTTGGCATCAGCAGGGGGCAGGTTGCGGGTGTTGCCTTTCACCACCAATGGCAGCACAGGCTCGGCCTTGGGGTCGATCTGCTGCGCGATGGACTTCAGCATTTGCTTCTTGAGGTCCGCGATGGGAATGGTGAGTTCCACCGGAACGAGCGTCACCGGAACGGGAGCCGCGGCGGGCATCTTCTCGGGAACGACGATTGGGGGAAGCTTGCCTTGAGGCGGAGGAAGTGGTGGCAGTTTGGCGGGTGGGTCCGCGAGAGCGGTACACGCTCCGAGGGATGTCACGAGAATGGCGAGCTTGAACGCGACCGGCACAATGCAATTCCGCGACATTCCGAGTCTCCTGTGGAATCGGCGGATTTTTCCCGAACGAGCAGATTATACGGACGTTACCCCGCTGCGTGGAATTCCGATTCATTATTGGAATCGCGTCAATCTCCCAGTGCTTCCGCACTGGGCTACGAAAGCCGACCCCTCCGGGGTGGAAAGCCAAATCAGAAAGTCTTGTTTTCGCCCCGGATGGGGCCGTCTTAAGTAGCCCAGTGCGGAAGCACTGGGTCGAAAGACTTTAAATCTGTGTCCATCTGCGTAATCTGCGGATACCCTCCTCATTCGCATTCGCACCCACCTGGAACCCGCCATGCGACCGATGATCGACGCACACCTCGACCTTGCACTCAACGCCCTCAACTACAACCGCGACCTGTTCCTCACCGTCGAGCAACTCCGCGAAGTCGAGAAGGACTTCAACGACATCAAGTGCCGCAACCGCTGCACGCTGACGTTCCCAGAATTGAAGAAGTGCCGCATGCCGGTGTGCGTCGCGACGCTGCTCGCTCGCAGCGGACCAGACGCCGCCACCCGCCTTGGCTTCAAACGCGGCGACATCGACTACGCCACGCAGCAGATCGCGTACTCTCACGCCTTTGGGTCGCTCGGCTATTATCGGCTGCTCGAATCGCAGGGTCACTTGAAGTTCATTCAGACTCGGGGCGAGTTGGCGGCACATTGGAAGGCATGGGAAGCAGCCCCGGAGAAGACGCCGCTCGGCATCATTCTGAGCATGGAAGGCGGCGACCCAATTGTGAATCCGGAGCAGGTCGCGCACTGGTTCGGTTTGGGTTTGCGTGCGGTTGGCCCGGCTCACTACGGCCGCAGTCACTACGCCTACGGCACTGCCACCGACGGCCCGCTGACGCCTGCCGGCGTGCAGTTGCTGAAGGAGTTCATGAAGGTCGGCATGATCCTCGACGTCACGCACCTCGCGGACCAATCGTTCTGGCATGCGATGGACGTTTACGACGGCCCGATGCTGGCGAGCCACCACAATTTGCGGTCGCTGGTGCCGGGGGATCGCCAACTCACCGACGACATGGTGAAGGAACTCATCAAACGGAACGCGGTGATCGGTTCGGCGTTTGATGCGTGGATGATGTATCCGAACTGGGTTCGCGGCCAGACGCAGCCGGAGGTCGTGGGGCTGGAAGCGATTGTCGATCACATGGATAAGATCTGCCAGTTCGCGGGCAACACGAAGCACATCGCGTTCGGCACCGACCTCGACGGCGGCTTCGGTTTCGAGCAGACGCCACGCGATCTGAACACGATCACCGACGTTCACAAACTCGAAGAGATTCTGGCTCGTCGCGGCTACAGCGCCGCCGACATCGACGGCATCTTCTTCGGCAACTGGCTGCGATTCTTCGGCTCCGCGTTGCCCGCGTAATTCGCGAGCGTCGCTGCGTGAGCCCGACGGTGCTTGGCGAAATTCAGCCACCGTCGGCCTGACGGCTCGACGCTCACAAACGCCGCAGCGATTTCTACGGTGCTTGCACGATCTGACGCGACCGCATACCATCCATCCCACCCAAGGGGATGACCGCGTGGCGAAGGACAAACCACCACCATCTGGAAACGACCCAAACTGGGACCGCACCATGCGGCTGTTCCAGACGGGGTCGCCCGAGTTCGTCGAAGCTGTGCGGCAGCGAGTGAACGCCGTCGGGCTCGCGCTGTTCGCTGAGGCGTGGTACAAAGACCCCCGCATCGAAGCTCGGCGACTGCTGTTTAACTATCTCGAACGCCCCCTAAATGCCGCACGACACGAACCACTCGTGAAGCGGTTGTTTAAGCTCGCGGACAACGCTGGCGACGACGCAGTGATGGCTCGCTTTCTCGTCGGATTCGACCGCACGATTCGCCGCAAACGCGGCACCACAACGCAGTGGGATTACCGAACCCGCACGAACGAGCGAATCGAGATCATTTACACGCCAGCCGACACGACATTGTCGCGTGATGATCGCTTCTACCTCGGCTCGTGGTTCGTGCAGAATCGTGAGAAGTTCACACGCGGCAAGTTCCTGTTCTCGGTCCCCACTCGGCAATATCTGCGTCGGCGTGCGTGGCGATACTTTCGCAAGCTCGGCAAAAACAAGCCCGAGCGTTACATCTCGGCGGTCTGCACGGCGCTGAAGCTCTACACCGACGCGGACGTGCCAGACGGTCTCGGATTGCTCGACAACTGGGGTCTCGTTCACGTTCTGTTCCACCATTCGCAGGCGCTCGCATCCACGGCAACCGGCTGGTTCGTCTCGGAAACGGGAACGCTCCCGCAGTTGCAACCCGATCCGATGTATCGTGCCCTGTGGCTGAAGAGTCCGGAGCCGATCTTCGACTTGCTCGTGAACGGGAAGTGCAGGCCGGTGTGTCTGTGGGCCGCGAAGATGCTGCGACAGCACTTCCCGAATCGACTCTCGCTGCTGAGTCTCGATGAACTCCTCGATTGGGTCGTCAGTGATAACTCGGTGCTGAACGACCTCGCCATCGAAGCCCTCGAACGTGCGGGCGGTTTCGAAAAGATTCCCGTCGAACGCTGGCTTCAGCTTGTGGATCGTGCGAAGCCGGACCTGCTTGATCGCATTTGCGAGATGGTCGCCCGTGCGGTGAAGCCCGAGCAAGTATCATTCGTGGAAGCCGTGCGGCTCGCGATGCAGCGACCAGTTCCGCTGGCTCGCCTCGGTGTCGCGTTTCTCGCTGGAAAGAAGCCGACGAACGCCGCTGAAGTGCAATCACTGTTCGGGTTCCGCGAAGCGCAGGCTGATCCGTTGCGGGCCGAACTCGTGCAGTGGGCGTGCAAGGTGCTGAGCGAGCGTCCGGAGTTTCAGCCGCAGTGGGTGCTGGAATTCCTCGACGGCCGACACGAGGATGTCCGCGAAGTTGGCTGGGAATGGCTGCAAACCGAGCCGCGTGCCCGCGAAGATGTCGGCGTCTGGCAGAAGATGCTCGAATCGCCTTACGATAACATCCGGCTGCGTCTGATCGGCATCCTGGAAGAACGAGCCAAGGAACGCACGGGCTTGGCGAAGTTCTCGATGGATCATGTGCGGTTCTTATGGGCGACCGTACTGCTGAACATTTCGCGGGGCAGCCGAGCGAAGCCGTTCGTGATTCGGCAAATCATGGAACGCATTGCCGCGAACCCGGATGAGGCGGGAGACCTGTTGCCGATCATTGCGGTGGCGTTGCGATCGAGTCGCGGGCCAGAGTTTCGTGCGGGGTTAGCTGGCGTCGCGGCGTTCGTGGAACGAAACCCCACCCGCAAGGGATTGGTCGAGGCGGTGTTTCCCGAATTGAGTTGGAATTGAATCTGGCGAGCCACGGGGTTTATCTCCGTGGTCTTTTGGAGAGTCGAAGGCCACGGGGATAAACCCCGTG
>JAIOPV010000177.1 GCA_021413735.1 Planctomycetota bacterium
GACGGTCAACTCCAACCGGCCCAAGTCGGACCCGTGCGCCCCGGCCTGGACGATGAGTGTAGTACCGACCGTCTCGGCCTTCGTCATGCGGTTGTGACTGTGGCCGCCGACGATCACGTCGATCCCTTCGACCGCCTTCGCCAACGCCTGGTCGCCGCTCAGCCCCAGGTGCGACAAGACGACGACCAGTTCCGCGCCGTCCTCCCGCATCTTCGGCAGGTAGTGCCTGACGGCTGGCGTGGGCGGCTGAAACTCGACCTCGGCCACGTTCTTCGCCGCTGTGGTCCACGGGGTCTTCGGGTACGCCAGCCCCAGCACGCCGACACTCACCCCGCCGACCTTCTTCACGATGTACGGCTTGGCGAACGGCTTGCTCCCCTTCCGCTCGACGAGGTTGGCCGCGATCACCGTGAACCGGGCGTCCGTCATCCGCTGTCGCAGCACTCCCGTCCCGAAGTCGGGTTCGTGGTTGCCGATGGACATGGCGTCGTAGCCGAGGTGGTTCAACGCCTCGACCATCGCCCGGCCCTCGGTCAGATCGGCGATCATCGAGTCGCCCAAAAGGTCGCCCGCGTCGAGCAGGAGGACGTTCGCGGCGTCCTTGCGGGTCTGTGCAACGGCACCGGCCAGCCGTCCGAACCCGCCGACCGTCTTCCCCTTCAGGTCGGCGTCCCAGCCCGTCCAGGCGGTGAGGTGTCCGTGGATGTCGTTGGTGTGGAGGATGGTCAGCGTCACCGCCCCGTCGCGGGCGCGGGCGGACGACTTTCCCCAGCGCAACAGCCCGAGGACGAAGCCGCCCGCTCGGTGGAGGAACGATCTCCGACTCATATCCCTCTCCGTGTGTAGCCTGTCACCGCCGCTGGCCCTATAGCTGGCGGCAGGCGGGTTCATCCGAGGTTCGTGTCCGTCCCCTTCTTCCGCTCCTTCGGCACCGTCACCGCGTACCCGCGTGCTTTCCACGCCTTCCAACTGCCCGGCACGTTCTGCACGTCCTTAAAGCCCAGCCGCTGGAGCAGCCCGGCACCGAGGCTGGCACGGTAGCCGCTGTCACAGTACACCACAACTGGCCGATTTTTGTCGAGCTTCCCGGCCTTCTTCTCAAGTTCCGGCAGGAAAATATAGGTCGAGCCGGGGACGAACCCGTCCTGCCTCTCGCCGGGGGTGCGGATGTCGAGAATCTGGAGGTCTTTCGGGGGCAGGGCGGCGTTCAACGTTTCCACCGGCATCTGTGCGAGGCCGACAAGTGGCAGCCCGTCGTTGTCCCACTCCTCCATCCCGCCGAGCAGGTAGCCGCCGAACTTGTCAAACCCAACGCGGAGAAACTGCCGCTGCACTTCAGCAAGATCAGCATCCTGCCGCAGGACGAGAAACACCGGCTTCTTCGGGTCGAGCATCCACCCGGCCCAGATGGACAGTTCGGCCCTCGGCCCGATGTTCAGGGCGTTCGGGATGTGGCCCCCGCCGAAGCCGAGCATCTGGCGGTTGTCTACCAGTTGCACCCCGGGCTTCTCGACCGCTGCCCGGAACGCCTTCGACGCGAGGGCCGGGCAGGTGGGCAACCGGCCGAGAACCGGCGGGCCATCCGCGTTCTCTTTCTTCATCCGAGGGTAGTAGACCGGCTCGGGCGGGGCGGTGAACAAGACATAGTCGATGAACTTGGCCTCCTCCTTAAACTGGAGGGCCGGGTTGTTTTGCCGCTCGTACCCGATGGTGGTGACCAGTCGGTCGCTGATGTTCGCCCCGCAAGGCGACCCCGCCCCATGCGCCGGGTGGACCCGGAGGTCGTCGGGCAACTTCAGGTAGAACTCGTAGATCGACTTGTAAAGTTGCTTGGCCAGTCCGCCGGTCTTGTCATCGCCCAGCAGGTCGGGCCGACCCACCGAGTCGGCGAACAGGCAATCCCCGCTGAACACCGCGAACGGGGTGTTCGGCCGGTTGCCCTCGGCTGCGAGGTACGACATATGTTCGGGCGTGTGGCCAGGGGTATGCTTCGCGGTCAGAACCACCCGACCCAGGTCGATCTTGTCTCCGTCCTTCAACTTCTCATGCTCGTAGCCATACTTCGCCCCGCCCTCGGTACTGAGGCAGACCTTCGTCGTACCCGTGCGGTCGGCCAGTTCCCGGCACCCGGACAGGAAGTCGGCGTGGATGTGGGTCTCAAGCGTGTGCGTGATCGTCAGCTTGTGTTTGTTGGCAAGTTCTACGTACACCTCTACGTCACGGCGGGGGTCGATGACGGCCGCCCGGCCCGACTCCTTGTCACCGATCAGGTAGGACAGGTGAGCAAGACCTTCGGTGAATACCGTCTCGAAGATCATGCTCGCCGGCGGCTTTGGCTTCGGATTATTGGGCTTCGGATTGTCGTCGGCCCAGAGGCTCGCGGTGGCGAGGATGACTCCCCCCAACCCGGCCCCGCCGACCTCGGTCAGAAACTCTCGGCGTGATGCACTCATCGCGGACTCCTATTAGTTGTCCCGCCCATGTGGGCGGGACGCTCAAGTGCTCCAGAGGAACAGGTAGGCGGTCATTACAGTCCCGATCACCGCGAGAGTCAGGACGACGAGGACACCGGCACGGCCGTTGTTGCGTGACTTGACGCGGCCGACGTGTTCCGACCCGACGAAAGCATCAGGGCGATGACGCCGAACACTCCCAGCCCAGCGATCCACAGCCACGGTGACGTGCCGGTTGCGTCGGGGACCGTCAGTTTGCCCATGTTGCCCAGCCCCTTGATGACGGGCTGGAGGCCCGGGTAGGCGGAAACGAACGCCAACGCACCGGCCAGCATCCCCAGGACACCGACCATCGCGTCCGGCTTCCCTTCGCCACATGCCGCCACACCCGTGCCGGGGCAGTAACCGAACACGGCCAGGCCGATGCCGAAGCAGACGCCGCCCAGCAGCACGCCTCCGAGCAGGAATGGCTTGATGTGCAAGTGTGCGTGACCGGAACCCACCAGCGCGTAGACCCCAATGGACCCGACCACGACGGCGGTTCCCATGATCTTTACCACGGTCCAATCCCTCAGGGTGAACTGACCGACGATGACCGAAAACTTCGCCACCTGCCCTTTTTGCAACAGGATGCCAAAGATAATGCCCGTCACCAGGCCGAGAAGAAGGCGTTCGGGTGAATCAAACATGGCTTGGTCCCTTCCGTCCGTAGAGGGCGAGTGCGGTCACGGTGGCAGCGAGAAAGAAAACAGCGGTGAACACCCAACTCGATACAGCCAATTGCAGGCTGCCACTAACTGTACAGCGCGGGTGTCGGGTTTCTCCGTAAGTTGTTTATCGGGGAGGATTCCCGATGACAGAGCAAGAGATTACGGACCTCGGTCCGGCGTTCGCGAAGTACCTCAAGTTGTTTCGAGACAGTTTGGGCCAAGACCGGA